>NZ_BSSU01000001.1 GCF_030161415.1 Thalassotalea eurytherma
CGTTTAGTTTCACTATCGTTAACTAAACTTATCAAAACCGACCTTATGTCTCCTTGATGCGGTCTAACAAGTATTTCCTACACTTACTCTCTTTAGGTTACCCCGAAGAAGTGGAGCGCATTTTAGAGTTTTTACGGCTTGCGTCAACACTTATTTGTAAATAAATGACTGTTCGGCTATTTATCCGACAAAATGTTCCTTATTCCACCGGTTTGACGATATTTTCTCTTGTTTAGTGCCAAGAACATATCATGCGCTCTACCCTATAAGCTTTTTAAGGTAGTATTAATGAAAGTAAAGTTTGAATAATCAGAGGAAATATGGAAAGTAACATTCGTTCTTATAAAGGTATCGCTCCCAAAATCGGTAATTCTACTTATATTGATAGTAGTGCTGTCGTTATTGGTGACATCACTATTGGCGATGACGTTGGTGTTTGGCCCTTGGTGGCTATGCGTGGTGATGTTAACCATATTGTGATTGGCAATAGAACCAATGTTCAAGACGGTACGGTGTTACACGTTACCCATAAAAACAAAGCAAACCCAGACGGTTACCCATTGATTATTGGTAATGATGTGACCATTGGCCATAAATGTATGCTGCATGGTTGTACATTAGGAGACCGAATATTAGTTGGTATGGGTGCGATTATTATGGACGGTGCCATTGTACAAGACGATGTGCTTATTGGTGCCGGAACGCTAGTGCCACCGAATAAACTACTTGAAAGTGGTTTTCTATATGTTGGCAACCCAATGAAAAAAGCTCGCCCACTCAAGCCAGAAGAACAAGCCTTTTTATTAAAATCTGCCGATAATTACGTGAATATGAAAAACGATTATTTAGGACTGTAGGTTTTGGATTAAAGCGTAAGTTCTATAATACTATTATTATCTGGCTCGTTATCTTCGAGCCAGTCTTCTACCGCCATTTCAATATCAAACTTCAAAGCATCACTATACGCAGACTGTTTGGTTGTCACGACAATATCAATACGCTGCCCGCTCAATAACCCCGATAAACGCCAATATTTGCCATCGTACGACAAGTCATCATTTAACAGTATTGCTTGGTTCATAATGACATTTGCTCTCTTAATTGGCTAATAACGCCATCAGTGCTTGGTTTTACACCTCGCCAAATATAAAAGCTTTGAGCCGCTTGCTCAACTAACATGCCTAACCCATCGATTAACTGTTTACTCCCTGAGTTTTTCGCAAAAGTTAGAAATGGCGTTAACGCTTTACCATAAGTCATGTCATAACAAATCGTCTGTTCATGGAAAATATTAGATGGGATATTTAGGCTTTGCCCGTTTAAGCCAGCAGAAGTAGCATTTATGACAATATCGGCTTGGATGTCAGCCAGTTCTTCAAGTCGACATGCGCTAACTTGATCAGGATAGAGTTCAGCAATACTTTGCGCTTTCTCAACGGATCTATTTGCGATGGTAAGTTTAGCTGGTTGCTCTGCTAGCATAGCACTTACAACACCTTTAGAAGCGCCGCCAGCACCAAGTAGCACGATTGATTTACCCGACAACTCAACATTATGGTTGATGAGGTCATTGACCAAACCGACGCCGTCAGTATTATCACCGTATATAGCGCCATCTTTGAATATAAGCGTATTTACTGCGCCTGCTTTTGCTGCAAACTCGCTAAGCTCATCACACAATTCAAAAGCTTGCTCTTTAAAAGGCGCTGTAACATTAATGCCTTTTACACCTGATGAGATAAAGTTTTCGATTGCTCCCTTAAAGTCATCAACAGCAATGAGTTCTTTACTATACATCATATTCTGCTGCGTTTCTTGTGCGAACAGCCCATGAATAACAGGTGATTTTGATTGTGCAATGGGGTTACCAACGACTAAGTACTTATCCATATATTTAAGTGAGCATAAAGACTAAAGCACCAAGCTTAATGAATATCGCAGACAAAAAAAAGCAGCAATAACAAATGCTGCTTTTCTTCATTATATTTTTAAGGTCTTACTTAAAACTTATAACCAACTTGTAATGAATAAACCATAGGGTCAATGTCTACATCAACATAACCTGGTACCGTGCCACCTAATGCTTGAAATTTTGCCGTCGTATCGATGTCGATGTAACGAGCTGAAGCATTAATAGACCAGTTTTCATTGAAGTAGTAATCAACACCAATCTGTGCACTTAAACCCCATGAATTGGTTAAGTTTAAATCACTTAAGTTTAGTGGAGAATCTGGACCTTCCATCGCCGGGTTAAAGTCGTCTTCAAAGAAGAAGGTATAGTTAATACCTGCACCAACATAAGGCTTAAAGTTTGAATTTGTATCGAAGTAATACAATGCACTTACTGTTGGTGGTAAATGTTTTGTTTCACCTAAGTTTGTTTTTGTACCATCACCTAAATTTACGGTAATGTCATGTGAAAATGGCGTAGCTGCTAATACTTCAACCGCCCAGTTTGAATCTAGGAAGTAAACAAAGTTTAAACTTACTTGTGTATCATCTTCTACAGACGCCATTAAGTTACCTAAACCGATATCAACTGGCGCGCCACCTGCTAAGATTGTGAATTCAGCGCTGTCAGGTTGAACGTTAACTAAACCACCACGTAAAACCATATCGCCAGCTTGGTAACCACCAGCAAAAGCTGATAAAGAAAGTGAAGATAAAACTGCTACTGCTAATAGATTCTTTTTCATGAGAGTGCTTCCTAATAAGTAATTGCGTGTATTGTAATGACTAATTCAGGTACAAAACTTGATTTACCTCAAAAAAGAAAATGTTAAAAACATGTCAAAGTGTAAACAGCGCTAAAGCATGATCTACATCAACAAAAACCAGTGAACTTTTTTAAGAATCGCTTGAAAGCACGCTAATAGCTTGAATTAACGGTGAACTTTTCACCAAGCTTTTCGTTTCAAACACCTCAAAATTAAAAAACGCCCACATCTTCTCAGATATGAGCGTTACACTTAGCAATATTACTTACAAAGCTATTTTAAAGTGTTATTCGCTTAACCATGCTTGTGGTACGAGATAGCTTTGTAATTTAGCTTCTTCACTGTCTGCCTGCGCTTGGTAGTTATATTCCCATCGAGCAAGTGGCGGCATAGACATGAGAATAGACTCTGTTCTGCCACCTGATTGCAAGCCAAATAAGGTGCCTCTATCAAAAACTAAATTAAACTCTACATACCTACCACGACGATATAGTTGAAATTGTCGTTGCTGCTCGCTATATGGCGTTGATTTACGCTTATTAATAATTGGTACATAAGCATCGATAAAACCTTCACCTACCGCTTTTATATAATCAAAGCTACGGTCAAATCCCCACTCATTTAGATCGTCAAAGAATAGCCCTCCAACACCACGTGTTTCGTTTCGGTGTTTTAAGAAAAAGTATTCATCACACCATTTTTTATGTTCGTTATAAACATTTTCACCAAAAGGCATTGCTAAGTCTTTTGCTGTTTGATGCCAGTGCTTCACGTCATCGTCAAAAGGATAAAAAGGTGTGAGATCAAATCCACCGCCAAACCACCAAACGGGTGCTTCGCCCTCTTTTTCAGCAATGAAGAAACGTACATTGGCATGCGATGTTGGAATGTATGGGTTTTTAGGGTGAATAACTAACGAAACACCGCATGCTTGCCATGTTCTACCTGCAAGTTCAGGTCGGTGTGCCGTCGCTGATGGTGGTAATTTATCACCAGAAACATATGAAAAATTAACGCCACCTTGTTCTATAACATCCCCATCGGTTAGCACGCGAGTTCGGCCACCACCGCCAGCTTCACGTTGCCAGTTGTCTTCGGCAAACCTACCACTACCATCTGCAACTTCAAGCGCCTGACAAATTTTATCTTGCAGTGACTTTAAATAATCAATCACTATGTTTATGTCTACTTGGCTCATGTTCTAAAAACGTCTCCCGTTAAACCATCGATAATTTTAGATGGCTGTGTAAATCCTAAAGTATCGCCTTTAATGATAAAATCAATATGCTCGCCTAATGTCTGCTCAACGTGTTGCCAAGTTCTCGCGGGCTCTTGCCCTGTTAAATTAGCACTGGTAGAAACTATTGGTCCATCAACCGCTTTACATAGAGCGACAACGTCAGGCTGGCTAGTCACGCGAACAGCGATAGATGTAAATTGCCCAGTAAGCATATTCGACACTCCTGGTCGAGCGGGTAAGACTTGTGTAATACCATCAGGCCAACGTGACAATACGCTAAAGCGTTTATCTTGAGGGATTTTGTTGTCATCGACAAAAGGTAGCAACTGAGAATAGTTAGCCGCTAATAGGATGAGTCCTTTTTCTACTGGGCGCTGCTTCAATGCTAATAACTTCTCAACAGCGGCAGGGTTCGTAGGATCACAACCTAAGCCAAAAACAGCTTCCGTTGGATAGGCAATAATACCGCCTTCTAGATATGCTTGGACTGCACTTTCCATCATTAAGGTTTACATCATCTTTTTGCTGAAAAGTGCTAATTATATCCCTTTGTGATCCTATCTCCAGAAAATTAACAATTTTTATTCTTGGTTAACTCGCTTGCGCAGGTAAATTCCTGACCTTTTCTCTTAAAATAAACTTTTGTACTTTACCGGTAGAAGTTTTTGGTAACGCTGAAAAAATAATTGTTTTAGGACACTTAAAATGCGCTATATGTTGACGACAAAACGCAATGATCTCTTCTGACGTCGCCTGCTCTCCAGGCTTCAAGGTCACAAAAGCACAAGGTGTCTCACCCCACTTTTCATCCTCTTTTGCAACCACTGCAGCTTCAAGTATTTTAGGATGATTAAATAATAAGCCCTCAACCTCAACCGACGATATATTCTCGCCACCCGAAATAATAATGTCTTTAGAGCGATCACGTATTTCAATATAACCATCGGGGTGTTTAACCGCTAAATCACCCGAATGAAACCACCCATGTTTAAACGCTTCTTCTGTTGCCGTTGGGTTTTTCAAATAACCTTTCATCGTCGTATTACCGCGAAACATAATTTCACCGATGGTTTGCGCATCGTTTGGAACCGGCTTCATGGTTTCTGGGGCAAGCACATCGACATGTTCTTGTGTCGGATATTTAACGCCTTGTCTTGCCTTTAATGCGGCACGTTCATCTTCATCTTTATCTGCCCATTCAGGCTTCCACTGACTAACGACACAAGGACCATAAACCTCTGTTAGCCCATAAGATTGCGTAATATCAAATCCTAAAGATTCCATGCCTTTAATTACTGCTGCTGGTGGTGGCGCACCGGCTGTCATTGCTTTAATATTTTTAGGAATATTGAGTTTCAATTCCGCAGGAGCATTTAGAATCATATTCAACACAATGGGCGCACCACAAAAATGTGTAACACCATTATTGATGAAAGACTCAACAATCGCTTGTGGCTCGACATGACGCAAACAAACATGTGTTCCTCCAGCTGCGGTAATTGTCCATGGAAAACACCAACCATTGCAGTGAAACATTGGCAATGTCCACAAATACACAGCGTGCTCACCTAGAGGCCAAATTAATGTGTTTCCAATGGCATTTAGATAAGCACCTCGATGACTATAAACTACCCCCTTCGGGTTACCTGTTGTGCCTGATGTATAGTTCAATGACAGCGCCTGCCATTCATCAGTAATAAATGTATCGGTATAGTGTGGATTACCCTCGGCGAGTAGTAGTTCATAGCTAACACTGCCAATCGTTTGACCACAACCAAGATCATCAATATCGATAACCAGCGGGTTACGACTCGATAATGACAAAGCTTGCTGCATAACCTCTGAATATTCTGTATCAACAAACAAAACATCACATTCACCATGATCGAGAATAAACGCTAACGCAGGTGCATCAAGTCGCGTATTTAATGCATTTAATACAGCACCTGTCATTGGCACAGCAAAATGTGCTTCTAAAAACGCAGGAATATTGGCAGCCATAACCGACACGGTATTGCCTTCTTTTACGCCTCGAGCAATAAGCGCAGATGCTAGACGGTTCACATTTTCAACGTATGTTTGATAACTGATGTGATTGTTACCATGAATGATTGCGGTACGCTCAGGAAAAACTTGCGCTGTTCGTTGTAAAAAATTAACGGGTGATAATGGCGTATGGTTGGCGTAAACCTGATCCAAACCTTGTTGATAGATATTATTCATCACTTCCACCTTGACTAAAAAATCGACACCCTTTGATTCTATTGTCACGCGAATAAATAGCTATAGTGCTTTGGTCTAATATGGATACTGTTATCTCAAGGTCAATGAGCTGTTGAAGTTTCGTTCAGAAAGAAAGATAGGTATAATAACCGCCAATTCATTCTGCCCTCTTGCAGTTTATTTAAAATTAATAAAAAGGCATCTATATCATGACAGTTGGTATCATCATGGGGTCTAAGTCGGATTGGCCGACAATGACACACGCAGCGCAAATGTTAGATTCACTTGGTGTGAAATACGAAACAAAAGTTGTATCAGCACACAGAACGCCACACTTACTTGCTGATTATGCAGAATCAGCGAAAGATCGTGGTATTAAAGTGATTATCGCGGGTGCCGGTGGTGCAGCCCACCTACCAGGCATGGCAGCTGCTTTTACTAGCTTACCTGTTTTAGGTGTACCAGTGCAGTCTAAAGCATTAAGTGGTCAAGATTCATTACTTTCTATCGTGCAAATGCCAAAAGGTATTGCCGTAGGTACATTAGCGATAGGGAATGCCGGCGCAGCAAATGCTGGTTTGTTAGCGGCACAAATTTTAGCAACGCATGATGAAACCATTATGGCTAATGTTGAGAAGTTCCGCGCTGAACAAACACAAACTATTTTAGATAATCCTGATCCTGCTGAATAACACTATGAAAAAAGTTCTTGTATTAGGTGCTGGCCAACTGGCTCGCATGATGGCACTAGCAAGTAAGCCTTTAAATATCGACGTTAGAGCCTATGATGTTGGTTCTGATAAAGTCGTCGATCCATTAGTCAACAGTTTAGTTTACGGTGACTTGAACGACGGCATTGAATTTTCTGACGTGATTACCGCAGAATTCGAACATATCAGCCACGATGTGTTAGCCACTTGTGAAGCATCAGGAAAACTATTCCCATCTAGTCAGGCGATAAAAACCGGTGGCGATCGTCGCCTAGAAAAGGCATTGCTAGAAGCTGCTGACGTAGCCAATGCTCCTCATAAAATAATCCATACTAAAGCTGATTTTGATGAAGCTTTAGCGTCATTATCTTTACCGCTTATTTTAAAAAGTGCTCTTGCTGGATATGACGGTAAAGGCCAATGGCGTTTAAAAGACCTTAACGACAGCGATGCTATCTGGGCAGATATTCAGTCATTCTTTGACGGTGCACAGGGTGCTGAACGACAAGGCGTTATTGCAGAGCAAATGATTCCATTTGATCGTGAGGTTTCACTGGTTGGTGTGCGCAATAAGCAAGGTGATACTTTCGCTTACCCGCTGACTGAAAATCATCACAGTAATGGGGTGTTAAGCGTTTCATTAGCTGTTAATGAAAAACAAGAATTGCAAGCACAAGCATCAGAAGCATTTGATAGAATCGCAGGTGCGCTTAATTACGTTGGCGTATTAGCAATTGAGTTTTTCCAAGTGGGTGACAAATTGCTTGTTAACGAAATTGCGCCGCGTGTCCACAACTCAGGTCATTGGACTCAGCAAGGAAGTGATACTTGTCAGTTTGAGAACCACATTAGAGCAGTGGCCGATTTACCATTGGGCTCAACACATCTCATTCGTCCTTCGGCGATGATTAATATATTAGGTCCAGATCACGTAGACGATGCCGTCTTTAACGTGCCATCAGTTGCTATGCATTGGTATGGCAAAACAAAACGCCCTGGTCGAAAAATGGGACACATCAATGTTTGTGGTGATACTAAACCACAACTGTTAGAGCGACTAAATGAGTTAGCTAACCTATTACCTGAAAACGATTTTCCTGAAGTAGCCCAATACATTAGGCAACTTAAGTAAAAATCACATCACATAAAAAGGGCCAGAGTAAAAACCTTACTCTGGCCCTTTTTATTTTTGTTCAATTTATTGTATTTGAAAATGACCGCATTTTTTATTGGCACATTGGAGCTTTTCACCACTTGCCATGTTTCGCTTCACAAGCAAACTAAATCCACACTCTTCACAAACGCCAGCAACAGGCTGAAAATTAACGACAAACTTGCATTTGGGATAGCCATCACACGCATAGAATGTTTTACCGTAACGACTTTGCTTTTCATGTAACTGCCCTTTTTTACAACTCGGACAGTCGACTAACTGACTTTTGTCTTCTTCTGCGCCAGCATTGGGGTCTTCAATATGGTGACAAACAGGAAAATTACTACAGCCGATAAACATGCCATATCGGCCTTGTTTAACCGCTAGTTCATGCCCGCATTCAGGGCAACTAGAACCCGATAAGATCTTATCTTCAACTTTTTGGTGTTCAACAATTGGGCGCGTATATTGACAGGTAGGATAAGAAACGCAGCCCCAAAAAGCACCGCTTTTTGAATGTTTAATCGCAAGCTCAGAACCACATTCTGGACACACTTCATATGCCTTTTCTAAGGCATGCTCATGACGTTCAAATAATGAATCATCGTGTTCAGACATAATTAACCAAATCTTGTTTGCATAAAGTTAGATAGGCTAATTATGTCATAAATCACCAGTAAATGAATATGTCTTAATGTAATGGCCCTTCAGGCACTTCATCAAAAATCAAATCTTCTAATTGAGAATATGCTGATTCTTGACCCGGCACATTAAACAGCACCATTAAGATAACCCATTTTAAATCATCTAAGGCGAACTCTTTTGTATCAAGCTCCATGACACGATCAACAACCAATTCTCGCGTCGTAAAATCAAGTACATTGATTTGTTCGAGAAATAGTAGAAAACCACGACACTCAGTATCTAATCGCTGCATTTCTTCAGCGGTATAAACACGAACAGAATGATTACTAATTTTAGTTAGGCAAGGATAGGCTTCGGTATCTTGCAGAGCCGCAAGCTTCTCAAGCCATTTTAACGCTTTGTAGATCTCATCTTGGTGAAAACCAGCGCCCGTTAACTCATCTGTTAACGTGTCATTATCAACCATCACTTCCGATTCGGAATGAATATAGTTTTCAAAAAGGTACATTAGAATGTCAAACATCACTACCCCCTAGTTAACTTCAAGTAGCCTCCTGGTACAGCTGCTACCAGACCTCTAAGCTCAAGAACTGTAAGTCGACTTGTCACTTCCTCTATGGGAAGTTGCGTTCGAGAAACAACAACATCAATTGGTGTTATTTCATCTCCCACACTAGCTAACAATGAATCGATTAACAAGCCTCGATCGTTGGTTTTTTCACATTCATTTTTACCACTGTCATTTTCCGGCATTTTTAGTGCTGAAAAACTAAGTGCCACTTCATTAGTAATATCGGCAACCTCACTAACAAGTTTAGCACCTTGTTTAATTAGCGTATGACAACCTTCACTCATCTCATTGCGAATACTACCTGGAATCGCAAATACATCACGATTTTGTTCAAGTGCCATGCGCGCGGTAATCAATGAACCGCTCTTGTTTTTGGCTTCAATAACCAAAACGCCAAGCGACATACCACTTATAATACGGTTGCGACGAGGAAAATGGCCTTGTTTCGCTACAGTTTTTGGTAAAAACTCACTGATAATAAGACCGCCTTTTTCAAGAATCTTATTCACTAATTGACGATGTCTTGCAGGGTAGACTAGATCAATCCCTGTCGCCACTACCGCAATCGTTCTGCCAGTGCTAGATAAAGCACCTTGGTGAGCAGCAGCATCAATACCTAACGCTAAGCCACTAGTTACCGTTATGTTATTCGCCGCCAATGACCGAGCAAAGCTATTTGCAATCTCTTTTCCTGTCATTGAGCAAGATCTACTGCCAACAATTGCAATCTGTTCGCTCGTCAACAGGCGAGTGTTTCCTTTGGCAAACAATACAAACGGTGGATCATGAATCTCTTTAAGCAACGGGGGATAGCGATCATCGTCAAAATGAATAATATCGGCTTGTGCAGCATGCGCATTGGCAAGCACCTGTTCGATAAACAACCAGTTTGGATGATGTATTGCAGCTTTTTGTTTATCGGTAAGTGGCAACGCTGAGAGCGCCATTGGCTTTTCAAATAATGAGAAAAGCCCAAACTCTTCAACAAGGGCTAGTTTCTTTCGATGGCTAAGTCGCGGTATTAACTTTACCGCGAGCCAATAATGGGTTGGTGATTTTGGCATCTCTCCTCCATAAGAGCACGCCTTTAGTACATCCTAATCTAAGGTGCTGTCACTATATCCTTTAGTTTAATCGGCTTTGTCGAATTTAGTATCAACGCCATTGCCGTTTTTTCGTAGGTTTTAAATACCATCATGTTACCGAAGGTTTCCATCGGCATATCATAATCAGATTGAGATTTATTAGCCATACGATGCCAACGTGATGCATCATTCTTGTAAACAGGCCCTTGTTTTGTCTCTACAACACCAGGGCTTACACGGCCAATGGTAAAGACATCCCCTAATTTAACACCTTGGCTCTCGCCCAAATCGATCATGACAACTTCAAGTTTACCGAACTCACGGATACCAGAAGCAGAGTGAACGATATTGCCGATAAGATCTTTATTGGCAGCTTGCATCGTGTAATAAGAAGGTAACTGCTGATCTTCGTATACCGGCATCACCACATCGCCTGAGCGAACTTCTCGTTTAACACTGTCTAAATACAAGGTAGCTGGCATATTATTTTCGATATCACCTTCGCGAAGGGTTTTTCCTGTACCAACAAGTACAGCGTGATTACCTAAGACTTCCTGTGTATCAGGATCAATAATCTCTTCACCTTTTTGATATATCGCGTAGGCCTGTCCTAATGTAAGGTTGCCTTTAATATATAAATAAAAACCATCAACACTTGATTTATACCCTTCATCACTCCCTAAAACATACGGTAAATCTGCTAATGCTTCGTCTTCAAATACACTGGCATACTGGATATAGGGTTCGATGACATTTAACGGGAGTGTTTCTACTGGATTGAGATCTTTGAGTTGGGTACGAACTTTAGGTGACCATTTTAATTCAGGTTTACCTTTTACCAACATTGGTTGGCCTTGTTCATCAAAGACAAGTCGAAGTTCGTCACCTGGATAAATAAGGTGCGGGTTATTAATTTCAGGGTTCAAACGCCATAGTTTTGGCCATAACCAAGGCTGATTTAGGAAAATACCTGAGATATCCCACAGCGTATCACCTTTTTTAACGACGTAAGTTTTTGGTGCATTTTCTTTTAGCGTCAGCTGATCTGCCATAGACAACATAGGTAAAAGAAAGCTAATTGTTGTTAATATTATTTTTTTTAACATGCTACCCTGCCTGTTATTCAATAACCACTATGATTAATTTCATTTAATGGCTAAAATTGAAACATAACATTCTATATAGAATATCGCTAATTATTTTGAACAATTATGGCTATTTTAAACGTACTTAGATTCCCAGACGAAAGATTAAGAACCAAAGCAGCAGATGTTGCTGAGGTAAATGAAGAAATCCAAAAAATTGTCGACGACATGATCGAAACCATGTACGACGAAAAAGGGGTTGGCTTAGCCGCCACGCAAGTTAACATTCATCAGCGCATTGTTGTAATGGATGTCTCTGACGATGCAGACAATCCTATCGTATTAATCAACCCAGAAATCATTAAGAAAAGTGAAGAAACATTTATTAATGAAGAAGGTTGTTTATCGGTACCAGGTTGCTACGCAAAGGTTACTCGACATGAACTCGTTACAGTAAAAGCCCTCGACCGCAATGGCAAAGAATTTACGCTCGATGGTGACGAACTGCTAAGTATCTGCATTCAACATGAATTAGACCATTTAGCTGGTGTGTTGTTCGTTGATTACTTATCACCTTTAAAGCGCAAGCGCATTCAAACCAAGCTTGAAAAAGAAGCTCGACTTGCAAAAGCTTAAGCATACAAAGCCTAGGATACTCTCTTGTCAAAACCGTTAAATATTATATTTGCTGGCACACCTGATTTTGCTGCCCAGCATTTACAAGCGCTTATTAATTCACATCACAATATTGTTGCTGTTTACTGTCCGCCAGATAAACCAGCAGGTAGAGGTAAAAAACTAACAGCCTGTGCGACCAAGCAACTAGCACTGGCAAATAACTTAGTTGTTGAACAGCCTGTTAATTTCAAAGCAACTGAAGATCAAGAAACACTTGCTAACTACAATGCAGACGTAATGGTTGTGGTTGCTTATGGTTTGCTATTACCTGAAGTTATTCTTAATGCACCAAAACTTGGTTGCATTAATGTTCATGGCTCACTATTACCTAAATGGCGCGGTGCTGCGCCCATTCAACGATCTTTAGAAGCTGGTGATGGACAAACAGGCGTCACAATTATGCAAATGGATAAAGGCCTAGATACAGGCGACATGATATTAAAAGCAACGTGTGACATCACGCCTTCCGATACCAGCGCCAGCCTTTATGAAAAACTAGCTGCATTAGGACCTGAAGCGTTAATTGACACGTTATCACTAATGGCAACGGGTGAGCATACTGCAGAAAAACAAGATGACAGCCTAGCCAACTATGCTGCAAAGCTTGATAAAGCAGAAGCTGAGTTAGACTGGTCTTTGTCTGCTAACGTATTAGATAGAAAAGTAAGGGCCTACATTCCTTGGCCTGTCGCTCAATTTACCTTTATCGATGAAAAGCAAAACCCACAACGCATTCGTATTTGGCAAGCTACCCCGCTGCAGCTCGCTCACGGTAAAGCGCCCGGGACAATTTTAACGGCTGATAAGAAAGGCATTGTTGTCGCAACTGGCGATGGCGCACTTTCATTAACATCATTACAAATACCTGGCAAAAAGCCACTCAGTGTCGCTGATATATTAAATGCTCGTGGTCATTGGTTTACTCCAAACACACCAATAACAGGTCAAATTAATGAGTAAAAATGTTCGCGCGTTAGCCGCTAAATGCATTTTTAACGTGGTAGATAAGGGCAGAAGTTTATCTGATGAACTTCCCCATGCTCAAGCACAAGCAGATGACAAAGACAGCGCCCTACTCCAAGAAATTTGCTTTGGTGTCGTTAGGTTTCTACCTGAATTAGAATATTGTGTTCGCGATTTAGTCGATAAGCCACTTAAAGGTAAGCAACGTGTTGCTCACTTTCTCTTATTAGTCGGCGTTTATCAATTAAAATACATGCGCATACCAGATCATGCCGCATTAAATGAAACAGTTTCTGCTGCTAAGCCTCTTAAACAATTTCATTTAAAAGGCATGATTAACGCCGTATTGCGAAATTACTTAAGGCAAAAGCCAGAACAAAGTACTCAACTGCCTGAGCCAGTTGAATATAACCATCCAAGCTGGTTCATTAAAAAATTGAAACTTGCCTACCCTGACAAGTGGCAAACCGTGCTTAATGCCAACCAGCAAAAACCCCCAATGTGGTTGCGAGTAAATCATCAACATTATAGCGTTGAGCAATATAGTCATTTACTCAACGAAGCAAACATAGCTCATCAGGTTATCACAGTCGCAGAGCCTACTATTTTATTAGACAGTGCAGTCGATGTAGCAAAATTGCCCGCGTTTGATAACGGCGCTGTGTCAGTGCAAGATGGTGCGGCCCAGCAAGCCGCTTGGCTGTTGGATGCAAAAGCTGGCGACCATGTACTTGATTGTTGTGCTGCCCCCGGCGGAAAAACCTGTCATGTGCTAGAGCTAGAGCCTTCAATTACGATGACTGCTATTGATATTGAAGACAAACGCTTATCACGCGTAGAAGAAAACTTATCTCGCTTAAACCTCTCTGCAACATTGGTCAGCGCTGATGCAACAGCAGCTGACTGGTGGGATAAAAAGCTGTTCGATCGAATTTTACTTGATGCACCTTGTTCAGCCACCGGTGTTATTAGACGACATCCAGATATAAAATGGCTGAGAAAAGCAGAAGATATTGATGCCCTTGCACAAATTCAGCAACAAATTTTACAAAACATATGGCAGATGCTAAAACCAGGTGGTACCTTGCTATATGCAACATGTAGTGTATTACCCGATGAAAACAAAGCACAAATTGAACAGTTTTTATCAAAAACACCTGATGCAAGTTTGCAGGCCATCACCTTAAATGCGGATGATATTGGCTGGCAAATATTGCCTGACGAACAAAGTATGGATGGCTTTTACTACGCCAAACTAACAAAAAACAACTGATATTAAGCTAATTATAGATATAGCAATAGTATCTATCGGTGCAGTAGCGGAACACTGAATGAAAATAATAATTATAGGTGCAGGTCAAGTGGGCGGTACACTCGCTGAAAAGCTAGTGGGTGAACAAAACGACATCACGCTAATTGATATAAACCAAGAAAAGCTGAGAGAGCTCCAAGATAAGCTCGACCTGCAAGTCATAGCAGGCGCTGGTAGTCACCCCGAAGTGCTGATGCAAGCCGGTGCAGAAGATGCCGATATGCTGATAGCGGTAACAAGTGATGACGCAACGAACATGATTGCCTGCCAAATTAGTTACTCTTTATATGGCACTACGAAGAAAATTGCTCGTATCCGCTCTGAGCAAATTCTAAAATATCGTGATGAGCTATTCCATAATCAACATATTCCTATCGACCATATTATTGCACCGGAGCAGCTCGTAACGAGAGATATTGCGCGGCTCATCGATTACCCTGGCGCATTACAAGTGTTAGAGTTTGCTGGCGGTAAGGTAAGCTTAGTAGCCGTTAAAGCGTATTATGGTGGTTTGTTAGTTGGTCATGCCCTATCAACGTTACGCGAACATATTCCTAATGTAGATACACGTGTTGCCGCTATTTACCGACGCGGTAAACCCATTCGACCGCTTGGTACCACTGTTATTGAAGCTGATGATGAAGTGTTTTTCATCGCTGCCACTAAACACATTCGCGCAGTTATGAATGAACTACAGAAGCTAGAAGCCGCTTATAAACGTGTGATGATAGCTGGTGGCGGTAATATTGGTGCAGGTTTAGCGAGCATTCTAGAAAAGAATCATCAAGTAAAGCTTATTGAGCGCAATATTGATAGAGCAAACCAATTAGCGTCTGAACTTAAAAATACGGTAGTATTTACCGGTGACTCTTCTGATCAAGAATTACTTGTTGAAGAGCATATCGATCAGTTTGATGTATTTATCGCCGTTACCAATGATGACGAAGCAAACATAATGTCGTCGTTATTAGCAAAACATTTAGGCGTGCGTAAAACCATGGTGCTTATTCAACGAGATGCTTACGTCGATCTTGTTCACGGTAGTAATATCGATATTGCCATATCACCACAACATGCCACTATTTCTGCGTTACTAACGCGTATTCGTAAAGGCTCTATCGACAACGTTTACTCATTACGCGGAGGTGCTGCTGAAGCGATTGAGATCGTAGCAAAAGGTGATGAAAGCGCCTCTAAGGTTGTAGGCCGAACAATTAAGTCTTTGAAACTGCCACCGGGTACATCTATTGGTGCCATTGTGCGTGGAGATGAAGTATTAATTGCCCATTCAAATACGGTTATTCAAGAGGAAGACCACGTAATTATCTTCTTAGTGAACAAACGCTACATTACAGAAGTTGAAAAACTCTTCCAAGTTGGTGCTATTTACTTCTAACGAAAATGATTAAAAAAGGGGCGACGTATGTCTATACCTCGCCCCTTTTTATTACCTAATGATTTATGAACGCCAAAACGCCGGCGTGAATAATACCAGTAAGGTAAAGATTTCTAATCGGCCAAATAACATCGCTACAATCAGTACCCACTTACTAAAATCGTTCAAACTAGCGAAATTAGAGGCAACCTCACCTAAACCTGGGCCAAGGTTATTTAAACAAGCAGCAACGGCTGTAAATGCCGTTATATCATCAACACCGCTTGCTATAAGTAACAGCATACATAAAACAAATACTGCGGCATACGCTGAGAAGAATCCCCAAACAGCTTCTATAACCCTTGGTGGTAACGCCTTTCTACCCAATTTGATTGAAAAAATAGCTTTTGGATGCACTAGTTTGTTGAGCTCCCTTACCCCTTGTAAATAAAGTAAGAAGACCCGAATAACTTTCATACCTCCACCAGTACTACCGGCACAACCACCGATAAAACTAGAGAATATTAGTAGGATTGGCAATAAGGTGGGCCAGTCAGCAAACGAGGTAGTTGCAAACCCTGCAGTCGTGCTAATTGAAACCGATTGAAATAGCGCCTGATCTAGTGCTCTATCAGCATTGGTGTAAGTACCTTCAGCCATTAAAACGGCAAAACAAACAAGAGTTAGTATCACTTGAATAGAGATAAATACTTTAAATTCAGGATCGTGAATATAGCTTCTAAAGGAGCGATTTTGCACGGCTGCATAATGCAGCGCAAAGTTAACGCCAGCAATAATTAAGAAGACAACGCAAACTAAATTTATTACAGGGCTATTAAAGTACCCCATACTTGCGTCGTGAGTTGAGAAGCCACCTATCGCTATGGTTGAGAAAGCATGACATATTGCATCAAAAGCAGACATACCGGCTAACCAATAGGCAAGCCCACAAAGAATGGTTAACGATAAATAGATATACCACAAATGTTTCGCCGTATCGGCTATACGCGGCGTCATTTTAGAGTCTTTTACCGGACCAGGTGTTTCTGCGCGATATAACTGCATCCCACCAATACCAAGCATTGGTAATACAGCTACGGCGAGTACGATAATCCCCATACCACCAAGCCACTGTAATTGTTGGCGATAAAACAAGATCGCATGTGACATGCTATCTAAGCCCGTTAGTACCGTAGCGCCGGTCGTAGTTAAACCAGAAAAAGACTCAAAGAACGCATCAGAAACAGATAGATTAGGCTCTTCTAAAAGTAAAAGTGGTATTGCTGAGAAGCTAGCTAATACCGTCCAGAATAGAACAACAATTAAAAAACCTTCGCGCGCTCTTAAATCGTCTTTTTGATTACGATTGGGATACCAAGCTAAAAAACCTGCCGCTAAACAAAATAGAAATGACAATAAAAATGGTACACCACCACCGTCTCGATAAATGGCAGATACCAACGCGGGTGGCAACATGGTGCCACTAAGTAACGTAACCAATAAACCTAAAATTCGTATGATATTTCTATATTGCACAGTGAATCATGGTATCCGTTCAGTAATTATTCTTGTTTTGATGTTAGTACTAACTTACCTGAAGACATAGTTTCTAATTGCATAGCAAAACCATCGACGTTAGACTCTGGAATATTGAGTATTAAACTAACTTGTTCACCAAAGCCTTGTTCAGCCAGTTTCCCTTGATGTTGCTCTAACAAATAAAATACGTCATTAACTTGAGTATATTGACACGTCAAGTGGCGTTGTACCATAGGTATTTTAGTACGACTTTGCAATTTTTCGACGGCATTTCTGACACTTAGGCTATAAGCTCTCGATAAGCCGCCAGTACCTAATTTTGTGCCACCAAAATATCTGACAACAATTGCAGCAACCTCTCCAACCTCACTACCTTGCAAACTAGCTAACATCGGCCGACCAGCTGTGCCAGATGGCTCACCATCGTCAGAGAATCCGTATTTTTGGCTGTCATTAGGATCGCCCAATAAAAAGGCATAGCAGTGATGAGATGCATTGGGGTGTTCTTGTTGGCATGCATGAAGCTTGACTTTAAAGGTATCAGCTGTCGTGCACGGAAAAAGAAAACAAATAAATCGGCTACGATTAACGATAGTCTCTTCTACTACGTCGTTAATCGCAACCTGGTATGGTTTGTTAGCCATAAAATATTAGTCGAGTTCTAGGTCTCGCGTCATATTTTCATTCGACGATTGGTGAACAATAATATTGTCTTCAATACGAATGCCACCAAATGGTTTAAACTTCTCTACTTGCTGCCAGTTAACCATATCTTTATTGGCACTTGCTTTTAAATCACTTAATAATGAATCAATAAAATAAAGGCCAGGCTCAATGGTGAATACTTGATTGGCTTCTATCACACGAGAGGTGCGAAGAAATGGATGCTCTTCTGGTGAATTGATATGAGTACCACGCTCATCAGCCATAAAGCCACCGACATCATGGGTTTGTAAACCAAGATGATGACCTAGACCATGAGGGAAGAAAGTAGAAATAATCCCCGATTGCGCTGCAGTATCGGCGTCGACATTAATGATATTAAACTCATTAAGTACTTGTCCGATATTACGATACGTTTCTATATGCAAATCGACATAGCTTTTACCTGGTCTTAAACCGTCACACGAGTTGAGCATTAACTGATCCATACGTGCGATCATATCGGCAAATTCATTTTGCTCTGAAGCATAGGTTCTGGTGATATCTGAAGCATAACCATGAAAGTTAGCGCCGGCATCAATCAAGAATGATTGTGATTTTTTTGGTGCTACACGATCAAGTGCGGTGTAATGCAAAATTGCAGTGTTTTCATTCAACGCAACAATATTGCCGTAAGGAGTATCGTTCGCTGTATGGTTCGTTGCCTTAAGATACGCCTGTTGAATATCAAACTCAGATAAACCAGCTAAGAAAGCGTCTTTAGCTGCCTTATGGCCCGTTACCGCAATTTTATTTGAATTACGCATACATTCTTGTTCATACATTGTTTTGTAGGCGCGATGATAATGTAAGTAATTCAACACAGGCTCAGGGTTAATATTATCAAAGCCTAACGCTTGAGCCACTTCTATATGACCACCAATATAGGCATAGCCAGCTTTATCATATGGTAATAACTTATCGACTTCAGCAGGCTTAGTAAGTACTTTAATATCAAAAAACTCATTCCAGTAACTCTCTGATAAAGGAATTACTTTATGCCAAAAATCTACTGGCTGATAATAGATAAGTGTTGGCTTATCATTACCATTAACAATTAACCAAGAGTTTGGAATATCAACTAAAGGCAACCAAACCTTAAAATGAGGGTTAACTTTGAATGGGTAACCATAGTCATCTAAAAAGACTTTAATTTCTTGTCCAGAATGAATCACTAAACCATCAAGGTTTTCACGCTTTAGGACGCTTGCCGTACGCTCCTGCATTTGCTTTACATGAGCAGGATATAAAGTTTGTAGTTTAGACATAAGTCTTACCATTTTTAATATTTTAAAATTAGCGCAATAGTATCAGTATGCAGGCTTGTGGGCTAGTCTGATGTCCTATATCTCCATTGCAATTAACATCGCAAATAGCGACGACTCTTCATTCGTTTTTACCCGATAAATTTGCTGATAAGCCATCACGCTTTTTACGTATTCTCGCGTTTCTTTAAATGGGATTGTTTCGATCCAAATATCGGCAGACAGTTTAGGTGTTGTTTTTAACCATTGCGTAATACGAGAACTCCCGGCGTTATAAGCCGCCGTTGCTAGAATTTGATTATTATCATGCTTGATCAGTAGTTGACTTAAGTACTTAGTACCTAACGCGATATTTTGTTCAGGATCATTTAACTTGCGCGTAGAGACCGGTCGCTTGGCAACTTGACGGGCCGTCGCTGGCATGATTTGCATAACACCTCTAGCACCTGCGCCCGAATGCGCATCAGGCATAAATGAGCTTTCTCTGCGAGCGATAGCGAAAGCCCATGGCGGGGAAATATTATTCTTTTGTGCTTGTTCAGTGATGGTTTCTTGATATGCCAGCGGGAAACGCAAGTTTACATCATTCAAATAACCTTCATAAGCGAGCGTAAAAATAGCACGGTCATACCAACCTGCTTCATTAGCAACTTTTGCCGCTGTTAAACGCTCCCTTGTTGAAAGAGATTTTCGCCAATGATTCCACTCTTTTCTCGCCATCGTTGGCCTACCCAAGTGAAACCATTCAAATGCCCGTTTAGCCGATTTACTTTGTAAGATATTTTGCTTTTCTTCAGGTGTAATAACTAAAGGCTCATCGTTTAAAGCGATATTTTGTGACAACCGACTGGCTGCTAAAAAGCCATAATAATGTCGTTGTTTTGCGATCTCAGCGAGTAATGTTTCACCCGCTAACTTTTGTTCCGTTTCAATTAAGCTTCTCGCATACCAGTATTGCCACTGTAAACCTTCTTTAATTGCTTCTGGGAAAGCACTAAGTTGTTGGTGAATACTCAACCAATCATCGTCACGCAGCATTTGAGAGATTCGCCATTGAATAACCTGTCCTGACTGCAATGAGTCGTCAACTTGCACCAACCATTGTTTAGCATCTTTATGACCTTTGGTTGCTAACGCGAGTGCAAACTTTTGCTCTATGGTTTGGTGTTGCTGTCGGTTTAACGGTAAAACTGTTTTTGCTTTTTCAAAAATATTAAGGGCAAGTGTTTGATCTCGCCAAATTAACCGCTTTAAGCCATAAGTCATTATTTGCGCTTCTTTTTGAGACTTATTAGGAAACCGACTTAATTTAGCAACATAGGCAGGGTTTTTTCTCACTTTATGCCAAAGACGACCTAGATACTGCTCATCAACATGTAATAAGCTGGTTATGTATGGGATTAACGTATGGTCACCACCATCAGCTGCTTTTGCTAATCGTTGCCAAATGACCTCTTGTGTTCGGTAGCCCGCATGTTCCCACTGAGTAAATAACTTGTCACATTGCTTAGGTTGCGATTTACCTACCACCCAAAGTTTTGTCACTTCAGGCATAACAACCGCTTCTGATTGACCTTCAGCAAGTTGTGATTTACGCATATAACACATTAATTTAGCATCACTGTTTGGCTTAAATGCATCAATGAACAAGGTACGATAATTTTTACGTGCTAAATATTGCAGCCATTTTTTTCGTAGTGGCCAATCTAGCGGCGAACCTTCATACTCCTCAAGGAATTCTGTAATTTCTTTTGCTTTGTTAATATGAAGTGTTTTTATCAATCGTTGTTGATCTAAGTACGGTTGCAAGGGATAGTAGTGTAACTGTTGATACAACGACTTATATTCTTCACCATTTGATCGACTCGTCAGCTTTTCTGCCTTTTTAAATAACGTACGAAAATGAACACTGTCTGAACTAGTTGAGGAAGAGGAAATACTGGTAAATGACGCAGTAACAAGCGCCAGTGGAAAAATGTACTTTGTTAGAAAATTAGAATATGGCATGAATCTACTCGGCAAAAATATTAGCCCAGCGTAAATAGGAATACGCTTTATCGTCATCTACCTTACTGGTAATATGAAAAAAAACAATAAAAACCTAGTGAATTAACCGACTAAATGAAGAATTTTCGAGTATTAGTTTTATCCGCTTTGATTACCCTTTCAGCCAGTGCTAAAGCTGAAGAGCACCAGGTTACTGTGTTATCGAACTATAATTACCAATCAGGTGAAAGCGTTGGCTTTTCCGCTGGCTATCAATATTTTTTCCAACCAAATTTCGCTGTTCAGTTTGGGATTGATCAGTCAGGAGAATTAACAAAGCGAACAAACTCTGAAGAGTTAGTTGGTGAATTGGATTCACTTTATTTTGGTGCAAGTGTAAAAAAGCCATTTAACAATTCGATATCGTCGTTTGCATCTGCGGGTTTGATGTACGTTAATGAAAGTAGCAATGAAAATTTGATAACGAGTGCGAGTACCATGCCCTATTTAGGGCTTGGTTTTGATCTAGCAATTACCGACAACCTTGCCTTTACTTTTAAACATCAAAGTCAGTTTAGTGATCAAGCCTATCAAGACATGCATCATTTAAGTTTCGGCCTATCCTATAGTTTTGGCACAAAACACAATGACAAAATAGTAAGAAGTAAATCTATTGATAGGCCTAATGAGCGTTCGAAGACTAACCCTGTAGTCGCAGTTGAAACTCCGGTAGTTACCCCCCCTTCAGATAGTAAGTCAGTAAGTGCTAATTCATTACCGCCTATAACAGCTAGTGATGATTTCAAACGTTGGGCTATACAAGTGGGTGCATTTAAGAATGAAAATAATGCTCATGCATTCTTATTGGCATTTAATAAGAGAACTGCACAACAATATAAAGATAGCGCTGATATTAGTTTTTTTGATGATATGTATCGGATAATTGTTCGTCGTTTTGAAAGCAAAGAACTCGCTAAATCATGGCAGGCATCGGTATTAGTAACACAACAAATTGAAAGCTATGTGTTACAAGTTGCTAACGAGGATTGATCTTATGCTCAATTTTCGTAAACTAGCGACCTTTTTATAAAGAGTATGCGATATGGAACCCTTGAGTTTTAAAAATGCAGATCACACCCTTGATGCACTGGGCCTTCGTTGTCCAGAGCCGGTAATGATGATTCGTTTAAATATCCGAAAAATTGCTGAAGGTGAAACCTTGCTCGTTATCGCAGATGATCCATCAACTACACGTGACGTGCCTAGCTTTTGTCGTTTTATGGATCATGACCTAGTTGCTCAGCAAACCGGAGAAAAACCTTTTAAATACCTGATAAAAAAAGGGAGTGCTTAGCACTCCCTCTTCATTTCTTTTCACATGTCATTCATTATTGTAATAATGAAATATCCGCTACATTTAAGAACTGGCTACGAATTTTAGCAAGTAGCGTTAAACGATTAACTTTAACTGCTTCATCGTCTGCCATCACCATTACACCATCGAAGAAGTTATCAATAGGCGTTTTTAGTTTAGCTAACGCATTAAGTACTGCTTGATATTCTTTATTAGCAATAAGTGGTGCTGTTTCTTTTTCTACAGCTTCAACGTCACTAATTAATGCTTTTTCAGCATCTTCACTTGCCAAATCAGCGTTTACATCATCAAGCAATTGACCATCAAACTTAGCTAAAATATTACCAACACGTTTGTTTGCTGCTGCTAATGTTGTTGCTTCTTCAAGGCCTTTGAAATGAGCTACCGCTTTTACACGTTGATCAAAATCTAACGGTGCCGTTGATGCTTTAGCTAATACAGCTTGGATAATATCGACAGAAATATTTTGCTCTTGGTAGAAGGCTCTATAACGACCTAGTACAAATTCATTAACATCATTAATGACATTGTCATTAGTCAGTTTATCACCGTATAGGGCAATGCTATGCTCGATCAAAGCAGTTACATCGATGCTAAGTGACTTTTCTATGATAATGCGAATTAAGCCAATTGCAGCGCGACGTAAAGCAAACGGGTCTTTGTCACCTTTAGGTGCTTGATTGATGCCGAAGATACCGACTAAAGTATCAATTTTATCAGCGATAGCGACCGCGCAACCGATGTTTGCTTCAGGTAAGTTGTCACCTGCGAAACGCGGGCGGTACTGATCTTCTAGTGCTTGTGCAATTGAAGCATCTTCACCATCGTGAATTGCATAGTACTTACCCATAGTCCCCTGAACTTGTGGAAACTCAAGTACCATTTCCGTCATTAGGTCAGCTTTACTTAGCAAACCAGCACGGTAAGCTTGCTCTGTATTTTCATTGATAAGGCTAGCAATAAATTGGCTAAGAGCGGCAATACGCTCAGATTTATCTTTCAATGTGCCTAGTTGTTTTTGGAATAGTACTGATTCTAAGCTAGATAATCGCGCTTCTAAAGGTTGTTTTTTATCAGTTTTAAAGAAGAATTCAGCATCCGCTAAACGCGGGCGAATGACTTTTTCATTACCAGAAATAACCTGTGCAGGGTCTTTACTTTCGATATTTGAGACGAAGATAAATTTATTTAGCAACTTACCATTATCATCCATTACAGGAAAATACTTTTGATGGTCTTTCATTGAATAGATTAATGGCTCAGCTGGCACAGCTAAAAAGCTTTGATCAAAGTCACCAATTAAGGTTACAGGCCATTCTACTAACGCAGTGACTTCATCTAGTAAAGGTTGGTCAACGAGTGCATTTCCACCTAATTCTTGCGCTGCTTTTTCTATTTGTTGCTTAATAACTTGCTGGCGTTCATTGTAATCAACCATGACATAAGCTGAAGATAACGTTTTCTCGTAATCGTCGGCATGTTCGATAGATACCAGTCCTTCACTGTGGAAGCGATGACCTTGGCTAAGGCGGTCAGATTGCACCTCCAAGACTTCACCATTGATAACTTCACGACCAAATAGCATGGTTAGTGTATGTGCTGGACGAATAAATTGGGTTCTTGTGCTTCCCCATCGCATAGGCTTAGGGATAGGAAGTTTATTGATCGCTTGTTGTACCATTTTAGGTAACAAGGATTGAATTGACTCGCCTTTAACGGTTGCTTTATGAAGTAACCATTCGCCTTTATCCGTTTTTATGCGATCAGCCTGATCAACAGTAATACCATTTGAACGCGCCCAACCTTCCGCAGCTTTACTTGCTGCACCATTCTCATCAAAAGCTACAGTGACAGATGGACCACGCTTTTCTACAACTTTGTCTTCTTGATTCTCTTGAAGTTGTTCAATCTTTACTGCTAAACGGCGCGGAGAAGCAAACCAAACAGCGCTCTCGTAAGATAATGATGCATCATTAATCTGAGATTCAATTTGAGCTAAAAATGTCTGTGCTAGCTCTTTCAATGACTTTGGTGGTAGCTCTTCTGTACCAAGTTCAATTAATAAGGTTTGTGTCGTCATTATTTATCTCCCTTATTAGTTGCGTTGGCACATAATGGAAAACCTAATTTTTCTCTCGCTTCGTAATATGCTTCAGCACATGCTTTAGATAGAGCTCTTACTCTAAGTATGTAACGCTGGCGCTCCGTTACTGAAATAGCATGGCGTGCATCAAGTAAGTTGAATGCATGAGATGCCTTCATTACTTGTTCGTATGCAGGTAATGGTAAGCCATGCTCAATAAGCTTTTGGCTTTCTTTTTCACAATGATCAAATTGAGCAAAAAGTGCAGGAACATCTGCATGTTCAAAGTTATAGGTAGACTGCTCTACTTCATTTTGGTGGAATACATCACGATAAAGTACTTTACCCATAGGGCCGTCAGTCCAAACTAGGTCATAGATGCTATCAACATTTTGAATATACATTGCTAATCGCTCTAAACCATAAGT
Organism: Thalassotalea eurytherma; assembly: GCF_030161415.1. Classification (GTDB taxonomy): domain Bacteria; phylum Pseudomonadota; class Gammaproteobacteria; order Enterobacterales; family Alteromonadaceae; genus Thalassotalea_G; species Thalassotalea_G eurytherma. Next base: position 25,136 of record NZ_BSSU01000001.1, read on the forward strand.
GATTTCACCAGTAACGGGTGCACACTCTAAACCACCGACTTGTTGGAAATAAGTAAACTGAGTTATTTCCATACCATTTAGCCAGATTTCCCACCCTAGACCCCAGGCTCCTAATGTTGGTGACTCCCAGTTATCTTCAACAAAACGGATGTCGTGAACTAATGGGTCAATGCCAAGCTCTTTTAAAGAGTTTAGGTAAAGTTCTTGAATGTTTTTTGGCGAAGGCTTTAGCATCACTTGAAATTGATAATAGTGCTGCAGGCGGTTTGGATTTTCGCCATAACGACCATCAGTAGGACGACGACATGGTTGGACATAAGCGCTGCTCATTGGCTCAGGACCAATAGCACGCAAAAATGTCATTGGATGAAATGTGCCAGCGCCTACTTCTAGATCAAGTGGCTGAATGATCACGCAGCCTTGACGTGACCAATAATCTTGTAACTGTAAAATTAGACCTTGAAAGGTTTTTATATCAAACGTACTCATGTCGTTCCGAGATTACTTAAATAAAATTGTGTTAATTATACCCACTGACTTTTGATAAGCCAGTAAGGTTTTGTATCAGTTAAAATAAAAAATGCCCGATTTGGTGACCGGGCATGATATTTTGGTTATTGCTAGTTATAAACTAGACGTCTAGGTTAGCCACTTTAAGCGCGTTGTCTTCAATAAAGTTTCTGCGCGGCTCAACATGGTCACCCATTAACGTATTAAACAATTGATCTGCTGCAATCGCATCTTCAATTGTAACTCTTAGCATACGGCGTGTTTCTGGATCCATCGTTGTTTCCCAAAGTTGGTCAGGGTTCATTTCACCCAACCCTTTATAACGCTGAATGTATTGACCACGTTTAGATTCAGCCATTAGCCAGTTAAGTGCTTCTTCGAAGCCTTCTACTGATTTAACTTTCTCACCACGTTTAACGTATGCACCTTCTTCCATTAAACCATTGATCGCTTTATTTAGTTCACGAATTGAATTGAATTCGTTTGAATTAATAAAGTCATATCCACAGGTATACTGCTTATCAATACCATGTTGTCTGATATTAAATTTAGGGTAGAAAATATTACGCTCGTCATCACGCTCAACCGTAACTGAATAGATTGAACCGTTACCATCTTGATCTTCAAGCTGTGCCAATAGGTTAGCAGCCCAAGTTTCAACCACTGCTTTATCTGCAAACTCTTCTGTTTCGATAACATTTGAGTAAACCATTTTCTCAAGTATATCTTCTGGAATCTGACGAGATACGCGCTTGATTGTAGCCATGGTTTTGCGATATTGATTAACAAGCTTCTCTAACGCTACCTCAGAAATAGCTGGTGCAGATTCATTTACATGGATCTCAGCATTTTCTAAAGCTAGTGTCGTTAAATATTCAGTTAATCCTTCATCATCTTTTATGTAACGTTCTTGCTTACCCTTCTTCACTTTATAAAGTGGAGGTTGGGCAATATAAACATAACCACGTTCCATAATTTCTGGCATTTGGCGATAAAAGAAAGTTAATAGTAACGTTCTGATGTGAGAGCCATCGACATCAGCATCGGTCATAATAATAATGCTGTGATATCTTAATTTTTCTGGATCATATTCATCACGGCCAATACCACAACCTAAGGCTGTAATTAACGTACCAACTTCAGCTGATGAAATCATCTTATCAAAACGTGCTTTTTCTACGTTTAAGATTTTACCTTTAAGAGGCAAGATTGCTTGGTTCTTACGGTTACGACCTTGTTTAGCTGACCCACCCGCTGAGTCACCCTCCACAATATATAGTTCAGATAGTGCTGGGTCTTTTTCCTGACAATCGGCTAGCTTACCTGGTAAACCTGCGATATCTAACGCCCCCTTACGACGAGTCATTTCACGAGCTTTTCGAGCAGCTTCACGAGCTCGTGCCGCATCGATTATCTTCATTAAAATTGTTTTAGCTGTCGTAGGGTTTTCTAATAAGTACTCACCTAACTTTTCGCCCATAGCTTGTTCTACAGCCGTTTTAACTTCTGAAGAAACTAGCTTATCTTTAGTTTGTGAAGAAAACTTAGGATCAGGCACTTTTACTGATATAACGGCAGTTAACCCTTCACGTGCATCATCACCTGAAGCACTGGTATCACCCTTCTTAGACTTATTTAAGCCTTCTTTAACCATATAGCTGTTTAGCGTACGAGTTAATGCCGTTCTAAAACCGCTTAAGTGTGTACCGCCGTCACGCTGTGGAATGTTATTGGTGAAACAGAAAATGTTTTCTTGGAAACCATCATTCCATTGCATCGCAACTTCTACAACAATGCCATCTTCTCTTTCTAAATCGAAGTAGAAAATTTCTTGGTTCACTGGCGTTTTATTGGTATTTAGGTAATCAACGAAAGCTTGGATACCACCTTCATAATGAAAGTGTTCTTTCTTATCCTCATCGCGCTCATCTTTTAGTGTTATTGATACACCTGAATTCAAGAATGATAGTTCGCGAATACGCTTAAGTAAGATATCGTAGTGAAATTCTACATCAGTAAAAATAGAATCACTTGGCCAAAAACGAACTTCTGTACCTGTTTGGTCTGTGTCACCGACTACAGCCAATGGCGCTTGTGGTTCACCTAAATGATATTCTTGCTCATGAACTTTGCCAGCACGACGAATTGTTAATGTTAATTTGTCGCTTAATGCGTTTACAACAGAAATACCTACACCGTGTAAACCACCAGAAACTTTATAGCCAGAATCTTCACCACCGAATTTACCACCAGCATGAAGTACAGTCATAATAACCTCGGCAGCAGATACACCCTCTTCAGGATGGATATCTGTAGGAATGCCACGACCATCATCTTTTACTGAAACAGAGCCGTCTAAATGAATGGTAACGTAGATGTCATTACAGTGACCAGCTAACGCTTCATCTATCGAGTTATCTAGAACCTCAAATACCATATGGTGTAGACCTGTACCGTCATCGGTATCACCAATATACATCCCTGGTCTTTTTCTTACTGCATCAAGGCCTTTTAGCACCTTAATACTGTCTGAGCCATATTCGTTTTCTACTGTCATTTTATAGCCTATTTACTTATTTCTAAGATTTCACCATGTTTCACGTGAAACATCTTATATTGTTGTTCTTGTTGTAACATGGGTTGCAACGAAAACTCGTCGATTGCTGTTATAATACTTTGGCAATCAATTTTACCTAATGCATTCATCAATGCAGTTCTTGAATTAATATCTAATTCCGCACCAAAATCATCAATCAATAAAATTGGTTTTACGCGCTCTACTTTTTCAATCAACTTTGTTTGTGCAAAAGTAAGAGCGAGTAAAAACAACTTTTGTTGCCCTCTTGATAATTTCAAATCAAGAGCTTTACCGCCAATTAAAAAACGTACATCAAACTTGTGAGCGCCATATTGGGTAAACCCAAGTTGGCAGTCTTTGTCAAAATTAGCATTAAGTACGTCAACTAATGACTTCTTACTTGGCCAACCTTGATAATATTGAACTTTAATATCTTCTACTAATTCAGGCAGTAGAATACTAATCCAATTTCCAAGTTCTTTAGATAACTGTACAAAATAGTCATTTCTCAATTCTGAGATCAGTTCACTTTGTTCTACAAACTGATGGTTCCAGAATTCAAAGTCAGTTTTCTTAGCGTAGTTTTTTAGCAATGCATTACGTTGCTTCTGTAATTTTACAAAGTCACGCCAAAACTTCCCAAACTGATGTTTCACGTGAAACATCCCTAAATCAAAAAACTTTCGCCTTTCTTTTGGCCCACCAAAAAACAGCTTGAAGCTTTCTGGCGTTATAACTTGAACTGCAATATTAATAGCAAGCTCTGACAGCCTGCTAACTTTATCACCGTTAATTTTTATATCACTTAACCCAAGGGCAACATCACGTCGAATGCCAAAACGATCCGAGTTGTTATTTTCTAAGCTAACAACAAAGCTATCTTTATCGAAGGTAACAAGGTTTTCTAGTTTAGCATTACGAAATGATTTTCCGTGGCCTAAATAAAAAATCGCCTCTAAAATGCTACTTTTGCCACTTCCATTATCACCAAGAATAAAATTTAAATCTGGATGAAAATCAATTGAGGCCGATGCTAAATTTCTATAATTTTGTGTTGTTAACTTTTTAACACTCATTCATTACAAACGCATCGGCATAACAACATAAATTGCTTCACCTGAGTCTTTACCTTCAATAACAACACTGCTATTTGCATCAGACAATGTAAACACAACTTCTTCGTCTTTAATTGCATTTAGTACATCAAGTACATAGCTTACATTAAAGCCAATCTCTAAAGCTTCATATGGAAAATCAATTTCAATCAACTCTTCTGCTTGTTCTTGCTCAGGATTATTAGCAGTTATCTTTAATTCTGCTGGTTCAAAATTTAAACGTACACCTTTGAATTTCTCATTCGACAAAATTGATGCTCGAGATAATACCTGACGTAATGCATCTTTATCCGTTGTTAATACTTTATCACCGTTTCTCGGCAGTACACGACGGTAATCAGGGAACCGACCATCAACTAACTTACTAGTAAAAGAAAATGCCGTATCTAAAATTCGAATATGGTTAGAACCCATAAATATTTGAATTTCTTCATCAACAGGTTCAAGCAAACGAATAATTTCCAAAATCCCTTTACGAGGAACGATAACTTGGCGTGATGGCAATGCTAACGAGTCATTACCAATTTTACAAATCGCTAATCTATGTCCATCAGTGGCTACCGAACGAATTTCATTACCTTCAGTTTCAATGGACATACCATTAAGATAATAACGAACATCTTGGTTTGCCATTGAAAAATGCGTACTTTCAATCAAACGTAATAATTCAGACTTAAGCAGTTTAAATTCTACATCGCCTTGCCATTCCTCAATATTAGGAAAGTCAGTGGCAGCGAGCGTTGATAATGAATATTTACTTCGCCCCGTGCTAATGGTTACCGCTTCATCATGCGCATCGAAAATAAGTTGCGAGTTATCAGGTAAACTTTTACAAATATCAAGTAGCTTTCTTGCAGGTATTGTAACTTTACCGTCTTCACCTTGGTTTTCAACTTCAGCGTAAGAAACCATCTCAAGTTCTAAATCTGTCGCCGTCAAAGTAAATGAGTGACCACTAACCTCAAAAAGTACATTGCCTAATATAGGTAATGTACTTTTACGCTCTACGGCCCCGGATACCAAAAGTAATGGCTTAAGTAAGACTTCCCTATTTACCGAAAACTTCATTTGCTATAACCCTAAATTTTTAAGAGGACAATGTTCTTATTAAGTTTGAATAATCTTCTTTTATATCATGAGAATCTTCACGAAGCTCTTTTACTTTTCGACAAGCATGAAGAACTGTCGTGTGATCTCTACCACCAAATGCATCGCCAATCTCAGGCAAGCTATGGTTGGTTAATTCTTTAGACAACGCCATAGCAATTTGGCGAGGTCTTGCTACCGATCGGCTGCGTCGTTTCGACAACAGATCTGCCACTTTGATTTTATAATATTCAGCTACTGTACGTTGTATATTATCGATAGTAACAAGCTTGTCTTGCAGTGCAAGTAAATCTCGCAAAGCTTCTCGAACAAAATCAATTGTGATCGCACGACCAGTAAAGTTTGCGTTAGCAATTACACGATTTAGCGCGCCTTCAAGATCACGCACATTTGCTCGAATTCGCTTAGCAATAAAGAATGCAACTTCGTCGGCTAAATTAATCTGACGCTCCTGAGCCTTTCTCTTAAGGATCGCGACACGCGTTTCTAACTCTGGTGGTTCAATTGCTAAAGTAAGACCCCACCCAAAACGAGACTTAAGACGATCTTCAACACCATCAATTTCTTTTGGATAACGGTCACTAGTTAAAATAATTTGCTGATTACCTTCTAACAATGCGTTAAAGGTATGAAAAAACTCTTCTTGAGTTCGCTCTTTGTTAGCGAAAAACTGAATATCATCAATCAGTAAAGCGTCAACACCTCGGTAATACTGCTTGAACTGTTCAATGGCATTGTTTTGCAATGCTTTTACCATATCTTGAACAAAGCGCTCAGAGTGCATATAAGCAATTTTTGCTTTAGGATTACTATGTAAAATACCGTTGCCAACAGCATGCAATAAGTGAGTTTTACCTAAACCAGTATCACCGTATATAAATAGAGGGTTATAAGCTGTACCAGGGTTATCAGCAACCTGTGAAGCAGCAGCACGCGCCAATTGGTTTGACTTACCCTCAACAAAGTTATCAAAGGTATATTTTGCAAAAACATTGGTTGTTTTGGGTAAATTCGCTTCTGGTTGAGACGGTGCAGGATTGATCGTTGGCTTAGGCACCTCAGTTACGGGGGAACTATTGCTTTCAGAACTTGTTGGTAAGCTACCAACATCGAATCGAAGTAATGGAGGGTTTGATTGCTCTTCCATCGATACAAGCTCGTTAATACGATCAACATACTTTTCACGAACCCAATCAAGCACAAAGCGATTAGGCGCGTAAATCGTCATGATGTTATTTTCTTCCACACATTGAAGAGGACGGATCCACATACTAAATTGTTGTGCAGGTAATTCTTCTTGTAAAACAGAAAGGCAACGTTGCCAGAGTGATTGTGACACTCTTTAACTCCTAACATTCTAATCTATTGGAGAAATGCCAAGAAAGCGGCAAAAGCAAGGATCAGAAAACAAAATTATATTAATTATTGGTCTATTATCTAACGAGTTATCCACAACATCAACATTGACTTTTGTTATTTACCACTATTTTTAGGTTTTATATTAAAATACCATTAAATAACAACAAGATAACTCTTTATAATAGTTAAAAATTAGCAACTAAGTTTTAATTACAGCCACCAAAATATTGAAGGAAAACAAGAACACAGAAACGAAAATGTGATAAAACTGTGGATAGCAATAAAAACACACAGGATCCTTAAACGATCTTTGCAAACTTTATACAAAGAATAATATTGACAAAAACCAACAGGCGCTTTAAAATTCGCCCTCATTTTTTGAACCAGTGTGCCAACAGGGCTGTTTTGCCAGGGCAACAACAACCGACGGACTAAGTCTCATGAAAAGAACATTTCAACCTAGCGTATTAAAGCGTAAACGTAACCACGGTTTCCGTGCTCGCATGGCAACTAAAAACGGTCGTGCAGTATTAGCGCGTCGTCGTGCTAAAGGTCGTGCTCGTTTAAGCGCTTAATCTCTTACGAGATAGGTAGCCTATAATGACGGTTACTAAAAAGTTTACTCGGGAGTCAAGAATATTGACTCCCAGTCAATTTCAAAACATCTTCTCAAATCCTACTAGATTTTCTACTCAACACTTCACTGTTTTAACGACACCTAATAATGATCAACAAAATCGTTTAGGGCTAGCTATTGCAAAAAAACGTGTCAAACTAGCAGTTCAACGAAACAGAATAAAACGTTTAGTGCGCGAGAGTTTTCGTCTTAACCAACATAAATTACCACATATAGATATGGTAATAATGGTAAAATCTGGGGTTGATACCCTTGAAAACGAAGACATTAGCAAGCAAATATATGGCATATGGCGAAAAATAGACCGTCGATTGGGCAAAAAATAGCAATTTTACTGATAAAAGGTTATCAAAACTTTATCAGCCCTATGTTCGGTGCCAGCAAATGTCGCTTCCATCCAACCTGTTCTTTTTATGCAATAGAAGCAATAAATCGTTTCGGATTGTTAAAAGGTGGTTGGTTAGCAAGCAAACGTATACTAAAATGCCATCCTTTACATGAAGGTGGTGAAGATCCAGTACCACTCAAACCAAAAGAGAAAAAATAGCTTATGGAATCCCAACGCAGTTTGCTTTTTATAGCATTGCTTGTAGTTAGCTTTTTGTTATTTCAACAATGGCAATTAGAACATGCGCCTATTCAAGTACAAGAGCAGAACCAAGTAACACAAGAAACTCAGTCAGCAGAGAACAACACTGGCGATTTCGTACCTGCATCTTCACAAGCACAAGCAAGTGCCGATGTTGTAAAACCTTCAGCTAAGATGATCACAGTAACAACCGATGTTGTTAAAGTAATGATCAATACCCAAGGTGGTGACATTACTGAAGTGGCATTGTTAAGTTATGATACTGAGCAAGGTAGTGGTATTCCTTACACTATGCTTCAAAACGGTGCTCGTAAATATATTGCACAAAGTGGCTTAACGGGGGCTAATGGTCCAGATCGCTTGATACCGGGTCGCCCAATTTATCAAGTTGAAAAAACCGATTATCAACTTAACGATCAAGGTGAGTTAACAGTTAACTTAACGTTAAACCAAGAAAATGGCTTAAACATTGTTAAAACTTATACCTTCGTTCAAGGTAAATACGATATAGGCCTAACTTATACACTAGCTAACACTACGACACAAAGTGCAAGCGTTCAGTTATATGGTCAGTTAAAACAATCTACATTTGTTGATGAATCTTCAGCCTTAATGCCAACATATCGTGGTGCAGCATACTCAACAACGGAAGATCGTTACGAAAAGTATGACTTCTCAGATATTGCAGACGCAAACTTAAACCAAACAACTCGCGGTGGTTGGGTTGCTATGCTTGAACACTATTTTGTTTCGGCTTGGGTGCCACAAGTTGGCGACAACAATCAACTTTATACAAACTACACATCTAATGGTGATGCTGTTATTGGATTCAAAGCACCAGCGATAACAGTTGATGCAAACCAAAATGCTACAGCATCAGCAATTTTATATGTCGGCCCTAAATTACAAGATGAACTAGAAGTTCTTGCTGACGGTTTAGATCTAACAGTAGATTTTGGCTTCTTATTTATGATCAGCCAACCATTGCACTGGTTACTATTAGCAATTCAATCAATTGTTGTTAACTGGGGTATGGCGATTATCGTTATCACATTAATCGTAAAAGGTTTGATGTACCCATTAACGAAAGCGCAATACACGTCAATGGCTAAAATGCGTGATTTACAGCCTAAAATGCAACAGTTAAAAGAGCGCTTTGGTGATGACCGTCAAAAGATGGGTCAAGCAACAATGGAGCTTTACCGTAAAGAAAAAGTAAATCCTGCGGGTGGTTGTTTACCTATGCTCATTCAAATGCCTATTTTCTTAGCGCTATACTGGGTATTCCTAGAAAGTGTTGAATTACGCCATGCGGGCTTTGGTTTATGGTTAACAGATCTATCTTCAAAAGATCCGTACTACATATTACCTATTCTAATGGGTATCAGTATGTTTGTTATGCAAAAAATGCAGCCAATGACCGCTACAGATCCAATGCAACAGAAGATCATGCAATACATGCCAGTAATGTTTACCGTTTTCTTCTTCTGGTTCCCATCAGGTCTAGTACTTTACTGGTTAGTGAGTAACGTTATATCAATAGTACAAATGAAAATTATTTTTAGAGGCATGGAAAAAGCCAAACAAAAATAACATATCGTAATAGATAAAAAGGCGGCCTTAGGGTCGCCTTTTTTTTTCCCCTTTCCGGTTTATACCAACATAGAGTAAAATACCGACATAAGTCACTTTTGAGATTCAACATGACTGCCATGTCATTACAAAGCAACACAGAAACAATTACCGCGCAAGCAACGGCACCTGGGCGCGGTGGTGTTGGTATTATTCGTGTTTCAGGCCCTCTTGCTTCACTGGCCGCTCAAACGATATTAGGCAAACAGCCACAAACTCGTAAAGCTGAATATTTGCCTTTTAAAAACAGCCAAGGCGAAACATTAGACCAAGGTATCGCACTATTTTTTGAAGGGCCGAACTCATTTACCGGTGAAGATGTACTCGAACTGCAAGGTCATGGTGGCCCTGTTATTTTAGATATGCTGCTTAAAGAAATCGTCGCGATAAGCAAAATTCGCATGGCTAAACCTGGTGAGTTCAGTGAACAAGCATTCCTCAATGACAAACTCGATTTAACGCAAGCTGAAGCCATTGCTGATCTTATTAACTCAAGTTCAGAGCAAGCAGCTAAAAGTGCTTTACAATCATTACAAGGAAGCTTCTCCAAGCTTGTACATCAACTCGTAGAAGATGTCATTCATCTGCGTATGTATGTTGAAGCAGCAATTGACTTTCCAGAAGAAGAGATAGACTTTCTTGCAGATGAAAAAGTGCTTAATGATCTTAATGCAATCATTGAAAGTGTTGATGATGTTCAAAAACAAGCTAAACAAGGCAGTATCTTACGTGAAGGTATGCGCGTTGTAATTGCTGGGCGACCAAATGCTGGTAAATCGAGTTTACTAAACGCACTAAGCGGCAAAGATACGGCCATTGTAACCGATATCGAAGGTACTACGCGTGATGTGTTAACCGAACAAATTCACATTGATGGCATGCCGCTTCATATTATTGATACCGCGGGTCTGCGTGAAAGTCCTGATAAAGTGGAGCAAATAGGTATTGAACGCGCATGGCAAGAAATAAAGAAAGCAGATCGTGTTTTACTCATGATTGATTCGTCCAATGATCAAGCGATAGATCTCAAAACATTTTGGCCTGAATTCTACCAAGCATTGCCAGAAAATATTGGCGTGACCATTGTTAAGAACAAAGCAGATATTTCGGGTGCTGCAATTGGTGTCACGGAAGAAAACAGTGATCCAACGATCACCTTGTCTGCAAAAACAAATGAAGGAATTGAGTTACTCACCGATCATTTGAAACAGATTATAGGATATCAAGGTAATACTGAAGGTGGCTTTATGGCGCGCAGAAGGCATCTAGTGGCATTGGATAATGCTTACCAACATTTAATTAATGGTAGAGATCAATTACAAGCTTACGTTGCCGGAGAAATACTTGCAGAAGAACTAAGAATTTGCCAACAAGAACTTAATGAAATTACTGGTGAATTTACCAGTGATGATCTACTTGGCAAAATATTCTCATCATTTTGTATTGGTAAGTAGTTCTCTACTTTATTAATACGATGCACTAAATGCTATAGTTACGCTTATTTATCTTACTGAGCTTAACTATGGCATCTATTCAAATAATTGTAGGCAGTATGTTAGGCGGATCTGAGTATGTTGCAGAAGCATGTCAAGATGCGCTAAACGAATTAGGCCACCAAACTACCCTTCATTTATCACCGAATTTAGACGAAATTCCTACCCAAAATCAAACGTGGCTAATTTGTACGTCAACTCATGGCGCTGGTGAGTACCCTGACAATATTCAACCCTTTGTTGATCAGTTAACAGATCAAACTATTGATCTATCAACAACCCATTGTTTAACGATCGGTTTGGGTGATACAAATTACGATACCTATTGCTATGCAGCTAAAAACATTAATAAACTAATAAAAACAAAAGGTTGTAAAGAGTTAAAAGAGCCTCTTCTACTCGATATGCAGCAGGATATAGATCCAGAAGAAGTCGCTTCTCAGTGGATAACCGATCTAAAAGATCAGTTATCGTGATCTTACCCATAAGTTATTCACATATTACGATCTAAAAATATAGCTATGTGGATATCTCTGTTTGTAACCTCTTAAATAGATCTTATTATTCAGTTTATTAAATTTATATCAATTTCAGCTGTGGATAAACAGCCGTTTTGATCAAAGGATATACCGCATTAGATCAACGCTTGATCACAGGATCTGATCACTCGGATCTACTTGGTACATATAGACTACAGCGACTTATCAACAGAAAAAGACGATCTTAATAGTAAGTAATAATAAGATCTTTATATAAGATCTTTATATTTAATAAGTGATCGTCTTTAAAAATTTAACGATAATTTTCATTTCAACGATCTAAAAAAAACGGTAGAATACGTGCCCTTTTATTCAAACCTAAGGTAAATGATCAATGTGGTATCAAGATTCGTTTGACGTTATTGTTGTTGGTGGTGGTCATGCTGGCACTGAAGCAGCTTTAGCATCAGCTAGAATGGGATGTAAAACCCTTCTTCTAACACATAATATTGATACTTTAGGTCAGATGTCTTGTAACCCTGCCATTGGTGGTATTGGTAAAGGACATTTAGTTAAAGAAATAGATGCCTTAGGTGGCTTGATGGCACAGGCTATCGATCATAGTGCAATTCAATTTAGAACATTGAATGCCAGCAAAGGACCAGCTGTTCGAGCAACTCGTGCTCAAGCTGATCGTGTTTTATATCGATCGTTTGTAAGAAGCTTCCTTGAAAACCAAGAAAACTTAACGATATTCCAGCAACCATGTGATGACTTGATCGTTGAAAACGATCAAGTTACTGGTGTTTCAACTCAAATGGGTTTGAAATTTAAAGGTAAAACCGTGGTGCTTACCGTAGGTACTTTCCTTGCTGGTCAAATTCATATTGGTTTAAATAATTATCAAGGTGGTCGTGCAGGTGATCCTGCGAGTGTTAATTTAGCAAGTCGTTTACGTGATATGCCGTTTAGGATCGATCGTTTAAAAACAGGTACGCCACCTCGTTTAGATGCTAGAACTCTTGATTTTTCTGTTATGCAGGAACAGCCAGGTGATACACCTCGTCCTGTATTTTCGTTTATTGGATCGCAAGAAGATCACCCTGAGCAAATCTCGTGTTATATCACCCATACAAATCAAAACACTCACGATATTATTCGCGAAGGTTTAGATCGTTCACCAATGTATACCGGTGTGATTGAAGGTGTAGGTCCACGTTATTGTCCTTCAATTGAAGACAAAATCATGCGCTTTGCAGATAAAGATACCCATCAAATATTTGTTGAGCCTGAAGGTTTAACTACGCATGAAATTTACCCTAACGGTATTTCAACCAGTTTACCGTTTGACGTTCAAATGAACCTAGTGAGATCAATCAAAGGTTTTGAAAACGCTCATATCACACGCCCAGGCTATGCGATTGAATATGATTACTTTGATCCTCGCGATTTAAAACAAACGCTAGAATCTAAATTTATACAAAATCTTTATTTTGCTGGTCAAATCAATGGTACTACTGGCTATGAAGAAGCCGGTGCTCAAGGTTTAATTGCTGCAACCAATGCCGCATTACGCGTTCAAGAAAAAGATCAATGGATCTTAGGTCGTGACCAAGCGTATATGGGAGTGCTGATTGATGATTTAGCAACACTTGGTACCAAAGAACCTTATCGTATGTTCACATCACGTGCAGAATATCGATTATTGCTACGTGAAGATAATGCTGACAGTCGCTTAACTGAAAAAGGTCGTGAATTAGGTTTAGTTTGTGACAAGCGTTGGGCTCGATACAATGAGAAAATGGAAAATATTGAACTTGAACGTCAACGTTTAAAGTCTACTTGGGTGCATAAAGATCATCCAGCGAAAGAAAAACTAAATACATTATTGAAGACCCCTATTTCACGTGAAGCCAATCTAGAAGATATTTTACGTCGTCCTGAAACTCGTTACGAAGATGTTATGAGTATTGAAGAATTTGGTCCTGTATTAACAGATACGCAGGCTGCTGAACAAGTAGAAATTCAAATTAAATATCAAGGTTATATTGATCGTCAAATGGACGAAATAGAGAAGAAAAAACGACACGAGAATACATTAATTCCTGTAGATTTTGATTTTACTCAAATTTCAGGGTTATCGAATGAAGTGGTTGCTAAGCTTACTGACGCTAAACCTGAAACACTTGGTAAGGCATCTCGTATCTCTGGTATTACACCTGCGGCTATTTCATTGCTTATTGTTTATTTGAAAAAACACGGTTTACTTCGTAAGAGCGCCTAATATCCATGACATATGAATCATCACTTCGTCAGTTAATTGATAAAACTGAACTTGACGTTACTGATCAGCAAATTACTCAATTAAGCCAATATGTTGAATTGCTGCACAAATGGAACAAGGCTTACAATTTAACTTCTGTTCGTGATCCTCAAGACATGTTAATTAAACATATCCTTGATTCATTAGTTGTTGGCCAGCACTTGAATGGTCAACACTTTATCGATGTTGGTACAGGTCCCGGGTTACCTGGAATTCCATTGGCGATCTTGTATCCTGAGCGTAAATTTGTTTTATTAGACTCATTAGGTAAACGAATTACTTTTTTGCGCCAAGTTGTTTATCAGCTAAAGCTAGAAAACGTAACGCCAGTGCAGATGCGAGTAGAGAAATATCCTATAGAGCAGCCATTTGATGGTGTGTTATCTCGAGCATTTGCGTCTTTACAAGACATGGTTACATGGTGCTCTCATCTTATTGATGAAAAAGGTTCTTTTTACGCGCTAAAAGGGCAATTCCCTGCAGAAGAAATTGAATTATTGCCAGAAAACATTAAAGTAGCTAATAGCTATCCGCTTACCGTGCCAAATTTAGACGGTGAACGACACTTAATTGAACTAAAAAAGCACAATAACTAAAACGTTCGAGGACTTCGTGGGAAAAATTATCGCGGTTGCCAACCAAAAAGGTGGTGTTGGCAAAACAACAACATCAGTTAATTTAGCCGCTTCACTAGCTGCAACCAAGCGAAAAGTATTGTTGATCGATCTTGATCCTCAAGGTAACGCGACGATGGGTAGTGGTGTAGATAAATATGAAGTACACGCCACCTGTTACGAACTTTTAGTTGAAGAACAACCTGTAGAACAAGTTATTGTTAAAGATACGGCAGGTGTTTATGATCTTATCGCAGCAAATACTGACGTAACCGCCGCTGAAATTAAGCTGATGGAGTTTTATGCTCGTGAACTTCGCTTAAAGACAGCGTTAGCTGAAGCTAAAAATCACTATGATTTTATTATCATTGACTGCCCGCCATCATTAAACATGTTAACCGTAAACGCGATGGCTGCTGCTGATTCAGTGCTTGTTCCTATGCAGTGCGAATATTATGCTCTCGAAGGTTTAACAGCACTGATGGACACTATTTCTAAGTTGCAGTCAGTGGTGAATAGTAACCTACATATCGAAGGTATTTTGCGCACAATGTACGATCCTCGCAATCGTTTAGCTAACGATGTGTCAGAACAATTGAAACGTCATTTTGGCGATAAAGTATACCGTACAGTTATTCCTCGCAATGTTCGCCTTGCAGAAGCGCCAAGTTTTGGTGCTCCTGCCATGTATTACGACAAGTCTTCAACTGGCGCTAAAGCTTATTTAGCATTAGCAGGTGAAATACTAAAGCGTAATGATGTAAAATCGGCATCTGCAAAAAATACAGTTAGTTAATAAAAACCAAGGAAAACTATGAGTCCGTCAAAAAGAAGAGGCTTAGGCCGAGGTCTTGATGCCCTGCTTACCAATGCACCAACTCAACAACAGACATCAACGGACACAACTAATAATGCTGATACCATTAAAGATGGTGATTTAAAATCCTTACCTATCGATATGCTTCAACCAGGCAAATATCAACCAAGAAAAGATATGTCACCAGAGGCGTTAGAAGAATTATCAGACTCCATTAAAGCGCAAGGTGTTATTCAACCAGTTGTCGTTCGTGCTATTGACGATAATAAATTCGAAATAATTGCTGGTGAACGTCGTTGGCGTGCTGCTCAAATTGCAAAATTGGAAGAAATTCCCTGCTTAATTAAAAACGTTCAAGACGAAGCAGCTGTAGCAATTGCATTAATCGAAAATATTCAACGTGAAGATTTAAATGCAATGGAAGAAGCCATCGCATTAGATAGATTGCTAACTGAATTTGAATTAACGCACCAAGAAGTGGCAGACGCTGTTGGAAAATCGCGCACAACCGTATCCAACTTGTTACGTTTAAATAATCTAAATGAAGAAGTTAAAACACTACTTGAACATGGTGATTTAGAAATGGGGCATGCTAGAGCACTACTTGCTTTGGAAAATGATGTTCAAACTAATACAGCACGAGCTGTTGTCGCAAAAGAGCTTACCGTTCGCGAAACTGAAGCACTCATTAAGAAAGTACTAACCCCTGAAGAACCTAAGGCTGAAAAGGTTAAAGATCCTGATACACAGTCGCTAGAGCAAAATTTAACAGAAAAATTAGGTTCACAAGTTACAATTAATCACAATAAAAAAGGCAAAGGTAAGCTTGTTATCTCATACTCTGATTTAACTGAACTTGATTCAATTGTGTCTCGATTTGGCTCATTTTAACGAATAAATATGCAGCATTGATAACTAATCATATTTATAGTGACTATTTGTTTTAAAAAGGGGCGTTTAGCGCCCTTTTTTGCAAAAATGAAATGCCCTATTTTGTTGCAAAAAAAGCGTAAACCAGTATACTTGCGCTGACTTTTTTTAAGATAAAATTATTCTTAAAGATTAGGTAGTCAATACGAATATGTTACTAGATGATAGTCAGTTATGAACAAGCTAGCTCAAAAAGGGCGAATGATTGCGATTAGGCAATTGAAAATCACCCTGATTATCATTGTATTATCGGTATTGGTTAACCTGGGTATGTTTGGCTTTTCCTTTGCTCAATCAGCCGCATTAGGCGGAATTGTAGCGTTATTACCAAACATGCTTTTTGCCTATAAAGCATTTCAATATGCTGGGGCAAGCGCCTCACGTAAAGTAGTTGATGCTTTTAACAGTGGCGTGAAATTGAAATTAGTGTTGTCAGCAATATTATTTGCTTTGTGTTTTAAGTTTATAGAAAACTTAGTGCTGCCACCTTTTTTCATTACATATTTTTTAGCGATGTTTGCACCTTTTGTGCAGGCTGTCGTAAACAGTTTTACTATTAATCAACAATAATTGGGATAAAAGATGGCAGCAGATACTGGCTCTTATATCAAACACCATTTGACCAATGCGAAAATGTGTACCGTTGACGGTAGCGTAGCTTTTAACAAAGCTTGTGCGGATGCCGGATTCTGGACATTACACATTGACACATTACTCTGGTCACTTGTACTTGGTTTGGTATTCTTACTTACTTTCCGTTCAGTCGCTAAAAAAGCAACGACTGGTGTTCCTGGCAAACTTCAATGTGCTATTGAAATGATTGTCGAATTTGTCGATACGAGTGTTAAAGAAACATTCCATGGCAAAAACCCATTAATTGCTCCACTATCGTTAACGATTTTTATGTGGGTCTTATTAATGAACGCGATGGATTGGGTTCCAGTTGATTTAATTCCAACTATTGCCGGCTGGATTGGTGCTACATTTATGGGCATGGATCCACATGATGTTTACATCAAGTCAGTACCTACCACTGATATGAATATGACGTTCGCGTTATCTATTGGGGTATTCTTCTTAATTATTTACTATTCAATCAAAGTAAAAGGTTTAGGCGGTTTTACTAAAGAGTTAACGCTACAACCGTTTAATCACCCTGCTTTTATTCCAGTAAACTTCATCTTAGAGTCTGTGACGTTAATTGCTCGTCCAGTATCTTTAGCATTACGTTTATTCGGTAACTTATACGCTGGTGAGCTTATCTTTATATTGATTGCTACAATTGGTTTATTCCAATTACCAGTACACTTTTTATGGGCAGCGTTCCATTTATTAGTTATTCCGCTTCAAGCTTTCATATTCATGATGTTAACTATCGTGTATTTAAGTTTGGCGCATGAAGATCACTAACTCTTCGGGATTGAGTTAGGCGGCCATATTCGTTTGTTATTGAATGAATATGGTCAAAAAACCCGAAGGGTTTAGGACAGGATGTCCAAAAGAATTTTTTAATTTTTTAACTTTATAACTTACTTTAAAATAATCGGAGATAAATATGTTATATATCGCTGTTGCATTACTAATCGGTCTAGGTGCTTTAGGTACTGCGATTGGTTTTGGTTTATTAGGTGGCAAATTCTTAGAATCAGCTGCTCGTCAACCTGAACTTGCACCACAACTTCAAGTAAAAATGTTCATCGTAGCAGGTCTTATCGATGCGATCGCTATGATCGGTGTTGGTATCGGCTTATACATGTTATTCGCATTAGCTTAATCAATAGCTATTTTTCATTTCGCGAATAAATTATAGGAGGTACACAAATGAACATTAACGTTACCTTAATCGGTGAATTAATCGCATTTGTCGTATTTGTATTATTCTGCATGAAGTACGTATGGCCACCATTAATGGGTGCCATAGAAGAACGTCAGAAAACTATTGCTGATGGTCTTGCTGCTTCTGATCGTGCAGCTAAAGAGCTTGAATTAGCTCAAAGCAAAGCGACTGCTCAACTAAAAGAAGCGAAAGCTCAAGCGGCTGAAATTATTGAAGCTGCTAAAAAGCGTGAAGCACAATTAGTTGATGAAGCTGCGGAAAAAGCACAAGCAGAGCGCGAGAAAATCGTTGCTTCTGGCTATGCAGAAATTGAGTCTGAACGCAATCGCGCTAAAGAAGAGCTACGTGCACAAGTTGCCGCTCTTGCTGTAGTCGGTGCCGAGAAAATTCTTGAGCGTTCAATTGATGCCGCTGAACATAGCGACATCTTAGATAAACTTGTCGCTGAGCTTTAAGAGGAATAAGCACTATGTCTGAATTGACAACGGTTGCTCGTCCTTATGCTAAAGCAGCGTTCGAATATGCTGTTGAAGCTAATGCCGTAGACAACTGGTTAGAAATGCTAGTGTTTGCTGCTGAAGTTTCTCAAAACGAAACAATGGAAGCCTACCTTGCTGGTGGTGCATCTGTTGAACAATCTCAAGAGTTATTCTTGAAAGTTTGTGATGAACAGCTAAGCAGCAATGGCCAAAACTTTATTAAAGTTTTGGCTGAAAACGAACGTCTGTTGGTGCTACCACAAATTGCTACTCAATTTAGCGAACTTAAAGCTGAATATGAAAAAGTAATTTCTGTGGATGTAACTTCTGCGGTTGAGTTAACTGCAGAACAACAAACTACATTAAGCGCCGCGCTTGAAAAGCGTTTGGCTCGTAAAGTAAAGCTCAATTGTATGGTTGACGCTAACGTAGTGTCTGGTCTTGTAATCAAGGCAGGTGACATGGTTATCGATGGTTCAGTACGAGGTAAACTGAGCCGCTTAGCAACAACAATACAATCTTAACTGGGGAACAGAGCATGCAACTGAATTCCACTGAAATCGCTGAACTGATCAAAAAACGTATTGAACAGTTTGACGTAGTTAGTGAAGCTCGTAATGAAGGTACTATCGTTTCAGTAACTGACGGTATCATTCGCATCCACGGTCTTGCTGATGTAATGCAAGGTGAGATGATCGAACTTCCAGGCAACCGCTACGCAATCGCGTTAAACCTTGACCGTGATTCGGTAGGTGCGGTAGTTATGGGTCCATACGCTGACCTTGCCGAAGGCGTAAAAGTTAAAGGTACAGGTCGTATCTTAGAAGTACCTGTAGGACGCGGTTTATTAGGCCGTGTTGTTAACACTTTAGGTGAACCAATTGACGGCAAAGGCCCAATTGACAACGATGGTTTCGCACCAGTTGAAGTTGTAGCACCAGGTGTTATCGATCGTAAATCAGTTGATGAGCCAGTTCAAACTGGTATCAAATCAATTGACTCAATGATTCCAATTGGTCGTGGTCAACGTGAACTTATCATCGGTGACCGTCAAATTGGTAAATCTGCGATCGCACTAGACGCAATTATCAACCAAAAAGACACTGGCATTAAGTGTGTATATGTAGCAATCGGTCAGAAAGCTTCTACTGTTGCTAACTTAGTACGTAACTTAGAAGAGCACGGCGCGTTAGAAAACACTATCGTTGTTGTTGCATCTGCTTCTGAAGCTGCAGCACTACAATACTTATCTGCTTACTCTGGTTGTACTATGGGTGAATACTTCCGTGACCGCGGTGAAGATGCACTAATCGTATATGATGATTTATCAAAGCAAGCTGTTGCTTACCGTCAAATCTCATTACTTTTACGTCGTCCGCCAGGTCGTGAAGCATACCCAGGTGACGTTTTCTACTTGCACTCACGTTTACTAGAACGTGCTGCTCGTGTAAACGAAGACTACGTAGAGCGTTTCACTAACGGTGAAGTAAAAGGTAAAACAGGTTCTTTAACTGCATTACCTATCATCGAAACGCAAGCAGGTGACGTATCAGCATTCGTACCAACTAACGTAATTTCAATTACCGATGGTCAAATCTTCCTAGAGTCTGATTTATTCAACTCAGGTATTCGTCCAGCGGTTAACGCAGGTATCTCGGTATCTCGTGTTGGTGGTGCAGCGCAAACGAAAATCATCAAGAAACTTGGTGGTGGTATCCGTTTAGCATTAGCACAGTACGCTGAATTAGCGGCATTCGCTCAATTTGCATCTGACTTAGATGACGCAACTCGCGCTCAATTAGAGCACGGTCAACGCGTAACTGAGCTAATGAAGCAAAAGCAATTTAGCCCATTGTCTATCGCTGAAACTGCAGTATCGTTATTTGCCGCTGAAAAAGGCTACTTAAACGATATTGAAATTGACAAAGTTGTTGATTTTGAAGAAGCGTTACGTACTTACGTAAACAATGATCACGCTGAGTTGATGGCTACTATCAACGAAAAGGGTGACTATAACAAAGATATCGAGTCTGGTTTAGCGAAAGCGATTGAAGCTTTCAAAGCTACCCAAACTTGGTAATTAGTTAACCTTTTCGGGAGATTAGTCATGTCCGGCGCTAAAGAGATAAAATCGAAGATTGGAAGTGTACAAAATACACAGAAGATCACCAGCGCGATGGAAATGGTTGCAGCCTCTAAAATGCGCAGAGCGCAAGATGGAATGGCTGCCTCTCGTCCATACGCTGAAAATATGCGAAATGTGATCGGTCACATCGCGCTAGGTAACTTAGAATATCGCCATCCATATTTGGAAGAGCGTGAAGTTAAGCGCGTAGGCTATATCGTCATCTCAACAGACCGTGGTTTGTGTGGTGGCTTAAACATTAACTTGTTTAAGCAAGTACTTGCAGATGCTGCTAAATGGCAGGGTCAAGGTGCAGAAGTTGAATTTGGTGTTGTTGGCTCTAAAGCTACTTCATTCTTTAACAACATGGGCGCTAAAGTAACATCACAAATTTCAGGTTTGGGAGATAGTCCTTCAGTAACTGACCTTATTGGTAGTGTTAGAGTTATGCTGAATGCCTATGATAATGGCGAAATTGATAGGCTGTTCGTGGTTTACAATAAATTTGTTAATACCATGACGCAACAGCCAACAATCGATCAACTTTTACCTTTGCCTAAGTCAGATGATGACGAAATTAAGCACCGTTGGGATTACGTTTACGAACCAGACGCTCAAGTATTACTTGATCAGTTATTAGTTCGTTATACGGAATCACAAGTGTACCAGGGCGTTGTTGAAAACCTCGCATGTGAGCAAGCTGCTCGTATGGTTGCGATGAAAGCCGCAACAGATAATGCAGGTGATTTAATTGACGATTTACAATTGGTATATAACAAAGCGCGTCAAGCAAGTATTACTCAAGAATTGAGTGAGATTTGTGCAGGTGCAGCAGCGGTATAAGCAAAGGTTCTTACTTTAATAAGAGCAAAAGATTAGAGGATTAAACATGAGTACAGGTAAAGTCGTCCAAATCATTGGCGCAGTTGTGGATGTAGAATTCCCACAAGATGCTGTACCTCAGGTATATGACGCATTAAATGTAACTGAAGGTGACCTTAGTGGCTTAGTACTAGAAGTACAACAGCAACTTGGTGGTGGCGTAGTTCGTGCTATCGCTATGGGTTCATCTGACGGTTTGCGTCGTGGTCTGAACGTAGTAAACACAGGTAATAACATCCAAGTTCCAGTAGGTACTGCAACATTGGGTCGTATTATGAACGTATTGGGTGAGCCTATCGATGAAGCTGGCCCAATCGGCGAAGAAGAAAAATGGTCAATTCACCGTGAAGCGCCAGCATATGCTGACCAAGCGATGTCTAATGAACTTTTAGAAACTGGTATCAAAGTAATCGACTTAGTATGTCCATTCGCTAAGGGTGGTAAAGTTGGTTTATTCGGTGGTGCTGGTGTTGGTAAAACCGTTAACATGATGGAACTTATCCGTAACATCGCGATCGAGCATAGCGGCTACTCAGTATTTGCTGGTGTAGGTGAGCGTACTCGTGAAGGTAACGATTTCTACCACGAAATGAACGATTCAAACGTACTTGATAAAGTATCGCTTGTTTACGGTCAGATGAACGAGCCACCGGGTAACCGTTTACGTGTTGCGATGACTGGTTTAACAATGGCTGAGAAGTTCCGTGACGAAGGTCGTGACGTTCTTTTCTTCGTTGATAACATCTACCGTTATACACTAGCTGGTACAGAAGTATCTGCATTGTTAGGTCGTATGCCATCAGCGGTAGGTTACCAGCCTACACTTGCTGAAGAGATGGGTGTTTTACAAGAGCGTATTACATCAACTAAGACTGGTTCAATTACTTCAATCCAAGCGGTATACGTACCAGCGGATGATTTAACGGATCCATCTCCAGCTACTACCTTCGCTCACTTAGATGCAACAGTTGTATTATCTCGTGACATCGCGTCACAAGGTATTTACCCAGCAATCGATCCACTTGACTCAACTTCACGTCAATTAGATCCATTAGTTGTTGGTAATGAGCACTATGAAGTAGCTCGTGGTGTTCAATCAACACTACAACGTTACAAAGAGCTTAAAGATATCATTGCAATCTTAGGTATGGACGAATTATCTGAAGAAGATAAGCGTACAGTAGACCGTGCACGTAAGATTCAACGTTTCTTATCACAGCCGTTCTTCGTTGCTGAAGTTTTCACTGGTTCTCCAGGTAAGTATGTACCACTTAAAGACACAATTTCTGGCTTTAAAGGTATTCTTGCTGGTGAATATGATGACTTACCAGAGCAAGCTTTCTACATGGTTGGTTCTATTGAAGAAGCAGCTGAAAAAGCGAAATCAATGTAATTTAGCTTTAGAAAGCAATTAGGAGGTCACAATGGCAGCAATGACTGTAAATCTGAATGTAGTAAGTGCAGAAGAAGAATTATTTTCTGGTAGCATCGAATCATTACAGATCACTGGTAGCGAAGGTGAGTTAGGTGTAATGCCTGGCCACGCACCTTTGCTGACCTCACTAAAACCTGGTATGGCTCGCATTGTCAAAAAAGGTGGTGAAGAAGAAGTTCTTTACTTATCTGGCGGCATGTTAGAAGTTCAACCAAATAATGTAACCGTGTTAGCTGATGTAGCTACACGTGTTGCAGACTTAGATGAGCAAGAAGCTAACGAAGCTAAACGTCGCGCTGAACAGCATTTAAATGCTCAAGGTGGCGATGTAGATTATGCTGAAGCAGCTTCTGAATTAGCACGCGCAGTTGCACAATTACGTGTAATCCAAGCAGCTAAGAAGAAAATCTAAGAGCTATATCAAACACTAGTTTTAGTGACGATAAAACGAGTTTTCACTTTGTGGAAGCTCGTTTTTTTATGTCTAATGATAAACATTAACCCTTAATGCTATTCCTTTAATTATTGTTTAAAAAACTTAATATTGAGCAAACAATAATTAATACCATCTACACATAAAAGTCGTTAAACTAGGCACAAATAATAAAGGAATAATGGCTTAATTCATGTCTCTTTCAGTTGTCATACTTGCTGCGGGTAAAGGCACCCGTATGCGTTCAAGTTTACCAAAAGTTTTACACCCCGTTGCACATAAACCTATGGTCGGTCATGTTATCGATGCTGCACGTCAGGTTAATGCCGAAAATATATATCTTGTTTATGGTTTTGGTGGTGATGTATTAAAGGCGCAAATTACGGGTGATGATTTAACCTTTGTTGAACAAGCTGAACAGCTAGGTACAGGTCATGCTGTAGATATGGCTTCACCTTTTTTAAAAGACGATGAAGACGTTTTAGTGCTTTATGGTGATGTACCATTAACTAAAGTATCAACCCTAGAGAGCTTAATTGCCGCTAAACCTGAAAATGGTATGGCGTTGCTAACGGTTAAGTTAGCAAACCCGACAGGTTATGGTCGTATTATTCGTGCTGATTTGCCTCAAGGAAATGACACAGTCGTAGGTATTGTTGAGCAAAAAGATGCATCGGTTGAGCAACTTGCGATTAATGAGTGTAATACTGGTATTTTATTAGCCAATGGTGGTGATTTAAAACGTTGGCTAAGCAACCTATCTAATGACAATGCACAAGGTGAATATTATCTAACCGATATTATCGCTGCTTGTCATAATGAAGGTAAAGTCATTGCGACAGCGCACCCTGATAGTGAAATAGAAGTTGAAGGCGCCAATAACCGCGTACAACTGGCACAATTAGAGCGTGCTTATCAATTACGCCAAGCTGAAACATTAATGATTGCTGGCGCGAGTTTACGTGATCCAAACCGTATTGATATTCGCGGTAATGTTAGCGTTGGTCAAGAAGTTGTGATTGATGTAAATTGTATTTTCGAAGGTGACGTTACTATCGCTAATAACGTAACCATTGGTGCAAATTGTATTTTGAAAAACTGTACGATTGGTGAAGGCGCTGTCATTAAACCCAATACCATGATTGAAGATGCTGTTATAGGCGAATTAGCATCAGCCGGTCCATTTGCTCGTATTCGTCCAGGTTCAGAATTAAAGCGTGATGCCCATATCGGTAACTTCGTTGAGATGAAAAAATCGACGTTAGGTGAAGGCGCTAAAGCAGGTCATTTAACTTATTTAGGTGACGCAGAGGTTGGCGCTAAAGCCAATATAGGTGCAGGTACTATTACCTGTAACTATGACGGCGTAAACAAATCAAAAACCGTGATCGGTGAAAATGCATTTATCGGTTCAAACGCGTCACTCGTTGCGCCTGTGGTTATTGGTGATAATGCAACAACGGGTGCTGGCTCTGTTATTGTTAAAGACGTTGAAGCCAGCGCATTAGCGGTAGCTCGTGGCAAACAGCGTAATATCGCTAACTGGAAACGACCAACAAAAAAGTAGTTACTTAATGACGACACAAGGCTAGGTTATCCCCTAGCCTTTTTTATTCCAATACCACTCAATGGTTTAATTAACACTAAACCTTGCTTGGCTAATAGTAAAATGATGATTAATACGACAAGTGAAGCGGCGGTTTGGACAAACATCCATTGGCTTTGAAACAAACACGTTAAGATCACTAAAATACCTGTGTTGAATATGACAAACTTCACTGGCCCTTGTTTTGATAGCGTTAAATTAAATGTTTGGCTGTAACTAGCAACCATAAAATCAATCGAATTGATGACAAACCCGCAACCCAATATTAGCATCACTAATTGACTAGCAGTACTGAGTACATAACCGTTCTCAAAAAATTGAAATAATAGAGAAAACCAAATAAAACTCGGTAGTAAGGGCAATATTGTCATAACAAAAAACAGTGTCACTGGTTTGAGGTTCCTGACAAACTTAGCGACGAATTGTCCCAGCATAATTGACCAAGTCATCCACCAAGCAAGGTAAAACTCGTGGTAATCGTTAAATGGCAAAATAAAACGATGCGCGTGGTTAAAGTAGTCCGAGCCATATGAAATACTTTGAGCAATATCGGTGAAATCAAGTTGAATTAGCCAGGCTAAATAACAACACAGCAGTAAAAAAGCGATAACACTAACTTTACTAACGAGCGTCATCAAGAGAGTGTTAATACTGATCACTAAAGAAGCGACAATGATAATCGTCGTCAGTCCACCTAAAAGCCATGTATTTTGTTTTAATTGGTCGGGTAGGTAATAAGGCATTAAATCGAGGAAAAGCGATAAGGTGAACGCACATGTCGCTGCAACAACACAAGCGCTTAATCTTTTCACCCAAAGAATTTCAAAGAATTTTAATTTAGGCTCTAAGGTTAAAAAATAAAGTGTTGAAACGAAATACATTGCCCAAGCACTGATCCCCCAAAAGCCCATTTCTATCGCTAAAGGGTTAGTAAATTGATAGACCTCATCTGTGGTATATTGGTTATACTCGATCAGTGGTAATAAGATAAAACCACCATCTAAGCCTGAGGTAAATAGAATCGCAATTAAAGCGGTGATAGAGGTCGGTTCAGTGCCAGTAAGCGTATTTTTTCGATACATAAACATTAATACTGCGCCGAGTATTAAAATGCCGACTACCCCTACTCCGATAATGGTGCTCATTGCTATTTGACTAAGTTTTTTGCCAAAGTTTAACGAGCTTAGATGTCAGTTTTTTGATATTGCTTGATTAATTGTAATGCTAGCGCTTTACACTCATCTGCTGCGACGGCAAACATCGCTTCTGAACTATGAGATAGTGCACACCTTAACCACTGACCATCAATTTGAGCCGCCAGTATATTGGTGCAACGTGCAACGTGCTCAGGTGTTACTAGATCTTTGAAAGCGAAGCGCAAGTTACTCGATAGTCTGGCATGATTAACTTTTTGCAATTGGCTTAATTCTTCACTATGCATTGAAAGTACCCAAAAGCTTAACCAAGAGATAGCGGCTTTATTGGAGCTTTGCGCTGTACTGAAATTCGCATTGATAATAAAGTTAATGCGCTCTTGAGCTGACGGTTTTTGATCATGAAACTGCGTGAGAAAGTCTTGTCTTAATTGCTCTAGCAAATAAATGGTTGTACCTTTTATTAACCCGCCTTTGCCACCAAAATAATGGCTGATAATCCCAGTAGACACGCCAGCTAGCTTGCTGATACTTGAAATAGTAGTGCCTTGTAGGCCATGCTTTTCAACCGATTCCAAGGTGGCATCTATCAGTTGCTGTTTCCTAATTTTTTCCATACCTACTTTAGGCATAATGTTTTTAAAACCTCATTACTTAACCCGCACTTCACTTAATCTTTGCCACGGGTTACCTCAATTCAACTTACTAAATAGTTATAAAATAGGGCTATAAACACAAGTTAAATTTTTATTAATTGAACGTTCAATAAAAATAAACATATTTGTAACATTTGCTCTTTAATCTGCTCAGCGTTTTCTAAAAATAATTAACCAAAAAATAAAGCGAGAGAATTATGAGCCTCAAAAAGTACAGTAAAAACTTGTTGGGTTTAGCTATTACAGCGGCAATTTCAACAGTTGCTATTGCTGATGACGATGCTAATAAAGAAGCAACAATTGAAGAAGTTACGGTTATTGCAAAGAAATTGTCTTATGCCAATAACACCGTTGATACGACAATGATCGAACAACAAGCACCAGTATCAAGTGTACTGGGTGTTATGGATAACTTACCTGGTATTAGTATTAATGAAGGTGATGCATTCGGTGGTGATGATTGGTCTACGTCTATTACCATGCGTGGTTTTTCCATTGATGGTAATCAACAGCAACTTGGGATGACAGTTGATGGTATTCCAAATGGTGGTTCTAATTATGGCGGTGGTGCTAAAGCTAATCGCTATTTAGCCACGGAAAACTTAACTACCGTTGAAGTTGCGCAAGGTACGTCAGACATTTCGTCTGCCTCACTTGATGCATTGGGTGGAACGTTTAATTTCGTCAGTAAAGCACCCGATATGGAGCAAAGCACAACTTTTGCTTATACAACCGGCTCACATGATGCCGAGCGCTTTTTCGTACGTTATGAAACCGGTGAAATTTTAGATAATACTTATGCTTACGTTAGCTATTCTGATACGTCGACTAGCCGTTGGTCTGGCGAAGGCTCAAATGGCGGATCTGACAATCAACACGCTGAAATAAAATTTGTATCAACACAAGACCGATTAACATTAACAGGTCGACTTTCATACGATGATGTTGCTGAAGACAATTACAACAGTGTGAGTATCGAACAATTTAATCAAACACCAGACTGGGATCAGTTAACCTGGAATTGGACAGGTATTCCACACTATGATCAGATGTTTGCTGAGGGCTGGTCAACATTACGTGAAAACACGTTGGCTTATTTGAAAGCCGAGTATGACTTTTCTGACGTAACAACATTAGAAGTAACACCTTACTACCATAAAAACAAAGGTCGTGGTGATTGGATCCCGCCTTATTTAGTGATGGCGGTTGATGAGAATGGCAACCCAACAGATAAAGGCGGTTCTATTGCTGGCAGCTATGGGTTCACTGATCAAAACGGTAATCCTTTAGCGCCGGCCGATGGTTGTACTGCTAACTTTACTTGGCCATGGAATTCAGGTCCTGGCTTGCACCCAGCTTGTTATGCAGCAGACGCTGTTCCTGTGATGTCTTATCGTCATACTCATTACGCAAAAGAACGCGCAGGATTTACTGCTAAAGCAATGACGACGTTTGGCAGCCATGATGTAGTTGCGGGTGTTTGGTATGAAACGTCTCAACGCGATGAACACCGTGATTGGCATAAAGTGATTAATGCTAGTGTTTATCACCACTTTGACGCTACACCGTATTGGACACAGTACGATAACACTTTTGACCAAGATACGTTTAAGTGGTACTTGCAAGATACAATGACCGCAGGCGACTTCACACTTAATTTAGGTGTACAACAATACTTAGTAGATTTAGAAAAAACAGACAACTACCAAGCGGCAAACAATGCCAAAGTTAATAGCGATTCAGACGTATTATTTAGTGCGGGAGCGTTATATGAAATTAACCCATCAACTGAAGTGTTTGCTGGTTATAGTGAAAACTTTGCTGCGATTAAAGACGGTGTGTTAGAACGTGATTCATCGACACTTACAGACATAGAGCCAGAAACAGCGGAAAACATTGATTTTGGTATTCGTTATTATGGTGAGCGCTTAAATATTCAAGCGACAGCCTACATGATTGAATTTGATAATCGCATTACATTCATTGCACCTGGAAGTGATACAGACGGTATTGATTATACGATTGGCACCAATGGTACTTACATTAATGTCGGTGGTATTGAGTCTGACGGTATAGAGTTAAGTGCGACATATCAATTAACGGATAGCTGGCAATTATATGGCTCATTTACTAAAAATGATTCTACCTATGTTGGCGATGCGCCAGGCTTTGAAGAAGGCGAAAAGGTTATCGACTCTGTAGACGATATGTGGGTACTA
Source organism: Thalassotalea eurytherma (assembly GCF_030161415.1). Lineage (GTDB taxonomy): Bacteria > Pseudomonadota > Gammaproteobacteria > Enterobacterales > Alteromonadaceae > Thalassotalea_G > Thalassotalea_G eurytherma. The sequence continues at coordinate 54,145 of NZ_BSSU01000001.1, forward strand.
TCTGCTAACTACTATGACGGCAATTTACGTTTTGGCGCTTCAACTAAATACACAGGCGATCGTGGTGATGCTGAAGATTACTTAGTGACGGATATGAATGTTGGTTACAGCGTTGAATTTTCTGGCTCTGGTATCAAGCAAGTTGATTTAGCTTTAGTGGTTAATAACTTATTTGATGAAGACTACTTATCAACAGGAACGGGTAACGGCACGACATTTTTTATCGGTGCGCCTCTTACGACAAGTTTAACGGTTAGCGCTAACTTTTAAGCTTATTGTGGCTGAGTAGCAACGATACCTGCTCAGCCACTTTTACTGTGAATACCTTAAAGTATATAAGAAGAATTAAAATGAAAACATTTATCACGCTTGCTTTAGCATTACTTGTTTCTCATAGTGCCTTGGCCATCGACAAAATATATTTTGGCTCTTGCGCAAAAGAATATAAAGAAATGCCCATTTTTGATGCTATTGCTAAAGATAATCCTGATGTTTTTATTTTTTTAGGTGATAACATCTACGGTGATACTGAAGACATGTCTGTGTTAAAACAGAAATATGACATGCTAGGTAAACACCAAGGGTTTAACAAACTAAAGCAAACTTCAGAGTTGATCGCCATCTGGGATGATCATGATTATGGTGAAAATGACGCAGGTAAAGCATACCCTCAAAAGCATGCATCTAGAAAAGTCATGCTTGATTTTTGGCAAGAACCAAAAGATTCACCGCGTTATCAGCTCGAAGGTATATATACCAGCTATATGTATGGTAAAGCTAACCAAAAAGTTCAGGTTATATTGCCTGATTTACGTTGGAACCGAGATAAATTACATCAAGTATCAAAAACTGATTACTTATTTAAGCGTATTCCTAATAATATGGGGCCATACAAAGTCTCGCCTGATAAAGGTGCTTCGATGCTTGGTGAAGAGCAATGGCAATGGTTAGAAGCTGAACTTCTTAAACCAGCAACCATAAAAATTATTGGTTCAAGCCTACAGCTTTTGCCAGAGTTTACTGGTTGGGAGTCGTGGGCCAACTTTCCTGAAGATCGCAATCGCTTGCTTAACTTTATCGAACGACACAATATCTCTGGCGTAATATTTGTCAGTGGTGATACCCATTGGGGCGAGGTATCTAAAGTGAATTCTGATAAAGGTTATGGTTTATGGGAAGTGACAAGCTCAGGCCTTAGCGAAAAATGGAAAGATGTTAGCCCTAATCAGCATCGTGTTGGGAAATACACGAATCAAGTGAACTATGGTTTTATTGAGTTCGACTGGCAGCAAAGTGATCCAACGATTCACTTTGGACTCAAAAATGAGATCGGTGATATTACTCATCAACATCGACTATCTTTATCACAACTGCAGTTTTGATTGACGTTATTGATAGCCCTTCTCGGCTCTCGTTACCTTTTCTAAATACCTGCGAGATTCAGCTCGCGGGTGCTTTTTCGTCAATACATAATATACATTGTTGGGCTGATGCTCATTAATCACTTTTACTGCCGTTTTTCGATCGCGATGAAAACTTTTTAATACATTACCTGTACCACCGTTATAAGCTGAAATTATTGCATAGTGTTGGCTAACACGATTGTTAACACCACTAAGATAATTGTTTTGCAGTAAGTGTAAATACGCCGTGCCCACATCAATATTGAACGCTGGGTTAAATAACTGCTGTTTACTGGGTTGACCTTGTTTGTTTTTCACTTTTTGATAAACGTCTGCGCCGGCTGTACTAGGGACGACTTGCATTAAACCGTAAGCATTAGCCTGACTAACAGCATAAGGGTTAAAGCTACTTTCTGTTTCAATAATACCGTAAATTAATTCAGGCTTGATTTGGTACTTTTGTGATGAAGCTAGTACATATTGGCTATATTTTTGCTGGCGCAGGTGCTGATGGGCATCTATCAATGAAAACTGTACGCGCAATAGTTGACGGTTATGTATTTGTCTATTTTCAAGCTTTGTTTTGGTTAAATGCTTTGCGAAGCGCCCTGCTCGCCACTGGTATTGAATAGGCTTATTGTCTTGATCAAGTACTTGTCCGTACAAAAAAGGAGTACCGTTTAATGTCGGTCTATCACTACTAAATATATCATTTTTTCGCGGATCTTCTGGTGTAAGCAACGTAATAACAATCGCTTGGTTTAAGTTTTCTAATGCAGCGTTTTTATTATTTTCAAGTAAGGTTTCAACGGTTACTAAACCATTTGGAAAGTCGACAATTGCGCGAGCTTTATAGTTATTGGTGTATTTTACATAACGTTTGTTAGTTGGAAGCTCAGTGTTCTTTTTACCCCATACCTTTTCTATGTGCTCAGTTAGTGCTTTTATCAGTGCTTCAATATCGGCTAAGTCTTGTTGTGCCAATTGGCCTGTTTTAATTGCTTGATCAGCGATGGCTATTACGTTTTTATCATCGGCCTCTATTTGCTTAACAAGTTCTTGAGCACTTTTAATTGAAGATAAGTTTGGCGTGGTTTTACAACTGATTAATAGACAACAAAAAAAGAATAGAATAATGAATTTCATAAAACCGTTTATCTATCAAATATAGCTATGAAGTAAGGTATTACAAAGTATAACCTTTATTGGCTTAGTATGAGCAGCGCTATATTTCAATTAGCTTAACAACCTGAGGTTACTGCACCTGTTACAGGCTCGTCACCATTGTTGGGGTTTCCATAATAGGCAAAGCATGCATCTAGCACATAACCTTCAGGCCAAATAAATAGTTTTGTACCGGTAGATAAGCCCGGAAAAGTAGGTGTTTCGCCTGATGGCCGATTGCCAAGTACACAAAATTCAGAGCCCGTGCACGGCACCGTATACCAATCAGGTGTCCAGGTTGTAACTGGGAAGTTGGTGTCAATCCAAAGCCTAACTTGAGGTGCGCTTGCTTGTGGATATCCACCTAACAATACAATGTCATCACCATCTAACTCAACCGTTGTCGTTGCATTTTGAATTTCTTTTTTCATTAACACTAGATTAAGGCCTGACGATAAATTGCCAGCCATATTCTCAACTTTAGCTGCAGTAGCATCTGATGTTAAGTCAATAAATTTAGGTGCTGCAGTTGCGGCTAAAATACCTAAAATAACGATGACAATAACAAGCTCTATTAAAGTAAAACCGTTTCGCATAATACTCAATCCATTAAGGGTAAAAGAAGTTGAATGTGTTAGTAGTCGTTAAATTACTATTGTTGATAGTAAAGTCATGGTAGACAACAAATTATCGATAAACAAGTGGTTATAGGTCTGTTGATTGGGGTGAAACTAAAATCGCCTAAAAGTTGACCTTATTTGTTTTATCACTATAATAAGTTTCGATTTGAAACTAAACGAAAGATAAAATGTCGAAACGTAACACGCAACAACGCCGTCATATTATTATCACTGAGGTAAATTCGGTGGGTGAAGTCAGTGTAGAAGCACTAGCGAAACGATTTGATATTTCAGAAGTTACTATTCGAAAAGATTTGGCCGCGCTAGAAAAAAGTGGTTTACTGCTTCGCCGATATGGTGGTGCGGTGCCATTACCGCAAGAAATTACTGACGCTAAAGAGTCAAAAGTTTCGGTTCAAAAGTTAGCGATAGCAAAAAAAGCAGCAACGCTCATTAAAGATCATTATCGCGTGGTAATAGACAGTGGTCGAACAACATCAACCATCATTGAGCATTTAGCTGATAAACGTGGTTTAGTCGTGATGACTAACTCAATGAAAATCGCGGGTCGTTTACATGAATTAGAAAATGAACCGACTATTTTGATGACCGGTGGAACGTGGGATCCTACCTCTGAATCATTTCAGGGACAAATTGCTGAGCAAGTTTTGCGATCATACGATTTTGACCAATTATTTATTGGTGCTGATGGTATTGATGCTTTGAGGGGTACTACAACCTTTAACGAGTTAATAGGCTTAAGCCGAGTAATGGCTGAAGTTGCCAGAGAAGTTATAGTTGTGGTTGAATCCGACAAAATCGGTCGAAAAATCCCCAATTTAGAGTTGACGTGGCAACAGGTAGATACATTAATTACTGATGATCTTTTAGCTGATTCAGTAAAAAAACAACTAATCGAGCAAGGTGTAAATGTTGTTATTGCACCACTCAATAATCAAATATAAAAAGGAAAGGTGTATGTGTGGCATTGTAGGTGCAGTAGCACAGCGTGATGTAGCGGATATTTTAGTCGAAGGTTTAAAGCGTCTAGAATACCGAGGTTATGATAGTGCTGGTGTAGCAATTATTGATAGCGAAAGCCAACTAAAACGTGCTCGTCGTTTAGGTAAAGTGCAAGAATTGGCTGACGCATTATCTGAACAACCACTTACCGGTGGTACAGGTATCGCTCATACGCGTTGGGCAACGCATGGCGTGCCAAGTGAAGCAAATGCTCATCCACATATTTCTTCAGATAATATCGCTGTTGTACACAATGGTATTATTGAAAACCATGAAGAATTACGTACGCAGCTTCAAGGCTTAGGCTACGTATTTACTTCAGAAACGGATACTGAAGTTATTGCTCACCTTGTTCATCATGAATTAAAAAATCACGATACCTTATTAAGTGCTGTGCAAGCGACAGTTAAGCAACTTGAAGGTGCTTACGGTACAACAATCATGGATACAAACGATAAAGATCGTGTTGTTGTTGCCCGTTCTGGTAGCCCATTAGTCATAGGCTTTGGTGTTGGTGAGAATTTTATCGCATCAGACATGATGGCATTATTACCGGTTACTCGTAAATTTTGTTTCTTAGAAGAAGGTGACGTTGCCGAAGTAACACGCTTTGAAGTTAACATTTTTGATTCAGCAGGCAAGCCTGTAATACGTGAAGCAAAAGAGTCTGAAGTAAGTCATGATGCCGGTGACAAAGGTGAATATCGTCATTACATGCTTAAAGAGATTTACGAGCAACCAACAGCCATTCGTAATACGTTAGAAGGCCGTTTTGAGCAAGGTTTATTAGATACCCAAACATTTGGCCCTGGTGCTGATGAAATCTTTAAAGAGATTGAGCACGTGCAAATTATTGCCTGTGGCACGTCTTACCACTCAGGTATGGTTGCCCGTTACTGGTTAGAAGCACATGCCGGTGTGTCTTGTAATATAGAGATTGCCAGTGAGTTCAGATACCGTAAATCTCACGTGCCTAAAAATGCGATGATCGTGACTATCTCACAATCTGGTGAAACAGCAGATACGTTAGCAGCACTTCGCTTAGCTAAAGAGTTAGGTTACCGTTCAAGTTTAACGATTTGTAATGTGCCGGGTTCGAGCTTAGTACGTGAATCAGATTTGGCGTTTATGACTAAAGCTGGCGCAGAGATTGGTGTGGCTTCAACTAAAGCGTTTACGACACAGTTAGTTGGCTTAATGATGATGACCTTAGCTTTAGGAAAACATCATGGTATGAGTGAAGAAGCGCAAAAAGAAATGGCGAGTGCGCTAGTGACTTTACCTAATAAAGTTGAAGAAGTGTTAGCTTTAGCTGATTCTATCGAAGGTTTAGCAGAAGATTTTGCTGATAAGCACCATTCACTATTCTTAGGGCGCGGTGATCAATACCCTATCGCTATGGAAGGAGCATTAAAACTTAAAGAAATCTCATACATTCACGCAGAAGCATATGCTGCAGGTGAACTTAAACATGGTCCATTAGCATTGATTGATGCTGAAATGCCAGTGATTGTAGTAGCGCCAAAGAATGACTTGATTGAAAAGTTAAAATCAAACGTTGAAGAAGTGCGCGCGCGTGGTGGTTTAATGTATGTATTTGCCGATAATGACGCTAAGTTCGAAAGCGACGATACAATGAAAGTGATTAACGTGCCTCATTGTGACGATTTAATCGCGCCAATAGTTTACACGTTACCATTACAGTTACTTTCATATTACGTAGCTATAATTAAAGGCACAGACGTTGACCAACCGCGTAACTTAGCTAAGTCGGTTACTGTTGAGTAACTAATTGATTTAATCTATTAAGTTGTAGATTCTAAATAAAGTTGGAAACAACACTCAGAAAAGCCCTAGCATTTACATGTTAGGGCTTTTTTTATGATCCCATTGCGCATGCCAAGCACTCGTATGGTAAGTGGCTTTAAATGTTTATGCCTTACCTATGTATATGAAATATATAATAAATAGGAGTTGACGTAATAGTGGCGGCGCTTAACCTTAGCCCTGCCTGTATTAAAACACTATTCGCAGTTGAGGCAGAACCAAATCGTTCTAATCAACATGAATTAAATGGCGTAGCACAACTAAAGACCATCTTGGGTTTACCTAGGCGACCTTTTAATGCACGCTTTTCTATTCGAGGCTAAGGCTGCAGTGGTAGAGTGATTTTGGCCACCTAAGTAGAGGATGTTATGATTAATTCATAGCAGTATTAGGTGAAGATAATGGCGAAGACGTCACGTAAAAATTTCAGTCCTGAATTTCGACTTTTACTACCGAAGCAAGAAAAGTGGCGGTAAAACGGCTGAGGTTCGCGTTCTGGATCAATGATGACCTAATTTAGCCGATAGAAAGTTAAAGCTTTACAACGCCGCTATAGTGGTTATCACTATAGCGGCGTTTGAGTTCACTTCAACGATTCGGCTGCCAGAAACAGATGAACGATGGTCTGCCACCTTCTATGGCATAAGCTGGTAAATTCGACGAGCTGGAGCAAACCTTACCCTCTTTGGTAAAGACCATATCTCGCAGGAAAGTCACACGAGTAGGGCTTGGGAAAGCTCTAAAGCTTTCGGTCACAGGGTCAAAGGTAAACACTCGGTCTGAAGCGTTTGACGTGAGCCAAATTTCACCAGTCTTCGGATGGATATTCAACGCGTACGGTGTTTCGACCTGATTGTCAGCCAAGGTTGGAATGTCATAGGTCGAGAACTTTTTGGTAGCGCTATCAAACTTCATTAGCGCGCCCTCTTCGAACGAAGGAATCCACAGGTTTCCATAGGTATCAAATCGCGGGCGTCGCGGCCCCTTAAGTGGGGTGTCAAATTCTTCGATATCTAATGTATCTGGATCGATGACGCCAATTTTGTGGGCATCTAGTTTCGAATACCAAATTTGCCCTGTCGTTGGGTGAACATCGAGCCCATAGGGCATCGTCAGCACCTCACGACCAATCTGCATTGTTTTATGGTGCGACCAATTCGGATAGATATCCCAATCTTTAAAGTTTGCAGCCAGATCGAGCACCGTTGGAAGAAATGCATCAGTCATCCAACGCTTCCATCCATTAGAGGGAAGATCAATGATTTCCTTTTCTTTGCTAATTGGATCGAAACGTACCACCTGATTCGAGGCCGCCACGGTGAACCAGAGGATCCCATCATCATCAATACGAATAGTATGGAGATAGCGGGTATCTTCTCCAATATCAAACATTTCAAATTGCTTCGTGTGAATATCGAAGCTAATTAGGTACGAGCTTAGTGAATTGGTAATCCACAGCTTATTGGTACGTTTGTCCTCGACCATACTGTGCGGGCCGTGCTTGCCCGTGAAAATACCCAACGGTAGCTCTAAACCCGAAAAGTAGCCACCCACCGGCATGTCGATATCAGGAAGTGGATATTCAACAATTTTGCCAGTGATAGGATCCAGCTCCCAGATAATGTCATGGCCTTCATCCGCACCGTAGAACTTCCCATTACTCGCAACATCAGCATCATGAATAAACGATAAGCCGTCGCCTGCAAACCATTCTTCGATCACTGTTTGTGATAGCTGATCATGATCTTCATAGGTTTTCACCGAATCAATCATTTGACCATCGAAGCCTTCAGCGAGCACTTGAGCGATTCGCTGGGCTTCATCATCTGTCAACATCGAAATATACCCCTCCATGCGATTGATAGTTTGCAACCACGCTCCTGCATCACGACGGGTACGAGTTAGTGAATTACCGATTTGATGACAGTAATTACATTGGCTAACAAACGCTTCATGAGCGTCTTCGACACCGGTCCAATCAAGCATGGCGGCGTGAGCGGAAGCAGGCAGACTCTCTGTTTTTTCACGGTCATTTTTTTCGCGCTCAAGGGTAAAATTGATATCCATCACGTGATCACCCTGCTGGGTAATCGTTTGGGAATAATCGGCATAAAACGGTGTCCGTACGCGAATAGGTAAGCTACCTTCGAATTCGTGCACCAGTTGAAAGTTTCCGTCAGTATCGGTGAATCCAGTCTTGCGAATCTCACTATCGCTAGAAGAGATACTAATCATCGCTCCGCTGACCGGCAGCCCCTCTGGCGAAAGAACCTGCCCGTTGATAGTACCTGCAGTAACTGCTGTTGCCGCCATCGAAAGGCTGAGGCCCATCACTACTTTTCTCATTGTTGAACCTCCTTTCCGTAGCCAACGATCACGCTCAATTTACGAAGTAATCTTCTATAGGTTGTTTTGGGTAATAAACGGCTGATTAAATTGGTCACTTTCCCATTTGGGCCAGTGTAGAGAACCTGCTGTCCGCGCACTACAGCTCTTACGATATCATTCGCCACGACACTCGGGTGTGCGCCATGATTTACGTAATAGTTCTGCAATCGCTCCAATTGTTCCGCAGTGATATCTGAGCCAATCATCCCCGTATTTTTGACAATAGCAGTATTGATCACGGCCGGATGAACGCATAGCGTCGACACATTTGAGCCAGCAAGTTCAATCGCCAGTGACTCGGTAAACCCCTCGACCGCATACTTTGATGACACATAAGCAGTCAGATTAGGCATGGGTGACTTGCTTGATAGTGATGATACATTTACCAATACACAGGATTGGTCACTATCTTTCATTGGCTGTAAAAATGCTCGGCAGCCTGATACTACCCCAAACACGTTGATATCATAGGTTTTTCGCCACATTTCAGGTGTGGTCGCTTCGAAGCCCGCATGAAACCCAATACCGGCATTATTGATGACCACATTAGGGCAGCCCATTTGCGCGATAACTTCATTAGCAACCAGAATAAATTGCTCTTCATTTGATACATCGAGCTGGTATGTGCGGCAGTCGACTCCGAGCGCGGAAATCATTGTCTTAGCGCGAACTAAGCCAGCCTCATTAATATCTGTTGCTGCAATTGAGTACCCCTCTCGAGCAAACGCGAGTGCGCATTCGAGACCAATGCCGTCTGCAGCACCGGTAATAAACACAATATTCATTGTTAACTTTACCCAAATTATTGTTATTGATAATTCATACTACGGGCGTAAACTAAGCGAAAATTGATTTTTCACGCAACTCAATGATTTCTATACGCCACATTCAATTACCGATTACCGCCACCGCCGGCCTCGATTACGTACTCAAGAGTTATGGCTCTTCATTAATTGAGCTATTGACCGAGCTGAAACTGACCTACGCTGATTTCTACATCGATGATAAGACTGTCGATGGGCTTGTTTTTAACGACGTGATCGAGCAGGCCGCATATCAATTTAGCAACGCCAATTTAGGAATTGAGCTCGCGAAGTATCAAAGCTTTGAAATTCTCAACACAGCATCACCCGATATCACCGCCAATTGTATTGGTGACATTGTCGAGCAAATGATGAGTCGATTAGCCATACACTCACCTGCGCTTGCTGTGCACATCATGGGGGAAGACCCTATTGGAATTTGCTATGAGATCAGCACGTCCGCGTTTCCGTCATCGTATCGCCGTCGTCACCTCTCCGAACGGCAAGTCACAGAGCTTGGTTTGGCTATATGCGTTTATGAGTTCAAAGCGTTACTAGGGGCATTGTGGCAACCGGCCTATTGCTTGTTTCGGCACAGTTCGCCCTCAACAAGCGGATTATCAAAGTCGGTATTCGGGGGTAATGTTTTCTATCAACAGGATGTAAATGGAGTATTCCTGTCGAAAGACGACTGGTATCGTCAATTTGACTCTTCATCCACACGTCTTGCAGAGGCGTTCACTCAACGAGAACAGCCCCTCCCTTTGGTCTATCAAGTCCAACGGACAGTCAAGTCATTGTTTTCATATTCCAAGCCTACGCTGGCAACAACGGCGGAGTACTTGAGTCTCTGTAGGCGAACACTGCAGTTTCAGCTCCAACGCGAAGGGCAAACTTTTCAGCGAGTTCTCGACGGCGTTCGCTTAGATCTTGCAAACTACTATTTGGCTACCACGCCATTGAGCATCGCGGCAGTCAGTGAACGACTGCATTTTTCGGAGTCTGCGGTGTTTACTCGGTTTATCAAGAAACATACTGGATTAACACCTAAACAATATCGACGTTTATTGAAAGATGGCATTGATTAAAAATTTGATGCAAAGACATTAACGTACTTCGAGATATTACCGAGTTTGCGCGGTCGACCTAGCTAGACTTAATCGAGCATGCAACACTAAAAACAATGTAAGGTTACAATGAATAGAGCACCGAGGGATGGTGCAGAGAAGATAAGGAATTTATAAATCATGACTTAGAAACGCCGTATTCTCGTGCTGTCTACATACCCCTAACACCGTCTCTGACGTTAATGAGCTTCCACAATACTTCCATCAATGAACAACCACTGAGGGGCATTTAAACGAGATATAAATTGAAAAACCTCAGTTATTACGCCTTTACTAGACCAAAAATTAAAGCCGTCTAAATACGGCACCCCTTGCACTAAAGTACTTATTTTTATCTTTAATTTAGGTAATATTAGATTTACACAGAAAAAGAATCAATTTATGACGAAGCACTTAAAAACCTTTTCTTTATTAGTAAGTAGCGCATTAATATACGCATCAGTATTTTGTAATTTGGCTTTTTCTAAAGAATCAAATAAAGCTGAAGATATCGAAAAAATTGTTGTCACCAATTCGCGATATGCCACCGAACTTGGCGCTATCAGTCGTTCAATAAACATCTATGACGCTACGTTGATCGAACAAGTACAAGTTGACCATATTCAGCAGGTATTAAATCAACAAGCAGGTGTTTTTATTAATCGAAATTCAGGGCAAGAAATGCTGCTTGCAATCAGATCTCCGGTATTAACGGGGGCAGGCGCTTGTGGAAGCTTTTTGACAATGGAGAACGGCGTTCCTTTAAGGCCAACGGGCTTCTGTAATGTCAATGAACTGTTTGAAAGTCATTATGAACTTGCAGAGCGCATAGAGGTTATAAAAGGGCCAAGTTCAGTCTTTTATGGCAGCGGTGGATTACATGGCGGGATAAATATTATCAACACAGCCGCTCAATCTCGCTCACCTTTTATCAAAGGCACGGTTGGTCAATGGGGTTATCAACAGTTGAGTTTTTTAGCCAATAACGATTTGAATGCGCTATCTGCATCTATTTCTCATGATGGCGGGTATCGAGATGAATCAGGCTTTGAGCAACAAAAAATATCCTTTAGTAACTTAACTGAGTATCAAGGTGTTGATATTCAATCGACTATTACCGCGACCAACCTTAATCAAGAAACTGCAGGCTATATTGTTGGCAAAAATAGCTATAAAGATAGAGAGTTAAGTAAGTCGAACCCTAACCCTGAAGCTTACCGTGATGCAAAAGCGTTTCGAATCTCTCAACGTTATGACTTTAACAATGGCCTAATGATCACGCCTTTTGCTAGATATTCCGACATGGAGTTTTTGCAACATTTTGTGCCGGGTAAGCCTGTTGAAAAAAATCAGCATTATAGCTTCGGTGTTCAGAATCAATATCACTGGATCTATTCATCTAATCTAAGTGTAGATGTTGGACTAGATATCGAATTTGCCAATATTTCATTGCTAGAAGAGCAAGATAAACCAACCGAAGGTTCAGCTTTTTTAATGGCAACAATACCGGAAGGCAAACATTATGATTATCAAGTTGATGCGTTAACAGTTGCTGGTTTTGTTGGTGCTAATTATGCGTTGAACGATAAGTTTTCTGTTACTGGAGGAGTTAGGCTTGAGCGCATTGATTATGACTACACCAATAAGATGAATGCTGGTCGTGTTGATGAAGACGGCAATGAATGTGGTTTTGGTGGCTGTCGTTTTTCACGCCCGGAAAATAGCGATGATAATTTTACTATCGCATCACCAAAAATTGGTTTGGTGTATCAAGAGCAAAATTCAGCAGGCTTTATTAATGTTAGCCACGGTTTTAGGGCGCCTCAAACAACCGAATTATACCGTTTACAACGTGAGCAACAGGTATCAGATTTAGCGCCGGAAGAAATGGTAGGCATAGATGCAAGCTGGTCACAAACACATGATCAAATGACCTATTCAATTCAAGCGTATTGGTACGAGAAAAGTAATGTCATATTACGAGACAATGACTACTTTTATGTGAGTGACGGTGAAACCGAGCATAAAGGTTTGGAGCTGAGTCTGTCTTCGCTGATCACAAATAATGTCAGAGTAGATGCTAACCTGGCATACGCTAGGCACATTTACGCTAACAACCCGAATTTAAGCGTTGAAAATATTGTCGGTAATGACATATCTAATGCGCCAAACTTGATAGGAAATGCCGCTGCAATTTATCAAACAGAGGGTTTGGAGCTGTCAATAAACGCCCAATATATTGACGATTACTACTTGAACCCAGAAAATACCTCAACTTATGAAGGGCATACTGTGTTTCATCTTCGTTCAAAAATTGAGGCCTCACCGAATTTAAGTCTTTTTATCAACATAGATAATTTATTTGATAAAAAATATGCTGAGCGAGCAAACTATTCTTCATTTACTGGTGAACGATATTTTCCTGGTCTCCCCCGAAATATCAAAGCTTCAGTGAAGTATGAATTTTAAGTAATGGGGATATGTTGAGGCTTTGAAGTGATAAGCCAGTTTGACGCATATCATGCTAACGTGCTCTTTAACGAGCCGCCGTCAGTATTTAGCGTTCTGTTGTTTTTCTACTATTTAGCTGGTTTTTATAGATCTCATAACTATTTATTAGGAATATGACATATCATTTGAAAGGGCTCCTATCTGAGCCCTTTTTATTAGTGAGTTTAACGACGTTACAAAGTCTTGAATATTCATAAATAGATCATTACCAACATTCACTAAAATAACGCTCAGGCAATTGTTTAAAATGTTATTGAAAAAACGGCCGCCACCAGAACCGCTTTTTTTGATGGTTTGTTTAATGATGGTGACGACCGCCCCTCCCTTGAGCGCTTTTGTTAACGTTTCTAGATGGTTTGTGCCTTGTCTTTGCCGTTTTGAGGCTACTTGGCTTTGCTGTGCTGCGAGGCGCTTTTGACGCTTTGGGTTTTGAAGCGTACTTGTCTTGTTTATATGCTCGATTAAGCGATTTATCGCTTTGCTCTTTCGCGTAACGTGTTTGTTTATCTTGCGTTACATGTTTTGTTGCTCGCTGTTGTTTATTTTTATGGGCGCTGTAGCGGTTTTTGTTTGTTTTAGTTTGGTTTTTACTTTTTCTATGAGTCGTGGTTTTTGTTGTCGTAACACGATGGGTTTTAGCCACTTTACCTTGTAACTTTTGGTGACGCGTTGTCGTAACTTTTGTTGATTTGTGATGCGTTACTTTCTGCTTTTCATGCATCCGCTGTGTTTTTGTGTAGTACTTGCTTGGGCGATGGCTCTTATACTTAGTGCTCACTTTCGCATTATGGTAGGCGACACCTCTACGATGGCTCGGGTTGTGGTGCCAGCGCTTGCCATTACTATATCCACCATGAGATACGTGTTTTTTATGGCCATGGTGCGGCGGTCCATAATGCTTGTGATGGTGCGATACAACAATGTGATGGCTGTGCCAATGAAAGCTACTAAAAAAGAAGTTAAAACCAATATGAACGCCAGTATGCCAATAGAAAGGGGTGCTGTGCACTACGACGCGATGACCATAGTGCGGGTAGTGCCAATATACTGGTGGATAATGAGCCCAGTGCCAGCCACCGTATACAACTCGGGTATCGTAATAAGGTACGTATATAACTTCTTTTTCAGCAGGCTCAATAATAATCGTTTTCTGCTCTTTAACGACTTTCACATTTTCCATTTTGTCTAAGTTGCCGGCTTCTTCAGCTTTTGATCTTAGTTCTTGGATTGTGGCAAGTACTTGCTCTTCATCTTGCAAAAACGCATCACCTAGTTGTTGAGTCCAACTAAGCTCGGTACTCATTTTTTCAAGTACAGTAGGAAATGAAATCAATGCAATAATACTAGGGTCCCAATCAAAAGCTTCCACTGCTTCAGCAATTTCCTTACCTTTTACTTTTGGGTTCTTTTCTGCCCAACGATGCGCTTCAATGACTTCAATTGGGTAAGTTGAGGCAATTAACACATGCGTTAGCAAACTATCTGGATACAGTGCTATAGGTGCTAAAACCTGTGCTACCTGCCCTTTTTTAAGTTCCGTAGCCGGTGAGGTACTTTCTGAGCTTTCAGCATATACCGATGTTGTAAACAACGTGCCAACGAGCAATGTACCGACAATAAAATAATGATTGAAGGTTTTCATGATTCTGTCCTTATCTGAAAAGGTAGAATCATCTTAATTGAACAAAACTGAACGCAAGCTGAACAGTTTGAAAGGTTAAAAACGTGAGTTGTGAAAAGTTAGCGTGAAGCTGGCGCCACCGAGTTGATGTGATTGACTAATGGTCAATTGGCCCTGGTAACTTTCGACGAGATCTTTGACGATGGCTAAGCCAATGCCATGGCCTTGACTGTATGTATCTGAACGTGTGCCACGGGTGAGAATATCTTCTTTTAAGTTGTCTGAAATACCGATGCCGTCATCTTCTACTTGGCAAATCAATGAATTATTTTTTATATCAATCGACAGTAAAACTTTATTATTGGCGGCTTTGCAGGCGTTATCGAGTAAGTTACCCAACATTTCCATGAAATCGACTTCATCGCCTTTAAAAATATCACTATCTGTAATCGACTGTGAGGTTTCAATATGAACATCACGGTAGAGTTTACGTAATGTCTTTGTCAGTTTTTGCACCACGGGCTTTATCGCAACACCTAAGTGCCATGAGGATTCGCCGGCCGATTGTGCCCGTTTTAATTGATGCTCTATCATCTGATTTAACGTACGTAATTGTTCTTGAGTACTTGGCGTTAAGTTATTTTGGCTTTGAATAACGGCAAGTGGCCCTTTTAAGCTATGTGCTAAATCTGAAAGTGCATTTCTAAAGCGCTGGCGCTGTGACTGTTCGGTTTTTAATAATGTATTGAGCTGCTTGGTGACTTGATCTAACTCTTGCGGGTAATTTTTTTCAATGGTCATCGCTCTGCCTGTTTCAATACTATTTAGCTCTTTTTTCAAGATTTTTAATGGTTTTAATGACCACAATAGCCATGCAATTTGCACCACCATGAAAAATACCATAAGGGCTAATAGCCATAACCATAGCTCTTTTCTAAAATCGTTAGTAACGGCAGTAAATGTAGATAAGTCTTTAATAATATGTAGAGTAAAAGGGAATTGTGATGAGGCATCAACAAAGCTGACACTAAAGCTATACACAGCATGTGGCTGGTTATTTATGTCGAGTTGATAAAAGGCAAAATCCCCTAATCGGGGGTATTGAAAGGTTTTAGGTATTGTTAACGTGAGCATCGATGAACTTTGCCATAACACCGGTTGTTTCTGGCCTTGGTTTGTTGATATTAAAGCATATAACCCTGACTGACTGACATTGAATTGATTTTCAAGCAGCTGTTCAGGCATGACAAGTTGCTTATCTTCAACATCTGCTACAGCTAAAATACTATAAACATAAGCACTAAGTTCTTGTTGTAGCGCATTCTTTAGTTTGCTTTCAAATGCTTGGTTTAATGCAACCCCTATGATGGGTAACGTAACGCCAATAATTAAGATCGCACTGGCAACTAAGCGAAAACGGATTGAATTAAGTTTCATAGCTTCTTAATCGATAACCTTGCCCGCGAAGTGTTTCTATTAGCTGGAAACTATTGTTTGGATCGAGTTTTTTTCTAAGTCGTCTGATGAATACTTCTATCACATTTGAATCTAAATCAAAGTCTTGATCATAGATGTGCTCTGTTAACTTAGTTTTAGACATAACTTCGTCAATATGATGCATCAAATACTCAAGTAATTTGTATTCTGAGCCACTCAAGCTTATAAGATTGCTTTCCATATAAACTTGTTGGGTCGCCGTATTTAAACGTAAAGGGCCATTTTCTATCACAGGACTTGCTTTACCTGCTGCCCTACGTATTAATGCATTTAGCCTTGCAGCGAGCTCTTCTGGGTGAAAAGGTTTAGTCAGGTAGTCATCGGCGCCAGCTTCTAAACCATTTACTTTGTCTTGCCAGTGATCTCTGGCGGTTAATACGATAATAGGAAAGCCAATTTTTTGTTCGCGAATTGCTTTTATAACGCTAATACCATCTTTTTTAGGCAGGCCTACATCAATGATTGCAGCGTCGTAAGCACACTCTACCGCTTGAAATAGCCCATCTTCGCCATCACTAGCGACATCAATAGAGTATTTTTCTTTAGTCAGTTGTTCGACTAAGTTAGCCTGTAATTGTTGGTCATCTTCTATCAGTAATAAGCGCATAAGTTATTTTCCCTAGTGCTCTTTTACTCGACCCGTATCAGCATAAACCGACACGTTAACCACCTGCCCGTTTCCTTTGATCAATTTAACTTTATAGACCTTGCTACCTTTAGATTTGTTTGATTTCACCTTTAATACCTTGCCGCCGTATCGTTGTTTAACAATTTGAGCAGCCTGGTTGGCACTTTTCACAGCAGGCGCATTAGCACTATAGCTTTGAGCACTAATAAGCAAATGACAAAGTAGAAAAAGTGGCAACAAGTATTTCATTGTGAAAACAAAGCTCCTAAATAGGTAATGTCTCTCAGTTTAAATTATTGGATCTTGTAAATAAACGATTATTGCTCGCTAGTTTATGTCGTTATACCTGAACCGAACCTGAACAAGGTAATCACAAAAAAATCACACGTGTTCAGCTTGCGTTCATTTTGGTTGGTTTTAAATGAAGTCATTGAAACGGAAAAAGGAATACCACTATGAGCAAGTCTATCCAATTACTCACTAAATTTACTAAAGCTATCGTATCAGGCATTACGCATTTTTCGTTGCTTGCTTGTGTTGTTATGACACCCTTTGCACTTGCGGAGCAAGCAACAGTAGATGCTCCTATTCAAGCTATCTCCGCGGGAGGTTTGAAAAATGAATTAACACCTGAGCGTAAAACAACGCTTTTGACGCAAGCTAAAGAGCAGGCGGAGTTACCTTTAGTAGGAAAAACGCGTGAACAAATGAAGTCGCAAAAGGCTGTGATGAAAATGAACAAGTCGAGCTCACGAGAGAAACATTTGGGTTATTACCACAGCTTTAACCTTTATGACGCAACATCGTATTTAGAAGAAGATATTGATTATGATGGCTTTTATCGTACTTTTTCAGTGGTTTTTGATGCCGACGTGATTAGCGATTTTAGTGAAGTGAGTGAAGTATATGCAGAGCTTTACCTGAGTGTGAATGGTGGCCCATGGAGACATTATTTTACGACAGATTCCTTCCTAATTTATGGAGAGAGTAGTGACGATGAATATGAAGTCGTAACAACGTTACTTGAGGGATATCATACAGATCATTACGACGTGCTTATCGACCTATATGAGATTGGTTATCCTGATATCGTTGCAACACTAAGTTCCGATGAAGACAACGATCTATACGCGCTACCGTTAGAGAGTGTTGAATATGACTATTATGAAGAGTATTACGACAGTCATAGCCATGGACATGGTGGTTCAATGGGCATCTTTTTTATTGCTTTATTAGCGACCAGCCTAGTTTGTAAAAGGTTGTCACATCTAATTTAAAGCGATGCCTACCTATAAAGCGGTTATTTTTGATGACCGCTTTTTCATTTTAATAGAGAAAAGCAGCTTCTCATATATTGTTGATTAATAAAAATATTACGTAATTAGAAAAATATATTGTGTCAGCCCTTCGACAACCCTATAGTGGATTAATAACAAAAAACTAAGGAAAGGCTATGTCTGAATCAGATAATCACGTTACTCGGTTAACCATTGATATTGTTCTAAAGCTAGCGATTGTTGGTGTATTAATGTGGTGGAGCTTTAGTATTATTAGCCCCTTTGTTTTAATGCTTATTTGGGCTGGTATTTTAGCTGTTGCCCTTTATCCTTTGCAGAAAAAACTTATCAAATTCGTTCCTAAAAGTGGCCTAAGTGCCAGTCTTATATCACTGTTCATCATTAGTATTCTTGTCGTGCCTGTGGTTGTTTTTGGTAACTCTACTTTTGATTCAGTCTATGAATTTTATCAAAAAGCTCAACAAGGTGGATTATCTATTCCGCAGCCAAATGAAAGTATAAAAGAGTGGCCGTTAATCGGTGACAAACTTTATGCCTTGTGGCTTGAGTTACAGCAACACACTGAAGTTTTTATTCAAGAATATAAAGAAGAAATTGGCCAAACGTTGAAAAGTGTTATTGGCGCAGCCGCTGGCACATTAGGTACGCTATTAATGTTAGTTGTGTCATTGATTATTGCAGCCGTTTTTATGAGCAAAGCAGCTACGCTAAGTAAAGCGAGTAGTACGCTGATTCACCGTGTAATGGCTGAAAATGGTGAGCGCACCAAAAGTACTATAGTGTTAACGATTCGTAGTGTGGCTACCGGTGTTTTAGGAGTAGCGCTTATTCAAGCGTTGTTAGCCGGGTTAGGTATGATCATCGCAGGCATTCCAGCGGCAGGTATTTTAACGCTTGTTGTTATGATCTGCGCAATTGCACAGCTACCACCACTTTTAGTATTAGGCCCTGTTGCCGCTTACTATTTTTCAGTAGCCGATACTGTACCAGCGGTTATTTTCCTCGTTTTTGCAATTGTTGTTAGCTTTAGTGACGCTATATTAAAGCCTATTTTCTTAGGTCGAGGCATGGATATTCCAATGCCTGTCATTTTACTTGGCGCTATCGGTGGAATGCTGATGTACGGTATTATCGGCTTATTTGTCGGTGCGGTTGTTTTAGCATTGAGTTATGAATTAATGCTTGATTGGCTCAATGTTGAGCAAGAAAAGGAAGTGTAATGTCGACAAAAACAGAAGAGCAAGTAGAACAAAGCAATAACGCCTCAGCGATTAAACTTACCAAGATATTACTAACGATAGCCTTAGTTTATTTTGTTTGGGCAATTGTAGCAGACAGGCACACACCGATAACCGATCAAGCTAGGGTTAGGGGCTTCGTAGTTCCGATTGTACCAGAGGTGGCGGGGACTATTACCAAAATGCATGTCGCTGGTGATATGCGAGTAAAACAAGGCGATATTTTATTTGAACTTGATAGTTCAGACTATCAATTAGCCTTAGAACAAGCCAATAGTCAGCTTGAATTGGCAGGGCAAGAATTAGGTGCTAATACGGCAGCTGTTGGCGCCGCTAAAGCGAGATTAGAAAAAGCTAAAGCCGACTTGATGACAAAACAAGCCAATGCAAATCGAATCTTTGCCTTAAAAGATGAAGGTATTGTCACGCTAGCTGAAATTGATCGCAACAAAGGCATGGTTGAAAAAGCTAAGCAAGAAGTACTAAATGCTGAGCAGTCTTACATCCAAGCACAACAGGTGATGGGTGAAGATGGTAGCAAAAATGCTAAAATTCAAAGTGCATTGGCAAAAGTTGCACAGGCTACATTAGATATTGAAAGAACTATTGTTCGAGCACCGGGTAATGGTTTTGTCACCTATGTAAAAATTGATGAAGGCTATTACGCTAAGAAAGGCGCCACTATCTTAACGTTTATTAGCAATGAATTTGCGTGGATTGAAGCAGCCTATAAAGAAAACAATATCGGTAATATTGTCGCAGGCAATAAGGTTGATATTTTATTAGATGCTCGACCGGGTAAAACCTTCAGTGGTGAAGTCATCAGCATTGGTTACGGTGTCAGTTTCGATAAAAACACGCCAGGTGCCTTACCTGTGCCACAAAAACCAAAAGGATGGATGCGAGATCCACAACGTTTTAACGTAGTGATTCGTTTTACTGATCTAGCTGGCGTGCAAAATTACTTGCGAGAAGGTGGTCAGGCCGATGTGATTACCTATACAGGTGAGCATTTTATTTTGAATTTGCTAGGCAAGTTTTGGAGTTGGATAACGAGTTACCTCTCTTATGTTTATTAGTTTGCAAAATGCTAGCTACCAGACAATACGTCAATATCGTCTTATTTTTGGTATTGCCTTATCGGTAGCGATAGCTTTTGCATTTAATTGGCCCCTTGCCTATTTCATGCCTTTTTTGGTGTGTAAATTTTTATGTGGTGAAAAAGCTACCTTACCCGCATCTGCATTGGTAATGGTCTTAGGTTTAGTGCTTGTTTCATTTGCTATTGGTATTCAGGTCAGCAAGATATTGCTGCCCTATCCAATTGCCTTCTTTATATTCTCTGGTCTCGCTATTTATTGGCTGGCGTATTGGAGTAATAGAGGCGGTAATGAAATTGTCGTGACTTTGCTATTTGTCTGTTTAGCCGTTGTTCCTATGCTAGCGCAAGTACATGCCGAAGCTGTAACGCAATTTACGTTAGGTTTTGCTTACTCATGTTTAAATGCGATCATCGTTACGTTATTAACATTTAAGTTATTTCCATTACCCGTAAGTACTGAAAAACAAAAAGAAACTATTGTTTGTGACAAAAGCGAAGCTCAACTATTGGCTTTATTAACGACCTTAATCGCAATGCCTGCTTTTGTTTTTTTCTTTTTATTAGATATGACAGGTGGGTTGTTAATTTTAACGTTTATCATGATTTTAGCGCAAAAGCCGGCAACCATTTTAGGCGCTAAAGGTAGCGTAGCATTGCTGGTAGGTAATATTTTAGGGGGGTGTATATCACTCTTAATGTTTGCTGTGTTGGTTGCCGTGCCAGACTATTCCTTTATCGTCATATTGTATGCATTATTGGCAGCCGCCTTTTCATTGGTGATCTTCTCATCACGCAAAATAGCGCCGCTATTCACGTTAGCAATGACTACCGTGATTGTCATTATTGGTGGTTCAACCATGGGTGACGGTGGTGCCTCATCAACCTTTTATGCTCGACTCATTCAAATTGGATTGGCTTGTTTATATGTGTTGGCCATGTCTACTGTTATTGCTGTGTTTATGAAGTACGATGCGAAAACATTGAAAGAAAAATATTTACGTTAAAAGAGCAGTGTTATACGGTTTTCGGTGGTTAGCTCGCAGGTTGTTTAATAAAAATTGATCTAGATGTTAGCGTACTTTCGTTTTATCAATTACGCTGTTTATGGATAAACCTTTTAACTAATCAATTAATGAATAGGAATAGCAATGATAACTTCTGTACCTCAAGTCGTTTTTAAAACTCGTGTTCGCAATGATGAGTTAGGCGGCCCGAACCCTTTTGAATGGAAAGATTTAACCACCGCTGAGGTGTTTGCCAATAAGAATGTTGTTATATTCTCATTGCCGGGAGCCTTTACACCTACCTGTTCAACATCACACCTGCCTCGTTACGAAGAGCTCTATGAAGAGTTCAAACAACAGGGTGTTGATCAAGTTGTTTGTATATCAGTTAATGATGCGTTTGTTATGTATCAATGGGGTTTAAGCCAGAAAGCGAAGAACGTTTTTCTATTACCAGATGGTAACGGCGAATTTACGCGTAAAATGGGGATGCTAGTAGATAAATCTAATCTAGGTTTTGGTATGCGTAGTTGGCGTTATGCTATGTATGTTGAAAATGGTGAGATTAAAAAACTATTCAGTGAATCTGGCTATGAGGATAATTGTCCGACAGACCCATTCGACGTAACAGATGCCGATACAATGTTGGCGTATTTAAAGTCTCGTTAAACATTTAAAAATCAGCAGACTACCTGGCGGTTGTTCCTCTTTCTCTTATAAACAGATGACGGGAGAAAGTGTTGAAACAGGCTGTTGTTTGGCAATTGATTGATGAAGTATTTCTACTTCTTTTTCAATTTGTTTATAGTCTTTTACAAAGCTCACTGCAAAGCTTGCTGTGAGCTTTGTTTTGTCGCCTGATAGTGTCGTTATAGTGTGGCTGTCAATTTGCTTTTTCAGATTTTTTACTCTATCTATCGCAACATCTCGCGATGTAAACGGCATAAAAATAAAAAACTCCTCACCACTTAGCCTGCCAACAATATCGCTTTCTCTAACATAGTTAGTTGTTAGCTGAGCGATTTGGTTTAACGCTAAATCACCTGTTAAATAGCCAAAACGCTGATTGAGCAGTTTAAAGTTATCCAAATCAAAAAGCACAATGGCATGAGGTTGGTTTTTAACAAGTTTGGCTACAGATTTTGATTTTTTTAGAGCTGCGCGCCTCGTGTATAGATGCGTTAAATCATCAAAATCAGTTGGTTTGGTTTGCTTTCTATTGAAAATTAAAGTGATGCTAATAAACACACTGACAAAGATGCCAAAAATAATAATACTTCTATTATTAAAGGTTTTTTCTTCTGAATTAAGCGTATTTTCTGTTACGTCAGAGATTAATGCGTTTTGAGATACTTGTGCGATAGCTTGTCGAAGAGACGAGTCTTGTGCTTTGTTTATTTTTTCTTGCCATAGTTGTTGAAATTCAATGATCTGATTACTTAACTCGTTGTGATCTAAACTTTGATATCGAGCAAGAAAATAAGGCAAATATTCTTGTTTATAATCTTCATCGGTTACTTGGTTTTCTAAGTCATCAACAAAGTCTTCAACACATGATGTTTTGTTGAGCTCTAAGCATATTGTGGCGCGGATGATGGCAAGCTTGCCTGAATTGGCGTAGTTTTTAAAAGATTGATATTCAGGGAGTAGCTTTTCTGCATATACAAAAGCCTGCTGATAGTCTTGAGTGGCGAAGTAAAGCTGGAGTTTTAGCACGTTTATCAATGATTCATGCAGTCGTTTGTCACCAGAAAAGTTTTCAATTAGGTCTAAGTAGTACTGACTATCATCGACTCGCCCTAAAGTAAGGTAATCTAGAGATTGATGATAGGTATCTACTAATAGGTAGTGTGGACCATAGGTACTTTTATATAAACTTAGTAACTCTTGGCCTAAATTTGTTGCAAGGCCCAATTCTCCTTCTTGAATGAATAAATTATAAATAGCGTCTAAAGGGATTTTTTTAATGAGTAGATCTACTGAATCGATCACTGATTTGTGGATATTAAGCAATTTTTGATATTGTTCTATCGGTGTTAGTTGCTCGCAATAACTGACATTTTGAACAAGAATATTAGTTTTGATGTACGGATGAACGTCGTTTAGGCCTTCTTCAATACTTTTACTATATAAATCACAACCTTTAATCATTTCAGACGGATTACTTTCACTGGTATAGATATCACCGAGTGTTAGATAAAAGATTGCCCGGCTCTCTACTTGGCTTGCTTGTTCAATACTTGGCCTAAATGCTTCTAATAATGTTTTAGACTGCGCTCTATTTAAATTGCAGTAGTCTTCGAAGTTTGCTTTGCCAATTAATAACCAAATAAGCTCATCCTTGGTTTTAGAACTATGTTGGATTTCGTTTTCAATATTTTTCAAATCATTTTTAATTGAACAGAACTTTTGCTGAAAAGTGGCTGTTCTAATTTGTTCCGTTAAGTTGCTTTGTGCTGCACTAGGGAAAGCAGTAAAAATTGAAATAATAAGAACAAAGAAATTAATAGGGAATAACACAACTACAACTAAAATTTTATGCGTAATGTCCGCATACTGAAGGATATCTCTGCCGTTTTCAACTCTTAGGCATAGAAAGTAGATAGTCTACGCGTTTTGTTTTAAAGTGTGGTTCGAAATCGGATTTTGTCGTCATTATAGTGAAGTTGTCATAATGTTTATCCGCTATTGCTTAGCATGTAGCTTATTTATTTTTTCGTCTTTTATACAAGCGAATTCATCGCTCGTTAATACCGTTATCAAGGCCAATTATGCAGAACACTATTGTGCTATCGGTTCTAAAATGTCGGCTATTGATCAAGCAATTGAATCTCAACAGGCTATGAGTAATGAACTAGCTTGGTTAAGTATTGGAAAGGCTGCTTATCTTGAGTATTGCCTTGGAGAAAGTTCCGAGCAGAAGGCCTTGTTAACTTCGGTTACGCAAAGTAGCGTTGAGAATATATCGTCTGAGGCTAAATCTACCGCTTATACTCACCTTGGCGATTTTCTCATTGAACATGAAGGCCGCCAAGAAGATGCGTGTCATTTATTTTATCTTGCTAAAGGTGATAATTTTCAAGGTTTAACCTATTACACGCGTCATCGTATTGAACTGATGTTGCTGCTTTATTGTGACAACCAAGACCCTATTGATATGTATAAAAAGCTTTTGGATAAAAAAGCGGAAACAGAAAAAATAGGTGATGACTTTCTTTCGCGCAAAGTGCTCGATACGCTTTATTACTTTTTTATTCAAAACGATGAGATGTATTTAGCAACGAATGCTTCAAAAGAGCTCCTGCAAAAATATAAACATACTTTTAGTAATAGTGAATTGGCGCTAGCCTACTATTTGCTGAGTATAGATAGCCTATTGATCGGTAACTTTGACGATAGTAAAAAATATGGTGATGAATTCGCTACTTTGGTTTCTCGTCATAAATTGAGCAATTATGAATATTTAATTAATGTTGTGTATTTGCAGTATTATTTTTCGACACAAGCATATGAAAAAGCATATCGCTATGCCCAGCGATTAGCGCCGATGTTGTCTACTATCCAGCAATTTAACGAAACAGGAAAAATCAACATTATATACGCATCGGTATGTTTTGAGCTTAATAACCGTGAATGTGTTGACGGCTTCATCAATAACTTATCAACATTAACCACTAAACAAGATCAAGATTCACTGCTGTTAAGGGCGCTTTTACTCAAGGTTGAAGCAGAAAAGCAAGGAAACATGGCACTATTAGCGTCGATAAAAACACTTGAAAGTAATTGGCAAAAAAAGCTCTATGATAAACAGGATTCATTATTACTCGTGCAAATCAATGAACTGGCACAAGCATCAATGAAAACACAACAAAGAGCTCAAAGCATTAAAGCAAGTAAGCTTGACGTAGAACAAGATGTTTTACTTATTTTACTAACTTTATGTGGTGTTATCACCTTCAGTATCTTATGGTTTTTACACCGTAGGCAGCAGAAAAATGCACTCGATCCCGTCACCAAAGTATTAAGCAGAAAGGCTGGTTTCTTGCAGTTTCAATCTCAAGGAAAACCAATCGAAGGCAAAACACATGCTTTTATTTTATTCTCGCTAGACAATTATGAAAGCATAAAAGATCAATACGGTTATCAACAAGCAGACGCAGTCCTAAAACAGCTAGTTATCATTGCTAAAAAAGCCGTCAGAAGGGGAGATCTCATTGCACGTGTTGGCAACGAGACTTTTGGTATCATGTTAATCAATAGCACTAAGGCGATTGCTTATAAAGTGGAAAGTAAACTTACAGATAAAGTAAACAGTGCAAGCTTCTTTATTGATAAAAACACGTCATTGAAAAGTTCGTTGCTTACCGGCACATCGTTTAACAGTGACGGTGACAATGGCTTTATCACAAGTTTCAAGCAAGCCGATGAAACTATGCAAGCGCTAGCTATCAATAAACCTGCACTAGCATCTCATTAACGAGAAAAGTCTTTTGTTTCCAGGTAAAGCAGATTTTCAATGCCACACATTTTTAGGTGTAAAAAGAGGAAATGACCCGATCATCATTATGCTCAAAATATCGCCTATAGGAGTGATGATTTGCAAAGCCAGCTTAGTATCATGAGTGCGACACAGGAAATTAGCTATTTACCAAGTATCGTAGGCCATCAGTCTCAACTCATTCCTCTACAGATACAAGAACTTGCCAGTTTACCAACCCCTACCGAGAATATTTGTCTCGTTTATAAACCGAGTATGGCGAGTGGTTTGTTAAGCCAGTTCGTTACTAAGTTATCTCCAAATGATATGTAAATTATGATTCATATTTTACAGGGGTAAACTATAGTTAATATAGGCAAAGGGAGGCGCCTGACGTTTGGTTGTTAGTAAATTGTCCAACCAGTGATTTTTATATTGCTGTTTGACAATAAAACTAGCATTATTTGTGTCCCTTTTTATTTTGTTAAAAATTTGTAAATAGCAATGCCTGAAAGAAGTGTTATTGAACCTAAACAACTACGAAGTCAACAAACTCAGCGAAAGCTATTAGACGCACTTCATGCCTGTTTAGAGGAGAAGTTTTTCGAACATATTTCGATAAAAGAATTAGCTGCCAAGGCAGGAGTGTCGGTTGGAACCTTTTATCGTCGATTTAAAGATAAAGAGTCGTTGTTACCTTTGTTATACCAAGATTTTGGCAATGACTTAGAGCAGTGGGTTATGCAACTTGAAAACCAATTGTTTAACTCGTTAGACGAAGCGGTTAACCAAATGTCATCTCAAACCTTAGGGTTTTTAATTGATAATAAAAGTGTATTTAGAACACTGCATTTAAACTCTCGATTACATTCGCAGCTTCTAGATACTGACAAAGATGTTGATCGGAGCGAGATTTATCAACGGCTTTCAAATATTTTGTTACGCTACAAAGATGAAATGACAGCAGAAAATCCAAGTCAGTCAGCAAATATGGTTGTGTTTGTTTTAATTAACACCTTACTAGAAAAAGTGCTTTATCCAACATTAACACCCGCAATAGCCAGTGAACTTCAGGCAAACGACTTTTCACAAGCTTTACCTAAAATGTTGCTAAGCTATTTAAAAAACTAACTAAAAGGCAAGGTCCACTGGAGTTAACATGAAATATATCCTTATTATCACTATGTTGATTAGTGTGCTTTTTCACCCTATTGCTTCTGCTGATTCGAGTAAACATGTTGAATTTTTAAACACTAAACCTGCCAATGAGAAATTACCTTTTTCTGAAGCCGTTCGTGTTGGTGATACTGTCTATTTGTCAGGGCAAATAGGGATTGATCCAAAAACAGGCAAGCTTGCTAAAGGTGGCTTTAAAGCTGAAGCGCGCCAAACACTAACCAATATCAAAGCCACCCTGACTAAATATGGTTATGGTACTGAAAACGTTGTTAAGTGCTTAGTGATGCTAACGGATATAAATGATTTCTCAGCATTCAATGATATTTATACCGACTTCTTTAAGCCGCCATACCCTGCGAGAAGTGCCTTTGCGACAAGTGAACTTGCATTGGGTTCTTTAGTTGAGGTTGAATGCATTGCTGTAGCTCCCTAATGTTAATTTTTAGTAGGTAACCAATGACCAGATATTTGATTTTATTTCGAGGTATTAATGTCGGTGGCAATAATTTGATTGCCATGAAATCGTTAAAGCAAATATTAACGAATGCTGGCTTTGCTAACGTACAAACGTACATTCAAAGTGGCAATGTGTTACTTGAGGCGAACAACAACCCTGCACAAACGATACATGATCTTGTCTTAAGTAATTTTTCTGTTGATGCTGATTTAATGGTGTTAACCAAGGAAGAGTTTGAGTCAAGTATTGCCAATAATCCATTTTCTGAATTTGAAGGTAAAACCGTTCACTTTTATTTTTGTCACCAGGAAATAGATATTAACCATGATCATGTCGAGAAGTTTATTAAAGCGAGTGAACAGCTTTTAGTTTCAGGTAAGGTGTTATTTCTGCACGCTCCAGAAGGTATTGGGCGTTCTAAGTTAGTTGCCAATATTGAAAAGTGTTTAGGGCAAGCAGGTACAGGTAGAAATTTAAATACGGTGAAAAAAATACACACGATGTTTGGTAACGCTTAATGTTAATGCGTTTGATTGCTTGTTTATTGTTAATAGTAACCTGTTCTAGTCTTGCAAATGAAAGTAAAGCGTTAGAAATTTCAAAAGTTGTTGATGGTATTTATCAGCACACCTCATATCAACATGTTGAAGGTTATGGGCAAGTTGGCTCTCACGGCTTGATTTTGATTGAGGGGAAGAATGCTTACCTAGTTGATACACCATGGACAAATCAAGATACCCAAGCACTTTATCAGTGGCTCATCGATAAAGGTCTCACATTAGTCGCTAGTATTTCGACTCACGCTCACCAAGATCGAACAGGTGGTTTAGGCTATTTAAATGAACAAGGTATAAACACGCTTGTGTTTGATAAAACGCAGTCGATATTGCGCAACGAAAATAAAACGTTAGCCAAAACCTCTTTTTCTTCAAATGAGTATCAATTGTTAAAAGGCCGAATTGAATTGTTTTACCCAGGAGCTGGCCATGCTAAAGATAATGTAGTCGTTTATTTTCCTAAGGAAAAATTATTATTTGGTGGGTGCCTTGTACGAAGTGGTAATTGGAAAACATTAGGCAATACCGCAGATGCTGATATTGATGAATGGGCACAAAGTATAACGCGGGTGCAGCGTCGTTATCCAAATATCGACATCGTTATACCGGGCCATGGAAAAATGGGCGATCAGCAATTGCTAGATCACACCATTTCATTAGTACATCAATATCAAAATAAACATTAAAGCTTAGGGTCAAACATCGCTTTTAGTTCATTGGCAAAGCTGACAAATTTCTCTTTGATAGTGCGTCTGATTTGCACCTTTACTGAGCCAAGCCACATGTTTCCTTTAATAACGATTGTTGGTGATTGGCGTGTCGAAATAGATGGCGCTTTATTTTCTATACTGCCCATAAAGCAGAATGCTTCACAAACAACATTGACCCCTTCTGGCACATAAATAACACTTTCTCCTAAGATACAATCTAGATTTAACGTCACATGTTGGTAGCTAAACTCTGCATCCGTAAAATCTAAAACATCTGAGCCTAATATGTTCGTGCTATTAATTTCTTGAGGAACCTGCCAACGACCGCTTCGTTCATTCTTGCTCAAAATTGTTTTTAGTTTTAACGATTCACTACTAGGGCTTTTGGTGTAATTAATGCTAAAACTTTCGTCTTTTTGCTGTTTAAAAGAAGAGTCTGCTTGCATTGGTAAGTCGGCTGCAAGATCAACTATTTTTTGGTGATCATCACTAGCCATTGCATCATCAAGGCGGCGCTCAAATGCCTCCGCTGATATGACACCACGACTGTAATTGTAAATTAGCTTATCAATTACTTCTTCTCTTACTTGTTCTATTGGTCGGTCTTCTAGTGTTACGCTAGTCATTTTCTATTACCCTATTATATTTTTGATGTCCGTTTACTGTGAATGGCATCACAAGCTTTACCTTAGGCGTAAGTAAAGCAATTAACAAACCAAAATATTTTGTTTTTTAAAATCAGTGCCTTAGTTTGTTGTTTGGTGGTGGAGGTAGTGCTTTTTATCAATTAATAGTGAAGATGACACACAAAAGTCATCAAAATAACCATACCTAAAACTATTTTTCGTGCGCGTTAATTTCAATTTTTAGCGACACTTTTGCCCTTGTTTTAACGTCTGGTACATAAATCATTGAATCGCTATTTCATGATATGATGGCAATAAACAAAGATATAGCTGTAAGAGTATTATCATGGAGCTCACTAGAGATTGCGTTCAAGCACTTTTACAATCATTGTTAAAAGATCGCACGGTAGAAATTACCGAATCACTGCAGTCTTTATGGAGTGGTTATGGTCAAATATTTCGCTGTTACAGCAACGCGTTAGGTGCATCATATGTTGTTAAAATGGTGTCTCCCCCAACAGAAATTAACCACCCTCGAGGTTGGAACACCGATATCAGTCATCGTCGTAAGCTTATATCTTACGACGTAGAAAGTCGTTTTTATCAAAACGTCGCAAACACCACAGATAGTTTTTGCAAGGTGCCTAAGTTACTCGCAAGCCATCAAACAGATGAATACACCTTACTTGTTTTGGAAGATCTTGATGACTTAGGCTTCGATGTGCGTATAGACGAGCAACGAGGCAATGCGCTAGTCTTGGCACTGCGATGGTTAGCTTATTTCCATGCAAAATTTTCCCAAACAAAAGTAGATGGCCTTTGGGATACTGGCAGCTACTGGCATTTAGCGACAAGACAAGATGAATGGAACACAATGCCCGATGGTGAATTAAAACAGATGGCAAGTGCTATTGATAAGCGATTGAATCAGGCAAATTTTAAAACCTTAATTCATGGTGACGCTAAGTTCGCTAACTTTTGCTTTCATCATCAAGGTAATGATATTGCAGCGGTTGATTTCCAATATGTTGGTTATGGCTCGCCAGTTAAAGATTTAGCCTACCTTGTTGCGGGTTGCTTATCTGAACAACAGCTCGAAACGCAAGAATCATTTGTACTATCAACCTATTTAACTTATTTACAACAAGCCTTCGAATTCTATGATATTAAAACTGATTTCAATCAAATTACAGATGAAATCAGAACGTTATACTGTTTCGGTTGGGCTGACTTCTATCGCTTTCTTGTCGGTTGGAACCCGCAAAGTCACAAAATGAGCCAGTACATGAAAAATCAAACACAACGCTGTTTGTCTCTTTTGCGAGAAGAAAACTAACCTGCTTTGTTTAGTCGCAAAATACCTTTTTTCAAAGCTCTTACAACGTCATTTAGCTGCGCTGTAGACAATTCAGTTTCCTGAGCACCACTGCGTGTTTCTGTTCCAATATTAGCGATTTCTTCTACTTGTGCCGATACTTGCTGGGTTGCTGCTGAGGATATTTGAGCATTTAATTGATTTATTTCTGTGATAACACCACTAATCGTCTTTAAAGGGCTGCCAACCGTGCTCACTTCATCAACACTCGTATTCATTCTAGATTGACTAAGCTCCATACTTTTTTGTGTTTCCTGAGTCGCTTGTTGTAACGCGGAGATAATAGTATGAATTTGGTTTGTTTGTACTTGCGTTCTTTGAGCTAAATTTCTCACCTCATCAGCGACAACAACACAACCTCTGCCATGTTCACCAGCGCGTGCAGCTTCAATTGCAGCATTTAGCGTCAATAAGTTTTGTTTGTTCAGCTATTTCAATAATAGCAGTTGATACCTGGCTGATATTGTTACTGTCTTCTATCAATTTATTTAAGGCAAGTTGGGAATGATTGGACTCTTGTTCCATTTCATTCATCACATGTTCTAGTTGAGCTAGCAGTTTTTGACTATGTGCCGCTTGAGCATCTGCTTTCTCTGCCGACAAAGAAGCATGTTCAGCGTTACTATCTTTGTATTTTGCAACATTTGTGGTATCTGTCATTGATTGAGCGATGTTTCCAATGCCGTATGATTTGATTTCTATCTTTTTATCTAATTCGTTAGATAATTAAGTGTGTCATCAGGAAAATCTGAAAATAAACCGTCAACGGCGACTTGCTTGAATAATAAATCTAAAAGCTCATGTTTATTTAGAGAAAAAGGCAAATCGTCTCGGCGATAGGTGTAAGGATGGATCATCAGGCTAGATTGTTTTGCCAATAACGCAAATGGCGTAGTGTTACCGTTTTTATCAATAAGTTGTGGTATCCAAGGGCCAATTCCCTGCGCTACTTTTGCTATTTCCTTTAAGCCTTGTTTGGATTTTAAGTATTGATAGTCTGTTGGTGATTCTTGCCAACTATTTTCACCAATTAGCTGTATAAGCTTTACCTTTGCACCTAGCTCTTGTCGAATACGTTTTAATTCATCAAAGTCAAAACATTGCAGAAAGATCGCTGCTTTAGCATGATCAAGTTGATACTTTCTTAGTGTGTTTAGCACAATTGCACTGATATCTGCACCTTGCGCTTTATGCCATGCTGGCGCCTTTATTTCGGGGTAGAAGCCAACCTGTTTGTTAAATTGGCGGTTGAGTTGGTTTATTAATTCTATTTGTTCTTCAAATGTCGCTATTTTAAAATCAGCATTACCTTGATAGCGATTAGGGTAAACCGCTTTGCCATTGAGATTTTTGCGCTCATTAACGGTCAATGTTTTTAGCTCAGCCAATGTGAAGTCAAACGCATAAAAGCGCCCATCTTTTCGCATTCTGTTTGGATATATGTCAGCGACATTGGTCACTGTATCTATGTGGATATCATGTAACACAACAGGCACTAAGTCTTTGGTTAAAACGAGATCTTGTTCAATATAATCAGCACCTTGTGCATGAGCTAATGTAGCTGCAGCTACGGTATGCTCAGGCAAATACCCTGAAGCTCCGCGGTGAGCAATAACGATAGGATCAGCCAAGCTGTTAAAGCTAAAGGCTAAAACCCAACATGTTAATAAAATTGATTTCACGTACTTTTCCTTTCGTAAAACGCCTATTTTGACGTAAATAGATGTCAGCTTTATTACGGCTAAATCAATTATGTTTAGCTTGTTATCTTTGGTTTTTTTATTGAAAATATCAATGGATTACTAATAAAGAGTCAATGGAATGAAGTCATTTGTTTTTTGTGTTTACTTACTGCTAACTGTCAGTGTTGGGGTTGCTGCTAGCGATAAAATTATCCCGCCTAAATTAATTGAAAACCTAAACTCAACGCAAACCAAAGAAACATCTAGTTATTCTCGGTTAGAAGGCTGGGTTTATATGGCGTATATGGTCAATGAACAAGGTCGTGCCGATCATATTGCGGTTATTGCCCATTCACATAATGATAAATTTATACCAGCATCGATAAGTTATTTAGAAAACTTGCGCTTTGAACCTGCTACGGTGAATGGCCAAGCAACAAGCTACCTGCAAAAGTATTTTATGCGTCATAAAAAGAGTTTTGCTGAAAACTCAAATGAGGGCATTACGACCTATTTTCAAAAAAAATATAATCAAGCTGACCAACATATTAATCGCGGAAAACTGGCTGATAGCGAACAGCTACTGCGCGATTTAGTTGAAACGAACACGAAAAACTTAACGGAACAAGCGCTTGCCGCTTGGTTGTTATCAAAGCACTTTTTTAAAGCCAAAAATTGGACTCAATATCGAGATCATATGCTAGACGCTTTTTATTTAAGAGAGCATTTACCTGCGGAGTTGGCAATCAAAGCGACGCAAAATTTACTGGATTGGCAGATTTATAAAAAGCTATATAGCGATGCCTTAATGACAATGGCAGAGTTAACGTTGGTCGCCGAGGGTAATATTAATACGAAATCAATTGCTCAATCGATGGTTGAATTAAATCAGGCATTAGAGAAACCCGTCATAAATACGCGTTCAACCATTTCACCAGGAGCGTTATGGCAACATCGATTACAAAAACAAAACCTTTCTATTACGCCGATAAATGGCGAACTAAGTTTTGTCGAAGTGCGCTGTGCCAATGGTCGGTTTGTTCAATCAGCAAAAGGCTTTAATAATTTATCTTTGGGTGATGAATTAGGTCATTGCTTTGTCTTTGTTGGCGCAACGAAAGAGACTAATATCTCAATTATTGAAACGGGGAAAGTGCGTCAATAAGCGATTACTTTACAGGTTAGTTTTCTTCTACTACTTTTCTTAAAAAGGAATTTTTAACCCTCGTTAAGGAATAACGATATGAAACTAGCCAAAAGTTTGGGTGGCATGGCGGCCGCCTACCTATTTTTAAATACGACAACTCACGCAGGTATTATCCTTCAAGAAGACTTTGAAGATAACATTTACCCTTATCAAGTGACACAAGAGTCTTTATTGGATTTAAGCAATAACGACTATTTTGGACGGGTAGCGCAAAATCAATTGCCTGCAAATATTAACTTTGTAAATGTTCAAGGAAGTCATTTTTTTGCAGTGCAAGATACCGACGGTGCATTACCAAATGCCGTTGATAGCGTGCGTTTGTCTTGGCAAAATATTGATATTAGTAACTGGCAAAACCTCATGCTTTCTTGGTTTATAGCTGAAGATGATAGTAGCGATGGTCAAGAAGATATTGATACATCAACGCTATTTGAAATCAGTGCTCAAATAGACAAAGGGGGATTTAGCTCAATATTTTCAGTAAGGTCGGCTGATGGAACCAATAGTCAACCAGCCGTTGATACAGATTTTGATGGTGTAGGTGATGGCGTTGAAATCACAGATGCCTTTCAACAGTTTTCATATAATTTAGCTGTTGGTCAGATCTTAGATATAGCGGTGGTTTTTGAAAACTTTGATGCTGGTGACGAAGACTTTGCCTTTGACCAACTTACATTAAGTGGTGATCCTCGGCTGAGCCCTGTTAATGTGCCAGAGCCTTCAACCAATATTTTGTTGGCTGGTGCAGTTTTTGGCATGTTTTCTTATAGACGCCTGTTAAAAAATAGACAATATGGTCGTTGAATTTATAATTCACTCAAGATAAGTGCCGCACTGTCTATTTTTGACGTTTGAAGGTTATATACTCTCTCCATCGCTTAGGACGTTGAACATCAATAAACTTGAACGCTTTATTGACTGCTAATGCCATGGAAGACGCCGATGATTGTTAATCAGATAATTAACACACTCATTAAATCATTAAAAAAGTCAGCGATTGCTGGCTTTTTTTGCTTTTTACCCCTTAATTAACTCTGTTTCCATACTCAACTATTCCACTTTTTCGTCTTTACGACGAACAAAAAAATAATAACAGTGGGCTTGCTTTTGCGCTAAGTGATGTGTGTTTTTAAACGTATGTTTGAAGTTTCACTTGATGTTGCTCATTTGTTATTCAATGATGACTAGAAAATGTGCTAAAAAATATTTGCGCCAAGTAATAGTCATTCCATGCCAATTGTTCTTGATACAACACACTTAACAGGAAAAATTGGTTATAACCGAGTAAACAATAAAAAATATAAGCCTTATTTAAAAGGGTAAATTGCAACAGTCGAGGAATTATAATGTCTGATAGGTATGATTTTGTTATCGTCGGTGGGGGCTCTGCAGGCTGCACATTGGCTGGCCGACTAACTGAAAATCCAAATGTTAGCGTGTGTTTGTTAGAAGCAGGTGGCCCTGACACAAGCCCGCTTGTTCATGCGCCAATGGGGGTAGCAGCCATGCTACCAACAAAAATTAATAACTGGGCTTTTGAAACGGTTCCTCAGCCCGGTCTCAATGGTCGCAAAGGCTACCAACCGCGAGGTAAAACCTTAGGAGGCAGCTCTTCTACTAATGCTATGTTATACGTACGTGGTGCACACTATGACTACGATCAATGGGCAGCGTTAGGAAATAATGGTTGGCGTTATGATGATGTCTTACCTTATTTTAAAAAATCAGAAAATAATGAGCGTTTAACTGATGAGTTTCATGGTACTGAAGGTCCGTTGCATGTCTCCGATGCAACCGATGCCAGCCCACTAAATGATTTGTTTTTACAAGCGTGTCAAGCAAATGGTATCCCTCACTCTTCCGACTATAATGGCGCAGAACAAGAGGGTTGTTTTATGTATCAACGTACCATCAAAGATGGTGAGCGTTGGAGTGCAGCCAAGGCCTACTTGACGCCTAACTTATCTCGTCCTAATTTAACGGTGATCACTCACGCACTAACTGAAAAAGTGATTATCGACAATGGTCGAGCGGTCGGTGTGCGTTACAGCATTAAAGGGCAAGGTTACGAAGTTTTTGCAGATAAAGAGGTCTTGTTAAGTGCAGGTGCTTTTGGTTCGCCACAAATTATGATGTTGTCTGGGTTAGGCCCTAAAGAGCATTTACAAAGTCACCAAATTGATGTCATTCAAGATATGCCCGGTGTTGGACAAAACTTACAAGATCACATCGATTATGTTCAAACCTTTAAAGTCGAAGCGAGTGAGGATACGTTTGGCCTAAGTCTCACTGGCAGTGTGCATCTGGTTAAAGAAATTCTTAAATGGAAAAAATCACGCACAGGCAAGGTAACCACATCCGTTGCTGAATCTGGTGCTTTTTATAAAACGAATGATGATGTGCCGGCTGCCGATGTTCAGCTCATTTGGGTGCCAGGTATTGTCGATAATCATGCTCGTACAATAAATCTAGGGCATGGCCATAGTTGCCATATTACCTTGTTACGCCCTGAATCGCGTGGTGAAGTAAAGCTAAAGTCTGCTAACCCGAGCGATTCATTAGCGATTGATCCTAACTTTTTTGATGATCCACGTGATATGGAAGTGCTCATTGATGGTGCGCAACGCATGCAACAAATTTTAGAATCTGAGCCGCTGTCGGCTATAAATAAAAAGATGCTTTACCCTGTTGGTTTAGGTGATAGAAAAACAATGGAGGATGAAATTCGTAACCGTGCAGACACTCAATACCACCCAGTGGGCACCTGTAAAATGGGTACTCAAGATGATGAGATGGCGGTGGTTGATGAGCAGTTGAAAGTTTATGGTGTTGAAGGTTTACGTGTTGTGGATGCGTCAATTATGCCTAATTTAATCAGCGGAAACACTAATGCACCAACAATTATGATCGGCGAAAAAGCAGCTGATATGATAAAGAACGATTATCAATTCTAGTTGCATAAAATAGACAAGTTGTGCATCGAGGCTAAGGAATAAAACCCCTTAGCCTTTTTTATGGGGTGTTATTTAGGTAATGCTTTTGTAGAACATTGCAACCCTTGCCATTTCAAATAGGTTAAATCGTTAATCTTGTGTTATTTTTATGGGAAGACTTTGTTGTGCTGGAAGCTATCTAAATGAAATACCTAACGATTATTTTGATCATATTCACGGCTTGGGCGAGTACCGCGCATGCAGAAGATATTACTGATAATCAAGATGCAAACGTGAAAAAGGAATTTAAAGTAAAGCCTATTGAAGACGTTGAATTTGAATGGCCTGAATGGGGTTTAGCTGCACTAGTGAGAAATGCATCTATCCCATATTCGGTGGATTTTGGTGTTGAAGATACAACCGTAACCTCGTTCTTACCTATGATGTTTTATAACGGTGAATATGTATTCCTTCAGGGTACAGAAGGTGGTCTTCATATCATTAATGAACCTAAGCACGAAGTAAACTTTATTATTAGAAACCATTTCATCGACATTCCGTCTTCATTGCAAAACTCTATTGGCGGAGACACCACTGATTTTGGTTTTCAGTATAAATATCAATGGAACGACAATGTCTTTACTGCCATTGATTTGATGACCGATCCTGAAGGTACCATTCATAGTATTGGCCGTGTTGGTGGTCGATACGAAAATGGCGATTGGCTACTACAACCTGAATTGTCGTTGAGCTGGCGAAGTGCTGAATATAACAGTTTGTATTATAACCTT
Organism: Thalassotalea eurytherma; assembly: GCF_030161415.1. Lineage (GTDB taxonomy): Bacteria > Pseudomonadota > Gammaproteobacteria > Enterobacterales > Alteromonadaceae > Thalassotalea_G > Thalassotalea_G eurytherma. The sequence continues at coordinate 91,372 of NZ_BSSU01000001.1, forward strand.
AGCGATGAACGTATTGGCGCGGGTGTTGATACCGAAGTAGGCATTGCCGCTCGTTATCATTGGTTTGATAATTTATATTTACTTGGAGGCGCCTATGCATCTTACCTTAGCGGTAACGCGCGTGAGTCAGCTTCAATTAATGACGATTGGCAAACTGAATTTTACCTTGGTTTTGGTTTGTTTAATAATGTTGATAAGAAATATGAAGAACCCCTGGGGCTTCCTAAGTATGTTCGCGTTGCTCATGGTTGGGCAACGCCATCAAATATTGGCGATATTCTTAGGTTTAATCGTGTTAAAGATGAATACAACAACCAGCTTACCTCGGTGTTTTATGGACACCCATTAACCGATGAGTTATTTGGTGCGCCCTTACAAATTTATTTGACGCCAGGTTTAGTTTGGCATTGGTCGTCAGATGTACAAGATAGCTTACAAGAAGCAGTGATGGCGATTAAAGTCTACTACACCTTTGATTGGTCGGTTAGAACACGTATTGGCTTTGCCGAAGGTGTTTCCTATATTAATGAGCTTACTTACATCGAACAAACAGAAATGGATGACAAGGGTTACCAAGGCAGTGAGTGGCTCAATTACTTAGATTTTTCGCTAGATATTAACCTTGGTGACTTGTTTAATGCTAGTAGCATGAAAGATGTTTGGCTTGGTTATAGTATCCATCATCGATCAGCAATATTTGAGTCGGCTTCGCAATTTGGCCGAATCAAAGGCGGTAGTAACTACAACACGGTTTATTTACAGTTTGATTTTTAAATCAAGCCGCGGGCTATTTGGTATTTGAATAGCCCGCGATTGGTTAAATTGTCTCTTAAAAAAATCTAAAAAACTCACGGGGCGGTAGTTTTTCTGTAATAACTTGATTGGAAGACTCAACAAGCTCCTTCACCCAAACATCAATGATCTTTTTTAACCCTTCATCGACAGTCAGCTTATCTAAATCGATCGCACGGTAAGTAGGAAACGCTCGATCTGCGATGGTGGCAATAACTTCGTTGTCAACAGAATCAGTAATGATGACTTCAAAGGCTAAATAAGGTGTTGTCACTGATTCCACCATCAAAGAGCTCCCTGGAATAGGCACAGCTAAAGATGTTAAGTAGGCTGATGGTTCATTGAATACGATTTCAGTTATTGCTATCTCGATTATCATGGTATGACCTTGTGGGCTATCAACTAACGCTAATTTTCGTTTGCCGTCGAAATGCGCAAGAGACTCGCGCAGCGATTGGTTAAAATAGTCAGCAAGCTTTGCAACACGATTATCGTAACTTTCAGCGGATAATGTACTGGCTTTTAGAAATTTTTTTCGTACTTCTTGGTTGATATACCCTAAATTAATCGGCTTTAGATGAATGTTTTCATATTTTCCGTAGTCGCTTTGCAACTCCCATGCATGCTTCCAAGGCTGTCCTAAGTGCTTTGCCTTGTTCTCTTGGGTATCAATACCTACATTTTTCAAAAACTGAGATGGTTCGAGCGTTTCGTTTGCTTTTAGTAAAGCGCAACTTGTTAGCAATAGGCCGATGCTAACAATAACAATCTTTGCAAGTAAAGAACGGTACTTTGCTGTTTTTGAGCTTGTCATGTAATTGATTTGTCTCACCGCAAACTAAACCACTAAGTAATAGCTTAACTATAACAAGCTTTTGCAAGAAGAGAAGCTTGATAAATAAGCTTATTTTAATTGCAGATATGTAATAAAGTAAGTGTCTTATCAATAGGCTAGCTTACAAATATAAATAGAGAGTTATTGATCGTAAATAGCGAGCTGCTCAGGCCAAAAGATTGTCATTTTAGAAAAAACACGTTAGTTTGTGGCAAGGAATATTTATAAGAAAAATGAAGATTATGAGCAGTTATTTTTCTGTGGGTAGTGGTTGGATGATCCCAATTACCAGAGCACTAGAAAGTTGGAATATAGAGTTGTCTGATGTCATGCGAGAGTGCGATGTACGTCAAGAAGACTTTGTTGATCAGGAATCTAGGCTGTCAGCAGAAAAAACTGTATTGATCATGGACTTTTGTAACACCTTCGCTAACCGCCACGACTTTTCTATTGCTATTGCCCAAGCATTTCATCCAGGCATGTTTCATGCGTTAGGCTATGCAATGATGTCTTCTGATACCTTGCTAGATGCATTTTCTCGAATCGCTAGATATAAACGTGTGGTCTCTAATACTTGTACCTTAAAGTTAGAGACTCGTGGTGAGAATATGCACTTTTTAATGGATGTCATCGCTTATGATGACTCTGGCAGAGCGGTATTAAGCCACGATTGTATTTTTAGTTTTTTGGGTACTATTACGCAGTTTGCTCGAGAAACATTAAAAAGTGACTATAGCCCTTTAGCGGTTCACCTTAATTGGCCTAAACCTAATTATGATACTCAGTTTCTTAACGACTATTTTCAATGTGAGATTTTCTTTGATAGTGATGAAATCAGTTTAGTTTATGATGAAGAAACACTGTCAAAACAACTTATTGGTCGTAACCCATTACTCACACAAAGCCATGAAAAGTTACTCGATGAATACCTTTCTAGACTAGATAGAACAGATGTAGAACAGTTGGTTCGTAATCGTATTTATGAAATGTTGCCATTAGGAACCCCTTCTCAATCAGAGATCGCTTCTCATTTAGGGATGAGCCTAAGGAACTTGCAGCGACGCCTCCACGAGAAAAATACCTGTTTTCGAGACATTTTAGAGCATACCCGCCGAAAGCTAGCTTTAGAGTATATTTTACAAAGCCACCTCTCGTTTAATGAGATAGGTTATTTAGTAGGGTTCTCAAATATCGGGAATTTTAATCGCGCTTTTAAACGTTGGACGGGTGTTACGCCAGGTGTTTATCGCAAACAACAACGCTCTGTATTTAAGGCTGCTCAATAAACAAACTAAGATATGGATTTGATGATTAGCTTTTGGCGGAGTTAATCATTTTTATAATGCAGTAATTAATCAATAATTCTAAGAAATGTTGTGTCAAAGTAAGCGTAATTGTTAGCGAACCTACACACAATACGCCCACAAGAGGGCAAGTATGGGGAAATTTATGGAAAACAATCAAGACTTACAAAGGTTAGACTACTTATTAGATCAACAAAAAGTCGCCTTTAATGCACAGCCATTTTTATCGTATGAAGAGAGAATTTCAGATCTGAATACGCTTAAAAATATGGTTTTAGACAACCAAAGTGCATTGATCGACGCAATGAAAGAGGATTTTGGCAACCGCTCTGCTGATGACTCTAAAATTGGTGACATCTTAACAACGGTTGCGGGTATTCATTACGCTAAGAAAAAATTAAAAAAATGGATGAAACCTCAACGTCGCCATGTTGGTATTCTATTTCAACCAGCAAGTGCTCGAGTTGAATATCAGCCCTTAGGTACCATCGGTATTATGGTGCCCTGGAACTATCCTTTGTTTTTGGCACTTGGCCCGCTTACTACAGCATTAGCTGCAGGTAACCGCGCTATGATAAAAATGTCAGAGTTTACGCCGAAAACAACGCAGGTATTATCGCAACTATGTGCAAAATACTTCAATGAAGACAAGGTGGCCATTATTGATGGTGACGCCAGTGTTGCTGCTAAATTCTCGTCGTTAAATTTTGATCATCTCTTTTTTACCGGTTCAACAAATGTTGGCAAATTGGTCATGCGCGCAGCAAGTGAAAACTTAACGCCAGTTACACTTGAGCTTGGCGGTAAATCACCAGCGATTATTGCACCAGATATGTCAATTAAAACCGCCATTGCACGATTAATGTTAGGTAAAACGCTAAATTCAGGGCAAACCTGTGTAGCGCCAGACTACATTTTTGTACCGCGTGGGAAAAGTGGTGAAGTGGTTGAAGAGCTTCGAGCCCTATTTAATCAAATGTTTCCTACGGTTGATAACAATAATGACTATACGAGTGTTGTAAATGATGGGCAATACAATCGCCTTATGGGTTTATTGCAAGATGCAAAAGAAAAAGGTGCGAAAATTACAGCGCTGGGTCAAAACCCTCATTGCGATAAAACACGCCAACTTCCGTTAACGGCCATTGAAAATGTCACCGAAGAAATGACGGTAATGCAACAAGAAATTTTCGGACCGCTATTACCTATCATTGAATACGAGACAGTAGATGATGCAATCGCTTATATACAGCGTCATGAGCGCCCATTAGCCTTGTATATTTATAGTTTTGATAAGCAAATACAGCGTCATATTTTAGCCAATACACACTCTGGTGGTGTTTGTATTAATGAAGCAGCATTTCATGTCGCCGTAGAAGATTTGCCGTTTGGCGGCGTGGGTCATTCGGGTATGGGGAATTATCATGGAGTCGAAGGCTTCAAAACTTTTTCTCATGCAAAAGCAATTTTAAGTCGAGGCAAAATTAGTTTAACTAGTCTACTTTTCCCGCCTTACGGTAAATCATTGCACAACCTAGTATATAAACTCTTTATTCGATAAAAATGCAGGAAAATATAATGACAACTGCAAATTCATTACAACATAAAAGTATTGCCGATTTCGTTGAATCGACATTACAAACGTATTCAGAAAAACCAGCATATGCTTGTTTAGGACAAACATTAACTTTTGGCGAGATTGAAGAAAAATCGCGTGCTTTGGCGTGTTTTTTACAGCAACACCCTGAGCTGCAACCAGGCGATCGTATTGCCATTCAATTGCCTAATTTGATTCAATACCCGATAGCAGCGTACGCAGCGTTTAGAGCCGGTTTAGTGATTGTAAATACCAACCCTCTTTATACGCCCCCTGAAATGCAACATCAGTTTAAAGACTCTGGTGCTAAAGCATTGATCATTCTACAAGACTTATTACCGAAATTTGATGCAATTAAAGCGCAAACGGATATTGACTTAGTGATTGCGACATCAGCGCCAGACTTGCTAACTAATGATTTAGCAGACGCGCCTGATGGTTGTATGAGCTTGAATCAAATTCTGAAGGAGTTTGCAAATCAAGATTTGGCAGAACGCTCTTTGGTATCGTTAGATGACAATTGTGTATTGCAATATACCGGTGGTACTACTGGTGTATCCAAAGGCGCCTGTTTAAGCCATGGCAATATTTTATCTAACGCATTGCAAGTTCATGAGCGTCTAAAAGTAAAACTCATTGACGGTGAAGAGGTCTTCATTTGCCCTCTACCGCTTTATCATATTTACGCCTTTACGGTGAACATGATGATGATGTTCTCAAATGGTAATCTAAATGTGCTGATTCCGAATCCTCGCGATATTGACGGTTTTGTTGACGCTATAGCGCCATTTAAATTTACAGCGTTCTCTGGCATCAACACGCTATTTGTCGGTTTAGCGCATCATGAAAAATTTAAATCATTAGATTTCTCTAAATTTAAGTTTACTGTGTCTGGCGGCACTGCTTTAACGTCATCAGCGGTTGATGTTTGGCGCACTGTTACAGGGTGTTCTATTACCGAAGGTTATGGTTTATCTGAGACCTCGCCAGTATTGTGTTTAAACACGCCGGATCACGAAATACTGGGTACTGTGGGTCAGCCTTTAATCGATACTGAAATTCAATTGTGGGATGAAAACAATAACCAAGTAGAAGAAGGTGAAATTGTAGCCCGTGGACCACAAGTGATGAGTGGTTATTGGAACATGCCTGAGGAAACGGCCAAAGTGATGAATGACGGCTTTTTCAAAACAGGTGATGTTGGGGTGCGTTTACCAACGGGTGAAATTAAAATCGTTGATCGCTTAAAAGACATGATTATTGTCTCAGGCTTCAATGTTTATCCGAATGAAGTTGAAGATGTCTTAACTAAGCATCCGAAAATTTTAGAGGCTGCAGTTGTTGGTGAGCAAGATGAAAAGTCAGGTGAAAAGGTTTGCGCATATATTACGGTGGCCGATGAATTACCATCAGAACAGGTAATTGCTCACTGTCGAGATCATCTAACCGCATATAAAATACCGAAAAAGGTTGTCGTTTTAGACGAATTACCAAAATCGACTGTAGGTAAAATACTGAGAAGAGAACTACGTAAATAAGACGTTTATCCCTATTTAAAAGCGACCTTAATGGTCGTTTTTAACTCAATGGCGCTAAATGATGCAGGTTAGTTAAATTGCTTTATTTTAAAGGGATGAGAGCGCTTTATCGTGGCTAATCGTTTTGCCAATTGTACTGGATCGAAGGGCTTAGTAATCACATCTTCCATGCCAATAGCTAGGCATTTTTGCCTAGTAACCTCTTGCACATCGGCGGTTAATCCAACAACGGGAATATTGTCTGTAGTGTTACATTGCTTAATCGCCACTGTCGCTTCAAAACCATCCATTACCGGCATATGTAGATCCATCAAAATTAGATCGTAAGATTTAGTTTTTAGCTGTTTTACAGCAACCTCACCGTTTTCAGCTATATCAACATTTACCTTGAAGTTCTCGAGGGTTTTCTGTGCAACCAGTTGGTTCATCGGTGCATCTTCAACAAGCAATACTTGTAAGCCTGATAAATCAATTGACTCCCACGGTGCTGGGCTTTCGTCTTGCTGAGTTGGCGTGTTGGCAAGTAACAACACACGAGAAACCTGACTTGGTAAAAATGGAGAAGCAATAGAATGAACGTTGTCTAGTGTATATGGCACCGTTGATAATGGCTGAAATTGTTGATGAATAATGCACACTTGTAAAAAGTGCTCACCTAATTTTTCAAATTGACTTTTCGTTAAGCGATTAACAAAAACTTGTTCAATAAATAATATCGAAGCATTAATGGTTGTTGCACTGTAAAGCTCTTCAAAAGAGTGATAAATACTATAGCGGGGAGCTTTTATCAGCTTTAGTACATGGCAAAGTTGTGCTGCCATATCAGAAGCGGAGCCTAGAATGCTGATATCTTTAACGTCTTTAATCGCGAAGTCTTGCAGCGTTTTCGACGATTGCATCTTCATTGGTAAATGCACAGAAAATGTAGAGCCGTGATTAAGCTTGGCATTAATGGTTAACTTCCCTGACAGCAACTGACAAAGCTTTTGAGTGATGGTCAAGCCAAGCCCTATACCACCATATTGGCGTTTACTTGAGCTATCTGCTTGCTCAAACGGATGAAGAATTTTTTCAATCTGATCCTGTGCTATTCCAATCCCAGTATCTTGAATATCAAAACGTATTTTTTGAGTAGAGTGGTCAGCATGAATCGATAAGATGATACTGCCTTGATGGGTATATTTAATGGCATTGTTAGCAAGATTGGTTAAAATCTGCTTGAGGCGCACTTCGTCAGTTGAAAAATAGACAGGACAGTCATCATCTATTTTGATTAACAAGCTCAAGTACTTGCTTTGGCATTGTTCAGCCATCAATGCATTTAAGTATTGAGCAACGTTTTCGATATTGCATGGTTGTATGTTTAAAGACAGGTGACCGCCATCGATATTTGATAGATCGGAGATATCATCAAATAAGCTCAACAGCACTTTTGCAGCGTCTTGCGCGTTTTGTACGTATTGTTGCTGAACCTTTTCTAAACGTGTTGATTGCAATAGATTATTAAAGCCAATTATCGCGTTTAAAGGCGTACGCACTTCGTGATGTGTGTTGGCAATAAATTGGCTTTTGGCTAAGTTTGACTGCTCTGCTTTTATTTGAAGCTTTTCCCGTTGAATAGTTTCGTCTTCTAGCAATTCAATATGGACACTAATCTCTTGGAATATTTCGTTAATACTGTGTGTTAGTTGCTCGATTTCATAGACCGTTGGTTGGGTTTTTAATTCGGTAAAGTACTCAACATCTTGTAGGTATTTTTTTGTTTCAATATTGAGTTTTTCTAGCGGTTTAGCGAGTCTACTTCTGAAAACAACAGTGATAAATACCATCGCTAAGATGTTAATACTGAGCATGGTTATTACAATCAGAAAAAGCTCATTGATATCTGATTTGATTTTTCTATAGTGCTGATTAATGCGGTTTTCAAAAAACGACTGGTAGCCATCTAAGAAGCTGTTAAAGGCTGTTAAAGAATCTAGATAGTGCTGAGAAATTAGCGTGCTTTGCGCTTCTTGCTGGGCTTGTGAACCTTGCTTTTTTTGTTTGATTGCGTTTTGTTCAGTGCGAATAATATTTTCTGAAAGCACTATCACTTCAGCAAGTAAAGAGAGTTCATGTTGCGTGAACTCTTGTCGTTTTAGTAGTTCAAAATCCGAAATGTAATGGCCAACATATTTGCGCGCCTTATGCTGGCTAGATTGTGGGAAATAAGGGACTAATGTTTCCAGGCTACGAGCTTTATCACCGCGTGATTCATCTAATAATTGTACGTACTGCTGTAAAGCATAGCCGTCGTTCTGGGAAACAAAACGTCTTGCATAGGTTGCTAATAAAAAGCGGTTCTCTTTAAGTTGTTCTACTAAATAGTCGGCAGCATATTGTTTGTTCTTTAAGTTTTCAAGGGACGTAACACTGGAAGAGTAATGACTAAACGCATATATCACTGTGCCCATCAATGAAGCACAGCAAATAAAGGTAAGTGAAAACAATGTCGATAGTTTCATCAAGTGACCCCCAAGACTCTGAAGTGAATAGTTGTTATGCAAGTCGTTGAAAAAATAGTCTACAGAAAAGGCGCTATGATGTCGGTAACCAAACCCGTGAAATTTGTTTCTGGAATGTTTCTTTGTTGTTGCAGTGCAAGTTAGTTTTCGCGATATCGCTGATAACTAGGATGGAACTCTAAATAATCGCACCACGTACTAAAGTGCTTGTAATTGTATGCCATATTGGTTGCTTTATACCAAAGAGACGGCTTTAATGCGTCCAATACAAAGCGCTTTTTATAGCCATCAATAGCGACATAACAGGCTAATGGACGTGTTGTACTATTGATTATTCTTAGGCGAGCATACCCTTCTAAACTTTTACCATGCTCAACGCGAATGTCGGGCATGGCAAAGGCATAATCATTGATTAATATCAAAAATAATAGTGTGCACCATTTTAACATAACGTTATTTTGCCTGTTGTTTGTGAGCCCATAACAGGCTGACAACAATAAGTGTGGTTCCTAAGAGTAGCTTAGCAAAATCAGGACGTTCTCCAAACAGCGTAAAAGACAAAATAATAGCTAACGGTACGTATCCATTATTCATAATTGCTAGTGAAGCAGCTGATACGTGTTTAGCGCCCCAATTCCATAAGAAAAAACCTAAACCTGAGGCAATCGCCCCTAAATAAAGAACAAAATAAAATTGTCGAGAGGTGATCTTTATATCCGTAAGGCTTTCACCTGTTTGCCAAAACATCATAATGCCTGAAAATAAGGCAGCACCAAAATACATATTCGCCATGTTGCTTGAGTGCAAAGCGAGTGAGGCTTGACCGTTATCATCATGCTTGTAATAAATTTGACCGAAGGCAAAAGCTAAATTAGCAACTTGTAAAATTAAAAAGCCAATTAGCCATTGTTGTGCATTATTCTCTTGGTAAACCAAAATTCCAGCACCAAGGATCGACAAAATTATAGGTAAGAACCACTGCCCGTTAAATCGCTTCTTTATCATCGCGTCAAAGATCATGACGTAAAGTGGTGTAAAAATGGTTAATACGGCCACTAAATAACCAGGTAAGTATTGATAAGAAAAAATATAGGCGATGTACATCACACCAAATTGAATAACACCTAGCCCAATGAGTTTGAAAGATATTGATGTTTTTCTTAACCATAAAGCAACAGGTAAGAAAACAATAAAGCTTATCAATAAGCGTAAATGTGCAACTAAAGTAGGTGGTAAATCCGTTAATTCGCCTTTGATGATGCCAAAAGAAAATGCCCAAAGTAGTGAAACAAACAGTAAAGCGAACAAAATTTATCCTATTAAATCGTTTATCTGAGAAATTTACGCTGACTAAGCTTGACTTGCCAGCCTTTTTTTGAAGAATGAAGACAACAATGCAGTCGCGGAATAAAAAAATGCAGTCTAGCTATTGAAACCGCATTACCCCGTCTCCATAACAACTATTAAGAAATTATTATAAGCCTCTTGTACAGGCAAACATATCAAAGAAGAGAAGAATTATGGCTAACTTTGCCCCAGTAAAAAAAGAATTACACCAGAATTTAAAAGTTGCAGCACAACGTGGCTTACCAGATATTTCAGGTCAGCACATCATTGCAACACATGCGCGCGAATTTCCACAGTTAGCAACAAGCTTCCCAATTTTTTTAATTAAAGATAACGAGCGATTCCGTCCAGTATTAATGACGGGTCTAGAAGCAGGTGAGAACTTATTCTACAAAGATGGCATCTTAGATTCTTTATTTATGCCACAAGCAATTGCATTAGCACCATTTAGCTTAGGTTTAGATCCTGAAAAAGAAAAAACATTAACGACATGTGTTGATTTAGACAGCGAATACGTTGGTGAAGATAAAGAAATCCCACTATTCGATGAAAAGGGTGAAGAGTCAGAGTTATTTAAGAACATCCAAGAAGCACTCGGTAACCTTTATAACAGTGAAGTATTAACTGAGAAATTCGTAAAAGAATTAGAAGATAACGACTTACTTGTTGAGCTTCAGTTAAACATTGATTTCGCTAATGGTGAAAAGAAAAAGCTAGTAGGTTTATACGGTATCAACGAAGAGAAACTTCAAGCGCTTTCAGACGAGAAAATTGTAGACTTCACTAAGCGTGGTATTTTCGTGCCAATTCACGCAATGTTATTATCGTTTGGTCAAATTAATCGTTTAGCTAAACTACGCAACGAAACTGACGGTAAAAAAGTTGTTTCATTACGCATTGCTCCAGCAGAGGCTGAAGAGCAACAAGTAGCTAACGCATAATTACAGCGATATCATTGGAAAAGCCTAGCTAAAGCTAGGCTTTTTTTTGCCCTAAAAACGCGTAAAGAGGTGTTGTTGGTTAAATATTGATTAAAAATTAACACCTCATCATTGATGTGCTAGGGTAAATAAGCATGATTGGTAGTGGGCTGTTAGAGGATGATATGGCTGATAATAATAAATTAATGCACGCCGTCGAAGAAGAATTGCAAAACTTAACGGGCGAGATATATCTCAAACTTGAAGAAAGATTCAATGTTTTGCTCGCGCAAGCACAGGAAAATGCTGACCCCATTGAAATTAACCAACAGCCTGAATATATCAAGGTTGAAAAAGGGCTTGCGAATGCTTATCAGCAGATCGAAAAACTCAACGAGCGTATCGATCTCAAAGAAGAGCAAGTCACTGCACTAAATAACGAGAATGTTGAATTAAAGTCTCAAGTCGCAGGCAAAGAAGCAAGTGAACAACAAGCCTCACAAGACAGTCAAACGCTTCAGCAAGCCACCGAACAGCTCAATCATCAAATCAATGAACTAAACGACGCATTAAAGCAAAGTCAAAAAGCGCATATGCAGCTCAGTACTGAGTTTGATGAGTTTCAAAAATCCGCCGCGCACGATTTATCTCAGCGTGAACAAGCTGAATTGAGTTTACAGGAAGAGTTAACCAACCTAACAAGCCAATTGCAGCTGAGTGAAAAGCAACACTTAAATGATCAGCAAGCTGTTCATCAGCAACTTGAAAAACAAGTGGCAAAATTACAGCAAACAGAAGCTAGCCTGCAAAATGAGTTAAGCCTGGCAGAGCAAGCGCTAGCACAACAACAAATAGAATTTAATCAACAGCTTGAACAAAACCAAACGAGTCAACAATCTGCAGAAGATTGTATAAATGAGCTCAGAACCACGCTAGAGCGCAAAGAGCAGGCGTTAGAAACGCTACAAACTAATTTAACAAATGAACAGGCAAACCTTGCTCAGTTAGCACAAGATAATCAAGCATTAACAATGCAGCTTGAAGATCAAGCTGAACAACTATCGAACGAGCAACATAGTGTTGCTGAGTACCAAGCTGCCATTGAGGCGCATCAAGAAAAACAAAACAAGCAACAACAAACTATTAGCGAACTATCGCAATATAATGAACAAAAAGAGCAAGCCATTGTTGCATTACAAACGGATATTGCCGAGCAGCAATCTGTTGCAGAACAATTGCGAGTTGATAAGCAGGTATTATCGGAAAGTTTAGCTACAGCTAATGGGCAACATGAAGGTGCTCAACAACAATTAACTGATTCGCTATTGCTGATAAAAGAAAAAGATCTGGCTCTCAATGCACTTCAGCAGCAAGCCTGTGATGATCAGAAATCCATTGGAAAGCTCACGCAAGATATTCAACAAAAAGACAATATTGCCTTAGAAAACGAGCAAAAAATATCGCTATTAGCAGGTGACTTGAACACAAAAAAAGATGCATTAGCAGAAAGTCATACGCTTACAGAAAAACTGAACAAACAGTTGTCTGAACTTGTTAAGGCTCATGAAGAAAGTGAGCAAAAGAATACGCAGCTGTTAAGTGACAATGAATTCTTAGTGGAACAAAATCAAGCGCTACAACGCGAATATGAGCAGCTTATCGAAGACGGTAAAGTACAAAAAGAAAAAGCGATAGCACGCAGAGAAAAAGAAGAAGCAGACTACGAAAAAGCGCGTGAAACGATTAAATACCTGCGCGATGAAAATTTTGAATTGTCTGAAAAGCTGTCGACCTCAACAACTGAGCTTGAAGAGAAACTGCAAGAATATCGTTTACGATTTGAATACGCTCAAAAGCAATTGGCCAAGCAAACCTCTAACTAGGTATAATACGACCAATTAAGTTGATTAGAGAAAAGTCGTGACGATAGATATCTCCCGTTTTAGCCATTGGCAACAAATCGCCTATAGTGCAGCGTTGCTTGAACGTATGTTGCCTAATTTAGTCATGTTTCATGAAGTCACTGAGTTTGGCGAACCAAAATTATTGAGAAATCAGCTCAACCTAGTGTGGCAATGGTTAGATAAAAAGCAGTCGTGCAAAATCAACTACAATGCACAGTTAGCGAAGTTAGAACCGCTAATTCCCGATCCCGAACAATTTGATAGCTTTGGTGTTTTTCCTGCAATCGACGTTACCATGGCAATGCTTTCTTTACTGCAAGGTATGCAGGATAAAGAGCTAGAAAACTTCGAAAGCGTTGCACAATTATCTCTTAACTCTGTTAATTTCTATTGTGAACTAGAGCTCTCTGAGCAAGGTGAGTTGACTGAGCAAGCGTTAGATGAAGCAATAGCGCAACACCCTTTAATGCAATGGGAACAAGATACACAAGCGCAGTTGTTTGATTTTATAAATCAGGCGCCTGAAACTAAAGAAACTTGTCAAAAAGCCAAAGCATTGGTTTTAGAAGAAGGCATGTCTAACTTAGGTATTGAAATTTAACACTAGGTTCGACTATTGGGTATTTTGATAGAGGCGATAGGCTACTTGACCGGCAACTTTCTCTTTGAGAAGTTGCCAATGTGCAGGAATAGCAGTCATTGAAAGTTCTGATTCCACTTCAACATACACTAAGCCGTCGTCTTTCAACCAACCGTTATCAATCAATTTAATCGCTTTATCCGCTAGGCCTTCTCTAAATGGAGGGTCAATAAAAATGATATCCATTGCTGTTGGTTTATTGGTTAAATAATTTAGCGCATTCCCTTGGATTACCGATACATTATCCGCATTTAATAATAGAGCATTGCTTTTAAGTTGTTTTGCAGCACTTTTATCAAGCTCACACATAATGACTTGGTTGGCACCTCTTGAAAGTGCTTCAAAACCGAGAGAGCCGGCACCAGCAAAACAATCTAAACATAGGCTTTGCCCTGTATAAGGCATCAACCAATTGAAGACGGTTTCTTTAACGCGATCTGTTGTTGGGCGTAAGCCTTGCGCATTGAGTACAGGTAATTTACGGCCTCTATGTTTACCGGCAATAATTCTAATTGCGCCAGTTGACTGTTTTTTCGCTGATGGATGTTTTGCCATATCGGTATATATGCTGTTTTGTCTAGTGCATTAAGGTGGTAATATATCGCCAATTTTATCGCTGTTTGTTACTAAAAAGCTATTAGCAAACTGCCCTATTTACTTAAAGTATTGAAATAAAGCGTTATGAGCAAAAAGAAAGGTTTATTTTCCTGGTTAGGATTAGGCAGTAAAGATGAAGCTGAAGAAGCTAAAGTACAGGAAAGTGAACACGTTGCCGATGGCAATCAAGTAACGACCGAAGATGGCCAAACTGAAACACCCGAAAGTGTTGAAACGACAGTCAGTCTTGAGCAAGCTCCTGCAGAGCCAGAGCCAGAGCCAGAGCCAGAGCCAGAGCCAGAGCCAGAGCCAGAGCCAGAGCCAGAGCCAGAGCCAGAGCCAGAGCCAGAGCCAGAGCCAGAGCCAGAGCCAGAGCCAGAGCCAGAGCCAAAAAAGAAACAAGGCTTTTTTGCGCGTCTTAAATCAGGCTTAACCAAAACACGCCAAAGCCTTGGTGGTGGATTATTTGATTTATTCCGTGGCAAAAAAATTGATGACGAACTCTTTGAAGAGCTAGAAGAGCATCTATTACTCGCCGATGTAGGTGTTGAAACAACGACACGTATCATAGACTCGCTAACTGAAACAGCGAGCAGAAAAGATCTAAAAGATGCTGAAGCGTTATATGAACTGCTGAAACAAGAACTGCAAAATACTATTGCACCTGTTGATCAGCCGTTATCTATTGAAAACGCAGACGGCCCTTTTGTTATCTTAATGGTTGGCGTTAATGGTGTCGGTAAAACGACAACCATTGGTAAATTGGCTAAGCAATATCAAGCGCAAGGTAAGTCTGTCATGCTAGCTGCTGGTGATACATTCCGTGCTGCTGCCGTCGAACAATTGCAAGTATGGGGCGATCGTAACGATATCCCAGTTATCGCACAACATACCGGTGCGGACAGTGCGTCAGTTATTTTTGATGCGCTAAGCGCAGCCAAAGCGCGAAATGTTGATGTGTTAATTGCTGATACAGCGGGTCGATTACAAAACAAAGGCCACTTGATGGAAGAGCTGAAAAAGGTTGTTCGCGTCATGAAAAAAATTGATGGAAATGCGCCACATGAAGTTATGCTAACCTTAGATGCAGGTACGGGGCAAAATGCGTTAAGTCAGGCGCAATTGTTTAAAGAAGCCGTTGATTTATCGGGCATAACATTATCTAAGTTAGATGGTACTGCAAAGGGTGGTGTTATTTTCGCGATAGCAGATAAGTATCAAATTCCGATTCGTTACTTAGGTGTTGGTGAAGGTATTGATGACTTACGCCCGTTCGTTGCTGAAGATTTTATTGATGCCTTGTTTGAACAAGATGACACGTAAAAATAGGTAGTTGTCAGCATCAAGGTAAAGGCGCTAAGATAATAAAAATTTATAAAAAGTAGCCAAATGATTGAATTTAATAATGTAAGTAAAACCTACCCTGGTGGGTTTCTCGCTTTAAAGCAAGTCAGTTTTAAAGTCGGCTCTGGTGAAATGGCCTTTTTAACCGGTCATTCTGGGGCGGGTAAAAGTACGTTATTAAAGTTAATTTCCATGATGGAAAAGCCAAGTAGCGGCAGTATTAATATTAATGGTACTGAGCTTGCCAATATTAAATACCAAGATATTCCCTACGTTAGGCGTGGAATTGGTATGATTTTCCAAAACCATAACTTGCTCATGGATCGCACGGTTTTTGATAATGTAGCCTTACCTCTGGTGATTGAAGGTTTTAGCGCTAAAGAAATTAAAAAGCGTGTTGAAACCGCACTAGAAAAAGTCCATTTACTTGATAAAGTTCGTTGCTTTCCATACATGCTCTCGGGCGGTGAACAGCAGCGCGTTGGTATTGCTCGGGCAATTGTTAATAAGCCTCCTATCATTCTGGCTGATGAGCCAACAGGTAACCTTGATCCAAAATTATCCTTAGAAATCATTCAATTATTTGAAGACTTTAACGCAGTTGGTGTTTCTGTTTTAATCGCGACTCATGATTTAGGCCTGATTGCTCGCATGAAATACCGCACCTTAACATTAAAGCAAGGCAATATGATTAATGACGGCGTTGTTGAAGGTTTAAACCTTGGAGGCGACCATGGCTAATTCTCATTCTGCTTTAGCGCATCGTCCAACCCTTATACAGAAATTACTGGCACTGCCTGTTCGTCATTTACAACAAGCTATTGGCAGTTTGGGGGATTTATGGCGCACACCTTTCACGACAGTAATGACTATTGTTGTGCTAGGTATAAGTTTAACGTTGCCTGCAACATTACACGTCTTTGTTAAGAATGCTCAGGCTATTTCTCACCAGTGGAATAGCGCATCGCAAATTACCCTCTATTTGAAACTTTCAACGTCGGATAAAGCCGCTCAGGCACTTGTCCAACGTGTTAGTCTTTATCCTGAGGTTGATAATGTCGTTTTTATTTCGCCTAAGCAGGCGTTACGAGAATTTAGCCAATCCTCTGGTTTTGGTGATGCGCTTGGCTATTTAGATAAAAACCCATTGCCAGCAACGCTTTTAGTTACCCCTACTCAACGTCATAGTCAGTCTCAAGCTGCTCAAGAATTGTTAGCCAAGCTACAAAAAGAACGAGAAGTGGATATTGGCCAACTCGATTTAGAGTGGTTAACCCGCTTAGAAGCGATAGCTCATTTGATTGAAGATATTGTTATGTCGGTTGCGTTGCTTCTGTGTACCTCGGTTGTCCTAATTATCGGCAATACCATTCGGTTGCAAATTTTAAATCAACGTCAAACTATTGCTGTGATGAAGCTTGTTGGCGCTACTGATAGCTTTATCCAACGGCCATTTTTATATTCGGGTATGTGGTACGGAATCTTTGGTGGTTTATTAGCAACCGTGCTTATATGGCTGCTCGTTAATTATCTATCGAGCGCCATAGCGAAATTAACCGAAGTTTATCAACAGCGCTTTGAGTTGGATGCATTGTCAGGCAATGAAGTCGGCTTATTGCTGCTATTTGCAATCAGTTTAGGTTTGCTAGGTAGTTATATCTCAGTGAGAAGACACATAAAGGCTATTGAACCGTCTGCTGAGTAAGCATCATGTCATCTGCCCATTCAATTGCTTTTGCATGGGCTTGATAATATTGTTCAAGCGACACATTGAGTGCTTGAACTATTTTTTCTGCTTCTTGCCATAAGCCTTGTTCTGACTTTCTTGCCAACATTAAGTAACCTGTTAACGTATTCTTTTCACCAAGCAAAGCTGCTTTAATTTCAGGATGAATAGGCAAAATATCAAGTACCGAATTAAGCTCGTAATTCAGAATGCCATCTATCATCGATAACATACCCGTTAAGAAAGCTTTAGGTGGGTTTTCTTCGTCTTTTTTAAAGTTCGATATTTGTTCACAAAACTTTGCTCTTACCAATGATACACGCATGATTTCACTAGGTTGTGAATCGCTTAAATCAGATAAGGCGAGCAAAGCTATAAATTTTTTCAGCTCGACTTCGCCAATATAAATGAGCGCGTGCTTTAACGATGTAATTTCCTGGCTACGACCATAAGTAGGGCTGTTGATAAAGCGCAATAATTTATAAGTAAGACCAGGATCTGAGCTGAAAATATCACTGATTTTATCAAAGTCTAAACCTGCTTGGTTTGCTTGTTCTATTAGAGACAAGATACTTTGCTTTGATGTCGTAACTTTCTTTTGCTTGATCATTTCTGGTCGAGCGAAAAAATAGCCCTGAAATTGAGTAAAACCGAGTAACTTTAACTGAGCAAATTGCTCAGCAGTTTCAACTTTCTCAGCTAATAATGTCAGATTAAAGGCTTCTAAGCGCCTGATGTAACGACTGATCGTTAACATATTGGTACTAAGTATATCGACTTTAATAATGTCGACTAAAGGGAAAAAAACATCCCATTTAGGATCAAAGTCATGATCATCTAAGGCAAATTTATAACCTTTATTCTTAAGTTCACGACACGCCGCCAATAATTCATCACTAATTGGCACATCTTCTAGAATTTCGATGACCACTTTGTTTGGATCGAGAAAGCTTGGAAAGTTTCGAATGAGAGTATCTGCATGAAAGTTAATAAACGCTGGAAGATCGCCAGTAACTTTTTCAACACCCATACTTAGATGGTTATTGGTGAGAATGTTAGATGTTGCTTGATCGGGGCAAATATTCGGAAAGTGATTACTTTCACCGTCACGAAACAGTAACTCGTAAGCAACTAACTCTTGGTTAATATCTAAGATAGGTTGTCGTGCTACATAAGAATACAAAAAAAGCTACCTCTTCAAATGCTCTTATCGATTAATAACTATGCGAATTTCAGTTTACACAATTTTAGCGGCAAAAACCTAACGATTTATTCAATAAATGTTACAAATTAAGGCTATTAATTGATTTTACTTGAAATTATTTTATATGACCCAAGGTCTATTGAGATACATGAAAAATCGACGTAGCAAAAGGGAAAATCGCGTGTTATTATCGCGAGTAATCTTATAAACGAGGATCAAAATGAGTAATACGATGCAAACAATGGCGTTAACGGTTCCACAAAGTGGAAGCATTGAAGCCTATGTACAATCTGCATATAGCATTCCAATGCTCAGCGCGGAACGCGAGCAAGAATTGGCAACTCGTTTACACCAAGACAATGACCTACAAGCGGCACAAGAACTGATTATGTCGCACTTGCGTTTCGTTATCCACGTCGCTAAAGGCTACGCTGGTTACGGTTTACCGCAAGCAGACTTAATTCAAGAAGGTAATGTTGGCTTGATGAAGGCGGTAAAACGCTTTAACCCTGAAGTAGGTGTACGTTTGGTATCTTTTGCTGTGCACTGGATCAAAGCAGAAATTCACGAATTTGTTTTAAAGAACTGGCGAATTGTTAAAGTTGCAACAACTAAAGCACAACGCAAATTGTTTTTTAACTTACGCAAAAACAAGAAGCGTCTAGGCTGGTTTAGTCAAGACGAGATCAATAACGTTGCTGAAACACTTGGTGTTTCGGAAAAAGACGTATTGGAAATGGAATCTCGTATGAGTAATCAGGATCAAGCGTTTGAATTAAGTTCAGATGATGACGATTCTGGCAGTGCTATTGGTAGCTTTTCTCCTGCACAATACTTAGAAGATAAAGGTTCTGATTTGGCGACATTGGTTGAAGATGAGAACTATGAAGCACATGCTAATAAACGTTTAGCTAATGCTTTAGTCGCACTTGATGAACGTAGCCAAGATATTGTTAAAACACGTTGGTTAGACGATAACAAGGCGACATTGCAAGATCTTGCAGGTAAGTATGGTATTTCCGCTGAACGTGTACGTCAGCTTGAAAAAAATGCACTTGGTAAATTAAAAACTGCATTAGTTTAGTTTTAAGCGGCGCAATTTCATATGAAAAAGCCCGGTGATTTCACCGGGCTTTTTTTATGGTTCATTTTTTATGAATGGGCCGCATCAAGTTGTCTTTAAAAAACGACTTTTTGCGACCTGTACTTTGCTAAAATGTTGCGGCCTTGCCATCTACTAAAAGGCTTTGTGATGCAACCTTATTGCCCTTTACACGCTCTACGATGAGGTAGTTTACCGGTACCAGTATCAATGTGATAAACGTCGCAAATAAGATACCGAAGCCTAACGAAATTGCCATTGGAATCAAGAATTGTGCTTGAGTTGATTTCTCAAATAGTAGCGGCATTAAACCGATGAAGGTTGTTAAACTCGTCAACATAACCGGCCTAAAACGCGACGCACCAGCGGTTAGTACAGCGTTGGCTGTTGTTACCCCTTCTTGGCGTTTTTTATTAATAAAATCAACTAAAACAAGAGAGTCGTTCACGACTACGCCAATCAGCGCCAACATACCAAGTAAGCTAAAGATGGTTAAGTCCATGCCCATTATCCAATGACCAACAAAAGCACCAATTAAGCCAAACGGTATCACGCTCATGACAATGAGTGGTTGAATATAAGACTTAAAAGGGATCGCAAGTAACGCATAAATTATAAAAAATACAAAGACTAAGCCCCAACCTAAAGAACCAAATGATTCTCGCTGCTCTTTGGCTTCTCCCTCAAGTGAGTGATTAATACCTGGGTATTGTGTCACTAAATTATCAAGGAATACTTTAAGATCGGCATTGAGCGTTGTCATATTCGTGCTTTGCTTATCTATATCTGCCGTGACATTTACCGTACGGTAGCGATCTATCCGGCGGATGGTAGAAGGGCTCTTACCTGGGATCAGCTGTGCGATATGTGATAACGGCACTTCGTTACCCGATGGCGTGGCAATTAAAATGTGATTTAGGTCGGCAAGCGAGCGGCGCTCTTCAAGTGGCAGTCGTACCATAACCCTGACATCGTCACGTCCACGCTGGATACGTTGTACTTGAGCACCAAAATAGGCATTACGCACTTGGCTTGCTACATCTTGCCTTGAAAACCCGAGTGCTTTACCTTGTTGCGTCAGCTCTATTTGCAACTCTTCTTTGCCGTCAGACAAACTGTCAGCAATATCAAACACTGTGGGGTAATTCGCAAGTTGCACTTTGACTTGATCAGCCACTTCTTGAAGCGTTTCAAGTGAGTTACCTGTGAGCTGTACATCGATAGGATCTGATGAGCGACCAATTTCAGCGCGATAAGTCATCGACTCAGCGCCAGGGATTTCTCCCACTAATTGTCGCCACTCTCTAACCATTTGAGCAGAAGTGATGTCTATTGTTCTGCGCTCAGGAGGAATCAGCTCAAAACGTACACCACCAACATGAGAAGTACCGCCTCGGCCGCCAGTTGTGGCAAGTACATTCATAATAACGCTTTCACCACTATCTTCGTCAACGTATTTGTTTTGTAGCTCTTCAGCTTTTGACGCAATATTAATGATATGCATATTGGTCACTTCAAACGGCGTTCCATTTGGCATAGTGAGGTTCAAACGTACTGTTTCACTCGGAATACGAGGGAAGAAAACAAACTTACTCCAACCGGATGTTAGTAATGCAATAATAATGAGGAATGTGCCGACAAACAGAGAAATAGTTGTTAGCTTGTTCCGCAATGCTACCGATAGTAACGGTTGATAGAACTTTAAAATGGCACGTTCAAAGCCATCGGCAAAACGTTGCTGTAGCTCTTCAAGTTTGTTTGGTTTAGAAACCTCATTGCGCAGTTTAATTTTCTTTAAATGGGCGGGCAGTACAAACTTTGACTCAATTAAAGAGAAAATAAGCACAGGAATAACAACAATGGCGATTTGCGAGAACAGTGCACCACGTCGTCCTTCAATAAACAGCATAGGTAAAAAAGCGGTTACTGTCGTTAAAATACCGAAAGTTACCGGCGTAGCAACTTCCTGTGTACCTTTGATCGCTGCTTCTTCACCAGATTCCGCTTTCCTTAAGTGAGTATAGATATTTTCTCCGGTGACAATGGCGTCATCAACGACAATACCTAGTACTAAGATAAAGCCAAATAAGCTCATGATGTTTAGGCTAACACCGAAAAACGGCATGAAAATAAAGGCACCCATAAACGATACCGGTATGCCGATAAACACCCAAAAAGCGATAGATGGGCGTAAAAATAGCGTCAATAAAAGTAAAACGAGAAAACCACCTTGTAAGGCGCTTGTCGTTAGAGTTGAAATACGGTTTTTAACGATTTCTGAATCGTCATCCCAATAACTGATGCCAAAGCCTTCAGGCAAAGAGTCTTGGCGATCATCAATGTACTGCTTTACTTTATCCGCTACATCGATAGCACTTTGTTGGCCAATGCGATACACATCGATAAAGGCTGCTTGCTCGCCATTAAAGCGTGTTCGAATAGGTGTTTCTTCAAAGCCATCATCAATGGTAGCAACATCTCTAAGCCTAATAATGGTACCGTCAGGTTCTGTTTTTATCGGGATATCAGCAAATTCATCTTTGTAATAGGCTTGCCCTTTTGAACGTAGTAAAATATCACCGCCAGATGAGCGAAGGTTACCTGCTGAAACATCGGTACTAAAACTATTCACCATACGTGATACTTCAGTGATGGTTAAACCATACTGACGTAATTGATCTTGCGATAATGTTAAGCTGATTTCGTAGTTTCTTACACCACTTAGATCGAGTTGAGTGACACCAGGTAAACGCAGCAGTTCATCACGAACGACTTCAGCAAACTCCAATGTTTCTTTTTCGCTGTAGCGACTTGTTACTGTTACTGCGATAACTTCACGTTTACGTTGAGCAAGCGCAATAACCGGCTTTTCAGCATCAGCGGGGAAGGTGTTGATGGCATCAACGCGACTCTTAACATCAGAGAGCATTTCGCGAGGATCATAACCGGGTTCAACTTCTATGCGCACAGAAGAGTTGTTTTCAGAAGAACTACTGACAATTCTATCAATACCTTCAAGGTCTTGAACCGCTTCCTCAACGCGAATGGTGACACCTTTTTCAACATCCTCCGGTGTGGCACCGCGCAGAGAGATATTAACCGAAACAACTTCAGAGTCGACCGACGGGAAAACTTCCAATGGTATTTTTAAGGATAACGAACCAAGCCCGATCACCAAAATAAACACCATCAATAAGTTTGCGGCGACAGAGTTTTTAGCAAACCATGCAATCATTAGTTAGCCCCCTGCGAAACGTTTTTTGACCCTTTTTCAGTTTTCTTTGCTTGCGATAGTTTTAACTGCTTGCCACGTTTGCCGTCTTTAGGTTTAGTGTCACCTAAAATACCCACTTTTGTTCCTGAGCTTACTTGACCTAATGAGGTAATAACGAGCTCTTCTCCGGCGTTTAATCCTTTGTCGATAATCGCTTCATCATTGTTTTGCCACAGAATGTTGATATCTTTCCTAAATAACTTTCCATCTTCGACAACATACACATAGCTACCTTGGTAAATGGTATTATTCGGTACAACTAAGGCTTTTTTAATGATGTTACCTTCAATATTGGCTGTCAGGTATTGACCTATTTTGATTGGCATCGGTTGTTGGTCATTCACGTTGAATGGTTCATTGATCTGTGCAACCACGTAGAGTTGTTGAGATGAGTTATCTATTGCCGCTTCTGAGCGAATAACCTCACCTTGCCATTGCTGGTTACCAACAAGAGAGGAGTTAAATACAACACCAATGATATCGGCGGCGTTGTAGGCTTCAGGTAATGTCATTAGTGACAAATCGTTATTGTTGATCGGTAATCTTATTTCTACATAATCAGTAGCATAGATGCTTGCTAATTCAGTGTTGGTTGAAACCACTTGACCCATATCAACATTTTTTGTTAACAAACGACCATTAAACGGTGCGATTATTTGGCTGCGCTCTAATGCGATTTCCTTCACGTCTAGTTGTGCTTGTGCCGACATTAAACTTGCTTTCGCCGCTTCTAACTGTGGTTTGCGTAGCACCAAATCAGTAGGTTGTTCGCCATTAGCTAAACGATTCCAGTCTGTGAGTGCTTGCTTACTTCTTGCTTCCTCTTCTGCCAGAGCTTGGCTTGCAGAAAAGACAGCAGCTCGAGCTATTTTAACTTCTGCTTGGTAGTCTCTATCATCGAGTTTGATCAGTAATTCGCCTTTTTTAAACGTACCGCCTTCACGAAAATTAGGGCTGATATAAAGAATCTGTCCAGATACTTGCGTGACCAATGAGCTTTGTGTTCTTGGCTTGACGGTACCAAAACTTTCAATGACTACCTGATAGTCTTGTGGCGCCATGGTCTTGGTTTCCACGACTATTTGTGAGCCTTGGCTTATTCGACCACGCTTCGCTTGAGGTGGATTACTCGTGATAAAAAATATCACTAAAATAGTAGCGGTGACGATAGCGGCGGGTAGTAAATACTTTTTATTGATTTTCATTTGTTAACTCGTTCTTAATTAACCCGTCGGTAAAGTCGCCGCCTAATGCAACGTAAAGGTTAATACGGTTGGTAATTAATTGTTTTTTAAGTGAAATAACATTGCTTTGAGCATTAAAAGCACGCTCTTGTGCATCAAGTACCGTGGTATAGCTGACGAGACCATTTTGGTACTGTTCAAACGCCAATGTTTGAGCAATCATCGCGTTTTCTTTTGCAGCTAATGTACTGTTATATTGGGTTTTAATGCTTTTTTCTTGGGTAATACCTTGTTCTATTTCAGCAAAAGCTTGGAACATACTGTCAAGGTAGGCTTGTTCGTTTTGTTTTAGTCTCAGTGCTTGTTGCTCTTCTACTGCTTTTAATTGACCAGCGTTAAACAAAGGTGCGCTGATACCGCCAAGCAATGACCATGCTATTGAAGAGCCTGACAGTAAATCATCGAGTTCATTTGCTTGCGTGCCATAACTTCCGCTTAATCGTATACTTGGAAATCGTTGTTTATGAGCAAAAGCAAGTGCAGCATCCTGAGCCAGTAATTCATACCAGCTTGCTTGTAACGATGGACGTTTCTTAATTAATGTCGAAGGTACGCCGATATCAAGATTGTCGAGTAAAATTGGAATATCATTGGCCGCCACTAGCGTGCCTGCCGGGTAATCGCCAACAAGCTGTTCGATTGCAGCGCTTGCTTGTTGAACACGCGCTTGTTGATTAGCAAGTGACGATAACTCAGCGTTTAAATCGTTTCTTGCTAAATAAACATCGAGAGCTTCATTCAAGCCCTGTTTATAACCAGAGCTAATGATGTCTAAATTTTCTTTTGATAAATTAACGCGTTGTTTAAATAATGCGTGTAATTGTTGTGCGCTAACTAACTCAAAATAGCTATTTAAGACATCAGATATCAGCTGGTTCTTCGCATTTACGTAATTTGCTTTACTTGCCAAATAGGTTAAATGATCTTGTTTTTTCGCATCAGATAGTTTGCCCCAAATATCAATTTCATAGCTGACATCAATCGCTAGGCTATTGTTGTTGCTATAACTTGCAGGATCGCCTGACGCTTGTCTTGAGCTGTTTAGTGAGAAATCTATTTCTGGCCATAAATCAGCTTTTGAAATATCGACTTGCTGTTCTTGTATCGCTAAGCCATACGCCTGTTGTTTTAGGCTACGGTTATTGCTTAGTGCTTTATATACGAGCGCTGCCAGTTGCGGGTTGCTTGTTTGAGATAACCAATGAACATTAACATCTTCACCAAGTTGCGCTTGCTGCCAGTTGCTTGGTAAGTCAGGGGTTATTGTTGCATTGTTGATGCTAGATTGTGTTGAACACCCAGCGAGCAACACGGCTGCAACCGATAAGGTGGCGATTTGCCGACCAAACTTCATTATTGTCATTACCTTACTTACTATTTTGATTGCATCAGTGTATGTATTTTTTTTGTAGAAAAAACACTATTTACACAACTTTACGTTAACCAGTGAATTTTTGATCATTGTATACAAAATTAGCAGAAGGAGTGAACATTGAGAAAGTTGATTAGTGTCTAAAGCACGTATAACGTGCTTTTCATGTTTTTTTCACATTTACTTTACTAAAGGGGTGGTTATGTTGAAGTTTTTTGGTAGACTAACTGCTTAAAAATAATACTAATAAATACGGAATGGCCTTTAATGGAATGCAAGGCGAGCGATAGTTTTATTGCTGCTCGACAGCTACCTAAATTTAAGTTGCTACTGAAAAAGTATCGACATCTAAAAAACATGCAGTCTAATTTGTTAACGCTTTCTGAGCTTGCAGCAACAGTGACTGACATGAATGCCTTCTATACAGCACTCGCTAGTGTTGTAGAGCCTATTTTTCGGACAAAAAACTTTCATATTGCCCTCGTTAATTCACAAGAGCAGCTCGAACTTGCCTATATGCAAAACAATGTTGATGCCAAACTTATTGTGAATACTTCGGCACAGGCGTGGCAAACTGGGTTAAGTGCTCAAGTTTATCTTCAAGCAAAAACGCTCCACTTTTTTCCAGAACAAGACGAAAATCAAACGTGTAATTGTATAGAGTGGTTAGGCGCACCATTAACACGTGAAAATAAAGTCATTGGTGTGATAGCTATTCAAAGTTACCAAGCCGATCTTACTTTTGATAAAATTGACGTTGAGTTGCTAACCTTTATCAGTGAGCACATTGTTACCGCAATTGATCGTGTGCGTTCTCGCGCTTCCCTTGAACATAGTATTACAGAACGAACCCGTAAACTGACCAAAGCAAACTCTCAGCTTCAAAAAGAAATTGTTGAGCGTAAGAAAGCTGAAAATGTTCACAAAGTGTTGTTAGCCATTTCAGAAATTACTGCATCAAGTGATGATATTCAGCAATTTTATCAAGCACTTCATCATCAGGTTAAGAAGCTGCTACCGGCAAAAAACTTTTTTATTAGCTTGTTATCGAATGATGGTTTCAAGCTTGAATACCCTTATATTGTTAATGAACAAATTATTGAAATTAACTCAAGTCGTCGTAAGTCAGGCTTAACTGAAAGAACAATTGTCCTTTCTTCTCCATTGCTATTGGCAAATCAGTCGTTATTTAGCCTTTCTACGAAAGATGGTATTCAAGAGCAAGATTTGTCGTTTGCACAATACGGTAGCTCGTTACCAAAAGCGTGGTTGTCTGCGCCGCTGATGCATCAGGGTGAAGTGTTTGGTGTGCTTGCATTACAAGATTTTTACCATGAAGATGCATATCAGCAAGATGATTTAGAGATTATTCGTTTTATTGCTGACCATATAGCCAGTGCTATTACACGTAAAAATCATCAGTTACAGGAACAACGTAACAAAGATGAGTTAGAGCGTTTGGTAAATGAGCGCACGAAAGAGCTTCAAATCAGTAACTTAAACCTTCGCATGCAAGTTGAAGAGCGTCGCAAAGCTGAAGCTAAACTGTATCACGAAGCTCATCATGATTCGTTAACAACGCTACCTAACAGAGCGATGTTTTCTGACCGCTTAAGCTTTGCGCTACGCCACATTAAACGTCACCCTCAAAATCGTTTTGCCGTGCTATTTATTGATTTAGATAGATTCAAAATGATCAATGATACTTTGGGTCATCATGCAGGTGATGAATTCCTCGTTGAAATTGCGAATCGACTAAAGTTTTGTGTCCGTGATAATGATTTACTTGCACGATTAGGTGGTGATGAGTTTGTTGTTTTACTTGATTCAATGCAAAGCCAAGAAGACGTAGAAGATGTTTGTTCACGTATTATCGACAAGATAGCAGAGCCATTCGTATATGACGGTAACGAGCTCTATTCTAATGCCAGTATTGGTATTGCTTTATGCAGCCATCAATACAACGATGCGAATGAAATCTTACGTGATGCTGATGCTGCCATGTATCAAGCGAAAAGCTTAGGTCGTGGTCGATTTGTCTTTTTTGATGAGAGTATGCGAGAGAAGCTGCTTGAGAATATGTCGTTAGAGCAAGAGCTTCGCGCTGCGATTAAAAAGCAAGAATTTGAATTGCACTATCAGCAAATCTCTAACCTGGGTAGTACTAGTGCCATTGGTTTTGAAGCGTTATTGCGTTGGAAACATCCGTCAAAAGGTATTTTAACGCCAAGCCAGTTCCTATTTATGGCGGAAGAAACCGGCATTATTTTAGATATTGAAACCTGGGTTATTGAAGAGGTTTGCCAGCAATTACAGCAATGGCAAAATGATACGCTTTATAGCAACGCATTTATTGGTGTAAATTTATCAGGGCGTCACTTAACGCAAAGTAATTTACTCAATAAGCTCATTGCACTCATTAAAACTAACACGATAGAGCCTGAACGGTTAATCTTAGAGTTTAATGAAAGCGCGTTTGCTCAGCATACAGACGTTGCATTGAAGGGCCTCAGAAAACTTAAAGATTTTGGGGTGAAACTCGCGCTAGATGACTATGGTGCAGGCGTCTCATCATTTAGCTTCTTACATAGTTACCCGTTTGAGTTTATTAAACTCGATCGTAGCTTTATTCGCACGCTTAACAACAGCGATAAGAATTTAACCTTGGTTAAAGCGTTAAATGAATTAGGTGAACAGTTTGGGTACCGTATTGTTGCTGAAGGTATTGAATCTGAAAGTATGCTTAAAAAGCTTCAAGGTGCAGGTTGTGAGTTTGGTCAGGGCTACCATATAAGCCGACCAGCTAAAATAACTTCTACCATTGAAACCTTGAGTGCAGCAGAAAAATTAAAAGCCTAACAATAAATTAGCGATATCTGCCGTTAGTTATTAGCCTTTGGCAAAATACCCTTCTACTTTTAAAGCAATACCAGGTGTTGCTTTATAATCAACCTCTTCTGGCCATTCCATAAAAGGCTCAATTTCAAAAAATAGCCATTTCTTGATTGCATTAAAGCGATAACGATAGCTTAAGGTGTAGTTTTCTATGAGAAAACCATTTTCACCATTACGCTCTCCTTCAACTAAAAGGCCAGCTACGCTCGCTTCTTTGTCTGAAAGATGTCGAAGGTAGTAAACACCGTGTTTCCAACGTATACCGGAAAATGCTTCTGATCCTCTTATCGAATAGTTAATCCTAAATTGGTGATCAGGATTAAGCTGGTAATCATATTCAAGTAATAGGCGAGCCCCAAGGCCATCGTCTGTGTAGTAATAGGCAGATGGGGTAAAAACAAAGCTATGTTTGTCGCGCCAAACATAATTACGTTTGTGTCGTGTTCTCACAAATAATGCTCCGCCAGAGATACCGACGCGCGTATCAGAGAATATATTTTGATTTTGGCTATGAATATAGCGCACGGCAGCTGCAAAGCTGTCGTCTTCAAAAGAGCCTTTTGTTTGCGCAGACTCTAACGGAAGCTGGTCTTGATCATCATCATCTGAAAAAATGACATCTACTTTGTTTTCGAAGTAAGGTAGCCTTACCTTTAATTTAAAGCGCACCTTAACTTCACTCCAATCCCGTGCTCTGGGTAACCAAGATGTGGAGATTCGAGCAAGTGATTGTGGCGTTAACTCATTTTCTTCTTGGTCATTAAAAAAACCATCAAACCAAATGGCAGATTCGTGAACTCTATTGGTTATATTCTCGTGTACTTGGCTGATCCAGTCATCAACTTCTGGAGATACTTCTATTTCACTGATTGCCTTCACTCTAGGGATAGGTCGTAATATCTTTTGCTCAATAGCCTCGATTGTGTCT
Source organism: Thalassotalea eurytherma (assembly GCF_030161415.1). Lineage (GTDB taxonomy): Bacteria > Pseudomonadota > Gammaproteobacteria > Enterobacterales > Alteromonadaceae > Thalassotalea_G > Thalassotalea_G eurytherma. Next base: position 120,439 of record NZ_BSSU01000001.1, read on the forward strand.
ATCGTTTGTTGTGTTATTTCATCGGTCGGTTGGTTTTCTTGAATGGTAATTTTTTGTTGTTCGGTTACTGGAGGTGTTTTTTCCGAAGACGCAGGTCGGATAGTTACACTGTCTGTTTTAGAATCATTTTGTATCGAGCCCTCTTTTGTGACACTTTTGGATTTGTCACTATCCTGTGACCTTACTTCAAAACATAATAAACTTACTAAAATAAAGGTAAGTAAAAATAACTTTTTACGCCTGACCATCAACACTCCATGGATGTTTTGCTAGTTAACTTTTAATGGGGTAACCTAGCGAAATAGGTGCTTTTTATTTCCAACACTTTATAATCATCATAACTTAATTTTAGGAGAATGCTATGGGTGGAATTAGTATTTGGCAACTCGTCATCATTGCGGTCATTGTTGTTTTATTATTTGGCACCAAGAAACTACGTAACATGGGTGGAGATTTGGGCTCAGCAGTTAAGGGCTTTAAAAAAGCGATGAATGATGAAGAAGCAAAAGATTCATTAACTGATGAAAGCCAAAAATCGACCAAAGCTACAGAGAAAGAAAAAGAGCAGGCATAATTCATGTTCGATATTGGTTTTTGGGAACTGTTACTCATCATGATAATAGGCTTAGTTGTTTTAGGCCCTGAGCGGTTACCAACAGCCATTCGCACCGTGCGTAATTGGGTGCGTAATGTAAAATCTTTTAGTCAAAACGTTCAGTCAGAAATAAAAGAAGAATTGCGCGTGCATGAGCTCCATGAAAATCTCAAGAAAGCTGAACAAGCAAACATGGAAAACTTATCGCCAGAAATTGCTCAATCGGTTGCCGAATTGAAGGAAGCTGCCGACATGGTTAATCGTCCTTATGCTGATAAAAAACAAAACTCATCACCTTCTCAACCAACAGAAAAGCAAGAGTAGATGTCAAAACCTTTAACGCTTTTTGATCACTTAATAGAGCTAAGATCTCGTTTATTGAAAGCTATTTTAGCTGTGCTCATTATATTTTGTAGTTTGGTTTATTTCTCACAAGACCTTTACCAGTTTATTGCTAAACCATTATTAGATGTCTTGCCCGAAGGCACACAAATGATTGCAACAGAGGTTGCATCACCATTTTTTGCTCCTTTCAAACTGACATTAATTTTGTCGTTGTTTGTCGCGATTCCTGTTGTGCTTTATCAAATATGGGCCTTTATAGCACCGGGCTTATACCAAAATGAAAAGCGGCTGATTGCCCCATTGATGTTTGGTAGCTCAATCTTGTTTTATGCAGGTGTCGCGTTTGCGTACTTTGTTGTCTTCCCACTCGCGTTTGCATTTTTCACTTCTGTGGCGCCTGAAGGGGTGACCATTGCGACAGACATATCGAGCTATTTAGATTTTATCCTAAAAATATTTTTTGCCTTTGGTGTCGCTTTTGAAATACCAATCGCTATTATTCTCTTGTGTTGGACTGGGGTGACAACGCCAGCAAAGTTGAGAACAAAAAGACCATATATTGTGGTAGGTGCCTTTGTTATTGGTATGTTATTAACACCACCAGACGTGATTTCGCAAACATTGCTCGCGTTACCTATGCTGTTGTTATTCGAACTAGGTGTGTTTATCGCATCTTTACAATCAAAAAATAAAAAAGAAAATTCTGAGCAGGAAAGTATTCATGATTAAGAAAGTAGTACAAGTCGCTTTAGTGTCTTGTTTATTCATTGGTGTTAGCCAAGCAAACACTATTGAGTCGTCATTAAAAACATGCGCCGATATCGTCGCCTCTACTGAGCGCCTTGCTTGTTATGATAAGTTAGCAAAAACCTTTAAAACGCCAAAGGTAGCAGTTGCAACGCAAGCACAAGAAGTTGCCAAGCCTGCTGCAATTGTAGCTCCTGTTGTTTCTCAAGAACAAAAAGAAGCTGAGTTTGGTGATCATCACCTTAAGAAAGATAAAAAACCAAACGAATTAGATCGTGTACAATTTACGATTGCTAAAATTAGTTACTCAGGTAAGAAAAAACTGAAGCTTACCTTTGAAAATGGTCAACGATGGAATCAATCCGACACTGAAACGTTACGTTTAAAAGTTGGTGATAAAGTGGAATTATTTAAAGGGGCCTGGAGCGCGATCTATCTTAAAAAGGTAGGATTTAACCGTAAAATTAGAGTCAAAAGAGTGAAATAACCATTTGATAGATATTGGCGTAAACTTAACCAATAGTCGTTTTTTAAAGGATTTACCCGACGTGCTAGCTCGAGCCAAAACGGTTGGCGTTAGCCAATGTTTGGTGACGGGCACAAGTGTCACAGAAAGTCAGCAAGCGATTGATTTATGCCAGCAGTTCCCTTCATATCTAGCCAGCACTTGTGGCATTCATCCACATGATGCCGATCAGGCGGGTGACAACTATATTGAGCAACTCGCTCAGCTAGCGAATCAACACGATTGTGTTAAAGCTATTGGCGAGTGTGGCTTAGATTTTAATCGCAATTTCTCTACAGCTGAGAACCAAAAGCGAGTATTTAAGGCCCAGATTACACTGGCTGAGCAATTGCAACTGCCGCTATTTTTGCATCAAAGAGATGCTTTTGAAGAGTGGTTTGCTTGCTTAAAACCCTTTGTTGGCAAGGTACCTGCTATGGTATCTCATTGCTTTACCGGCTCAGCTAATGAGCTGGAAGTTTGCTTAGCCAATGACATGTACATTGGCATTACTGGTTGGGTTTGTGATGAAAGGCGAGGTCAGGCATTACAAGAAATTGTGCATAATATCCCATTAAATCGTTTAATGATTGAAACTGATGCACCATATTTAACCCCTCGTACGATTCGGCCTAAACCTAAATCAAGCCGCAATGAACCGAGTTATCTACCTTATGTTGTAAAGACATTATCAGCGCTTTACGATGTTGCCGAAGAAACGATTATTGAGCACAGCACTAAAAATGCTATACGTGTGTTCAATTTAGGAGCTGCTAATGCTTAAGTATCTTAGCCTCCTATTCTTTTTGTTAACGAGCGCCTGCATTCAAGCAGAGGCCCTTTATAGCTTCAAAGAAAACTCCGATACCTTTCTCATCGAACAATACAATCAACTAAGATTAAACTCGATTAAAGTATCTTCAATTTCTGCAGTACTTGCGACACCGGCAAGCGCCTGGGAAGATAAGCAAGTCAGTAGCTACCTAGCATTAAATAAGGGTAAGAATTGGGTCAAATTTGATATTGTAAATCATCTTAATGAGCCATCTATTGCCTTCATAGACGTTGCTAATCGAAATACGCTATCAGAGATCAGTGTTTTCTTTGTCGATAGTAAGCAAGACGTTAAACGGCTTAATGTAAGATTATTAAACAACGATGTGTGGACAGCTTCTCTGTCTATTGACGCTCATGAACTAGTGACAGCGTACTTATTGTTGAGCACGCAAAGCTCTACCAACATACAAATAAAATTAAAGAAAGAATCAGCTTTCGTCGAATCAGCATTTGATGCGCAGTTCACACAGGGTTTTGCTATAGGTGGCATGTTATGTTTATCGATAGCCGCACTACTGTTGTATTTTGGTACTGGTAATGTACCCATGCTATGGCTTTTTGCTTTTTTTCTAATACGCACCATTTTGCTGAGCACAACGATGGGTAATAATCTTTATTATCTATTTCCTAGCTACCCAGAGCTAAAAGGCGTTGAATACCCCATACTGAGTTCAATATCTGTTATCTTTTACTACTTGTTTATTGAAAGCCTTTTTAGACTGCGAAAAACCCTATTCTCTGGTTATAAGTTTATTAAATTAATCAGTGCTTTATTGGTGGTTTATATACCACTCAGTTTATTGCTAGGTAACGTTGCGCATGTTGCGGTTGGCGCGCTAATGCATTTTGTTGTTACCTTGTCGGTGGCCGTAATCGGTTGGCTGTTATACAAACGTAACGTCAGGCTTTCGTTAGCCATTACCATCATTTCAATCATTCAGTTATTTATTGGTATTTTGTATTTCTTTAGTTACCAGTACTACTGGTTTGAGCAAGTGCATTTATTGATGTTTGCAGGTTTCTGGCTACATAATATTTTGGTGATTTTCTTATTGAGTCGCCAATATCGTCATCAAATGCAAGACAAACAAATCGCTCAAAGAGAAGCGATTGCGCAAATGAATGCAACAAAGAAAGCGCAAGAAGAACTATTGGCACTACAAAATATAACGCAAGAAGAACTTGAAACGAGAGTGCAAGAGCGTACTTTCGAACTCAATATCGCTCTACAAGAACTTGAAGAAGCGAACAGAGAATTAGAAGAAAAGAATACGTCAGATGAATTGACGAGTTTGTATAATCGACGTTTCTATGATCAAAAAATAATGGCAGAGTTTAGGCGTAGTAAGCGTAATCTCACACCACTAAGTCTGCTACTAATAGATATAGATTACTTTAAACAAGTGAACGATGAACATGGTCACTTAGGTGGTGATAAATGCTTGATTGCTGTCGCGGCGCAAATGAAACTCACCACGCAGCGCAGTACAGATATAGCTTGCCGATATGGTGGCGAAGAGTTTGTGATTATTCTGCCAGAAACCGATGAAGAAGGTGCAATGGCGATTGCGGAAAGGTTACGACAGCAAGTAGAAGAGCACACTATTTCCATTGATGAACAGGAAATATCTTTAACGATAAGTTGCGGTATTTCAACCTATCGACAGGAATCTTTTGCTACAGTAGATACCCTTTTTAGTTGCGCTGATAAGGCCCTTTATCGCGCGAAGAACGAAGGCAGAAACCAAGTACAGTTTCTGCCGATAGATTTAGACAAGTAGATTAAAATGAATAATAGTTTTGGACAATACCCTGCACGTCGATTAAGACGTATGCGAAAAGATGATTTTTCTCGTCGTTTAATGGCTGAAAACCAACTCACCGTCAATGATCTTATTTACCCTGTGTTTGTGCTTGAAGGTGAGAACCAACGTGAAGTCGTTGCATCTATGCCGGGTGTTGAGCGCAAGAGTATTGATTTATTGCTCGAAGAGGCACAAGAGTTGGTCGACCTTGGAGTGCCAGCTGTTGCGTTGTTTCCTGTAACACCAAGTGAGAAAAAATCGTTGATGGCTGAAGAGGCATATAATCCTGACGGCTTAGCGCAAAGAGCGGTGCGAGCGCTCAAAGCAAAGTTTCCTGAATTAGGTGTTATTACCGACGTAGCGCTAGACCCATTTACGACACATGGCCAAGATGGCATCATCGACGAAGACGGCTATGTATTGAACGAAGTCACTAAAGATATTTTGGTAAAACAAGCCCTATCGCACGCGCAAGCCGGTGCTGATGTGGTTGCGCCATCTGATATGATGGATGGTCGCGTTGGTGCTATTCGAGAAATTTTAGAGCAACATAACTTTGTAAACACGCGCATTTTAGCTTACTCAGCGAAGTATGCTTCCAATTATTATGGTCCTTTTAGGGATGCCGTCGGTTCTGCTGGCAACATTAAGGGTGGTAATAAGTTTTCGTATCAAATGGATCCAGCAAACAGTGATGAAGCATTACATGAAATCGCCCAAGATATTCATGAAGGTGCTGATATGGTCATGGTGAAGCCGGGCATGCCGTATTTAGATATTGTTCGCCGCGTAAAAGACAACTTTCAAGTCCCTACCTACGCTTATCAAGTTAGTGGTGAGTATGCGATGCATATGGCCGCTATTCAAAACGGCTGGTTAGCAGAAAAGCCTTGCATAATGGAAGGCTTATTAGCATTTAAACGTGCAGGTGCAGACGGTATTTTAACGTACTTTGCCAAGCAAGTAGCGTATTGGTTAAAAGAAGAAAAGTAGGGTTTAGCTAAGTTTGATAGTGAGTGTTAAATCGAATTTAGCGAGCTCTTTTATTTCTCGTGAAAGCTCATCTTTAATTAAAGGGTGGGCTGACAACCAATCAACATCAAACATAAGTACTAACATTTTATTCTCGCCACTCACCTTGAGTATCGGTAGCTGATCTTGCTGCCTGCGACTTGCTAGAATAATTGCGACACGAAGTATCATTAACATGGCTAAACATCGTGTTTTAGGCAGTAATTGGTTATCTAATACCCCCTTTTTGATGCTATCTTTTTGTTGTTGAACCAACATGGCAAGCGTTTGCTTTTCACTTTGATTAAAACCAGGCATCTGACTATGTTCGATAATATAGGCGCCATGATGCTGGTGTTGCTTATATTCAATCAAAAGCCCGATTTCATGCAGCTGACAAGCTGCGCCTAGAATAAAAGCATCTTGTTGGCCCAGTTGTGCGTTGGTTGGTGCGTATGCATCGAAAAGTTGTTTAGCTAGATATAACACACGAGCGCCGTGATCTTGTTCAACGTGATACTTGCTCATCATTGAATTGATTGTCAACGTTGCGATGTCGACATTTTTCGTTGTTGGTAGCATGTCATAGAGTAAGCCTTCACGTAAGGCGCCAGAAGACAAATGTAGCCTGTCGACCTGAAAGCTTTCAAACAAAGCAATCAAGATACATAGGCCACTGGCAAAAACAGGAATGCGCTCTCCAACTAAGCCATCTAGGGCGATATTATCGAAGGACTTACAGTCGATTAATTGTTGTTTGGTTTGAATCAGAAAGTCGTAGTCAATTAATGTGGGTTGTTTGGCATACATCAACATTTCAGCAAGAGCTTGCATCGTGCCACTGCCACCTAAAACAACCTGATGTTCAATATCTTGGTAGTCTTTTACGACAGGCGTAATCTGTGTTTTGGCATGGGCTATTGCTTGGCTAAAAGCCGCTTGTGTTAATTCACCGGTGGCAAAAAATGCTTGGTTAAACGTGACACAGCCAATATCTAAACTGACGGCTTTTATCGGATCGATATTTTCGCCAATGATGATTTCTGTACTGGCTCCACCAATATCAAATATCAATTTATTGCCAAGAATATTAGATGTGTAGGCAACGCCTTTATAAATGGTTTTGGCTTCTTCTTCGCCAGACAGCAAGGTAATGTTTTGACCAAGAATCTGATTGGCTTGCTGCAAGAATGTGTCGCGATTGTTTGCCAGTCTTAGCGTTGCCGTAGCTACGATGCGAATGTTTTGTTTTGGAAAGTCTTGTAAACGTTCAGCGAAAAAACGCATACACTCAAGGCCTCGAGCAATGCTCTTGGCACTTAAGTTATTATTTTTATCTAAGCCACTTGCTAACCGAACTTTACGCTTAACTTTGTCAACAATTTGTACGCTGTCTGCTAATTGTCGGGTAATTAGCATATGAAAGCTATTGGAGCCTAAATCAATAACAGCATACAAAGGTGATGACATAACACTTAGTTTCTACGTTGTTTGTTATACGGTGTTTTTGAACGGTTTTGGCCACCGTTATGAGGCTTGTGACGACGTTGTCTTGGCTTCGGCTTTGGTAAGTCAGTTAACAGCGCATCATGATCATATTTGCTAACAGGTAAAACATGCTCGATATAGTCTTCAATTGCAGGCAAGTTAAAAACGTACTCTTCGCACGCTAAGCTAATAGCATGACCTGACTCACCAGCACGACCAGTACGGCCAATTCGGTGAACATAATCTTCACAGTCATCTGGTAAATCATAGTTAAAGACATGTGTTACTAACGGAATATGTAAACCACGAGCAGCAACATCAGTCGCCACTAAAATATCAAGAGTACCTTTAGTGAAACCTTCCAAAATATGTAAGCGTTTCTTCTGCGGAATATCACCGGTTAACAAACCGACACGATGCTTATCGGCAATTAAATGGTTATAAATATTTTCACAAGAGTGCTTGGTGTTGGCAAAAATTATGGCTTTATCAGGCCACTCTTCTTCAAGCAAGGTTTGTAGTAGAAGCATTTTATCTTCATTAGATGGATAAAATAATTCTTCACTAATACGTAAATTGGTTTTTTGTTCTGGTTCAATTTCAACGCTAACCGGCTCATTCATATGCTCAAAGGCGAGTTCTTTGACACGAAATGATAGCGTTGCTGAAAACAGCATATTTAAACGCTTGGTTGCTGGTGGCATTTTTCTGAACAGATAGCGAATATCTTTAATGAAGCCCAAATCGAACATGCGATCGGCTTCATCAAGAACAACGGCTTCTATTTCATCTAATCGGTAAATACCTTGCTTTAGGTAATCGATTAAACGACCACAAGTACCGATAACAATATCAACGCCTTGTTCTAATTGTTCACGCTGTGAATCATAACCTTCACCACCGTAAACAACCGCTACGCGTAAGCCTGTGCTTTTAGCCATTTCAATCGCGTCACGATGAATTTGTACAGCAAGTTCACGCGTAGGCGCCATGATAATTGCACGAGGGTTTTTCGATGCTTTGTTGTCTGACTGCAACAAGCGGTGGAAAGTTGCTGCTAAAAAGGCAATAGTTTTGCCTTCACCTGTTTGTGCTTGACCTGCAATATCTTTACCTTCAATTAATACTGGCAATGATTTTGCCTGAATTGAAGTACATTGTTGAAAGCCCATGGCATGTAAACCGGTCACAACTTGTGGCGCTAGGTTAAGATCGGTAAACTTTTTATCTGATAAGTGAGTGTTTTTCATCCGCGTAGCTTAACAGGTAAGCAGTTAATAAAAAACTATTGATTATTGTTTCTTGCGCCCCCATATAAGCGTTAACGAGAAATTTAAACATTTCGGTTAAGCAATTTCGCTATTAGATTGAAGCAAGGGTTATAACACTTGTTTGGTATCTTGATAAAGTTAGCGTTATAATCTTTTACCATTAGGCAGTTAGGCCACATACAACGGAGAAAATAATGAGCGATAAAATTGTTCAGCTAACAGATGATAGCTTTGATGCAGACGTTATCAACGCATCAGGTCCAGTACTTGTTGATTTTTGGGCTGAATGGTGTGGTCCTTGTAAAATGATCGCCCCGCTATTAAATGATATTGCTGAAGAATACGACGGCAAAGTTACAGTAGCTAAGCTAAACATTGATCAGAATGCTGCTACACCACCAAAGTTCGGTATTCGTGGTATCCCAACGTTATTATTATTTAAAGATGGTAATGTTGCAGACACTAAAGTAGGTGCCTTATCAAAAACTCAATTAAAAGAGTTTTTAGATAACAACTTATAATAAAAAGCCCTTTTAAGGGCTTTTTTGCTATTTAAGCCAATAAAAAATAGAAAGAAAGCATGCTTTCTTTACCTAATAGAAAATTAATGCTAAGTTTAGCATTCAACCGAAATACACATATCAACCCAATCACTTTCTATAATAATTTATAGCTACCCACCTGGTGGCCAAAAATATTAAATATTATTAAGTACTCTCACTATGAATCTTACCGAACTTAAAGAAAAATCGATTAACGAATTGGTGCAACTTGCTGAGTCAATGAAACTTGAGCATTTAGCTAGGCACCGCAAGCAAGACATTATATTTGCTATCTTAAAAGCGCATGCTAAAAGCGGTGAAGATATCTTTGGCGGTGGTGTACTTGAAATACTGCAAGATGGTTTTGGTTTCTTGCGTTCAGCAGACTCTTCGTATTTAGCTGGACCAGATGATATTTATGTATCGCCAAGTCAAATTAGACGTTTTAGTTTGCGAACGGGTGATACGATTCAAGGCAAGATTCGTCCACCGAAAGATGGTGAACGATATTTTGCCTTATTAAAAGTTAATGAAGTTAACTTTGATCGTCCTGAAAACTCTCGTAATAAAATCCTTTTTGAAAACTTAACACCAATTCATGCCAACGAACGTCTAGGTATGGAGCGCGGTAATGGTTCTACGGAAGATATTACTGCACGTACTTTAGACTTAGCGTCGCCAATTGGTAAAGGTCAACGTGGCCTTATCGTTGCACCACCTAAAGCGGGTAAAACGTTACTACTTCAAAACATCGCACAAAGTATCGCTCATAATCATCCTGAGTGTGAGTTAATGGTATTACTAATCGATGAGCGTCCTGAAGAAGTGACTGAAATGCAACGCCTAGTAAAAGGTGAAGTAGTTGCTTCAACATTTGATGAGCCAGCGAGCCGTCACGTGCAGGTTGCTGAAATGGTTATTGAAAAAGCCAAGCGTTTAACTGAACACAAAAAAGATGTTGTGATTTTATTAGATTCAATTACCCGTCTAGCACGTGCTTACAACACGGTTATTCCTTCGTCAGGTAAAATCTTAACGGGTGGTGTAGATGCAAATGCCTTGCACCGTCCAAAACGTTTCTTCGGTGCAGCACGTAACATTGAAGAAGGTGGTAGCTTAACGATTATTGCTACAGCCTTGATTGAGACTGGCTCTAAGATGGATGAGGTGATTTACGAGGAATTCAAAGGTACTGGTAATATGGAATTACACCTATCTCGTAAAGTTGCAGAAAAACGTGTTTTCCCAGCTATTCATATTAATCGCAGTGGTACACGTCGTGAAGAGCTATTAACAAAACCTGACGAATTACAAAAAATGTGGATTTTACGTAAAATCGTGCATGAGATGGGCGAAATTGACGCCATGGAATTCCTCATTGATAAACTAGCAATGACGAAAACTAATGATGAGTTCTTCGATTCGATGAAACGTAAATAAATCAATAGTGCATTTAAGAGCCAGCTTGATTGCTGGCTTTTTCGTATCTGGTAATAGAGAAATGTTAGTACCGAGATTTTTTAAAAAGTTAAGTAAATTAGTTAGCTATAAATCAAGCAGCTTGTTCTTGGCGATCCTTACATTTGCTTTGTTTGGGCAACTCAATATCGCGAAAGCAGTTGAGTTGCGCATTGTTACGGAAAATTCTTACCCTATACAGTACCTAGAAAACAATACCGTAAAAGGTAAAAATGCCAATACGGTCAATATAATGCTTAAACAAGCGCATGTTGAAAGTAAGATAGAATTTATGCCTTGGGCACAGGCATCTAATATTGCTCAATCATTCCCTAACGTCATGATTTTTTCTATTGCGCGGACACCGGCACGAGAGCATGAATTTATTTGGGGGCGTCCAATTACCGATCTAAGTTACTCACTCTATACCTTAAAAGAGAATGTTGAAGCTTTTCAGAAGTTATCGGTTGATCAATTGAAGCAGTTAAGTATTGGGGCTATTCGTAATTCTGCAACCGAACAATATTTAGCAGAAAGCCAATTTTCAAATATTCAAGCGGTCAATAATCCTGTTCAGATGATAAGTATGTTGAACAAGGGGCGCATTGATGCGATTCCAGCCAATAACACGAGTATTGCAGCGTTTTGTCAAAAAATGAGCCTGCAATGTGATCTATTAATGCCGTTTTATCCGTTACCTGTACCATCTACGCAATTATACTTTGCTTTTAGTAAAGGCACTGATCCAAAATTGATTAATCGCCTTTTACAGGCATATGATAATTCGCCAGATATCGAAAAACTAAACTAGTTATTGTTAACGCTTAATGCTTTCAATGACGACTCAAGCTATAATGCTCAGCAAATTTTAGAACGCCACGCTCAATGAAATACAAAGACTTACGTGATTTTATAGAACAGTTAGAAGCTATTGGTCAGCTCAAGCGTATCCCGCAGGAGATATCAACGGAGCTAACCATGACCGAGATCAGTGATCGCACATTGCGTGCCAAAGGTCCTGCCCTGCTGTTTGAAAACCCTAAAGGTTTTGACATGCCAGTGTTAACTAATTTATTTGGTACACCTGAGCGTGTTGCACTGGCGATGGGGCAACCCGATTTAACAGCGTTAAGAGAACTTGGTAAATTGCTCGCTATGTTAAAAGAGCCAGAGCCGCCTAAGGGTTTTCGCGACGCCTTAAGCAAATTACCTGTCTATAAAAAAGTGCTTAATATGCCTGCTAAACAGGTTAAAAAAGCAGCTTGTCAGGAAGTTGTCCTAACTGGTGACGACGTTGATTTAACGAAGCTACCTATTCAATTGTGTTGGCCAGGCGATGTTGCTCCTTTGATTACTTGGGGTTTAACAATTACGAAAGGGCCGCATAAAAAACGCCAAAATTTAGGTATTTATCGACAGCAGTTACTCGGTAAGAATAAGTTGATTATGCGTTGGTTATCTCACCGTGGCGGTGCCTTAGACTTTTTCGAGTGGAAAAAGGAACATCCAGGAGAGAAATTCCCTGTTTCAGTGGCGTTAGGTGCAGATCCGGCAACTATTCTTGGTGCGGTGACCCCAGTACCAGATACCTTATCTGAATATGCTTTTGCTGGCCTTTTACGCGGCAGTAAAACTGAAGTCACCCAATCGGTTAGTAATGACTTGCAGGTGCCTGCGTCAGCTGAAATTGTGTTAGAAGGTTATATCGATCCGGACGAAATGGCACCGGAAGGGCCTTATGGCGATCATACTGGCTATTATAATGAAGTAGATGACTTTCCTGTTTTTACAGTGACTCATATTACTCAGCGCCAAAAGCCAATTTATCACAGTACATACACTGGCCGTCCGCCAGATGAACCGGCTATTCTTGGCGTAGCGTTAAATGAAGTGTTTGTGCCGATTATCCAAAAGCAATTCCCTGAGATTGTCGATTTTTATTTGCCACCTGAAGGCTGCTCATACCGTATGGCGGTTGTCACGATTAAGAAGCAATATCCGGGGCATGCTAAGCGTGTCATGATGGGAGTATGGTCATTCTTGCGTCAATTTATGTACACTAAATTTGTTATTGTATGTGATGATGACGTCAATGCGCGCGATTGGCATGACGTGATATGGGCAATGACCACAAGGATGGATCCAACCCGTGATACCACCTTAATTGACAACACACCAATAGACTATTTAGATTTTGCATCGCCAGTATCGGGTTTAGGCTCTAAAATGGGTTTAGATGCAACCAATAAATGGCCGGGTGAAACCGACCGAGAATGGGGCGTACCCATTGTCATGGATGAAGAAATTAAACAAGAAGTGGATGATATTTGGCAATCACTCGGCATTTTAGACGAGTCTTAAGCTTGAAAATCCTTTTATAGATGTAAGGTTTACTATGAACACAATTACTTGTCAGGTAGAGCAACTTAGCTCTTTAACAGATCATGTATACAAAGTGCTGTTAAAGCCTGAACAAGCTGTAACGTTTGAAGCGGGACAGTATTTAAACTTTGTTATGAGTGAGGATGACAAACGTCCATTCTCAATAGCTAGTGCGCCAGAAAGCGAACTGATTGAATTACAGATAGGTGCATTTGGTGCAGACAGTTACCCAATGCAAGTAATTGATAGAATCAAAGACACCGATCAAGTAACGATAGAAATGCCAGCTGGCAATGCGCAATTTAGAGATGACAATCAGCGCCCTATTTTACTATTAGCTGGTGGCACAGGGTTTTCTTACATTAAGTCTATTTTTGAGCATTTAGTGAATCAAAACTTCCAACGTCCAGTTATTGTATATTGGGGCTTGCGCGAGCCTAGCGCTTGTTATGAACTAGATGAAACTAAAGCGATGATCGAGAAACTAGCTGATGGTAGCTTCATTCCGGTGGTAGAGAATCCAAATGAAGACTGGCAAGGTAAAGTAGGCCTTGTGCATGAAGTGGCAATGAAAGACATTGTGAGCTTTGAACCTTATGACATTTACCTAGCAGGTCGTTTTGAAATGGTAGGCAAAGTACGTCAAGACTTTATTGAGCAAGGCGGTATCAAAGAGCATATGTTTGGCGATGCTTTTGCCTTTATTTAATCATCAGTAAAACATTTGTCCCTTTAAAGCCAGTTTGACTATTCATGCTGGCTTTTTTGTCTCATTTTTTTGCCCATTTCTTTATGTCTTCTCTATAAGATATCCTTTGCTTATGAAATAGTTGACTAAAAACTCAACTAATTTAAAGTAGTTAGCTCACTAAAATGCGTTACAGATAAAGAATTTACGTTTTAGTTACTCTATTTGCAGCAAGTAATAAATGAAAAGGACATTCATGACAAGTCGCGTTAAATCTATTTGGGCAATATTAATTACGGCAGTTGCCGCATTAACCCTCTTAGCATGCACCCCAAAAAATTCTGAAGAACAATGGAACAATACCGTTAAACAAGTATCAAGTGGCGTTGTTATTATTCAAACAGATGTCCCGATGGCTTTTGATGGACGTTGGAATAGAAGCAATTACGGTACGGGCTTTGTAGTGGATGCGAAAAACGGCATTATCCTTACAAATCGCCATATTATTACGCCAGGCCCCGTTACTGCAAAAGCAATTTTAGTGAACAATGAAGAAATTAACTTAACGCCGCTTTATTTCGATCCAGTACATGATTTTGGTTTTTTCAAATATGACCCCGCCGAAATCAAGCATATTGATCCACACCAATTTAAACTCAGTGACAAATCGCCTGAAGTAGGACAAGCGATTCGTATTATTGGTAACGACGCGGGTCAAAAAATCTCAATTTTGGATGGTACAATCTCTCGTCTCGATCGCGAAGCTCCGCGATACGGAAAAGGCAAGTATAACGATTTTAATACGTTTTATATCCAAGCGGCAACCTCATCTTCTGGTGGCTCCTCTGGCTCCCCGGTGATTAATGTAAAAGGTGAGGTGGTTGCGTTAAATGCTGGCAGTAATAGTAAATCTGCAACTGCGTTTTACTTACCTTTAACTCAGATCAAGCGCACGTTAAAGCAGCTACAAAATGGCGAGCAGGTACAACGAGGTACATTGAAGTCGACGTTTACTTCAACCCCTTATGCTGAGTTACAAAGGTTAGGACTAAGTGCTGATTTAGAAAAGCACTATAGAGAAAAATATCCTGACTTAAAAGGGTTGTTAGTTGCTCGTAAAATCATCCCAGAAAACTTTGATGATCAGCAGTTGCAAGTCGGTGATATTTTACTGAAGGTTAACCAGCAAGATGCAGTTAACTTTACACAGCTAGAGAATATGTTAAACAATCATGTAGAAATGGACGTTGAAATTGAGCTTGTCCGTCGCGGTGAAACAGTCACTTCGATAGTTAAGGTCGATGATTTGCATGCTCTTAACCCAACCAAACTCGTCAAATTTGATGGTAGTATCTTTCATAACCTTTCATACCAACAAGCTAGACATTTCAATAAACCTATTGAAGGCGTTTATGTAGCAAGTGCTGGCGGCTCTTTTAAAAAAGCAGGCGTACCAGATAATAGCGTGATTACTGAGTTTAATGGTAAACAACTGAGCGATGTTAGTGCATTAAATGATGCGCTGCTTGCCGTGGGCAGTGGCACCAAAGTGCATCTTCGTTATTTTGATTTTTCGACCCCAAATACCACCAATTACAGCTTAGTGGAAATTAACCGAAAATGGTTTGAGCATAGTGTATGTGAAAAATCTGTTCAGTTGCCTTATTGGCCTTGCCAAATTTATACAGATCCAGTGGCATCGGCAATTGATGTACCTGCTATTAAGCCTGAAAACACAAAGCATTACACTGATACTAAACGTCTCGAAGATACGTTAGTGAATGTGTCGTTTAGTAGTCCATACTCTGTGCAAGGAAGGAGCGGTGACAAAAACCATTATGGTACCGGCGTTATTGTCGATATTGATAAAGGCTGGGTAGTTGTTGCTCAAAGTGTTGTTTTTAGCATGCTCGGTGACGTTAAATTAACGTTTAATAACCGATACGAAATTAAAGGAAAGGTTGAGTACATTCATCCGTTGCACAATTTAGCGTTAATTTCATACCCACCTAGCGAACTACAAAATGTCAATGTTGCTCAGGCGACATTTAGCGATAAGGTGATGAACAAAGGCGACACCATTATTCAGATGGGCTTGAACTATGACGGCGTGGTTGAATACCGAGAAACACTTGTCGATACGACAGAAGAGTTTTGGTTGAGCCAATACAATGTACCGCAATTTATTGATAAGAACATTGAAGTCACTCATTTTGTAAACCCTAATACGATCATCGATGGGATTTTGGTAAATAGTGATTTGGACATCGTTGGACTGTGGATTGTTTTTGACGGCAGTGACTCGAATGGTAAAGAACAAAGTAGTTCTATTGCCGGTCTTTCAGGTCATTACGTAAACGAACTTATTTCTCATGCACAAACGAACAAGCCTATTTATTCGTTAGATATCAATTTAACGATGCTGCCACCAGTAGAAGCTCTTCAGATGGGGCTTGATGAAGAATGGCTTGCTACGTTACAGGCTCATAATCCTGATTCGAATAAAGTGTTAGCTATTTATAATGTATCGACAAGCGCGCAAAGTGCGGAGTTTTTAAAGCGAGGTGATTTATTGTTAACGATCAATGATTCGCCTGTTACAACGTTCCGAGAAGTTGAAGCCTTGTCACAATCACCGAGTGTTATGGTGACTTATTTCAGCCAAGGGGAAATTCAAACCCAGAGTGTCCAAACAAAAGCGTTGTTTGGCACTGATATTGACCAAGTAATATTTTGGTCCGGTTTGTATTTGCATGCGCCACATCGTGCTGCTCAATTACAAGGGAACGTGAGCTCAGAAGGGGTTTATGTTGCAAGTTACCGATTTGGTTCTCCAGCGACCAGATATGGTCTGTACGCAATGCAACGTATCGTTGAAATAGATGGCAACCCAATTACGACTACGCAAGACTTTATCAAAGCAGTAAAAGGTAAAAAGCAGCAAGAATCTGTACTTATTAAAACAATAGATTTTAATAATAACCCTAAAGTCATCACGCTAAAGGTGAATAATCACTACTGGCCATTCTATGAAATGAGATATGAGAATGGTGAATGGATAAAAATTGATCATGCAATTTAGCTACTTTATGAATAAAGCGTCTATATAGGGCGCTTTTTTATCAAGATTGAATGTGTAAATACATACCTTGTAACAAAGTATTAACAAGTGCTAAGTTGGCCCAGTACGCGATTAGCGCTTGATTTTCAGTGTATTTTAAAATCTTTAGTCACATTTGTGGGCGACACATCCAGAGTGATTTGCTAGTTTAATTGGCGAATAAATCATAAAGGAGATAGATTTTGCGCCACATTGTGAAATGGCTTACCGGTACTGTAATTCTCGCGGCCTCCTCTCAGGCTCTAGCGAATGCAGATGCACCCGTATACCAAAAACCACCCAAAGAAATTCTTGAGTTAGTTGATGTCAAACTAGCACCTTATACGTTAATCGATGACGCGCGAGAAAACATGGTGTTGTTATCAAGAGATCCGTATAAGTCGATTGATGAATTATCGATTAAAGAATTGCGTCTAGCCGGCCTTCGTATTGACCCTAAAACGAATATTGGTAGTCGTGTTACCTACTTCAATGATATTGAGATACAAAAAGTTGGCAAAAAACAAAAGTCAGCAGTAAAGGGTTTACCAGATAAGCCTCGGCTAGCAAATTTTGTTTGGTCACCTAATCAAAAGTACATCGCGATGACGCATACAACAAGCGTTGGTGTAGAACTTTGGCTACTTGATGTCGCTAAATCAAAAGCACGTCAACTGACCCAAGGCACGTTAAATGCGAATATGGGTAATCCTATTGATTGGATGCAAGACAACGCGTCTTTATTAGTCAAAATGATACCAAGCGATCGTAAAGCACTTATCAATGCTGAAGCTGCAGTTCCTGTAGGACCAACGATTAGTGTTAGTGATGGTAAAAAAGCGCAAAACAGAACCTATCAAGACTTACTCAAGAACAAAAATGATGAGTTTAACTTTGAGCAACTAGCACGTTCAGAGCTAAAGTTAGTGAGCTTAAAAGGTAAAATTAAGTCTTGGTCAAAAGCGAGTATGTTCGGTGGCGTTAGTGTTTCACCTAATGGCAAATATGTACTGGTTTCACAATATCAACGTCCTTTTTCATACTTGGTGCCGTACCGTCGATTCCCAATGACTTCAAAAGTTTATACTAAGAAAGGTAAAGTGGTCGAAGAGATCGTTTCAGTACCGCTTATTGAAGACCTACCAAAAGGCTTTATGTCTGTGCGCGAAGGCCGACGAGGTATTTCATGGCGTAATGATAAACCTGATACCTTGTATTTCATGGAGGCACTTGATGAAGGTGATGCGGCAAATGAAGTTGCTCATCGTGATCAATTAAGTGAGTTGGTCGCGCCATTTAACGGTCAACCTAAACCACTAATGAAAAGTATCAACCGTTTATACCAGGTGATGTGGGGTGATGATGACAATGCCTTAGCCATTGATTATTGGTGGAATACGCGCAACACCAAAACCTACTGGTTTAATCCATCAAATGTCGAAGTTGAGCCTGTTGTCTTGAATGATAGAAGCTATCAAGATGCCTATAGTGATCCGGGTAACGTTGTTACACGTCGCAATAAGTATGGTCGTTCTGTCATGGCAATGGATGAAGGGAAAGTGTATTTATTGGGCGATGGCTATAGCGATAAAGGACAATTTCCGTTTTTAGATAAGTTAACGTTAGCCAACAATAAGACTGAGCGACTGTATCAATCAACCTATACTGATCGAATCGAAGACTTAAGAGACTTCGATCCGCAAAGTCAGCAGTTACTGGTACGTATCGAGTCGAGTGAGCAATACCCTAATTACTATTTCCGAACATTGGGAGAAGCTGATTTACAGCAACTTACCGCTTTTGATAATCCATTCAAAGCACTTAAAAATGTCCATAAAGAAGTGATCAATTATCAACGTGATGACGGACTTGATTTAACCGGTACACTTTATTTACCAACCGACTACCAAGCCGGAAAGCGTTATCCTATGATTCTTTGGGCATACCCGAGAGAATACAAAGATAAAAGTAGTGCGGCGCAAAATACCCAAAACCCTAATGAATTTACCTACCCTTATTGGGGATCACCAATTTATTGGGTAAGAAAAGGCTATGTTGTACTTGATGATGCGGCGTTTCCAATTGTTGGTGAAGGCGATGAAGAGCCAAATGATTCATTTCGTACACAGCTAGTTGCGAACGCTAAAGCAGCTATCGATACGTTAAATGAGCGTGGTTTAATCGATCCTGAGCGCGTTGCTGTTGGTGGCCATAGTTATGGTGCATTTATGGTTGCGAATTTATTATCCCATTCTGATCTGTTTGCTGCAGGTATTGCGCGAAGCGGTGCTTATAACAGAACACTAACGCCATTTGGCTTCCAGTCGGAAGAGCGCTCATATTGGGAGGCACCTGAAGTCTATTATACAATGTCGCCATTTATGCACGCAGATAAAATGAAAACGCCATTGTTACTCGTTCATGGCGAGGCTGATAACAATAGTGGTACTTATCCGCTACAAAGTGAACGTTACTTTAATGCATTGAAAGGCTTAGGCGCTACCGCCAGACTTGTGATGTTACCAAAAGAGTCACATGGATATCGTGCTAAGGAAAGCATTATGCACCTATTATGGGAGCAGGATCAGTGGTTAGAAAAGTACGTTAAGAATAAACCAGAGAAAAAATAAATCTGGTTATGTTAAAAAGGGGCTGAATAAATCTATTCAGCCCCTTTTTTATAGGTAGTCATGTCACTTCAAGTATTAAAGTTCAACCGCTTTAATTAACACCTTATTCGCTTCATTTACATTGTTTAAAGCCATTAATACTTGGCTAAACATCTTAAAGTCAACTTTATCCATTTTATCATGCTCCAACTGACTCAAACTATGAAACGCTTTACTCGACATTTCCCATTGCTTGGTTTGCCCAGCCACATGGGCAAGATAACTTAGCCAAACGCCGTTTTCCGGCTGTTTATGGAGGATTTTTTGAATATTGGCAATAATATCATCGGCTTTTGTCAGTGGTAGTGTTCGCAGTGCTTTCAGCAGTTCTGCGTTTGTGCCCGCTTTAATCAATGGCAACAACACTTTCTCTAAACCTTGTTGAATATTGTTCTGTGCTAATACGTTGGCATAACAAACAATGACAACCTCACGTTGTTTCACTTTTCTTGGTAAATTACTCCAATATGTAGCTAATTCATCGTTGCTTTGTTCGCGAATAATTCGATTGAATTGGCCACTGAATGCTTTCTCTTCCCACGCACGAATTTCACTATCTGAAATCGATTTTTCCTTTCGGGCATTCACTAAGTATTCAATCGCACTATCAAATTTGAGCTCAGCGATCGACAACGAAATTTCTAAGGCTAAAAACCTCGGTTGGTGACCAACATGACGATGAAAATCATTTAATAGGGAGCGCGCTTTTTCGTACTCTTTCATCGCCATGAGTGTGTTAATACGCACAAGTGCACTTTCAATATGGTGCTTAGTATTATCACTTGATTCTAAATATTGTAAGTAATGCAACACATTCGCTTTATTGCCTTGTTTTTGGGCCGCATCTGTTGCCAGCAAATAAGCAACCTCTTCATTGTTGATTGGCTCAGCGCTCTTTACTATTAACGTCTCAGCATTGGCGTAATCGCCTAAAATATATGAGGCAACACCTTTTCGAAAATCGCGTTTTGCTTTGCGTTGGCTGGCTAAAGAAAACTTTCGCCAAGCGCCAAAGCTAAAATTAACCCCGCCTTTGATCACACGTAATGCGATGAATAACGCAATGATTGAAAACACGAGTAAAAGTAGCGCTGTAACGACTGTTGATTCAATCGTGATATTACCCATCGCAATCAAAATATAGCCTTTCTCACCTATCAGCATTGGGCTGATGGCTACGGCAACGAGAAAAAGCAGAATGAAGAAGATTAAGCTTTTCATGCGTTACCCTCTTCACGTTCCTTTTGCGCGTCGTTATCACTGTTAGCAGGTTGTGGCATTGGCAGCTTTTCTAAAAGTGGCGCTTGTTTTGGTGCTTGATTAGGTGTTAATTCAAGGGTTTGTGATAATGCTTTCAATGAACGAAGTTTAGTCGGCAATGGTAAATCAATAATCGCTTCACTTAGCGAAGATAAACGGTTTTTGAAGTTAACGACTTTTACGCTTTCAATATCGTAATAGGTGTCAAGCCAGGCTTGCACATCATCAATGCTTTGTTTAAATAGTGTTGAATTCTTGCGAGTTACTGACCATTGGGCAACCTGTAATTTCAAACTTAAATTCTGTTGTAAATTTTGCTGTTGTTGAGGTGACAATAATGGCTCTACACTTGCTGTTCTTCGGCGCACAGTTATAAAGTCTTCCATTAAGCGCTGCCAAGATTTAGCCAAGTTTTCACGCCAGTCGTCTGTATTTTCACTTAACGTCAATTCTGGTTCGTCTTGCGCTGACTCTGGCGTATATGCCAGTGCTAATGGAAGCTGCTCAATCTGTTTTTCAAGACCAATTAACGCTAAAATAACAGACTCACTTTCCAACGCTGGTAGTAAAGAAAGTTGCTCGATGTCTTGATGAATGACTTCTCTAAGCGGAAGTAAGTTTGGATCATCTAATTCAATTAAACGGCTATCTGCATCGCGTAATAACGTAATAGCCCCTTGGCTATCATCTTCTAACCAAATGGCACGTGATGCTAGGCGCACTAAGTATTGGGCTTCGTGAAGCAACCAGTCACTTGAACGCATATCTTTCAAGGTATCAACGTCGCGAGCGAGCTGCTCTAGTTGTGATTGACCGCCAGCTTGGGCATTAGCTATTTGTTCTTCAATTAACGCTTTTTGCTGCTTGATGTTTTGCTGTTGTTTCGCAATGACAGAATCAACTTGGCGTAAACCATCGCTATGTCTTTGTTGAGCTTCACGGTTTGCTTGTTCTGTAAAGGCAATGAATTGCTGCTGATACCAGTAGAATACGCCAGCAACACCGCCTATAGCGATCAGCGCAACAAATAACGCGAATGCTGCTAATTTGTTGCCTGATTTTTTAACTTCAACTGACGGCTTAACCGTAGGTTTTTTAGTCACTGGTTTAGTCACTGGTTTAGTTACTTTAGGTTTAACCTTCGGTGCTACCTGTTTTGGTGTTGGTTCAGGCGTTTCGTCAACTTTTGGCGCTTGATCATTTTCGGTTAAGTCTTTGTCTGACGATTCAGGCGTTGTTTTTTTGTCGGTCATAATTACTTCCATTTTGGCAAGCTAACACTAATTCTTGGTTGCTTGCGCCATTGGCTAGAATAATGTGAGTTAGCTCTAGCTGCTTTGCTTTTTCGTATATCCGTGAACTGGCAACAACCCAAGTACATGATCTTTGCCAATAATTATCAGACGTTACTAATAAATTTGCCATCTTCTCTAGCATAGCGACACTTGTGCAGATAATAAAGTTTATGCCATCTTGGCGCCACTGGTTAGTTATTGGCAGTGAAAATGTTCGCCATAAGCGCTGATAACTTTGCAAGTAACTAACCTTAGCTCCACGGTTAGTCAGAGTGTCGAACATGAGCTCCCTGCCATTGTCACCTCTTACGATAACAATACGTTTATCGTGTACTTGGGTTAGAGCAGTAAGGGAAAGTACACCTTCACTATTTTGTTCCGTCGGCGAGATAGCCGATATACCTAAATTTGCGAGGGCTAATTTAGTCGCTTGACCAACAGCTATGAATTGACTAGCTTGCCAGCTATCAATAGGCTGTTGTGCATGGGCGTATTCAACGGCAGCAACAGAAACAAAAATAAAAATATCTGGTGATGGTGCAGTGGATCCTAATGGGTATGCTTGGTAAGAAAATAAAGGTGCTTCACACGCTTGCATGCCTTGAGCTTCAAGTAAGCTAACAAGCTCTCGACCTTTAGGTAAAGGCCGAGTAACAAGAATGTTGGCATTACGCTTGGTCATAAACCTGCTTTAAAATTTTATCAGCACCTAGCGAAAGTAGTTTATCCGCTAACGCTTTGCCCAACGCTTCTGCTTCATCTTGAGGCCCTGAAATCGACTGTTCAATTATTTCACTACCATCAATAGCGCCAACGAGTCCTTTTAAGTGAACCGTATCTTCTGCTAATGTTGCAAATGCACCAATAGGTACTTGGCAACCACCTTCTAATGCTCGGTTCATTGCACGTTCGGCTAATACTCGAATGCGTGTTTGCTCGCAGGCTAATGGTGCAAGTAAGGCTTTGATTTGCTCGTCGTCTGTTCGACATTCAATACCCACAGCACCTTGACCATTGGCTGGTAACATGACCTCAGGCTCGATAAATTCTCTAATGCGCTCTGGCATTTCTAAACGTATTAACCCTGCCGCAGCTAGTATGATGGCATCGTATTGACCATCATCAAGCTTCTTGAGCCGAGTGTTTACGTTGCCACGCAGGTCTCGAATATCAAGATCTGGACGTAACGCTTTGATTTGACACTGTCGACGTAAACTTGATGTACCAACGATTGCACCTTCAGGCAGTGCGGCTAAGCTTTCAATAGTATTGGAGACAAAGGCGTCACGAGGGTCTTCACGCGGACAAATAATTTCTAGCCCTAAACCGTCAGGAAACTCTACTGGAACATCTTTCATTGAATGCACCGCGATATCAGCGCGGTTTTCTAACATTGCTACTTCAAGCTCTTTAACAAATAGCCCTTTACCGCCGACTTTCGCTAATGGCGTATCTAAAATAATATCGCCCTTGGTGACCATTGGCACTAACTCAACATTAATATCGTCATGGAAATGTTCAAGTTGCGCTTTTACATATTCAGCTTGCCATAGCGCTAATGCGCTTTTTCGTGTAGCAATGCGTACAGTGGGTGTCATGAAACTACCTTTTATTTATTATGCACTTAATTCTATTTTTTCGTCTGCCTGAACGCTCGTTGCGTTAGACAAAAATTGCCAAAGCTCATCGCCAGCGCGTTTATCTCGCCATTGTTCATTTTCGTAAACAAAATGATGACCGTTGAATTTGGTAGCGACCCAAATTTCATGCAGTGGCGCCTGCTTATTTATGATGATTTTTGACCCGTTTTTAAAGGTGAGTGTTAGCATTGAGCCAACACCCTCGTAATCAATGTCTACACCACAATCTTCTATGGCTTCTTCAATTGCGAGCAATAAATCATCGGCAATTAAATTGTATTGGCTGTCGTTCATAATTATCCTTTAACTGTAGCGTTAGAGCAATTTTAATCACCTTAACACTGATATATGTCAAGTGAGTAAAATTCTTAGTATAAAAGCGATTATAAAACGTCTATCATGGTAAAAAAACTCGTAAAATTCATATGAACAAACAAAAAGTTATTTTGTCGGTTTGTGCCCTGTTGGTTTTAAGCTTATCTGGTTGCGGATTAAGTGGTGACCTGTATCAAGAACCTCCAGAGCAAAACAATTCAAACACCGCTTCACAGGAACAGTAATTCGTGGATTATTTCAATCGCCGTGGTGATTCGTTATATGCCGAGGCTTGCTCAGTTACATCGCTTGCAAACACTTACGGTACGCCGCTTTATGTATATTCTCGTGCCACGATAGAAAGACACTGGCATGCCTTTGATAATGCCGCAGGTGACCACCCTCATATGGTGTGTTATGCGGTAAAAGCTAATAGCAACCTTGCTGTGTTAAATACCATGGCTAGGCTAGGTAGTGGCTTTGATATTGTTTCTCAAGGCGAATTAGCTCGCGTCATTCAAGCTGGCGGTGATCCAAGTAAAGTGGTTTTCTCAGGTGTTGGAAAAACATCAAAAGAAATTGCCTATGCGTTAGGCAAAGGTATTTATTGTTTTAATGTTGAGTCTGCTGCTGAGCTTTCGCGTATCAATGACGTTGCGATTGCCGAAGGTAAAATCGCTAATATTTCTTTGCGTGTAAACCCAGATGTTGATGCGGGTACTCACCCGTATATCTCAACGGGTTTAAAAGAAAATAAGTTTGGTATTAGCATTGATGAAGCCATTAGCCTGTATCAAAAAGCAACGGCAATGCCAGGTTTGGCGGTGAAAGGTATTGATTGTCATATTGGCTCGCAATTAACTGAAATGGCGCCTTTCTTAGATGCTTTAGACCGAGTATTAGCGTTAATTGATCGCTTGGCTGAGTTAGATATTCAGCTTTCTCACCTTGATGTCGGTGGTGGGCTTGGTGTTTGTTATGATGATGAACAGCCTCCTCACCCTAATGATTACGCGAAGGCATTGGCGGAAAAACTTGAAGGTTATGATTTAACGCTGATCTATGAGCCGGGTCGAGCAATCATGGCTAATGCTGGTATTTTAGTGACCGAAGTTGAGTTTTTAAAAACGAATGAAGATCGCCATTTCGCGATAGTTGATGCGGCGATGAATGATTTAATTCGTCCGTCATTATATCAGGCATATCAAAATATTATTGAAGTTGAAACAGCACCTCGTGACCAAGTGAGTGAGCAAACTTATGATATTGTAGGACCAATCTGTGAAACAGGTGATTTCTTAGGAAAAGATAGAAAACTATCGATTACCTCAGGTGATTTACTTGCTGTGCGTTCAGCTGGCGCTTATGGTTTCACCATGAGCTCAAACTATAATTCTCGACCTAGAGCCGCTGAAGTGATGGTTGATGGCGAACAATCTCATTTAATTCGTGCGAGAGAAACCATTGAAAGTTTATGGCAAGGTGAGCAATTGCTGCCTGCGATGAATAAGAAATAAATAGAAGAGCACTATGTTAGTAAATTTCTCGAAAATGCACGGTTTAGGTAATGACTTTCTTGTCTTAGATAACGTTACCCAAAATGTGTTTTTGTCGAATGAACAAATTAAACAGTTGGCCAATCGACATTTTGGTGTTGGTTTTGATCAACTGTTAGTGGTGGAGCCACCATACGACCCCGATTTAGATTTTCATTACCGTATTTTTAATGCAGATGGTAGTGAGGTCAGTCAGTGCGGAAACGGTGCGCGATGTTTTGCTAAATTTGTTCGTTTGAAAGGTTTAACCAATAAAACGAAAATCAAAGTATCAACACAATCAGGCAAAATGACATTGTTTGTCGAACGTGACGGTAATATTTCCGTGCATATGCCAGTGCCTCAACTTGAACCAAACCAAATCCCTTTTCAAGCGCAGAAAAAAGAAGGGACCTACATCTTACTGACTGAAGAAGAAACTGTATTTTGTGGGGCTGTTTCAATGGGAAATCCTCATTGTGTGGTAACGGTTGAAGATGTTGACAATGCACCAGTAGAAACGCTTGGCGATGAAATCTCACATCATGAACGCTTTCCAAAACAAGCCAATGTTGGCTTTATGGAAATCGTCTCAGAAAAATATATAAAATTACGTGTTTATGAGCGAGGCGCGGGTGAAACCTTGGCGTGTGGCAGTGGCGCATGTGCTGCGGTTGTTGTTGGTCAAATCCAGAAAAAACTCGCTAACCAAGTAACGGTAGAGTTGCCAGGTGGTAAACTACGTATTTTTTGGAAGGGCCCTGGACATTCCGTCAAAATGTCGGGACCGGCAGTACATGTATTCGATGGACAATTACACTTATGAATAAAGACAACAACCTTCAAAATACCCATAAACGACTGCTTGCAGACATCGAAGGCGTTGCCGATGAAGTGATTGAAAAAGTGGGCGAACAAGCAACTGAACAACTTGTTGCTGATTTTATTAGCCAGCATCCAGACTTCTTTCAGCGCCATACTGATTTGATTAGTGGCTTACGATTACATGACGAACAACGAGGTGTTGTATCGCTTGTCGAGCGTCAGCAACAACTATTGCGTGAAAAAGTACAAAACCTAGAAGAAGAAATCACCCACTTAATGGTGACAGCTCAACAAAATGAGCGTTTGTTCTTTTTGTATAGTGATATGTATATGCGCATGATCGACTGTCAAAGTGCCGCCGAAATTATTGATTGTATTCATCAAGCGTGCACACAGTTATTATCGCTTTCAGATTGTAAGTTGTGGCTCAAAAATCATGCACTCGATCATCAAAACGTAAGCAAAAACGATTGCTTAGGCGTCATGCAAAACCGATTAACGAAAGAAGATTATTACTTTGGTCGCATTGTTCAAAATGAACAAGAACTGATCTTTTCAGAGTCATGCTCTGGCTCAGTAGTTTTAATTAAGCTTGTTAATAATGAAGAAGACTTAGGCTTCATAGCGATAAGCTCAAAAGATGCTGAGCATTTTGATCCAACGATGGATACCTTGCTACTTGAGCAATTTAGAAAGCTAGTGGGTAAATTACTTGGTCAACAACTTGAGTCGTAGCCGATGAAATTTTATCGACGATTGCTGCCGGTAAAAGCACTGAGCTTTGATCTTGATGACACCTTATACAGTAATCGAGAACATATGGTTGCCGCTGATGCGGCTATGAATCAATACTTCAACGAAGTACTCACGGCACATGGTTTACCTGCGCAGGATTATAGTGCGAAATTTTGGTGGCCATATCGTCAAGAAGTCGTAAAAATAACGCCTGAAATTAAACACGATGTAACGCAAGCGCGCTTTGTTATTTATCGCCATGCTTTGTGTCAACTTGGTTTAGATGAATCGCTTGCTAGTGAACTAGCCAAACAAGCGTTGAACTATTTCTTGCAACAGCGCAGCAGTTTCCATGTTGGCGAACAAGTACAAGAATTCTTAGCTAAATTAACGACAAAATTCCCATTAGTTGCTATTACTAATGGCAATGTTGATGTTGAGCGCGTTGGTTTGTCTCCCTATTTTCAGCATGTTTTTATGGCGGGGAATGGCAACTTACAAAAACCCGATGGTGATATGTTTCGTCAAGCCTGCCAAGCATTAGAGATAACACCTTCGCAATTGCTACATGTTGGCGACTGTGGTCGTGCAGATATTTTTGGCGCTATACGCGCCGGCTGCCAAAGTGTGTGGTTGAATCAATACGATGTTGGTAAACCGATTAAAGTGCTTCCTAATATCGAAATATCAAATATAGAACAACTTTTACGTTTACCTCACTAGGTAACTCGAGATCCCATAATGGACGTATCTGAATTAATTGATGGCTTAAATGATAAGCAACGCGAAGCTGTTGCTGCCCCATTACAAAATATGTTGGTACTTGCAGGTGCCGGCAGCGGAAAAACACGTGTTCTCGTTCATCGCATTGCGTGGCTGATGAAAGTAGAGCAAGCTTCAGCACATAGTATTTTAGCCGTAACCTTCACCAATAAAGCGGCAGCTGAAATGCGAGCGCGTGTTGAACAAACAACAGGTGGTGGTGTTCACGGCATGTGGATTGGTACTTTCCATGGTTTAGCGCATCGGTTGTTACGGATGCACTTCCAAGAAGCTAAGTTACCGCAAAATTTCCAAGTGCTTGATTCCGATGACCAATCACGACTGATCAAGCGCATTTTAAAAGCGCTAAATGTTGATGAGAAACGTTGGCCTGCAAAACAAATTCAATGGTACATCAATGGTAAGAAGGATGAAGGAATTCGCCCTCAACATATCGAACAAAGCTATGATCCAAGTGAACAAATGTTTGTTAAGGTTTATCAAGCTTATCAAGATGCTTGTGATCGTGCTGGCTTAGTTGATTTTGCCGAACTGCTGCTTAGAGCACATGAATTGTGGCTAAATAACCCCGTATTGTTGCACCATTATCAGCAAAGATTTCGTCATGTCTTGGTTGACGAATTTCAAGATACCAACGCAATTCAGTATGCTTGGTTAAGCTTGTTAGGCGCAGAACAGGGCAAAGTCATGATTGTTGGCGATGATGACCAATCTATTTATGGCTGGCGTGGCGCCAAAATTGAAAATATTCAACGTTTTTTGAAGGATTTTCCCGGCGCACAGACAATTCGTTTAGAACAAAATTACCGATCTACTGCGAATATTTTAAAAGCTGCAAACCATTTGATCAGTAATAACAACAATCGTTTAGGTAAAGACCTTTGGACGGAAGATGGTGAAGGCGAGAAAATTTCAATTTACACGGCATTTAATGAACTTGATGAAGCACGCTTTATTGCTGGTCGCATTATTAGCTGGCGAGAGCAAAATGGCTCATTAGATGATGTCGCCATTTTATACCGTAGCAATGCACAATCTCGATTATTAGAAGAGGCGCTATTAAAAGAGCAACTTCCGTATCGTATCTATGGTGGCTTACGCTTCTTCGAACGCCAAGAAATTAAAGATGCGCTGGCCTATTTACGCCTGATAGCTAACCGTGATGATGATGCTGCTTTTGAACGAGTCGTTAACACGCCTACTCGTGGTATTGGTAATACAACATTAAGCTTAGTAAGAGATGCCGCTAGAAGTCTTGAAATGACGATGTGGCAAGCATGTCAGCACATGCTAACTAACGAAGAACTTAAAGGTAGAAGCGCTAAAACAATAAAAGGATTTATTGATTTAATTGACCAGCTTGAAGACGATGCAATGCACTTAAACCTTGATCAGCAAGCAAACTTCGTTATTAAAAACAGTGGTTTGAAGGCCATGTACGAAGCTGAAAAAGGCGAACGGGCACAGGCACGTATCGAAAACTTAAATGAATTAGTGACTGCTTGCCAAACGTTTGAAAAAGATCCTGTTCTTGAAGAAGAAATGACAGATCTAAATGCTTTTTTAACTCATGCTGCACTTGAAGCTGGTGAAAGCCAGGCAGATGATTACGAGCCTGCTGTGCAATTGATGACGATGCACAGTGCTAAAGGTTTGGAGTTTAAATTAGTGTTTATCGCAGGCCTAGAGGAAGGCATGTTTCCATCGCAACAGTCAGCAGAAGAGATCGGTCGATTAGAGGAAGAAAGGCGATTATGTTACGTTGGCATGACACGCGCCATGGAGAAGCTATACTTATGTCATGCAGAGTCGCGTCGATTATACGGACAAGAAAAATATCATAAGCAAAGTCGCTTTATTCGTGAGCTACCAAGCGAGTGTATTGAAGAGATTCGATTACAGCAGCAAGTAAGTCGTCCTGTGGCAAGTGGCAGGTTTTCATCAACCTTTACAACGGAAAGTTTTGAAAATACAGGTTTTGCCTTAGGGCAACAGGTAATTCACGCCAAATTTGGCGAAGGGGTTGTACTAAATTATGAAGGTAGCGGTGCACAAAGCCGTATACAAGTGAACTTTGATCAGTTCGGCAGCAAATGGCTTGTTGTTGCTTACGCTAACCTTCAAGCAGTAAATTGAGAGTAGTTATACTATGGCAAGAAACTTATTAGTCGTTGAAGACAGTAAGCCGATCGCGTCGGTGATAAGACAAATTGGTGAAGCACTAGATTTTAATGTGGTATTAGCCAAAACGTTGTCTGAAGTAGAGTCAATTTTAAACTCAGATCACGAGTTTTTTGCAGCAACTATCGACTATGCGTTACCAGATGCGCCTGATGGACAGGCTATCGAGTTGGTATTAGCTCACCAAATTCCAAGCCTTGTATTAACGGGCAAAATGGATGACAAAACACGTGACCGCATTTTAGCACTACCAGTTATTGATTATATTCCAAAAGAAAATAGCCAAGCATTTTTATACTTGAAGCGAATTTTACATTGGCAAACAACGAACAGCAGTACAGGTGTTTTAGTCGTAGACGATTCTTTGTCGGCGCGTAAACACGTAACAGAGTTATTAAAGCGTCGAAATTTTAAAACCTATGGTGCCAAAAACGGCGTGGAGGCGTTGGAAATTTTAACGGCCAATTCGAACATTAAAATGGTTATTACTGATTTAGAAATGCCAGAAATGGACGGTATTGCTTTAACCAATGAAATTCGTAAATCGTATAACCGTGACCAGTTGTCGATTATTGGTATTTCTGGTGCTGCTTCAGGGATTCATTCTGCTCGATTTATCAAAAATGGCGCTGATGACTTTTTAAGAAAGCCTTTCTGTCCAGAAGAGTTTTATTGTCGAATCACTCAAAATATTGAGAGCTTGAATCATATTGAGCAAATAAAGCATGCGGCTAATACGGATTATCTAACAGACCTACCTAATCGTCGTGCATTTTTCCAACAAGCACAGCAATTGGTTGCTAAGTGTTTAAAGTCGAACGTACCTTATTGTGCAGCAATGATTGATTTAGACCATTTTAAATCAATAAATGACAATTATGGCCATGAAGCGGGCGACCATATTTTAAAAGTTGTCTCGTTATATATGCGAAAGTATTTAGGCTCGAGTGTCTTAGGTCGTATGGGGGGAGAAGAATTTGCTGTTGTTTTAGCTGGCCTAAACGAAGATCAAATGTATGCAAAATTAGATGACTTCCGTCGAGAATTATCAATTCAGCAAATTCCGTTTGAAGACAATGCGGTATCGGTTTCGGTAAGTATTGGCGTAGCTATGAACACTAAAGCTGGCGTAGCACAGCAATTAAACTTAGCTGACAAAGCGCTTTATAACGCGAAGGAAAATGGTCGAAACCAGGTTGTTGTTTTTGGTGATGATAACGAATAAGCGTTTATAAATTGAGTTAAGCCCGCTAACTAGAGCGGGCTTTTTTTTGCCTGCGATAAGAGTCGTAGCTATAGGTCGCCAATGCGCTCCAGATAAAAGCAAAAGTCAGTAACTTAGCCAAAGAGAGCGGTTCTTCGTAATGAAATGTAGCCAGCAAAAACATAATACTTGGACCGATATATTGGAAAAAACCAAGTGTTGATAAAGGCAGGCGTTTTGCAGCAGCCGTAAAGCATAATAAAGGGGCTGTCGTAACAATACCGGCACAAATGAGCAAGGTATTTAGGGTAGCTGAATTAGCAAACATATTAACGGTAGGGCTTTCTATAAAGTAGACCCATGCCAAAATCGCAATCGGCAGCATCAATAACGACTCTAAAAACAAACCAATAAACGTATCAACGGCAAGCTTTTTTCTGATTAAGCCGTAGAAAGCAAACGAGCCAGCAAGGGCAAAAGATATGACGGGAATTGAGCCGAGCATAATGATTTGAATCGCAACACCAATAACGGCTAATGCAACGGCGACAACTTGCAATTTTCGTAATTTTTCACCAAGAAAAATCATGCCTAAAGCGACATTAAGTAGGGGGTTTATGTAATAACCTAAGCTGGCATCCAAGAGATGATCATTGTTGACAGCCCAAATAAAGAGAAACCAATTTCCTGCCAGTAACGTGGCGCTAACGGTTAGTGTCAGCAATGTTTTTGATTGCTTAATTGCTTTGAACATTGCTGGAATTTTTCGCATAGCAATCAATAGAATCAGCAGTAGTAA
Organism: Thalassotalea eurytherma; assembly: GCF_030161415.1. Lineage (GTDB taxonomy): Bacteria > Pseudomonadota > Gammaproteobacteria > Enterobacterales > Alteromonadaceae > Thalassotalea_G > Thalassotalea_G eurytherma. Next base: position 152,454 of record NZ_BSSU01000001.1, read on the forward strand.
TGATGACCACACTATTCGGTGAACCAAAATTTCACCTGAAGCGATATCAGCAATTAACTTAAAATATAAAGGTGCAAAGCCCCACATTGAATAGGCTGCAACTGCATTTATTATTCCAGAGCGAGTCTCGTGAGCTGTCGTCATATTTACTTGATTAAAGAGCAATAAAAAGAGGCGCATCATAGCACTGTGCTAGCATTTTGGATACGTTGATATCAAGTTATTAACACGTTGAATTAAGACATGCGAAAAACAAGAATAATCACTATATTTCTAGCGGCAGTCAGGTAAAATGTCATTACTCATATCCATCTGTTCAGTAACTGTGTCAGCACCTCTAGCATTTTCATTAGACGAAATTACCCAAGCGCTTAAACATCAATTTGGTTATTCAACTTTGCGTGAAGGCCAAGCTGAAGTTATTGAAAGTGTTTATCAGGGCAGAGATGCGCTAGTACTGATGCCTACCGGCGCAGGTAAATCACTATGTTATCAATTGCCTGCAAGCCTATTGCCAGGTTTAACGATTGTCGTTTCACCACTAATCGCGTTGATGAAAGACCAAGTTGATGGTTTAGTGCGTCAAGGTATTGGTGCAGCCTATATCAACTCAAATGTTGATCAACAAACGACGAAGCAGATTTTTGAGGGTATTGCCCATGGTCAAATCAAATTACTTTATGTAGCGCCAGAGCGTCTTAACAATCATTATTTTTTAATGGGTTTGTCAGATTTACATATTAGTTTATTTGCAATCGATGAAGCACATTGTATCTCCCAATGGGGTCATGACTTCAGACCTGCTTACACCAATTTACGCTTAGTTAAAGAGCACTTTCCTCAGGTGCCTGTTATGGCATTAACGGCAACAGCAGATGTCGCAACGCGCAAAGATATTCTTAGCCAACTTAATTTAATTGATCCATACATCCACTTAGGCTGTTTTGATCGACCAAACATTCGATTGACGTTGGCAGAAAAATACAACGGTGATCAGCAAATTACCCGTTATATCAAAAAACAGAACCAAGACAATGGCGTTATCTATTGTAATAGTCGCTGGCAGGTTGAACGGTTAACGGAATACTTAAAAGGGCAAGGGATTGATGCTGATGCTTATCATGCTGGCTTGCCAATAGAGATCCGAAACAGTGTTCAAGATCGATTTATTAAAGACCAACTACAAATCGTCGTGGCAACAGTCGCGTTTGGTTTAGGTATTAATAAGCCTAATATTCGTTTTGTTATTCATTTTGAGCCGCCAAGAACGCTTGAATCATATTACCAAGAAATTGGTCGTGCTGGGCGCGATGGCTTGCCGGCAGAAGCATTAATTTTACATGATGATAAAGATGTAGAACGCATTAAAAAGCGCATCAATGATGGTGACAACGAACAACGTGTTGATGTTGAAATGCAACGCTTTCAAGCGATAAACGGGTTTGTTGAAGCGCAAACTTGTCGACGTAAAGTGGTATTGAACTATTTTGCACAATTTACCAAAGAGGCATGTGGTAATTGTGATATTTGCCTTGATCCACCAAGTCAATTTGATGCAACAAAAGTTGCTCAGATGGTGCTCTCTTGTGTTTATCGCATTAATCAAACGGGCGATATTAAGTACGTCATTGATGTGTTGCGTGGCGTCACGAATGACGCGATTAAAAAACATGGTCATGATCAGGTATCAACCTTTGGTATTGGCAAAGATAAAACACCGGGCTATTGGTTCTCTATTATTCGTCAACTTATTCACTTAGGTTATCTGCAGCAAGACATTACGAATCGCTCAGCGCTTTGCTTAACGCAGGCTTCACACGGAGTATTGAAAGGCCAAGAACCACTTATGTTAGCTTCTCCACGTTTACAAAATGCGAGCTATTGGCGCCACGATCAAAAAGAGAAGAAAGTTTATGATCGCCAATTATTTAGCAAGTTACGACACTTACGTAAAACAATCGCTGAAGCTGAAGATATTGCACCATACATAGTATTCAACGACGCGACTTTATCTGACATGTCAAAAATAAAACCAACAACATCACAAGCAATGTTAACCGTGTCAGGGGTCGGTGATACGAAGCTATCACGCTATGGTGATGCCTTCTTATCGGTTATACAAGAGCATCTGAATTAATAACGAATACAAAAAAAAGCGCCCTAAAGGCGCTTTTTTACAAAAAGAGTTGGCTTATTTTAAGCTAGCGAAGTAAGCAGCTACGTGCTCAATATCTTCGTCAGCAATTGCCATAGCCATAGGTGCCATTACTGGGTCTTTACGAGCGCCAGATTTAAAATCACGTAGTTGCTTTGCAATATACGCTTCTTTTTGGCCTGCTAGGTTTGGATACATTGGAATAGCAGAAATACCGTTAGCACCGTGACACGCTGCACAAGTTGCTGATTTAGTTTTGCCGATTGCAGGGTCGCCTGCGAATGCTGGAGAAGCCATAACAATTGTTGCTGCTGCAGCTAAGATCATTTTTTTCATAGCTAATATCTCTCTTTTAAAAATAAATATAATTTTTCTATTAACAATTATAGGGAAAAACAACATGCCTGTCGTTGATTATTTTTATCGTTCTTTAGTGAACTTTTTGTTCTAAAACAAAGTATCATACGAATATTGCTACTTTTGCTAGGAAAATAATGGCAACGCAACGCAACTTTTCATTTACCAATCGATTTTATAACGCAATCCCTGTGGCTTATCAATATGCTAAGGTCTCGCCTTTTAGCAATAACCACCTCGTTTGCGTTAGCCCCGCGGCCCTAAAAACCTTGCACCTTGATGATAATGTCACTCAACAAGATGATTTTCTTGCTTTTATTAGTGGGCAAAAGTTGCCTGAACAGGGCTATAGTATTGCACAAGTTTATGCAGGTCATCAGTTCGGCCAGTTTGTCTCTCAACTAGGCGATGGTCGTGCATTAGGGATTGGCGAAATACAAACGCCAGATGATAAGTACTATGAATTACAGCTCAAAGGCGCTGGTGTAACACCATACTCTCGACACGGAGACGGTCGAGCTGTGCTGCGCTCTACAATTCGTGAGTTTTTAGCTAGTGAGGCGTTACATCATCTCAATATACCAACAACTCGAGCGTTGGCTATTACCAGTACATCTGATGTTGTCTATCGGGAAAAGCCAGAACCTGGAGCTATATTAACGCGCTTTGCTGAAAGTCATATTCGATTTGGTCATTTTGAATACTTCTTCCATAGCAATGATATAGAAACGCTCAACCAACTAGCGGATTTTTGTTTAACTCATTATTTTACAGAAGCTAATGACGCTGAGGATAAACATTTAGCGATGCTCCTTGAGATCGTTAAACGGACTGCTCATTTGATTGCCAAATGGCAGTCGGTAGGCTTTACTCATGGCGTGTTAAATACGGATAATATGTCGATACTAGGGTTAACAATTGATTATGGCCCATTTGGTTTTCTAGATACTTACCAACCAGCGTTTATCAGTAATCATTCTGATCACACCGGCCGTTATGCTTTTGAACAACAACCCAATATCGGATTGTGGAACTTAAATGCCTTAGCGTATACGTTTTCTGCATGGTTGAGTGCTACCCAAATCAGAGGCGCATTAGCAACGTATGAGCAGGAACTTGTAGCGCATTATAACGAGCTAATGGCAACGAAGCTGGGAATAGAAAAATGGCAGGACAGTGATAATCAATTGTTAGGTCAGCTGTTTGCCTTGATGGAGCAACAACAAGCCGATTATACGCGCGTGTTTAGAATGCTGAATCAAGTGAGTTGCTCTGATCAAAATAATCAGGCTTGCCAAGCGTTATTGGCTGAATTTAGCGACTCAGGCCCTATGGTTAAATGGCTTGAAAGCTATCGCACTAGACTACTTGCTGACACTATGAATGAAAGTAGTCGTATTCAACGTCAAAATAACGCTAACCCTAAATACATATTGCGCAACTATCTAGCGCAAAGTGCAATTCAAAGTGCTTATGTCGGCGATTATCAGGAAATTTCTCAACTCACCGCATTATTGTCAAAGCCATTCGACGAGCAAGTTCGTTACAATGCATACGCGAAGACGGCACCAGATTGGAGTAAGGAGTTAAATATTTCATGCAGCAGTTAATCCAGCAGTTTAATTATCAAAAAAATGAAGATAAACCCTTTATATTACTCGGTTTCCAGTTGCCATGGGATCAAGATGATATTGGAGATTTAATCGCCTGCGTTTTTAACTGCATTGGCAAAGGCCAAGTTATTGAGCATGCTTTAGGCGCTGATTTAGAAACTGTGCATTTTAGACTCGACAATGATGATTATTTGTTGAATTTCGAAGTATATAGTCAGTCTTGTTGGTTAGAAGTGGTGAACCAGGAAGATAGTCACGCGCTACTTCATCTCTATGAAAACAATAAAATATAAATTGGCGAAAAAATAAACTATAGCTATACTAGATTGAATGGCGTAAAAAATATAACTCTTAGAAGTTTTTACAATAATCAAATGAAGTATCGTGTTACTGATTACATCCTACCTATACTAGCTCCCTTGATGGTTTATATTGTCATCTTGGTCGGGTTCGTGTGGCAGCACGAGCAAAATAATGAGCAACGCGTACGATACAGGCTTATTGAAATCGTCAATGTTCTGCTCGCATCACAAGACAATAGAGCATCAACATTAGATGAAATAAAGTTAGCGCCGGATCAACAAGTTAATCAACAATTTAAAAAGCTTCAACATAAAAAACAACTGCCAGACGCACTCGCGTTCAATGTCATCTCTGTAGATAAACCCTTTAAGAATAGTTCATTTAGTGACTCAGATAATTTTACTATTAGTCACGAAGTCTTAAATCTTTCTGCGTTAGCACGCCCTGTATTTTTAACCTCAACTGACTACTGGCACTATATTAGCCCCCTCAATAAAGAGTCTTCTTTATTACTCTCACTGAGTAAAAATGAGGCGCAATTTGCATGGCATAACGATCAGCAACTTATCGTTAGAGTCGCTATTTCAACGTTAGCCGTGATCTTGTTAATGTTATTTGGTTTTAGGAAATATATAAATATTTCTGTAGAGCAGGCTAAACAGATTCAAGAACATCAAGTTAACGTCCGAACACGTGAAATCACCTTGATGCATGAGCTCACTTCTTCGATAAATCAGCTTGATAATTTGGCGCAAGCGGCTAATGAAATTAAGCGCGCATTTCCGCATATATTTGTTGGCTATTCTGGCTCTATTTTGTTTGTCGAATCGTCAAATTCAGCACTAAAACCCTTTGCAAGTTGGGGGCGAAATAGCGCTTATACAAGTCGTGTGTTAATGACAGATGCGTGGCACAAATCACACCGCACCAAGCAACTAATGAATCACTTTTATTCTGTGCGGAACCGATCGCTAATTGTCGCATTGATGAATGGCAGTGAACAATATGGCGCACTGCATTTAAAACATGATCGCAATAGAATTTGCAAAGAAGATATCGAGCATATTATTAAGTATGTCTCTCAATTGAATATTGCTTTAATCAATCTACAGCTAAAGACTGATTTAAAAGAAAAAGTTATTCGAGACCCGCTGACCAACTTGTACAATCGCCGATTCTTAACCGAAGCTTTAGAAAAAAGTTTAAGTGGTGCAATTCGCTATAAATCGACACTGGCTATTTTGATGATTGATTTAGATTACTTTAAACGGCTCAATGATAATTATGGGCACGATGTTGGCGATTTAGTGTTGAAAATGGTTGCTGATGTCTTTAAACACAACTTACGCCTTTCTGATGTTGCTTGTCGTTACGGTGGTGAAGAGTTTTGTATTATTTGCCCCGACACCAATTTACGAGAAGCGTACCTGTTAGCTGAGAAACTGCGAGAGCTCATTGAAGACTTAGTTATTTGCCATCAGCAACAACAAATAGATACATTAACGACATCTATCGGTATTGCAATGTATCCAAGAAATGGTGTTACGGGTACTAAACTGCTACATTTGTCTGACCAAGCTTTATATCAAGCGAAAAACAACGGTCGAAATCAAGTTGTTGTTTGTGAAGTAGAAGAGCAACATCAAGATCAAGCAAACTAGCCTGTCGCTGTAATCGTTATGAAAAAAATCCTTATTAGTAGCTGCTTACTTGGCCAGCCAGTTCGTTATGATGGTCAATCAAAGCCACTGATACATTCCGTGATTGACCATTGGCAAAGCGAGGGGCGTTTAATTAGTATTTGCCCTGAAGTAGCTGGTGGCTTACCTATTCCAAGACCTCCTGCAGAATTAAATCAATCATTACAAAAAGTATTGACTGAAGACGGCATAGACGTGACACCACAATTTATACGTGGTGCTGAGCTTGCGTTGGCGTTATGTAACAAACACAACATTGGCTATGCGTTACTTAAAGAATCTAGTCCGTCGTGCGGCAGTCATAAAGTTTATGATGGCAGTTTCACGAATCAAAAAATAAATGGACAAGGCATAACGGCAAAGCTGTTGTCGGAATATGGAGTTTCAGTGTATTCAGAGGATACGATAGCGCAGTTAGTGTCTGAAATTGCTAGGCAATAATAACTTGGTTTGATGAACTGTCATCTTTACCATTAAGAATTTGACGCGCTTTAACGATTAAACCCGTTGGTGATTCCGATACTGTAAAATTATTTACCCCTAATGAAATCGTCATTTTGGGGAACCTTACACCTGATTTACTACTAATAAACCTCAGCTTTTCAACACCCTGTCTGATCTTTTCTGCAATTTCTCCCGCTACCCCTTTGTCGATATCTGGAATAAAGATCAAAAATTCGTCATTGGTTGTGCGCACAGGTAAGCCACTGTCATCAACATAGCTACTGACTTTTTGCGCTATTTTTGATAGCATCACATTGCCTATCAGTGGACCAAATTTGTCATGGAATTCCTTAAATTGGTCGATGCTTATCACAATCGCGGCGAGTTGACGGCTAGGATCTTCTTTATGCCAACTATCTAAATGCTTGTGCAGTGCTTTGCGATTATACATACCTGTAATTGGATCAAGGTAGATTTCCTGCTTAACTTTATCTAGCTCTGTTTTTAATGCGCGCGCTTTTTGTTGTGACTCAATAAGTCGCTCAATTAAGGATTGTTGTTGAGATTTGAAGTCATCAGAGGCGCGCCTAATATTATTGACCGCTTGACGCGAGGCTTCCGGAAGTTGTGTTGTTACCTGATTCAGATTGGCATCAAGCTTACTAATAAATCGCTCAACTTGCTGTGAAGATTGTTGAGCACTTTGATCGACTTGGGTGACAACATCGGCCATGTCATCAATCAGTTCATCACGAAAGTTACTTTGTCCTAATATAAATTGCTTGTAACACTCTTCCATTGAAAAGTTATCGAGGGTTTTTCCTTCGAGTAAGCGTTGCTTAACCGCTTGGATCAGTGGTTTGTTTTTACCTTCAACATATTCGTAGCTGATGGTGTAATTTATAGGATTTGCAGGGAGTACCCATTCATCTAGCTGTTGAGAAGCTAGTGCCATTTTTTTATTAGCTTGTTGAATGGAATCTATATACTTCAAAGTATTACGGATAATTTATTATTGTTCTAAAGCTATTCTCTAGCAAAGTTAATCAAACTGCTAGTTTTTTTATCTAAAAATTAGCTCTTGAGGGTAGTTTGTTTACGTTTTTTTTACAACCAACCCGTTTAGTGGCTGTTTTAATCAGACTAAATACTTGGTGCAAGCTAACATAGTGGGTAGACTTAATGAAAATAATTAAAGGTGTATCGTATGCGATTTTTAACCTGGAGCTTTGTTGCACTAACCCTCGTATTAGGCGGTTGTCAGAACACACAAAGCCCATCACAAAGTGAACCAGAAAAGCTTGCTCAAGTAATTAATAATTATCATGAATTCGTTAAATCGAGTAGCCCGTTAAATAATGCTGAATCTGGTGGTGATAATGCACGATTACCTGACTTGTCTGCAGACAATTTAGCGAATAAAAATCAACAACTGAATGCGATTTACCAATCGTTGTTGATGATAGATAGTGAGCAACTTGACACTGAGCAACAAATTAATTTTGCCGTGTTAAGTTACAGAGTTAAGAATGATCTCGATTTATACCAGTTTAAGTCTCATTACACCCCCTTTACTGCTGAATCAGGTTTTCACGCATATATTAGCTGGATAAGCTCAAGTACGAAAATGACAAACGAGCAAGATTATCAAGATTATCTAGCGCGTTTGACTGAAATGCCTAGGTATTTTGATCAACAAATGGCTTGGATGGAGAAGGGTTTAGCTGAAGGTATTACCCAACCTAAAGCTGTACTTAAAGGTTACGAACAGTCAATTGCCGCGTTCATAAAAGAAGATGTTGAACAAAGTACGTATTACCGACCATTTAATAATATGCCTGCACATCTTGATGATGAAACGAAGGTTGCCCTTAAGGCTCAGGCAAAGTCGACGATTAAAAATCTTGTCTACCCGAGCTATCAAAAATATTACGACTTTATGGTTAACGAATATATTCCCAATACGCGAGACAACATTGCCGCAAGCGCAATGCCTAACGGCTTAGCGTTTTACGATAACCGAGTAAAGCACTACACAACGCTTGATATTAGTGCTCAAGAAGTCCATGAAATTGGACTCAAAGAAGTCAAACGTATTCGTGCAGAAATGCAGGCGATTATTGACTCGGTAAAATTTGAAGGCAGTTTTGCAGAGTTCGTTGAGTTTCTGCGCACAGATGAGCAGTTTTATGCAAAAACACCTGAAGATTTATTAAAAGAGGCTTCGTTCATTGCTAAGAAAATGGACGCGAAGTTACCGAGTTTATTTAAAACGTTACCAAGAACGCCTTATGGTGTCATTGAAGTGCCTGCTAATATCGCACCTAAATATACAACAGGTCGTTATTCAGGCCCTTCACGAGATGATCAGCCAGGAAATTACTGGGTAAATACCTACCGTTTAGATAGACGACCTCTTTATGTTTTAGAAGCTTTAACGTTGCATGAAGCTGTTCCGGGGCATCATTTACAGGGCTCTATTGCCCGTGAAATGAAAAATGTACCAAAATTTAGAAACCAAACTTATATCTCAGCATTTGGTGAGGGTTGGGGATTATATTCTGAGTATTTAGGTATTGAAGCCGGTTTCTATCAAGATCCCTACAGTGACTTTGGTCGCCTAACCTACGAAATGTGGCGAGCTGCTCGATTAGTGGTAGATACAGGTATGCACCAAATGGGCTGGACAAGGCAACAAGCTATCGACTTTTTGGCGAGCAACACTGCACTGTCTTTACATAATGTAACTACCGAAATCGATCGATATATTTCTTGGCCGGGCCAAGCGCTGTCATACAAGATTGGCGAGTTAACTATTAAGCGCTTAAGAAAAGATGCTGAACAAAGGCTAGGTGAGCATTTCGATTTACGAGAATTTCATGATGAAGTATTGAAGAATGGCTCTATGCCGTTGTCAATGCTTGAGCAGTTAATTGAAAGCTACATTAGTCAACAAGAAGCAAAACTAAGTAGTTAATTGAACGATTAATTAGAGGTACAGCATGTCATGTGCCTCTCGCGATAATGAGAGATACTCGCCTGTGGTACAGGGCGTAATCATACCAATTGGGAAAATCAGAAAAGGAAGCAGCAAAGTACCGGAAACATTGGTCCCATCAAAAGAGATAAGCCCCCACTATATCAATTTCGGTAGTTCCGCTGTCTTAGGCATATGCCCTTAGACCGGTAACTTTGCGTCTTTGGCTTTCACCAAATTTGCCTTTTCGAGTAATAGTACTCACCCGCCATTATAGTTAATCGCAAAGCAAAGTAAATAGAGCGCTAGCTTTAAATTTAAGGCTTGTGTTAAAGTGAGGCTAATCTATTGTTTGTTTTATGTATTTAAGTTTGCGAAGGGGATGGCATTGAGTCTACGACTTTTACTGATGTTGCTTTTACTGTCTTTGACAGTCATAAGTGACATTGCCTTTGCAAATGAAAGCGTACAACAAACGGTTAGTAAAAACGCTGAACTTATCGAGTCATATTACAGTGCAGGCAGTGATAGCTTACCAAATGAAAAGGTTATCGCGTTAGCGCAAAAAGTGATTCGTAATCGACGCCTCTATCATGGCGACATCATCGCAAAAACCTATGTTTTGCTTGCCGATGTAGCTATTAACAAAGGCGATATGGAGCAGGCTCGTCAGTTTTCTTTAGATGGTTTAAGGGTTATCTCCCTTGATCGTAAAACCCGGATGCAATTGCTGTTAAAGGTCGCTTTGGCAAATTATAGCCAAGGCCAGTTTGAGCAAGTTAAAATTCGTGCAGACGAAGTGTTAGAGCTTGCCACGGAAGATGAAATTAATTTTCGATTACAAGCGCTAGGTTACCGAGCTGTTTATTTTGCCTTAACCTCTGAATATGAATCCGCCGTTGCTGAATTAGAGCTGATTAATCGCATTACGCGCCGATTTCAACAACATAGCGATCACATTGAAATCCTAGAGATTTTAGCGACGGCTTATCACTATTTGGAAGATTATGAAACGGCAGTTTCTTTGCAGCTCAAAGTGTTGAAACTGCGCTTTGAGCTAGAATTGCTACAAAAATTGGGTAATACCTATTATGCGTTAGCATCAGCCTATTGGAAAATGGGTAAATTAGATGATGCCTACAATGCCTATTGGGAAGCAAAGGTTGAGGCTGAAAAGGTTAATGCGCCTATTCGATTAGCCTATGCAGAGCTTGGTTTAGGGCAAGTGTTGTTTGATCAGCAAAATCCAATTGAATCTCAAGAACGATTGAAAAAAGCGGAAAGCATTTTCAATGGACAAAATCTTACTAAGCCTTATTTAACATCATTAATTATGTTGGCAAAGGTGTCATTTGAGTTGTCTGAAGATGATTACGTAAATGACCTATTGACCCGAGCAAAACATGTTTCTCAACATATGGAGCTCACTTCAGATCAAATCGAACTTTACCGCTTATTGAGTCAAATGTATGCCAGTAAAGAGCAATTTGAATTGGCTTGGCAATATCAAAAGCAGTATATAGAAGAATCTGATAAACACCGAGCATCGGTCAATCAATATCGGTTTACTAAAGAGGCAAATCAAGGCCCACAGCAAGCACAAGCGAGAAGAATAGCCCTAGATATTGCAGATAAATCGGAATTAGAAGCCCAGTATACACAACGCTATAAAAAGAAAAATCAGTTAATAGCAAGCCTGTCAGTTATCACGGTGCTATTATGTAGCGCCTTAGCGACTTTGCTATTGATGAGACGGCGTGATCGTCATTCATTGGCCTATAAAGAGTTTGAAAACCCCAAAGATACGTTAGCAAGTAGCACTAAAACAAAACAAATGTATCAAACCGCTTTTAAAAAAGCGCGTCGTTACGAATACCCTATCTGTGTTGCATATATTAAGGTGACAAACTGGCGTGATTTATTGTTTCGTACAAATCGAAAAGGGTTAGATGAAGCTAAGCGTTCAATTGCTACGGTTGTAAATGAGTATATTGAAGAATTCGATCTTGCTGGTGAGTTGAACACCAGTGAATATTTGCTGATCTTTCCACATCAAACACTCGATGAAGTGAATGTGAAAATTAAAGCACTAACAGAAGCATTGCGTGTAAGGTTTTTTGCAAACTTAGGTGATTTTGTTGTCTATTTTAATTATGCTGTTGATTCTCCATCTATACAAGATATTGAGCCGTATATTTTTTTATCACGTTTAACCGATTCGGTAAAAGAAGACGAGCAACAACAGCCTTAACGTACAAGGAAAGCTATGTTTTTAATTATTGGTATCGCTGCCATTCTTATGCTGATAAGTATTTACTTATTTTATCGAGCTGAGCACTTTAAAAAAGAAATAAGCGCATACAGACGAGAAGCAAAAATGACCAAGCAGGAATGTTTGTCGATGGCTAATGCCGTTGTTTTAGCTTCTACTCAACATCAAGACTTGCTGAAAAAACGCCTAAAGAAAATGCAAGATACGATTGGCGTTGAAGACGAGCCAAATCCAGAACTACTCATCATGTCTTACTTAATTAGCCAGTATTCCAATGTTTATCGTGAACTATTAAAAGAAGACGAGACGATACAGCTGGCTTATAAGAAATTCTTTGGTGATACGGGTAAAAGGTATTATGCAGATCTAGACGAATTCATGCGTGAAAGTGATGCATCACTTCGTAAAATGTGGAGCAGTAAAGATCACTGCGTATATATCTTGTTTATCGATATGCTGTTGGAAAGTCAGGAGCGTAAGTTAGCCAAAACGAGCAAAAAGAAAGCGATTGCTTAAAGGCTGCTAAGTGTTAGATACAAAAAAAGCGCTATTTAGCGCTTTTTTAATGTCTTATTATAATGTCTGGTGACGTATCAATTTCACCATCACCAGAAATTGTTGCGGCATTTCCATTGCAAAGCAATACAGCGACACTTCCACGGTTGCTGTTTCTAATGAATGTTAAATCATAGCCAAATTGCGTTAAGCTGCTAGCCGCAAACTTTTGAGCTAATGTTAACTTGTCCCAAAGAGCCGCTTGCTCAGGGCGATATTGACGTCGCTCTAACAACACTTCTCTTGCGTGCAATGCTTGCATTGGTAACCTCAAATATTTTAGTAAGCTTATGAGTAACTTACTACTGAAATCATAAGTAAGTTTAACATAAACTAGTTTGGTTGCTTATTCAACAATCCGTCGATAAAAAAAGCAAAATAAATAAACTGATCCAACCTGTTTAATGTAAATACGAATGGGCTTGTTATAATAGACCACAATAAAACCAAAAAAATTTCATACTGGGTAAATATGAGTAAAGTGTTAGCTGACCTTTTAGATTTATTATCGTTAGAAAAAATTGAGCAAGGACTATATCGAGGGCAAAGCCAAGATTTAGGCTTTAAAGCACTATTTGGTGGTCAGGTCATGGGGCAAGCACTATCGGCGGCGCAAAATACCGTAGAGGCCAACCGTATGGTGCACTCACTTCATTCTTATTTTCTTTTACCTGGTGACGCCAGAAAGCCAGTAATTTATGATGTAGAAACAATTCGTGATGGTAGAAGCGTATCTACAAGGCGAGTTAAAGCGATTCAAAATGGTAAAGCCATTTTTTATATGACGGCATCATTTCAACGCCAAGACCAAGGTTTTGATCATCAAGATAAAATGCCTGATGTTGCTGGGCCACATAATCTCGCCTCGTTTCAAGATTACATTAATGAGCATCAACAGTTCTTTACTGAACCAGTACGCGCTAAATTTTTAGCTGAAAAGCCTATAGAGATCAGGCCTGTTCAAGTCTACGACTGGGTTGAGCCTAAAACAATGCCTGCGCAATGTGATATGTGGATCAAAGCAACAGGTTCATTGCCTGACGATTTGAGAACACATATGTATATGCTGGCATATACATCGGACTATCATTTCCTGCCTACATCATTGTACCCACATGGTGCTTCTCATTGGCATCAAAATATTCAGATTGCGACCATCGATCATGCCATGTGGTTTCATCGTCCATTTCGATTTGATGATTGGTTGTTGTATTCAATGGAAAGCCCATCAGCAAGTAATGGGCGAGGTCTTGTTCGCGGTAAAATCTTTAATCAGCAAGGTGAGCTGGTTGCGTCAACTGTGCAAGAAGGTGTTATTCGTCCTATCTAGTTTCTTCTCGGGGCAAATTTACGATGCGATGTCATGCGCTTGCGTCTTTTCCCGCCAGTCGTAGCCTGATGGGTGTTGAAACACGCGTAAATTAAATAATGGCGCGAGCGCGAATAAATGATCAAAAATATCAGATTGAATGCCCTCGTAGCTAATCCAGCGTTTGTCTTTACTAAAGAAGTAAAGCTCTAAGGGTAAGCCCGTTGAACTCGCTGGTAGTTGCCTCACCATACAAGTCATACTATGGTTGACTTGTTCGTGCTGTTTTAAATAAAGGTTTATATAGGCACGAAAAGTACCTAAATTGGTGAGTTGACGGCCGTTGATATCATCTGCATCTAATTGCTTTTCGTTACGCTCTTGATTGATTTCAGTGATCTTTTGTTCAATATACGGCTCAAGAATCGTTAAATGCTTTAGCTTTTCTAAGTCGTTTGCCTGATAAAAACGTATGCTACTAATGTCAATCGATATGCTTCGTTTGATACGGCGACCGCCCGACATCTTCATGCCATGCCAGTTTTTAAACGACCCAGACGTTAGTGCGTAAGTAGGCACCGTGACAATGGTTTTGTCAAAATTCTGTATTTTTACCGTTGTTAAGCCTATCTCTAATACGTCACCATCAGCGCCATAGTTTGGTAACTCAACCCAATCACCAATGGTCAGCATTTTATTCGCCGAGATTTGCATACTCGCGGCAAACCCTTTGATAGTGTCCTGAAAAACTAACATCAATGCAGCCGCAATAGCGCCAATGCCGCTCAATAGGTACATCGGAGAGCGATCGAGAATGAAAGAGATTGATAGAATTGTTGCTACGATATAAACAGAAAGCTTTAATACTTGAATGCCAGGGTTGAGGGGAATGTAACGCTCTTGTGCAACGGTTTCATAATTGCGGTTAATTACATTTAGTACAGCACAAATTGTTTTAGCAATCTGAAAGGTAAGGACACATTTAGCTATCACGACCAATACATGCGTTGCCGAATGGCCTTGTTCAAGGATAAGTGGCGTGCAAAATAAGACGGCAATACTTGGCACGATAGCAGCAGCTTTCGTAAAAACATGCTCATCATCAAGCAAGTCATCATATTTGTTTTTCGAATGCACTACCGCTTTTTTGACGACTGATAATAAAGGGTATTTGGCTAGATAATGACTGATAATGGCAATCAATAAAATGAGAAAAAATCCTGACGAACTTTTTAGCGTATCAAGTGTAGGTTGTTCTAAACCTAACTCGGCTAAATAAGTTAACATTGCTTCAACCATCATCTACCCTTTTATTTGTTAGACTGATCTGTCATTAAGGCTAATTGCGCATCTTTATCATGCCACAATTGGTTAAGCCATTGTTGAAATGATTGTTTAAATGCTTTGTCATTAAAGTAATCACCTGACATTTGCTCGTTAATCTCAAACGTTTCAATATTTACTTCAATATCGTCAACTTGACCCGACACAAACTGCCAAAACGTTGGAATACCTTTAGGATAGTATATGGTGACGTTAACTACTTTCGTTAAATGTTCTCCCATCGCATCCAATACATAGGCTATGCCACCAGCTTTAGGTCTTAATAAATGTTGAAACGGCGACTTCTGCTTTTCATGTTTAGCCTGTGTGAAGCGCGTCCCTTCAATGAAGTTCATTACACTAACGGGCTTGTTTTTAAACTTTTCACATGCTTTGCGAGTTGTCGCAATATCACTGCCAATTAAGTGTGGATTTTTCTTTAAGAAAGACTGACTATAACGCTTCATAAATGGGAAATCTAAAGCCCACCAAGCAATACCAATAATAGGGACATAAATAAGCTCTTTTTTGAGGAAGAATTTTAAAAACGGAATCTTACCGAGCAAAACACGTTGTAAAACTAGGATATCAACCCAACTTTGGTGGTTACTTATTACTAAATACCAGTCGTTAAGTTTTAAACCCGATAGGCCGTCGACATCGATTTTTGTACCAATAAAAAGCTTTTGATTAAGTGTATTTATTGCCACCCAGCTATTTGCCATTGCATCTAGTATGTAACTCATTAATTTTTGCCAAGGCTTTACAGGAATAAGTGCCTTTAATAATGAACCGATGACAATAGGTACTGCCCAAAATATGGTGTTAATTACGTAAAATAGAAATGATAAACAACCAGTTAAAGTCGCTGGCAAAAAACTTAACATAAAACTCTCTTTTTATTCTTCAAGTTGCTGTGACCTATTCAAAATTTGATAACAGCACATCATTCGTCAATGAATTGCCTAAATACTTTACTGTTTTTCAACCTTTTTGGGTAGCACTCAAATACAGCTAATCATGACAATTTCATAATATTAGCCTTAGCTATCTCAAATCAGCGATAATTGGCGAATTTTATCCGTTACTCGATAGGCGGACGAAGCCGTTAATTTGGCGACAAAACCCATCAATTTTGTCGCTATTTGTCTACGATGGTTAACTATTGTTCATTTTAAATTTAGACTAATCACTCTTATCCGAGAGTTTGTTGACTTGATTTTCCTTGAAAGAAAACCCTATGTTTTGTTTCAACCCTTGTAATCGCCTATTTCTATTGAATTTCAATAAACTGCTTTTGATAGAGAGTTCAGCTAAATCGTATCGTCATTCTCATCGAGATAACAAACTATCGTAACTCAACTTTTCTATAGCTTGATGCCCTGTAAGTTAATTTTCTGCCTAACTTCAATTATTGAGGTGTTAATGTATGGTGAAATTTATCACTAAACCCAGTTAACAATGCCTTTGAACGGATTTAAAAAAGGGTAAAAAAAGAACGTTTTTTGATTTTGGTCAATAATTGTTGTGTTTTTTGCATGGTTAACGCTTAAAAAGCACTTGTCTGGAATGATTATTGATTTAACGCATTAAAAAGTGCTTTTTTGTCTAAAAACAACACAAAAAGGTCGTTGCTAATCTCATCGATAGCGTTCATGCTAGAAGTGAAATCATTTGAGGAGGAACAATGAACTTTCAACGTGTTGTTATCAAAGTGGGCAGTGCACTCGTTGCACCACAAGGTAGCGGTTGTAGTGGGCAACATTTATTATCTATTGCGCGCTTTATTACCCAGTGCCATGAAACTGGCAAAGAAGTTATTTTAGTCTCATCTGGCAGCGTTGCTGCTGGCAGACAATTGATCCAACACGGTTCTCCCAACCCCTCAATTCCCGCTAAACAAGCAATGGCCGCTGTCGGTCAAATGAAAATGATGGCTAACTGGCAACGTTTTTTCGATGTGCCTTGCTCTCAGTTGCTGATTACTCATGGCGATTTAAAAGATCGAAATCGGTATATCAATATACGTAATACACTTCGTATCTTATTAGAAAATAAGATTATCCCGGTTGTAAATGAAAACGACACGGTCGCTACTGAAGAATTAAAAGTGGGCGACAACGATAATTTAGCGGCGATGGTTGCCATGGTAAGTGAAGCAGATTGCTTATTGATTCTAAGCGATATTGATGGTGTTTATGATCAAGACCCAAGAAACAACCCAGATGCTAAAAAAATTACCGAAATAGCGGCTATTACGCCTGAAATTTATGCCATGGCGGGTGGTAGTAAAAACCATATATCAACGGGTGGCATGAAAACTAAAATTCAAGCCGCAGAAAAAGCGATTGAAAATGGTATCACGACGTATATCGTTGATGGCGCAAACCCAAACGTTTTTGAACGACTGGCGAATAATGAAAATCCAGGAACACGATTCAAACCGCAAGCTAGCGTTACCAAAGCAAAAAAACACTGGTTAAAACATACCTTAAAAAGTTCAGGGCAACTGGTACTCGATATTGGTGCAAGCAACGCAGTTGTCAAAAAAGGCGCGTCTTTATTAGCTTCGGGTATTATCGATGTCGTTGGACAATTCAATGTCGGCGAGTCTGTTGAGATGCGTTGTCAGCAGTCTGGTCAAATTATTGCCAAAGGTATTAGCCAATATAGCAGTCGAGACTTAGCCAAAATTAAGGGTAAGCAAAGTGATAAAATAGATGGCATATTAGGCTTTTGCCCAAGCAAAGTGATTATTCATCGTGATGACCTAGTGTTAATGCGTGCCAATAAACAGGAAGTGAGCTAATGAATCTTGCTAATAATTTTGATTTAGAACTTGCTGCGCAAGCAGCGAAAAAAGCAAGCTTGGCAATAGCCCAATGTACAAGCTCGCAAAAGAATGATTTGCTGAGCACTATTGCCGATACCATAGAACAACAAACCGCTAATATTTTAGCGGCTAACACACAAGATATTGAAGCAGGGCGTGCCAAGGGTTTATCTGAAGCGATGCTTGATCGTTTGCTACTAACGGAGCAACGTGTGGTTGATATAGCTGAAGCTATTCGAGAAATTATTCAACTACCTGACCCTGTTGGCTCGATAGAGCAAACAATTGTGAGACCTAACGGACTTCAAGTAGGTAAGATGAGAATTCCGCTTGGTGTTATCGCCATGATTTATGAAGCACGACCAAATGTAACCGCTGAAGCGGCTGCTTTATGTATTAAGTCAGGTAATGGTGTCATTTTGCGAGGCGGTTCTGAGGCCATTCATAGTAATTTGGCACTAGCCCAGTGTTTGCATAGTGGTTTAGTCGCTCATGATCTGTCGAGTGCTGTGGCAACAGTTATTCCTGATACATCAAGAGCGGTTATCGAGCAGCTCTTAACATTTCGGCAGTATATCGACCTTGTGATCCCGCGTGGTGGTGAAGGGTTGATAAATATGGTGACCGAGAAAAGCCAAATTCCAGTCATTCAGCACTTTAAAGGTGTTTGTCACTTATTTATCGACAAATATGCCGACATTAATAAAGCGGTAAATATCTTAGTAAATGGTAAAACACAAAGACCAAGCGCTTGTAATGCACTGGAAACCTTATTAGTGCACAAAGAGATTGCTCCTAGCTTTTTGACAGCGGCGCAAGAGGCACTCGCTAAGTTTAAAGTTAAGGTTCATGCCTGTGCTAATGCACTACCTTATTTTCCAGGTGGCGAGTTAGCCGATACTGAAGATTACCATGCTGAGTACCTTGGCCAAGAAATCGCTGTTAAAATTGTTGAAAGTTTTGATGATGCGATTGAACACATTAATCAATATACCTCAGATCATACTGAAGTGATTGTGAGCCAAGACATTTCCCGTAGCCAACGTTTTATTCGCCAAATAAATTCATCGGTTGTTATGGTCAATGCTTCGTCGCGTTTTTCCGATGGTGGAGAATTAGGACTAGGCTCGGAAATTGGTATTTCTACAAGTAAATTACATGCTTATGGCCCAATGGGCTTGGCAGCACTTACTACCCAGAAATTTGTGGTCATAGGTGACGGTCAAGTAAGAAGTTAGGTTGCTTAAATCGTATAAATAAAAAAGCGGTACGAGGTGCAACTCGTACCGCTTTTTAACTGAATATACCCGACTACATTACATGGTAATTTCAGTCAGCGAGCACCTGATAATAATGTGATTACAAGCTATCACTTACAATGCGTTTCATATCTGTCATGTAACCACGTAATTCTTTACCAATAACTTCTACGCTATGGTTTCGAATTTCATCGTTAACTTCAATTAAGCGTTGGTTGTCTACCTGATTTGAAGTGCTGGCTAAGCCTTCACCTAAATCTTCTAAACTTAGTTGGCTAACAAAGTCAGACAGTAATGGCACGGCTGCGTGGCTAAATAAGTAGTTACCGTATTCAGCCGTATCAGAGATAACAACGTTCATTTCGTACAGCTTGTTACGCGCAATACAGTTAGCAATTAATGGAGTTTCATGAAGCGATTCATAATAGGCTGATTCTTCAATAATGCCGGCAGCAACCATTGAATCAAACGCTAGTTCAACACCTGCTTTTACCATAGCAACTAAGAAAATGCCTTTGTCATAGAATTCTTGCTCAGTAATTTCTGTCTCGCAATCAGGCGCCAATTCAAAAGACGTTTCCGCCGTTTGTGCACGCCAGGTAAGTAAATTAACGTCATCGTTCGCCCAGTCTTCCATCATGGTTGAAGAAAAGGTGCCGTCGATAATGTCGTCCATATGTTTTTCAAACAACGGGCGTAAAATCCCTTTTAGTTTATCAGCCATATCAAACGCTTTGATTTTCGCAGGGTTTGAAAGGCGGTCCATCATGTTGGTAATACCACCATGCTTTAAACCTTCAGTAACTGTTTCCCAGCCATATTGAATTAATTTACGCGCATAACCAGCGTCTACACCGTTTGCAACAAGTTGTTGATGACCTAAAATTGCACCTGTTTGCAGCATGCCACATAAGATAGTTTGCTCACCCATTAAGTCTGACTTAACTTCAGCAATGAATGATGATTCAAGTACACCAGCGCGATCGCCACCAGTTGCACTAGCATAGGCTTTTGCAATTGCTAAACCATTGCCGTTTGGATCGTTTTCTGGGTGAACCGCAATCAATGTTGGTACACCAAAACCACGCTTATATTCTTCACGTACTTCAGTACCTGGACACTTAGGCGCAACCATAACCACGGTAATATCAGGGCGTACTTGCATGCCTTCTTCAACAATGTTGAAACCGTGAGAATATGAAAGTGTAGCGCCGTGTTTCATTAATGGCATTACAGCGCTAACAGCTGACGTGTGTTGCTTGTCAGGTGTTAGGTTTAATACAAGGTCTGCTTCTGGAATTAATTCATCGTAGGTACCAACAGTAAAGCCATGCTCGGTAGCCCATTGGTATGATTGACGCTTTTCAGCAATTGCTGCTTCACGTAGGGCGTAAGAGATGTTCAAGCCTGAATCACGCATGTTTAAACCTTGGTTTAAACCTTGTGCACCACAGCCGACAATCACGATATTCCAATCTTTTATGAAGTTACAGCCATCTTGAAATTCGTCTTTTTTCATAAAACGACATTTGCCTAATTGAGCTAATTGCTCACGTAAGCTTAAGGTGTTGAAATAATTTGCCATGATCTACTCCGAAAATTTTATTGCTTGTAGACTAATATAAAACTATCGTTGCTTAAATTGATATATTTGCATTACTATGTTGCAAATTACGCAACAAAAGAGGTTGGCGATGGATGCAAAATCATTAAGTATGTTTGCTCACCTTGCTCGTTCACTGCACTTTGGTAAAACAGCAACGGCGTTTTATGTCAGTCCATCAACATTGAGCCGAGCAGTTCAGCGTTTAGAAGAAGAGCTCGGATGTCAGTTATTGCATCGTGATAATCGTAATGTTGTGCTGACGCCTGCGGGACAAAAATTACAAGCATATGCGTTAGCGCAACAAAGTCAGCTTGAAGGTTTAAAGCTTGAATTAGCAAAACAACAAGAGCAGCTTACTGGCACACTCCATATTTATTGTTCTGTAACGGCGGCCTATAGTCACCTTCCCGATTTGCTCGATCGCTTTCGCCAACAACATCCTTTGGTTGAAATTATGCTCACAACCGGTGATGCGGCAGAATCTGTAAAATACATTCAACAACAAAGTGCCGATATCGCAATTGCTGCCAAGCCAGACGAGCTATCTTCAAGTTTCTATTTTCATCATCTGATGGATATTGATTTGCAGCTCATTGCGCCAAGTATGTTTTGCCCTGTAGAACAGCTGGTTAGCCAACCAACAATTGATTGGTCTCAAGTGCCGATTATTTTGCCAGAACAAGGGTTAGCGCGCACACGCTTTGAAAAGTGGTATCGCCAGCTTCAGTTCGGCAAACCCAATATTTACGCGAATGTATCTGGCCATGAGGCTATTGTCTCGATGGTTGCACTGGGTTGTGGCATTGGTATTGCCCCTGAAGTAGTTACAGAGCTTAGCCCGCTAAAGAACCGCGTAAAAGTGCTTGATATAGAAACGAATATTAAACCTTTTAACCTAGGCGTTTGTTGTTTGAACATTAAAAAGCAGCAACCGTTGATTAAGGCATTTTTTGAAGCAATCGATAACTAAACAGCGATAGATTCTGTTAAATGTCTCAAAATTCTATCCATTGCTCGGTAAGACAAAGCTTCAACGAGATGGTTGTTTTGAATCTCCGGTGTGCCTTCCATATCTGCCAAGGTTCGCGAAATTTTTAATATTTTATGGTGTGCCCTTGTCGAGAGGCCGAGCTTTTCAACGGCAAGCTCTAAAAACTCATTATCTTCATGATTTAAATAACAATAGTGTTTAATTTGTGCGGCAGTTAGTTGTGCATTAGCACATTGCTGTCGCTTAAGTTGAATGTCACGGCATGCAGCAACTCGGGCCTTAATTTCACTACTTGTTTCGTTGTTGTTTTGCTCATTTGCCCAAATCCCTCTTGGTAAACGAGCAACTTCAATTTGTATATCTATCCTGTCTAAAAAGGGCCCTGATAGGCGGCTTAAGTATTTCAAAATTTGTTCTGGTGTTGATCTGTTGTCGTTGTAGAAGCCGGTTGGGCTCGGGTTCATCGCAGCAACGAGTTGAAAGTTTGCTGGAAAGGTCAGTTTTTGTAGTGCGCGTGAAATCGTCACCTCGTTAGACTCCAATGGCTCACGCAAAACATCTAACACCTTTCGGTCAAATTCAGGTAACTCATCAAGAAATAAGACCCCATTGTGGGCTAAAGATACTTCACCTGGTTTAGGTTGACTGCCTCCACCGATTAACGCCGCTGCAGATGCCGTGTGATGCGGTGAACGAAAAGGTCGTGTATACCAATTACTATTCTCAACCGACTGATTAGCTATCGACGCGACAGCAGCTACGTCGAGCGCTTCGGCTTCAGTCATGGTCGGCAAAATACTGGGTAATCGACTTGCAAGCATCGTTTTACCAGTACCTGGTGGGCCAATAAATAAGAGGTTATGACCTCCACTGGCAGCGATTTCTAATGCTCGCTTCGCATGAGGTTGGCCAACCACATCTGCCATATCAAGTTCGCTGGTTTGCTCTACTTGTTGAGCATTTTCATGATAAGTCACCAATGGCAGTTCTTGCTGGCGCGCAAAGTGGGGGAATAGTTGGGTTAAGTGTTCTATGCCTAAAACTTTTGCAGATTTTACATGGCAGGCTTTTTGTGCGCTTTGTAGTGGTAACACTAAGGTTCGATTTTGTGCGGCACACGCCATGGCCATCGGAATATCGCCAATAATTGAACGCAATGCACCCGACAACGCAAGCTCGCCGGCAAATTCATAATGGCCAATATCGTTTTCTGGTATCTGTTGGGAGGCGACAAGAATGCCAATAGCAATGGGTAAATCATATCGGCCACCTTCTTTGGGTAAGTCAGCGGGCGCAAGATTGATCGTGATACGTTTTGCAGGAAACTCAAAGCCACAGTTGATAATGGCACTGCGCACTCGGTCTTTTGACTCTTTCACTGAAGTTTCTGGCAGGCCGACAATATGGAAGGCAGGTAAACCATTGGCAATGTGCACTTCTACAGTAACTAAGGGGGCTTCCAGTCCAAGGCGAGCTCGGCTATACACGCAGGATAAAGACATAAAAATTCCATTTATTATGTTTTATCATTGAGTGTAGTTAACGAAATTATTTTTGCCTAATAACTAAACAGGATTTAAATAGAAAAAATATTTTAACATTTTATTAAAAAGTACTTGCTTGGATGATTAGAGCTATGGTACTAATTTAAAAAAGCAAAACACTAAAATAAAATTTCATTATTTTTAAATAAATATGCATAACATAAACGCAATTATTATTAACATTATTCTCGTCGTGGTGATTATTATTTCATCGCGGGATCGTTTGTTGCGTTAACAAAAATTAATTTTTTACAACAAACCCCCGCTCCGAAAGGACCGGGGGTTTTGTTTTTCTTAGGGCAAGAAAAACGTTATTAACCATTACATTTAAACTGACAGAGGAAAGAAGTGTAGAAAGTGATTGTAAGTTGAAAAACGACTTTTTACATATTCTATTGAAGACACATGGCAAGTGAACAATTAACCGGCGCAGCGTTACTTTTCAAAGTATTGCAGCAGCATCAAGTAAAGCATGTTTTTGGCTATCCAGGCGGTGCCATTATGCCAATTTATGATGCGCTTTATGATAGTGACGTTGAACACTTTTTGTGTCGTCATGAGCAAGGGGCAGCATTTTCTGCAATAGGCTATGCCCGTGCGTCTGAGCAGGTAGGCGTTTGTTTTGCAACGTCGGGACCTGGTGCAACTAACCTGATCACCGGCTTAGCCGATGCGCTTGCAGATTCTATTCCTGTTGTCGCGATTACTGGTCAAGTGGCTACCGCAGCAATGGGCTCAGATGCCTTTCAGGAAATTGATGTTTTTGGTTTATCGCTAGCGTGTACAAAGCATTCCTTCCAGGTGACAGATGTTAATGATTTAGAGAAAGTGTTACATCGTGCGTTTGCCATCGCACTTGAAGGGCGCCAAGGCCCTGTATTAGTTGATATCCCAAAAGACGTTCAAATAGCATTGGTTGATGAGAAACACGGAAATTATTCACAGCTGAAAAACAAAGTTAAATTACCACCAGCAAATGTTGGCAGTGCGCTTGCGTTAATGAGTAAAGCTAAAAAGCCAATTTTATATGTCGGTGGTGGTGTTGGTATGGCACAAGCGATTGATGAACTTCGCAGTTTTGCTAAGTGCACTGGTATCCCAAGTGTTTCAACCTTGAAAGGTCTAGGTGCCTTAGATCCGCAGGACGCAAATTATATGGGTATGTTAGGCATGCACGGCACGAAAGCGTCTAACTTAGCTGTACAAGCGTGTGATCTGTTAATTGCCGTAGGGGCGCGATTTGATGACCGTGTAACGGGCAAATTAAATGAATTCGCGCCAAATGCCAAAGTCATTCACTTTGATATAGATACGGCTGAAATTGATAAACGTCGTAAAGCGGATGTCGCTATTTTAGGTGATCTTAAAGTGAATTTGCCATCGCTTGAAATGCCTTTAAGCATAGAGCAATGGCAAGAAACTTGTCAGGCGATGCAGCGCGATTTTGGCTGGCGTTACGATCATCCGGGTGAAAACATCTTTGCCCCTGCGGTATTAAAAGAACTGAGTGATCGTGTTCCTGAAAATACTTGTGTCACAACAGATGTTGGTCAGCACCAAATGTGGACTGCACAACATATGAAATTTAATGATCCGACTAACTTTTTAACAAGTGGTGGTATGGGGACAATGGGTTTTGGTCTACCTGCGGCCATTGGTGCACAAGTTAGTCGTCCTCACGATTGTATTATCACGGTATCGGGTGATGGTTCAATCATGATGAACGTTCAGGAACTTGCAACCATCAAGCGTTTTCAGTTACCGGTTAAAATTGTATTAATCGATAACAGTAAGCTGGGAATGGTGCGTCAATGGCAAGATTTATTCTTTAATGGTCGCCTAAGCGAAACAGACTTATCTGATAATCCAGATTTTATTATGCTAGCGCAAGCCTTTGATATTAAAGCAAGACAGATCACTAAAAAGCATGAGGTAGCGGAGGCGATTGAAGAAATGTTGGATCACAATGGTCCTTATCTATTGCAAGTGAAAATAGATGCAAAAGACAATGTATGGCCACTTGTTCCACCAAATACTGCAAACGACAAAATGATGGAGAATACCTAATGAATCACTATCAATTAAACATCACAGCAGATGACAAACAGGTGGTTTTAGAGCGTATTCTTCAAGTCGCAAGGTATCGCGGATTTTTGATCAATGGCATTAATGCACAGGTAAATAACGCCGACAATATTGGCATTATTAAGTTGTTCGTTAGCAGTGAGCGCTCAATCGGACTTTTAGTTGATCAGATCAATAAACTCATCGACATCAAGAGTGTCACGGTAGACAATAAGGCTACGCAGTCAACAAGCGCTTAACATGGTTAACGAATAAGTTCGTTACTTAATGAATAAACAATAAATAATCACTAAGTCACTCGCGACTTAGTGAAAAGATACAAATTTAGGACAACACAAATGGCTAAAGTAAATGCAGAATTAATTTGGTTTAACGGTGAACTCATGCCTTGGCAAAATGCGACGGTTCACGTGATGAGCCATGCATTGCATTATGGTTCGTCGGTTTTTGAAGGTATTCGTGCCTACGAAACCCATAAAGGTACTTGTATTTTCCGATTAGAAGAGCATATCAAACGCCTTTTTGATTCGGCAAAAGTATATCGAATGAATATCCCATTCACGCAAGAAGAAGTTGAGCAGGCATGCAAAGATGCTGTCGCTAAAAATGGTTTAGCATCTGCTTACCTTCGTCCATTGGCGTTTTTAGGCGATGTCGGCATGGGATTACGTCCACCTGCTGATGCGAAAGCTGATTTAATGGTTGCTGCTTTTAGTTGGGAAGCATATCTCGGCGCTGAAGCGATTGAGCAAGGTGTTGATGTCGGTGTTTCAAGTTGGAACCGATTAGCGCCTAACACCATGCCAACGGCAGCCAAAGCCGGTGGTAATTACTTATCTTCGCAACTGATTTCAATGGAAGCTGGTCGTCATGGCTATACCGAAGGTATCGCGTTAGACATCAACAACATGGTTAGTGAGGGTGCTGGTCAAAACCTATTTTTAGTGCGTAATGGCATCATCTACACGCCATTTAGCACCGCTTCAATTTTACCTGGTTTAACACGAGATACGGTGATGAAACTAGCTGCACAATTAGGTTATGAAGTGCGTGAAGAACCTGTTTCTCGTGAGTCTTTATATCTAGCGGATGAGTTCTTCATGACAGGTACTGCAACCGAAGTTGTACCGGTTAAAAGTGTCGATGGTATGCCAGTAGGTACAGGTTCTCGTGGGCCAGTTACAAAAGCCATTCAAGAAGCTTTCTTCGGTATTTTTGATGGTAGTACCGATATCCCAGACTCTTGGTTAGCGCCTGTAAAATAACGATAATTAATAGCGCTAATTGATGAGTGGGAATACGTTGAACTTTAACAGCGTATTCCCACGTTAAATTAGCCTACTAATTTTTCGTTATTGCTAACGAATTTTATATTAACTAAAAACGAATATAGCAATAGTAGGAAAAATAGAATGCCAAAATTAAGATCAGCAACTTCGACACAAGGCCGCAATATGGCAGGTGCAAGAGCACTCTGGCGAGCTACCGGCATGACCGATGGTGACTTTGGTAAGCCTATTATTGCAGTAGTAAATTCATTTACCCAGTTTGTACCAGGTCATGTGCATCTAAAAGACATGGGGCAACTTGTTGCTGGCGCTATTGAAGACGCGGGTGGTGTTGCAAAAGAATTCAATACCATCGCCGTTGATGATGGCATCGCTATGGGGCATAGCGGTATGCTTTATAGCTTACCTTCACGTGACCTTATTGCCGATTCTGTTGAATATATGGTAAATGCACATTGCGCCGATGCTATGGTGTGTATTTCGAACTGTGACAAAATCACTCCGGGCATGTTAATGGCGGCAATGCGTCTTAATATCCCGGTCATTTTCGTTTCTGGTGGTCCGATGGAAGCAGGTAAAACTAAGCTTTCAGATCAAATCATTAAGCTCGATTTAGTTGACGCTATGATTCAAGGTGCTGATCCAACCGTTTCAGACGAACAAAGTAAACAAGTTGAACGTTCAGCATGTCCTACATGTGGCTCCTGTTCGGGTATGTTTACTGCAAACTCGATGAACTGTTTAGCAGAAGCGTTAGGCCTAGCGCTACCTGGCAATGGTTCTATGTTGGCGACACATGCTGACCGTGAACAATTGTTTCTAAAAGCTGGCAAACAAATTGTTGAGCTAACAAAACGTTACTATCAAGAAAACGATGAGAGTGCGCTTCCGCGTAATATTGCCAATAAAGACGCGTTGCATAACGCGATGTGTTTAGATATTGCCATGGGCGGCTCTACCAATACGATTTTACATTTGCTTGCTTTAGCGCAAGAAGCTGAAATTGATTACACAATGGCGGATATGGACCAATTATCACGAATCGTTCCGCAGTTATGTAAAGTAGCGCCGTCAACACCAGATTATCACATGGAAGATGTGCATCGCGCTGGCGGCGTCATTGCCATTTTAGGTGAGTTAGCGCGAGCAAATTTATTAAAAATGGATGTCACCAATGTCTTAGGCACAAGCCTGACAGAGCATCTTAATCAATACGATATTAAGACAACGAAAGACGAAGACATTAAAACCTTTTACCGAGCAGGTCCTGCTGGTATTCGCACAACCAAAGCGTTTAGCCAAGATTGTCGCTGGGATACCTTAGATGATGATCGTGCAAACGGTTGTATTCGCTCACTCGACAATGCCTTTTCTACCGAAGGTGGTTTAGCGGTGCTTACCGGTAACATTGCACTTGATGGCTGTGTTGTTAAAACAGCAGGTGTAAGCGACGATAACTTAACCTTTACAGGCCCTGCTCATGTCTTTGAAAGTCAAGATGATGCAGTTGCCGGCATTCTTGACGGCAAAGTTGTTGCTGGTGAAGTTGTCGTTATACGTTACGAGGGGCCAAAAGGTGGTCCGGGCATGCAAGAAATGCTGTATCCAACAACTTACCTTAAATCAATGGGATTAGGTAAAGCCTGTGCGCTATTAACTGATGGCCGCTTTTCAGGCGGTACTTCGGGTTTATCGATTGGCCATGTTTCACCAGAAGCAGCAAGTGGTGGTGTAATTGGTCTAGTGGAACAAGGCGATATTATTGATATTGATATCCCTAACCGTTCAATTCAGTTAAAAATATCTGAACAAGAATTAGCCAAGCGTCAGACCCAAATGAACGCCAAAGGTACAAGCGCTTGGCAGCCAAAAGATCGTGTTAGACCTATCAGTTATGCACTTAAAAACTATGCAATGTTAGCGACCAGCGCCGACAAAGGTGCTGTGCGAGATCGTGCAGTACTAGATGGTGCATCAGCACACTTATCGAACCAATCTGAAAAAGCATAAATTATGGCAACGTTAAAGACTCTCGAAGTATCGCAAGCAGAAATGGCAACAGAATATCTTAAGAAAATCTTATTAGCACCAGTATACGATATTGCTATTGAGTCGCCTTTAACGCCATGTGATAAAATTTCAGCGCGGCTAGGTAATGGTAATCAGGTCTTCTTAAAACGTGAAGACCAACAGCCAGTGCACTCGTTTAAGTTACGCGGGGCATATACCAAGCTCTCAAATTTACCTGCTAGCCAACGAGACAAAGGTGTTGTTGCTGCCTCAGCAGGAAATCATGCCCAAGGTTTAGCGTTAGCGGCCCATAAACTTGGTGTAACAGCAACCATTTGTATGCCAATCACCACGCCAGATATTAAAGTTGATAACGTGAGGCGCTTAGGAGCAGATGTTCGGCTAATCGGTAAAAGCTTTAACGATGCGCAATCGGCTTCAATTGACATAGCGTCTAACGAGCATAAAACCTTAGTACATCCTTTTGATGATCCAGATGTTATCGCTGGCCAAGGGACTGTCGCTAAAGAGTTATTGCAACAAAATCATCAGCTTGATGCGGTTTTTATACCTGTTGGCGGTGGTGGATTGTTAGCCGGCATGGCGGTTTATTTAAAACAATTACGTCCTGATATTAAAATTATCGGTGTTGAAGCGGAAGATTCGGCATGTTTGAAAGCCGCGCTTGAAAAGGGTGAACCGACAGATTTAGAACAGGTTGGCTTATTTGCTGATGGTGTGGCTGTTAAGCGAATCGGTCAGCACACGTTTGATGTTATCAAACAATATTGTGACGACGTGATCACCGTAACCACTGATGAAATCTGTGCGGCTATTAAAGAAGTCTTCGAGCAAACGCGTGTAATTGCTGAGCCGGCAGGCGCTTTATCGTTAGCGGGTATCAATAAATATTGCCAAACCAGCCAAGGTAATGAGCAACTTGCTGGTATTTTATCAGGTGCCAATATGAATTTTCACAGCCTACGTTATGTTTCAGAGCGCTGTGAATTAGGAGAGCAAAAAGAAGCGGTGTTTGCCGTTACCATTCCTGAAGAAAAAGGCAGTTTTAAACGTTTCTGTCAGTCGCTTGGCTCTAAAGTGATCACTGAATTTAACTATCGATTCGTTGGTAAAGAGCAGGCAGATGTCTTTGTTGGTGTAAAAATTGGCGGCACTCAAGAACGCAAGGCGTTGTGCCAGAAATTAAACGAACAAGGTTTTGTCGCTATCGATCTTACTGATAACGAACTAGCTAAGTTACATGTGCGGTATATGGTTGGTGGCCCTAACCCTAATTCAGCGCAAGAACGATTATTTAGGTTTGAGTTCCCAGAAGCGCCAGGTGCATTAGAAACCTTTTTGGAAACACTTGGTGAGCTTTGGAACATTACCCTGTTCCATTACCGTAACCACGGTGCAGCCTATGGTCAGGTATTAGCGGGTTTTGAAGTAGATAATGATGAGCAGTTAGCTTTTTTTAGACACTTAAAAGCGTTGGGTTACAAATGGCAGGAAGAAAGTCAAAATCCAGCTTTTAAAGCGTTTTTAAGTAAATAATACGCAGGGGCAACGTCATGAATACCTTGCCCCTACTTTATCTTAAACCCAAGGTTACTCGCCTTTATCAGCTAATTTAGCTTCAAGTTCGGCGATTTTCTTTTCAAGTTCGTTTAATTGTGTACGTGTTTTTAATAGTACTTGCGTTTGCACATCAAATTCTTCACGAGACACAACATCAAGCTGAGATAATTTACGTTGAATAACGGTTTTTGTTTTGTCTTCAAAATCGTTAGCTAAGTTTTTCAACCCCGGAGGAATTGACTCGGTAACTTGTTGGGCAATTTCTTCAATTTTCTTAGCGTTAATCATCATTACGTCCTATTAGTTTCGTGTTGTTATTGTAATCTATTTTTATTTTTGCGGTAGATTTTTATGTCACTAAATGTTGTTTATGGTGTGCTTAATTACAAAAACAGGTAAAATTGCCCTTTTCTAAAAGAGGTAAAAAGCATTGGCAATGAAATTAAACCCAAGACAAGCAGAAGCAGTAAAATATGTTTCAGGTCCTTGTTTAGTCTTAGCGGGCGCAGGTAGCGGTAAAACCGGGGTTATTTGTCAAAAAATTGCTTATCTCATTCAAAAATGTGGTTACAAAGCACGTAATATTGCTGCGGTAACCTTTACCAATAAAGCGGCACGTGAAATGAAAGAGCGTGTCAGCAATATGTTAGGTAGAGATCTGACACGTGGCTTAACCGTGTCAACGTTCCACTCCCTTGGCCTAGATATTATCCGAAAAGAAATCAAAACCTTAGGTTATAAACCTGGTTTTACGTTGTTTGACGATCAAGACACATTGGCTTTACTTAAAGAGCTAACGGCTGAAGAGCTTGATGGCGACAAAGACTTACTCAGTAAGCTGCAAATGATGATTTCTAATTGGAAGAATGATTTATTATTGCCCGATCAAGCGATTGAATACGCAAGTGATTCCGATACTCGTTTGTACGCCGAGTTTTATCAACGCTATCAAAAACACATGAAAGCATACAATGCGCTCGATTTTGATGATCTTATCCTTATTCCTACGCTACTGTTTAGAAACTTTGCTGATGTCAGAGAGCGCTGGCAAAACAAAATTCAATATATGTTGGTCGATGAATACCAAGATACTAATGCCAGCCAGTACGAGTTAGTCAAGCTTATCACTGGTGACAAGGGGTTGCTGACGGTTGTAGGTGACGATGACCAATCTATCTACTCTTGGCGTGGCGCAAAGCCGCAAAACCTAGTGTTATTAGGTAAAGATTACCCTAGCTTAAAATTGATTAAGCTAGAGCAAAATTATCGTTCTAGTGGCCGTATTTTAAAGTGCGCCAATATTCTGATCGCCAACAACCCACATGATTACGATAAAGCACTATTTAGCGAGCTCGCCTATGGCGTAGAACTTAAAGTTGTAGAAACGAAAAACGAAGAGCATGAAGTAGAGCGTCTTGTCGGTGAACTTATCGGTCATCGCTTTATGAATAAAACGCAATATCGTGACTATGCGGTACTTTATCGTGGTAACCATCAATCGAGATTGCTTGAAAAAGCATTAATGACTAACCGTATTCCTTATAAGATTAGCGGTGGTACGTCATTTTTCTCGCGTGCCGAAATTAAAGACATGATGGCGTATTTACGGGTGATCGTGAACCCAGATGATGACAATGCATTTTTGCGCATTGTTAATGTACCAAAGCGCGAAATTGGCCCTGCCACTTTAGAAAAGCTTGGTACTTATGCCAATATGCGCCAAATCAGTATGTTTGCAGCAAGCTTTGAATTGGGCTTAGAGCAGCACCTAACTGGGCGTGGTTTAGCACATGTACAAAAGTTTACTCGTTGGATAGTGGAAACTGCAGACAATGCCCAGCGCGGTGATACCTCTGCAGTATTGCGCGCCATGGTTAGAGAAATGAATTATGAAGATTATCTTTATGATTCATCAACCAGCGCCAAAGCCGCTGAAATGCGAATGAAAAACGTCACGCAGTTATTTAGTTGGGTAAATGACATGTTGGAAGGTACCGACATGGATGAGCCGATGACACTGGCTCAAGTGGTTACCCGATTAACACTTCGTGACATGATGGAGCGCGGTGAAGAGGAAGAAAACGCGGACCAAGTGCAATTGATGACGCTGCATGCCTCTAAAGGTCTCGAGTTTCCATTTGTTTTTCTTATCGGCATGGAAGAAGGCTTATTACCTCATCAAACGAGTGTGGATGAAGGCAATGTTGAGGAAGAGCGTCGCCTTGCTTATGTAGGCATTACACGAGCACAAAGAGAGTTAATTTTTACTTATGCCAAAGAGCGTCGTCAATTTGGTGAGGTTGCGCGAACAGAGCCAAGCCGATTTTTACACGAATTGCCGCAAGATGATTTGATTTGGGAAAATACTCGCAAACCAAAATCTAGAGAAGAGACTCAGCAAACAGCCAAGGCCGGCGTGGCTAACCTAAGAGCGTTATTGAAAAACAAGTAATGGCTAATAGCCATGAATGAAATGATTAAGCTAACGTTTCTTCGTTGGCTTTATATTTTTGTTGACCCGACTATAACTTCACCCTTCAAGATTGTTGAGAACTAACTGCTGGAGGATGAATATGAATAAAGAAAGATGGGTAACTATTTTGAAGATGGCGGGTATTACCGAAGCACAAATGTTAGCTTGGCATCAGGCATTTGAAAAATAAGAGCCACAAGCACATCAATCATCTCTAGAGGACTTACAATTAGTTCAAGACGAGATTGAAAGATTCGCGCATTGTAATCTTAACTTTATATGGTCCCGTTCAACGCTGATTGGGACCATTTACCACGTTATTTATTTTTCTATTAAGCTAAAACACATTCACTCAATAGCTTATTGAAACCAACAATGTCAAAGCTACCACTGATCTCAAAACCAACTTTACCTACGCTACTGATATACAGCTGAATTTCACAGTCTAAATCTAATGAGCCTGACGTCTCTATCGAGAAGGTTTGGATTTTACTGTATGGGATTGACGTATAATCGACTTTAGAGCCTGTAATACCCTGTACGTTTGCCGCAATCACGCGTTTATTGGTAAAAACTACTTGGTCACGAAAGGTTTTAAATACGGCAAAAATCGCTTCGCCGTCAATTAAAAAACGGTGAAAGTCCTCACGTGCTTTGTCGGTATCAATAGGCTTTAGTTTAAAAATGTCTGAGCTGTTAAAGTCGATCATCGTATTTCCTTATAAAAATATGGGGTAAAGTAATACATACCCTGCCCCCTTTATTTGAAAATATCAATCATTAATCAAGTGTGTCGAACATTGCCATAAGAAGTTGTTTATAACCAACTAAGCCGAGTAATTCTTCTGACTCAATAACAGGGGCGCAAGATAAACCAACTTGATCAAATAAACGCGCGCAGTAGCGAATATCTAATTCTGGCGCGATTGGAATAACAGGTTTAGTCATGACTTCGTAGATATTCACTCGTTCAGGTGCTTTGTCTTTAGCGAGCACCTTTTTAGCGATATCAGACAAGAGCAAAATACCATAGGCATCGTGTTGATCGCGTTTATTGACGATAACCACATCGCAATTGCTTTCTCGCATTGCATTAATTGCATCTTTTACTGTCGCAAGACCGTCTAACTTAATAAAGTTTTGGGTCATTACGTCTTTTGCTTTGATTGAAACTTTGTTACTCACAGCTCATTCTCCACCGTTGAGGTTAACTGACTAATTTGATGATTCACGCCAACGGCGTCTTCGACGTCTATTTGAAAGGCAATACCTGTGCCCGGCTTTTCATCAAATTCACCGACCTTGGCAATGGTTTCTAAAATATGTCGACTCAAGTGTTCCTCAACGAGAAACAGCAAAACGTCACGTTGTGTATCAAGTGATAAACCAAAAAACGTCTTAGGTTTTTCTAACCCTTCACCACGCGCATTATTAATAACCGTAGCACCGGTAGCACCAGCTTTTCTTGCTGCATGCATCACTGTATCGGTATTGCTATCGTCCGTAAAAACGATGATCATTTTAAAATGCATTCATTTTCTCCAATTAGCCTAACTTAGATAGGCATGTGTTTGATTAGTTTTGTTTTTTAGCTCGCCACTCTGAGAGCTGGGCGTAGGCCATAACAGAAATAATCGGAAATAAACTTGCAAAAGCAATTAAGCCAAAGCCATCAATTAACGGGCTTCGCCCTGGAACCGTTTCAGCTAAACCAAGGCCTAATGCAGCAACTAAAGGTACCGTTACCGTCGATGTGGTAACACCACCGGAGTCATAAGCCAGTGGGATAATCATTTTGGGCGCAAACATTGTTTGGATCACCACCACAATATAGCCAACAATGATGTACCAATGTATTGGGTCGCCTACGACAATGCGGTAACAGCCAAGGGAAATACCAATCGCTACACCAATGGCCACTGAAATACGTAGCCCCCAAACGCCAATGGCACCACCTGATACATCATTCGCTTTAATCGCTACTGAAATTAAAGAAGGCTCTGCAATCGTCGTACTAAAGCCAATTAACAAGGCAAAAATATAGACCCAAAAATAGTCTTGCCAATGTAGTGCAATATTTTTTACCGCTTCGCTACTATCGACACCGGCAATAAATGCAGGATCTGTTAATTGTTGCGCCATTAATTTCCCTAGCGGGAATAACGCCCACTCAAGCCCTATTAGAAATAAGGATAGTCCAACAATAACCCATGCAAAACCTGCTAACACCTTAGCTAAGTTTGGAATAGGCTTGCGGATAATGGCAAATTGAAAACCAAATAATATCGCAGCAATTGGCAATACATCGGTAATTGTCGTTAACAGGGTACTAATAAATTCACTCAGCATATCGATAATTGTCATAGCATCACCATGCCGTACGCCATAACAAAAATCATTGGAGTGAGTGAAGCGAGCGCTATTAAACCAAACCCGTCTGTCATTGGGTTTCTACCAGAAATAGATGAGGCTAAACCGACACCTAATGCGGTAACTAGGGGGACTGTGATGGTTGAAGTTGTGACACCGCCCGAGTCGTATGCAATGCCTATGATTTCAATGGGGGCAAAAATGGTCATTACGACAACCATGATATAGCCACCGATAATGAGCCATTGAATAGGCCAACCTTTAATGATGCGCACAACACCGATTAAAATAGCTAACCCAACACTAAACGCTACGGTATATCGTAAGCCTGATGCATAGCCATTCATAGCTTCTTGAGTGGTGGCAATCATATTACCACTCGCGGCTACTTCAGCCGCTTCATCGGCGATGGCAATAAGTGCGGGCTCGGCAATGGTCGTACCAAACCCTAGCGAGAAGGCAAAAATCATCAGCCAAATGACACTGCCTTTTTTCGCAAAGGCGTGGGCCATGGTTTCGCCGATTGGAAACAAGCCTTGTTCTAGGCCATGGATAAAGAAGGTTAAACCAAGTAAAACAAAGACAACACCAATCAGCACTTGGCCAACATTGGGTAAAGGTTCTTGGATTATAAATAATTGGAAAAACAAGATGACAAGCACGATCGGCGCTAAGTCGCGCATGCTATCTATCAAAAACCTTCCTAATTTTTTGAATGTAGCTATCAAGATAATCTATACACTAAAAACTGATTTGTTATTAGTGTATAGATTATCTTAGAGAAAGAGTTTGATTTATGACAAACAAATTATCAATATCGTAACAAATCAAACCATTCCCCAACGTTTTGTTAATGCGTTGGGTTATGACAGTAAAAGGTGAGTAAGACTATTTCTTTAGTGATTGGCGAAGGAAAATTGCGGCAGCAGCGAACAATACGCCACTAATAATCAAGTGAGTAGTGAACATCACGCCACTAGAGATTAAAAAACTACCGCCAATAATGCTTAAAATAATACGTTTTTGGCTTTGTTGACTTTGCTGATTGAGCTCTACCATTAAACGTTGTTGAGCTTGATGGTTTTCTTTACCGGCTTGCAAATAGTCGTAAACCAGATCAGGAATTTCAGGTAGCTTTTCATTCCAAAAGGGTAGGTTGTCTTTTACTTTTTTATAGACCGCTTTAACACCCATTTGCTCTTTAACCCAATCTTCTAAGAATGGTTTAGCAGTATCCCACAAGTCGAGCTCTGGATATAACTGACGGCCTAACCCTTCAATATAAAGTAACGTTTTTTGCAGCAATACAAGCTGAGGTTGTACTTCCATATTGAATCGTCTTGCGGTGTTAAACAGGCTAACAAGTACCTGACCAAAGGAAATTTCGGCCAACGGCTTGTTAAAGATTGGTTCACAGACCGTGCGAATAGCGAATTCAAACTCGTCGACATTTGTTGAACGCGGAACCCAACCTGAGTCAACGTGAAGTTGGGCAACTTTATAATAATCACGATTAAAAAACGCAACAAAGTTTTCAGCTAAGTAACGCTTATCTTCTTTGTTTAGTGTACCAACGATTCCGCAGTCAATAGCGATCCATGTAGGGTCATCGGGATTAGTTGCGTTAACGAAAACATTACCAGGGTGCATATCTGCATGGAAAAAACTATCGCGAAAAACTTGCGTGAAAAACACTTGAACGCCACGCTCAGCAAGCAACTGCATATCAACATTATTTGCTTTTAGCTGCTCAACTTCGCCGACACCTATGCCATAAATACGCTCCATCACGAGTACGTTTTTATGACTAAACTCGCTATAAACTTCAGGTACATAGAGAATGCGGTCATAGTCATGACCTTGGCTAAAGTTACGCTTAAGCTGAATACCGTTAGCAGCCTCTCTTAGTAAATCAAGTTCATCTAAAATGGTTTTTCGATATTCATTCACGACTTCTTTCGGGCGAAGACGCTTACCGTCGGATAACCATTTAGCAACAAACCCAGCAAAGTACGCCATGACTTCTATATCGGCATGTATAACTGACTCAATATCAGGGCGTAGCACCTTAATCACGATTTCTTTTTCAACACCTTCGTGTAGCAAAGTTGCCGTATGCACTTGCGCGATAGAAGCCGAGGCCAGTGGTGTTAACTCAAAGTTGCTGATACTGGTATTGAAGGTCTCTTCACCGATAGCGTCAATGATGATTTGTTTCGCCGTTTCACCATCAAAAGGTGATACTTGATCTTGTAGCAGCGCTAGCTCATTGGCAAAGTCGTCAGGTAGTAAATCTCGACGCGTCGATAACATCTGACCAAACTTAATAAATACAGGGCCTAATGATTCAATAGCTAAACGAAAGCGAACCGCTTTGGGCTTGTCTTTATGCTTGTTACGCAACCAAAATAATGCGCTTTTTCCTAGCTTTACGTACCAAGGTAGTAAATGTTTAGGGACAAGCTCGTCTAAGCCATATTCTAAAAAGGTTTTGACGATTTGATGTAAACGTTTACTTTTCACTAGGCTACTTACTCTTTGGTGAAATTAATTTGTTGGTCGAGTTTGGTTAACCGTTGCATTAACCCATTTACGCGTTGGCTTACTTGATTAACATCGTTTTTAAAATGTTGAATTTCAACATTATTG
Organism: Thalassotalea eurytherma; assembly: GCF_030161415.1. Classification (GTDB taxonomy): domain Bacteria; phylum Pseudomonadota; class Gammaproteobacteria; order Enterobacterales; family Alteromonadaceae; genus Thalassotalea_G; species Thalassotalea_G eurytherma. The sequence goes on from NZ_BSSU01000001.1 coordinate 190,152, forward strand.
ACAGCGAGCTTCTTTTCATAAACCAGCCATTGGCTAAAGTCTTCAGAAATTTGTTGTTTGGCAAAGTCCGCTTTTTCTTGCACAAAACCAAACGCTTGGCTTAAACGATATGTGGCGACATCGCCAATATGCTTTGCTATTTCAGACTGCCAGTCGATAGTAAGCTGTTCAAAAACCTGAGCAAATTGTTGAGCAGTTTTTAAGTCGCCCTGAATATCGAGTTTTTCTTGCTTGATAAGTTCTGTTAATTGCTGAGATTGTTTTAGCTCGGCGAGTGTTTTTAAGCTTGTAGAAATTGTACAGTCACTTTCTACATCATCAGTTAACACATAAGCAGTTGATTGACTAAAACCTATCGTAATAGGAACGCCAATCTCATCAATATGAATCTTTAGGTGCTTACCTGCTAGCTGCTCAATCGGTACACGCGTATTGATGTTTTTAGCTAATGCTTGGTTGATTGCAGCTTCAATAGCACCGCCAAGCATTTGGGTAGGCAAGAGCCAATTCATCATTAGAATTTGTACCCTTTGTGCAATGCGACAATACCACCGGTTAAGTTTTTATAGGTGGTTTGTTCAAAGCCCGCTGATTTCATCATGTTTTCAAGGGTATCTTGATCTGGATGCATACGAATTGACTCAGCTAAATACTGATAACTTTCACCATCTTTAGCAACTAATTCACCCATTTTAGGCAAAATATTGAAAGAGTAAAAATCGTAGGCTTTATTAAGTATTTCATGTTCTGGCTTAGAAAACTCAAGCACCAGTAGTCGACCACCTGGCTTTAACACGCGGTACATAGAGCGCAGTGCTTTATCTTTATCAGTGACGTTACGTAGACCAAATGCAATGGTGATAATATCAAATGTGTTGTCTTCAAATGGCAAGAATTCAGCGTTTGCTTGCACGTATTCAATATTTTGAACAAGGCCTCTATCGCGCAATTTATCGCGTCCAACATTAAGCATCGAGCTATTAATGTCAGCTAAAATAATCTGGCCGTCTTTTCCAACAATTTGTGAAAATTTTGCGGTTAAATCACCAGTACCACCAGCAAGGTCAAGCACTTTATTGCCAGGGCGTACACCAGAAGCATCAATGGTAAAACGCTTCCATAATCGGTGAATACCAAAAGACATCAAATCATTCATCACATCGTATTGCGCAGCAACAGAGTGAAACACGTCTGCCACCATCGATGCTTTGTTTTCAGCTTCTACGGTTTTATAACCAAAATGTGTGGTGTTATCGTTTTGACTTGATTGATCGTTAGATGCCATGTGATTGCTCTACTTAAAAATTATCGCTCTAGTTTACTGTATGCGTCGCGTGACAACAATTGTTCTGTATCAAGCGTTTGAATATTTTTCTCGATTGCCTAACCAGCGCTCAATAAGCGCGTTGGCTTGTTCAGGGTATTTTTTCCAGATTAAGTAGGCGTGTTGCTGCACTTCTGGAATGATTTGCGCGTCACGCACTAAATCAGCAATTTTTAAATCGGCTAAACCTGTTTGTTTCGTCCCTAAAAGCTCTCCAGGGCCACGAATTTCTAAGTCTTTTTGCGCGATGACAAAGCCATCATTGCTATCACGTAACACACCTAAACGTTTAATCGCTGTTTTAGATAGTGGATTTTTATACATCAACACACAATGAGAGGCGACAGCGCCTCGGCCTACACGTCCGCGTAATTGATGCAGTTGAGCTAAGCCTAAGCGTTCAGGATTTTCAATCACCATAATACTCGCATTTGGCACGTTTACACCAACTTCAATGACGGTGGTAGCCACTAATAAATGCAAATCTCCAGACTTAAACGCTTCCATTACTTGCTGCTTTTCTGCCGGCTTCATTCGTCCGTGCACCAGCCCAATATGAAGCTCCGGTAATTGGCTTGCTAAATAATTTGCCGTATCTTCCGCCGCTTGGCATTGCAATACTTCCGATTCTTCAATAAGCGTACATACCCAATACGCTTGTCGATTATCTTTAGTGCAACCTTCTCTAATGCGCTCTATGACCTGATCACGACGCTCATCGGGCAAGGCTACCGTTTGAATAGGTGTACGTCCCGGCGGCAGCTCATCGATCACTGATGTGTCTAAATCTGCATATGCCGTCATCGCTAACGTACGCGGGATCGGCGTCGCTGTCATGATTAACTGATGTGGATATTTATTATCAAAAGCGCCTTTTTCTCGAAGAGATAAGCGTTGGTGAACACCAAACCTATGCTGTTCGTCGATGATGATCAGCGTTAACTTGTGGAAGTTCACTTGGTCTTGAAATAGCGCATGCGTGCCAACAGCGAGTTGAATTTCTCCAGAGGCTATTTTCTCTAATGCTTCGCGGCGCGCTTTTGCTTTGGTTTTACCCGCTAGCCAGCCAACGCTAATACCCAAAGGTTCAAACCACTCTTTAAAATTGATGGCATGCTGCTCGGCCAATATTTCAGTGGGTGCCATTAAAGCAACTTGATAGCCCTGACTAATCGCAGTTATCGCTGCCAAAGCCGCCACTAAGGTTTTACCTGAACCAACGTCACCTTGCACTAAACGCATCATCGGTGTGTCTTTCGATAAATCGTTACGAATTTCTTCAACAACACGTGTTTGTGCGTTGGTTGGTGAAAACGGCAAACTAGCTAAAAATTGACTATCAAGCTTATCATCAACTTGCAGTGTAACGGCGAAGTGTTTTTCAGTAGACTCGCGCAGTTTAAGCATACTCAAATTATGAGCAAGTAACTCTTCTTTGATCAGTCGCAATTGTGCAGGGTGTTTGCCTTCTTCGAAAGCAATCGTTGATGCGTCTGGTGGCGGCCGATGAATAATTGCCAGTGCTTGCGCTAACGTGTAAGGCTCATTTAAATATTCCTCCGGCAACAACTCTTGAACGTGACCACGCTCTAGTCTAATCAATGCTTGTTCTGTCAGGTTTCGTAGGGTGATTTGCCTAAGGCCATCAGTGGTTGGGTAAACCGGCGTTAACGTTTCTTCTACTGGGGTAAGCTCTTGATCTTTATCTAAGGTTTTATACTCAGGGTGAACAATTTGAAAACCTTGAGGCCCGCGCTGTATTTCACCATAACAACGAATTTCAGTGCCGATACTTAAGTGATTTTTTTGAGCGGCGCTAAAGTGAAAAAAGCGCAGAGTAACATTGCCAGTGCCGTCGTTAATGGTAACGACCATCATACGACGTCGACCTTGAACCACCTGATTATTTGTTACTTCGCCAATGATGTTAGTAAAAACACCAGGCAATAAATCGCGAATTGCTGTAATACGGGTGCGATCTTCATAACGGTTGGGTAGATGAAAGAGTAAGTCTTGTACCGACACCAAACCTATTTTAGCTAGCTTTTCGGCCATGCTTGGGCCAACCCCCTTAAACGAAGAGAGTGAAATAGCTGATAAGTTTGTTAATCCTTCCTTGACTTGCCCTGTCATATATTAGCGTTGCACCTGAATCGATTAGTCGTCGATATCTTGCCAGTTTTCCTGACTCATTTGCATTTTATTCCACCAATCTTTTGATGCGATGATTTCACCTTCTTCATCAATATGTGGGTAAGGTAGGCCTTTCGTTTTACACACTTTTGCAAAAATTGGGTGACCCCCTTCAAACAACATACGTTGGCGAACTTCTTCATCGATAGTAGGTTTACCATACATACCAGCTGCTTCGCGTTGACGCTGTGCTTCATAAAGCACAACAGCGTTGGCAACTGAAACGTTCAGTGATTGCACCATGCCAATCATTGGAATAATGATATCTTGATCCGCCAGTTCAAGTGCTTCTTTAGAAGCGCCAAATTTTTCCTGGCCTAAGATGATGGCTGTTGGTTTGGTGTAATCAATTTCTCTAAAGTCGACAGCTTTTTCAGATAAGTTGGTAACAAGCACTTGCATGTTCTTTTCTTTTAACACGCTAATAGCTTCTTTAGTTGACGTGTAGTTGTGCACGTCTACCCAGTTTTGGCTACCTGTCGCAATACCCCCTGAAACGCGCATTTGTTCGTTTTTCCAAACCGCATGCACTTCACTAACACCAATAGCATCACACGTTCGTACAACGGCGGCTAGGTTGTGGGCTTTATGCACGCCTTCCATACAAACGGTTAAGTCTGGTTGACGGTTGTTGAGCATGCTGAGGATTCGTTGGTGTCTTTCTGGTGTCATGTTTTCTACTTTCATTGCTCGTCGAAATCATCACAGGTGCATTGATGATTTTCTTCGTCAATGCACTTTGTATGATTCTACACGGCAATAAAAAGCCTATATAAAGTCTTAATATGCGTAATTTTATGCTGAAATTTGAGTAATTGGTATTGGAATTATGAAACGTTTGGTAATTCCATTACACCGTCAATTTCAATATCTACGCCTTTTGGTAGCTGTGAAACACCAATAGCAGCGCGTGCCGGATACGGTTCGGTGAAGTATTGGCTCATAACGTCATTCACAGTGGCAAAGTTTGATAAATCAGTCATGAAAATATTCACTTTCACCATGTCATTGATTTCGCCCCCTGCAGCTTCACAGACAGCAACTAGGTTCTTAAATACTTGATGTGTTTGAGCTTCAAAGGTGTCACCTACCACTTCCATCGATTGAGGATCTAATGGAATTTGGCCTGATAAATAAACGGTATTATTTACTTTTACCGCTTGGCTGTAGGTACCAATTGCGCTTGGTGCGTTTTCTGTTGAGATAATTGTTTTCATTAGGTTCTACTTATTTCTGATAACTTTTTGGACATCAACCATCACTTTGATTTTTCTCATGATATCGGCAAGGTGAATTCGGTCGTGGCAGGTAAGCTCCATGTCAATCACATAAAGGTTTGAGTCTTTCTCACCTGAATTTAACGCGTGAACGTTAGAACCACAACGTGCAACAACGTTGGTTAGCGCGGCTAATGCACCTTGGTGGTTGATAATTTCAATTCTTAGTTTAGCGATAAAATCACGTTCAATATCGCTATCCCATTTCACAGGGAAAAGCTTACCTTGCTCTTGGCTTTTAACATTACCACAGCCTGTTTGGTGAACAATCAGCCCTTTTCCAGGGCTTAAGTACGCCATAATCGTGTCGCCAGGAATAGGTCGACAACATTTACCATAGCTAACCAACATACCTTCAGTACCTTTAATTGGCATTTTGGTCTTTGGATCGGTATTTTGGCTTTCATGCTCTTCGGTAAATTCATCGGTTAGTCGGCGTGCAATACCAATGCTAAGTGCATTACCTAAGCCGATATTAATCACTAAGTCATTGAAAGATTCATGACCCGTATCAACTACTACCTGTTGTACTTTTTCTGTTGGAATGTCTTCAATTTTTGTTGAGCCTAAAGCATGGCTTAATAAACGAAGCCCTAATGCATGAGATTCATTTTTCTCTTGAGAGCGCAAGTAAGTTCGGATTTGCAGGCGTGCTTTTGCCGTCACTACAAAGTTTAACCAGGTTGCATTTGGTCTAGCTGCGCTAGAGGTTATAATTTCTAATGTTTGACCAGAGTCAAGCGGGCGACTTAATGGGTAAGTTTTTCTGTCTACCTTGACACCAACACATGAATTGCCGACATCGGTATGCACGGCATAGGCAAAATCAACTGCAGTCGCACCCATCGGTAATTCGACAATGCGACCATCAGGTGTGAAGACATAAATTTCTTCAGGGAATAAATCTGATTTGACGTTTTCAATAAATTCAAACGAACTACCGGCGCTTTGTTGTAGCTCAAGCAAGCTTTGCATCCAACGATGTGCTTTCATTTGCGCCGTTGTGCCACCACTTTCATTGTTATCTTGTTTATATAACCAATGTGCAGCAACACCTTTATCCGCCATTTGGTCCATATCTTGGGTACGAATTTGAATTTCTACCGGGATACCATGTGGACCAATTAATGAGGTATGTAATGACTGATAGCCATTAGTTTTAGGAATGGCGATATAGTCTTTAAAGCGTGTTTCAATTGGTTTAAACAGGTTGTGCATGGCACCAAGTGCGCGGTAACAGTCATCGAGTTTGTCAGGCACAATAACGCGAAACGCATAGATATCCATCACCTCGTTGAACATCAATTCCTTATTTTTCATCTTGCGATAAATGGAATATAGATGCTTTTCACGACCAATAACTTCCGCTTGAATGCCACTTTCAGATAAGCGAGAGATTATCTCTTCATGAATGTTGTTAATAATTTCTTTGCGGTTACCACGTGCTTGGCGAATAGCACTCTTTAATGCGCGAGAACGCATCGGGTACATGGCTTCAAAACCCAGCACTTCTAATTCATTTTTAATGTCATGAATACCAAGACGGTTAGCAATTGGAGCGTAGATTTCTAATGTTTCACGAGCAATGCGGCGACGTTTATCAGGTCTGAGTGACTCTAATGTGCGCATGTTGTGAGTACGGTCGGCAAGTTTAATTAAAATCACGCGAATGTCTTGGGTCATCGCCAAGACCATTTTGCGGAAGTTTTCCGCCTGCATTTCTTCTTTATTATCAAACTTCAGTTTGTCGAGTTTACTTACGCCTTCGACAAGTTCAGCAACGGTAGAGCCAAATAACTCGGCAAGTTCATCTTTGGTTGTTTCCGTATCTTCAATAACATCGTGTAACAGTGCCGCCATCAAGGTTTCATGATCAAGGTGCATTTTGGCGAGGTTAATTGCTACAGCAACAGGGTGAGTAATATATGGGTCGCCACTTGAGCGCATTTGGCCATCGTGAGCATCACGCGCAACAACAAACGCTTGTTTTAATAGGTCGACCTGTACTTTGGAAAGATAAGTAGAAACCAATTCTTTTAATGGTTCAAACAAATACACTAATAGCTCCCCTGAGACTAAATTATTGAACTACTGTTAACTGATATGACACGCAACACCTTTAACTTTGGGGTTATCCTAAGCATACGTTGAATTGTTGCTATTGCCAACGTTATTTAATTAATTGTTATGTTCAGTTTTTTGGATGAATTTGAGGTATAAAAAAACGCGTAAAAATTTACGCGTTTTTCTTGCTGATTGTTAAGTAGCGACTAGCTATTGCCACCAACAATTGCTGCAACAGCAGCTAACTCAGCTGATTCTTCTTCAACTTGTTGATGACGATCTGCTTCGTCCATCAAGTCGTTGTTGATTAAACCTTTTTCGATTTCACGTAATGCGAGTACTGTCGGCTTGTCATTCTCTAATTCAACAAGAGGTTCTTTACCGCCTGTTGCAATCTGACGTGCACGACGTGAAGCCATTAAAATTAAATCAAAACGATTACCTACTTGATCTACGGCATCTTCAACTGTAACGCGAGCCATTGGCTACTCCAACATTTAAAACTTTATAAAACAGCCCATTATTTTACTAAAGGGGGCTAACAACTGCAATCAATAAGTTACTGATTTAGGATCTTTTTTAATCAGCGATCAGATCGTTAAACATTGCTTGGTGTTTTGCAATTTGCTGATCGCGCTTTAAGCGCTGGTTATTTACAATCGTTTTTAGATCGTCAACGGCTTGATCAAAGTCATCATTTACGATGATGTAATCAAACTCTTGATAATGAGAACATTCAGATTGTGCTTGTGCCATACGGCCTGCAATAACTTCGTCACTGTCTTGGCCTCGACCTTTGAGGCGACTTTCAAGTTCAGCTTTTGAAGGTGGGGCAATAAATATTGTCGTCACTTCCGGCTTCTTTAAACGTACTTGTTGAGCACCTTGCCAATCGATATCTAAAAACACATCAATACCTTGTGCTAATTGATCGTCTATCGCTTTTTCAGAAGTACCGTAGTAATTGCCAAACACTTCAGCGTATTCGTAGAAGTGGTTTTGTTTGATTTGTTTCTCAAATTCAGCCTTCGCAACAAAATGATAATGCTGGCCATTAACTTCACCTGGACGAGGATCACGTGTTGTTGTAGAAACCGATACTTGCAGGGGTCTAGGCGACGCCAACTTTAAAAGCGCGCTAATTAAGCTAGATTTTCCAGCGCCACTTGGCGCAGACAAAATGAATAGGTTACCTGGTACAGTCACGATATAGCCTTTTCGTAGTGAATGATAAAGCGCAGTATTTTCGCATTTTTTTATTTAATAGCAAAATAAAAAAGGCGACTGAATGTGAGCCCAGTCGCCTTTTATCATCTTTTTTCGCCGTTAAAGAACGTTAGCAATTGATTTTGCTAAGTAATCAACGTTGCTATTAGCAATACCAGCAATACTCATACGGCTTGAACCCACCATGTAAATTGAGTATTCATCTTGCAGGCGTTGAACTTGCTCTGGTGTAATACCTAAGAACGAGAACATACCTTTTTGACGAGTAATAAAGCTAAAGTCACGTGTTACGCCATTTTCAATGAGTTTTTCAACAATTAAACGACGGTTACCGTTAATACGGTCACGCATTTGCGTTAACTCGTTATACCACTGATGGCGTAACTCGTCTGAGCTTAAAATAGTTTCTACTAATGCTGCACCGTGTGCTGGTGGCATTGAGTAAATAACGCGCACTACAGCCAGTAATACAGAGTAAGCTACGTCAACGGCAGAAGAAGACTTACCAATAATAGTCGTTGCACCAATACGCTCACGGTACAAGCCAAAGTTCTTAGAACAAGAGCTACATACAACCATTTCTTCAACGCTGTCAGCCATTAATCGTAAGCCGTAGGCGTCTTCATCTAAACCGTCACCAAAACCTTGGTAAGCCATATCGATAACTGGTAAGAAGCCTTTAGCTTTAGCAACTTCAGCTACTTGCTGCCATTGCTCTTGATTTAAATCCATACCGCTTGGGTTGTGACAACAAGCGTGAAGCAATACAGCGTCGTCGCTATTGACTTCTTTTAACGCAGCTAACATACCATCAAAGTCTAACGATTTATTTTCATAGTCGTAGTATGGGTATGTTTTAACGGTTAAGCCTGCTGCTTCAAATAAGCCCGTATGGTTAGCCCATGTTGGGTTACTTACCCAAATAGTTGCACCGGCTTTACATGACTTGATAAATTCAGCCGCAACACGCAAAGCACCTGTACCACCCGGTGTAGAAACTGTACGAGCACGATTGCTTGATAACACTTGATGATCGCCAAAGATTAACTTTGACATTTCCTCGTTAAAAAGCGGAGAACCTGTAGGACCAATATAAACTTTGGTATCTTCGTTATCGTGACGGTATTTCTCAGCTGCTTTTACACAGTCTAAAATAGCGGTATGACCCGCTTCATTTTTATAAACACCTACACCTAAATCGATTTTTTGAGGATTTGCATCTTCACGATATTTTGCCAAAAGACCCAAAATAGGATCGGCAGGCAACGCCTTTAAGCTACCAAACATGACTCCAATTACCTTATTGTTTACACGAGGATGATATCAATCAGTGAGTGTGGTTACTGATCAACTAAATATAGGCTTTAGCATAGCTATTTAGATGGCTAAGTTAAAGGGAAATAGATCAAAAAATAACGCTATATTGGAATAAAATATTCCTTAAAACTTTACAAGCTTGGCAACAGGTTTTGACAAGCTGTAAAAATAATTCTGTTTATCCTTAAAAATTTCCAGTGATCGCTGCAATAAAACCAATAATGCCACCAAAAACACCGCCCCAAACGACAAGCCAGCCAAGGTGTTTTTTGATCATATCTTGAATAATTTCTTTGACTAAACTCGGCGTTAATTCATTTAAACGTTGCTCAATGATATTGCTCACTTTTTCTTGAATATTAGCGATATTTGAGTCGCCTTCAATAACGTCTTTTAGGTTTTCATGAAAGCTTTCACTTTGGGTAATATCAACAACGCTTGCGCGCATTTTTTCAATGAAAGGCTCGCGCATAGGTTCAACGGCGTCGCGACCACCGACCATCGCGAGCATACTGCCAAACGACGAGGCTTCGATAACATCAACCAAGTTGTCGAATGCTGGTGTTAGGTCAATTTTTTCAATCACAGGCACAAAATTAATTTGTTGAGCACTGTTGCTTGTTGATAAGAAGCGGTCGATATTTTCCTTAGTAAAAAATTGATTCATCATCAATTGACGAATACCAACCTTAAAATCTTCAAATCTTGCAGGAATAACACCAGAACCATAGAGGCCAGGTACTTTTTCAAAAAGCATATGAATGGCAAGCCAATTAGTTACGCTACCCGACAAAGCGAATAAACCAATGGCATATAAAATGGGTTGCGCTAAAAAATAGCCAGACAGCGTGGTTATTAACGCGATAACGTTGGTCACTAAGCTTTTATTCAACAGATATTTCTCATATTCAAACAAGTTATCGCTATATTATCTAACAGGGTAACGACAATATACAAGCCGGCTAAAAATCGTTAGATTATTAACGAGCAAGAAAATACTAAGGAATTTCAGGTGAATAGATTATCAATGAACAAACGTGCACTGCGCGCAGTGTGGGTTGTTTCAGGGTTACTAACAACGATGCTAACTAGCACGCTAGCCATAGCACAAGAGGTTAAATGGCGTGACGTGCCTGCCGAGAACATGGTGATTATGTCGTTACCCCACGGTGATGTTGTGTTTGAACTTAGCCGTGATTTCTCACCTGAACATGTAAAACAATTTACATCATTAACTAAAGATGGTGTCTACAAAGACAATAGTTTTTATCGCGTAATTGATGGCTTTGTTGCGCAAGCGGGGCCAAGTGAAGAGACAGAAAAAAAATTTAAAATTAATACGCTAGCGATTGAAGAAGAGCGAAGTATTGATGACAAGTGGGCCTACACTAAAGTGCAAGATAACGATTTGTTTGCGCCAATAACGGGGTTTAAAAATGGCTTTGCAATTGGCGTAGATGAACAACAAGGTAAAGCGTGGCTTACCCATTGTCCTGGCATATTAGCGTTAGGGCGAGGTAATGAGCCAGATACAGCAACCAGTCATTTCTATATCACTAATGGTCAAGCACCCCGTTATTTAGATCGCATTATGTCGGTATTTGGTCGTGTGATTTACGGGATGAATCATGTTCAAGCGATTCAAAGAACCTCGGTCATAGAAGGTGAAGATGCAATTCCAGCTGAGTTATATACAAAAATATTAGATATGCAGTTGATGAGCGACTTACCGGCAGAGAAGCAATGGCAAATAGCTGTTGAAGATACCGAAAGCGACGCCTTCATTAAAAAGCTAGATGACAGACGAAAACGCGATCATGCCTTTTTCTATAAAAAACCACCACCGGTATTAGATGTTTGCCAAGTACCGGTAGCGAGCAAACTTATTTATCAACCTAAATAAGCGTTAAGACATGAGCAGCCGCTCATCAATGGGGTGAAAACTATCTGCGGCGTTAATTAATGACGCTGCGGTTAGTTGATGCACACCATAAACCGACGTTTCTACGTCAAACTGAGCGCTCACTCGTTCAAGCAACATATCAAAGTCACCGTCACCTGAAAGTAATATCACTTTGTCTACTTGGCTAGCCAGCTCATAAACATCGAGCGTTATACCAACGTCCCAATCACCTTTTGCTGAACCGTCACTGCGCTGAATAAAGGGCTTAAGCTTTACATTAAAGCCAATATGCTTGAGTGCTTTTTGAAACTTGTGCTGCTGATCATCAGGCGGTGCAATCGCGTAGGCATTTGCGATATGAATATCACCTTGTTTTTCAATTTTTTGCCAGAACTCACGATAGTTAAACGAGCGGCCAAATGCCTGTCGAGTGGTGTAATAGATATTTTGAACATCAACAAAAATCGCAATTTTTGAGGGCATAGCGCCAATACTCATCCAATAGAAGTTCACGGTAGTTTAACAACATACCACACGACAAGTGATAAACTTTTCATTAATTTGAGCTAGCAATGATACAATGCCGGCCTGTTCACTTGTTATCGAGATAACCCGATAACGCTACATACTATCTAAGGGCCTGTTGTGCATTCTACAAACTTCTCTACTTTGAACCTTAAACCTGCGCTTTTCGAAAATTTGGCAAGTTTGGGTTATCACGAAATGACACCTATTCAAGCCCAAACACTGCCCTTGGTGGTATCAGGTAAAGACGTGATTGGCCAAGGCAAAACTGGCTCAGGTAAAACGGCGGCATTTGCATTAGGGTTATTACAACGTTTAGATGTGAAAAGATTTCGTATTCAGTCACTTGTGCTTTGCCCAACGCGCGAATTAGCAGAACAAGTAGCCAAAGATATTCGCACCTTAGCGCGTGGTATTCATAATATTAAAGTACTAACGTTATGTGGTGGCACACCCATGGGACCACAAATTGGCTCATTAGAGCATGGTGCACATATTATTGTTGGCACACCAGGGCGCCTTGAAGATCACTTATTTCGTGGCCGTTTAAAGCTAGATGATGTTAACACATTGGTGCTAGATGAAGCGGATCGCATGCTTGATATGGGTTTTCAAGCAGCGCTTGATAACATCATGGAGCAATGCCCGGTTGAGCGACAAACGCTTTTATTTAGCGCAACATTTCCAGACAAAATTCAAAAAATAGCTGACAGCTTTATGAAGCAACCAGCACTTGTAAAAGTAGCTTCTGTGCATAAAGAAAATGCAATTACCCAAGCTTTTTATCATTTAGAAAATTCAAATGCGCGTTATGATGCGACCAAACGTTTATTGCTTGCCAAGCAAGCACAGTCAGCTGTGATATTTGCCAACACTAAAGTGGAAGTCCATGAACTTTACCAACGTCTTGTCGAAGACGGTTTTAGCGTACTGGCGTTACATGGTGATTTAGAGCAACGAGAGCGAAATGAAACCTTACTGCGATTTGCTAATCAAAGTTCATTGATATTAGTTGCTACTGACGTTGCCGCACGTGGTTTAGATATTGATGATTTAGACATGGTGATTAATTACCATTTAACGCCTGACACTGAAGTGCATGTGCATCGTATCGGTAGAACAGGGCGCGCAGGCGCAAAAGGTATTGCTTGCTCGTTATATACAGATAGAGATACCCGTAAAATTGCTGATCTTGAAACCTACTTTGATATCGTTATAGAGCCTACACAACTGCCTGATGAGTCGATACTCGCAACACAGCCACCAAAAGCTAACATGGTGACTATTCAAATTGACGGTGGTAAAAAACAGAAACTTCGCCCAGGTGATATTGTTGGCGGGTTAACTGGTAAGCAAGGTATTAAAGGCGACCAAATTGGTAAAATTCAAGTAACTGACTTAAAAGCTTATGTTGCAGTACAAAGTAATGTGGCAAAAACAGCATTGAAAAAAATTGAGCGCGATAAAATGAAAGGCCGTACCTTTCGTGCGCGTTTAATGACATGGTAAAACATTAATAACCAAGTAAATCATGAAGAAAACCAATTTAATCACACGAGAAGGCTTTGCTAAGTTACAAGCCGAACTTGACCATCTATGGCGAGAAGAGCGACCTGAAACCACCAAAAAAGTTTCGTGGGCAGCTAGTTTAGGTGATCGCTCTGAAAACGCCGATTATCAATACAATAAAAAACGCTTACGTGAAATTGATCGACGTGTGCGTTATTTAAGAAAACGCTTAGAAGCGATAAAAATTGTTGACTATAACCCACAGCAAGATGGCAAAGTGTTTTTTGGCGCTTGGGTTGAAATTGAAGATGAAGAAGGTGACGTGTTGCGCTTTCGCATTGTTGGCCCTGATGAAATTTATGGCCGAAACGACTATGTTTCAATTGATGCCCCAATGGCGCGTGCACTATTAAAAAAAGAAATTGATGATGAAGCCGTTGTAGCAACACCTAACGGTGAAAAAGTGTGGTTAATAAATAAAATTAGCTATCAAACGGATGAGTAGCATATTTGGCATAACGCCCAATACACGATTAAATAATATAAAACGCTAGATAAAAGCTGATTAGAACGCGCTTAACGCGCTGTGAATCAAGTGCTAGTAACAAACAGCAAGGCAAATAAATGGCAACTATTTCTCAACAGATTGCAGAAGAACTTAACGTAAAACCGGTTCAAATTGAAGCGGCGGTGTCATTACTTGATGAAGGCGCAACGGTGCCGTTCATTGCGCGCTATCGTAAAGAAGCAACTCAAGGGTTAGACGATAATCATCTACGATTTTTAGCACAACGTTTGGTTTATCTTCGCGAATTGAATGAGCGAAAGCAGGTTGTAAAAACGAACATCAAACAACAAGGTAAGTTAACTGACTCGTTAAGCCACGCGATTGATCACGTTGAAAATAAAACACAACTAGAAGACCTATACCTGCCGTTTAAACCAAAGCGCAGAACAAAAGGCCAAATTGCCATTGAAGCGGGCATTGAGCCACTTGCTAAAGCGCTATTTAAAGATACTCATTTAGATCCTGAACTAGAAGCTAAGCTATACATCAACGCAGACAAAGGCTTTGCAGATGTTAAGGCTGTGCTTGAAGGCGCAAGCTTTATCTTAATTGAATACATTGCCGAGCAACCTAGTTTAGTGCAGAAACTAAGACGCTTGATGCAGCGACAAGGGCAACTTACCGCAACTGTTGTGAAAGGGAAAACACAAGAAGGTGCAAAGTATCGCGATTATTTTGAGCACAGTGAAAAGCTAACCAAAGTGCCATCTCATCGTGCATTAGCGATGCTTCGTGGGCGTAATGAAGGCTTTTTACAGTTATCAATTTCAATTGACCCAGAAGGCACAGCAACATCAAGTGCTGAGCAGCTAATTCATGAGCACTTTAATTTTCGCTTAACACAGCAAAAAGGTGCGGCTTTTATCCAAAAAGTGATTCGTTTGGCGTGGAAAACCAAACTGAATGTCTCACTTGAAAACGAAAGCTTAGGGGTATTACGCGAACAAGCTGAGAAAGAAGCGATTAAAGTCTTTGCTAAAAACCTAAGTGATTTATTAATGGCAGCCCCAGCGGGTGAAAAGGTAACACTAGGATTAGATCCAGGCCTACGCACTGGCTGTAAACTTGCTGTTGTTGATGGCACCGGTAAATTATTATCAACTAACACTATTTTCCCGCATGCACCTCAGAATAACTGGGATAAGTCGATGCGCACGATTGTTAATTTGTGCAAGCAGCACAAGGTATCACTTATAGCGATCGGTAATGGTACCGGCTCAAGAGAAAGTGACAAGTTAGTTGCTGAAGCGATTAAAATGCTTGAAAAAAACAAACCGATGAAGGTGATGGTGTCTGAAGCTGGCGCATCAGTTTATTCGGCATCGGAATTTGCAGCAGCTGAATTTAGTGATCTTGATGTTTCATTACGTGGTGCGGTTTCCATTGCAAGACGTTTGCAAGACCCGCTAGCTGAACTCGTTAAAATTGACCCTAAAGCGATAGGCGTAGGCCAATATCAGCACGATGTAAGCCAAAGTTTGTTGAGCCAAAGCTTAGATGATGTGATTGAAGATTGTGTGAACAAAGTAGGTGTAGATTTAAACCAAGCATCTATGCCGTTGCTTGCGCGCGTATCAGGTTTGAATAAAACGATTGCACAAAACATCGTTATTCATCGTGAAGAACATGGTCGTTTTGAAGAAAGAAAACAGCTATTGAAAGTAGCGCGACTTGGGCCTAAAGCGTTTGAACAATCAGCAGGGTTTTTACGTATCCGAGAAGGCAAAAATCCACTCGACATGTCGGGAGTTCATCCTGAAACCTACCCATTAGTAGAAAAAATTATTCAACAACTATCACAACCTGTAGACGCCGTTATTGGACAAACTCAACTGGCGAGCAAGGTAAATAAATCAGCATTAATTGATGCAAACTTTGGTGAAATTACTGTAGATGATGTGATTCATGAGCTTGAAAAGCCTGGCAGAGATCCTAGACCTGAATTTAAAACGGCTACCTTTCAAGAAGGTGTCGAAAAAATATCTGATCTAAAGGTTGGGATGATATTAGAAGGCGTTATTTCTAATGTTGCTAATTTTGGTGCCTTTGTTGATATTGGTGTGCATCAAGACGGACTAGTACATATTTCAGCGATAACGGATAAGTACATTTCAGATCCGCGAGAAGTGGTAAAAGCAGGCGATATTGTAAAAGTTAAAGTACTTGAAGTAGACAGCGATAGAAAGCGAATTAACTTAACCATGCGTTTAACTGACAAAGCACCAGCTAAGCCTAAAGGGCAAGTGGCTCAGCACAGCAAACCGAACGGTCATCAAAATAAGCAAAACCAACAAAACAGACCAAAGCATAAATCAAAGCCTAAACCTATTGGCAATGAAGCCATGGGTAACGCGTTTGCCGATGCCTTTGCTAAGTTAAAGAAGTAATTTTTCTTTTACTGATTTATTAGCACGCTATATCCTATGTAGCGTGCTTTTTAGGGAAGTTAGCTAAACATTTCTGTTTAATGCTCCATATTATGAGCACATGCTTCTTTCTTTAGTTGTTTAGCTTTTTCCGATTTATTTGACATTGCAGCTAAGATGGCATCGTTACATTTCTTATCCTGCTCAGATATTTTATTAGCATTATTTCCGAAAGATATTTGAGTTCTGCGTTCTAAGTCTCTTTGTATGGCCTGGGCCTTTTGATATTCTCGTATTTTTCTTTCTCTTTCCTGCTCAGCTGCTATCTTTTGTTGTTGAATTATCAGTTTTTTACTCGAGTTTGTAAGCTCGTTACCCAATAGATTAGCAAACCATAAAAATGTGCCAAATCGAATGAACCAAAAAAGAGTAAATGCAATAAGAATAGCGAGAATTAGAGCCAGTGTTTTCTTTAAATTAAATTCCATTTTTTTATCTCCCTGTAACAGGTGTAGGTTAATTTAAATTAACTCAGAAGCCAATAATAAGACTGAAGTGTTTATCTCTGTTTATGAGTCAAAAGTGTTTATTCAATTTGGATGTAATTAGGTGTATGGTTAACTTAACTCAAGGAACTGAGAAACCAGGGTATGAATCAAACAGGCATATATGAACAACTTATCACCAATCTCATTTCGGGCCGTTTAGCTTACGATCAATTCTATATTGGTGAACGAGTTCTGGAGCAACCAGAGGCGGCTGTTTGGTTGTCTCGTTTCTTGTCTCACGTAATAGAATATGCGGTTAATTGCTTACCGTCCGGAGATGATAAACTTCAACGTCAAATCGAGTTATCAAATCAGCTTATTTTATGGCTTAAAGATAAACTACAGGATGATGAGTTTTTTGATGAAAACTTGCTTGAAGGTCAAGGTAGAATACTCACTGCTTTGTATGAAATTGAGAATCCAGTTTCCGCTGATTTAAAGAAATATGTTGAAGATATATTCCCGTTAACAGGCCTTACGCAGAGTGAATTGTTTTGCGGCAGTAATGCAGGTTTGTCTTTGGAAAGCGAATTAAAGCGTGAAATTAAATCATCAGACACTATTTATTGGCTGGTATCATTTATTAAATGGGCTGGCATTCGTATTTTTCGTAATGAGCTTGAAGAGTTCACTCGAAGTGGCAAACAGCTAAAAATCATCACTACATCATATATGGGTGCTACCGATGCTAAAGCCGTTGAGTTCTTGGCATCATTACCAAATACCGAAGTTAAGCTTAGCTACAACACAAAGCGCGAACGATTACACGCTAAAAGTTATTTGTTTTTGCGAAATACAGGTTTTAATACTGGCTATATTGGTTCTTCCAACTTATCTCATTCAGCCTTAACGAGTGGCCTTGAGTGGAATTTAAAGATCACATCTCAAGAGATCCCTCATATTATTGAGCGATCCATAAATACATTTGAAACCTATTGGAATTCGAAAGAATTTGAAGTATTTGATGGTGAAATTGAAGCTAAAGAAAAGCTAAAATCAGCTTTAAGAGAAGCTAGAATGGGGTGTGCCCAGGAGCAAACCCATTACTTCGAAATTAAACCTTTTACTCATCAGCAAGAAATCTTAGAACAGCTAGAAGTTGAACGCTCTTTACATAAGCGATTTAAAAATTTAGTCGTAGCTGCAACAGGCACTGGTAAAACGTTAATCTCCGCTTTTGACTTTGCACGATTCATTAAAAACAAACCTAATGCTAAGTTTTTGTTTGTCGCCCATCGAGAAGAAATTCTTAAACAAGCTCGATTAGCCTATAGAGGCGTGCTTAAGAATTCTAACTTTGGTGAGCTATGGGTAGGCAACTACAAGCCTGAAAGCTACGAACAACTGTTCGCATCGGTGCTGACACTATATAACCAAATAGATAACCTATCGCTCTCTAGCGGATACTTTGATTACATCGTAATTGATGAAGTACATCACGTAGCTGCTAGTTCTTATCGCAATGTTTTAAATAAGTTTTCTCCGAGTATATTACTCGGCTTAACAGCTACGCCAGAACGGCATGATGGTACCAATATACTTGATGATTTTTGTGGTGTCATAGCAGCAGAAATTCGCTTACCAGAAGCGATTAATCGTCGCCATTTATGCCCGTTTCAGTATTTTGGGGTTGATGATGATACTGACCTGCGCAATGTTAGTTGGAATCGAGGTCGTTACGACATTGCAGAGCTTACTAACTTGTATACCCATAACCAGCAACGAGTAGACAAAATATACCAAACCCTAAATGAACTAATTACTTCAATAAGTAACATGCGAGCGTTGGCTTTCTGCATTAGTAAAGAGCACGCGGAATATATGTCTAAGCAGTTTGTGCTTAAAGGTATTAAGTGTGACCATTTAACCAGTGATAACAGTCAAGATCGAGGCCAAAAGCAGCAAGCCCTCCGAAGTGGCGAAATCAACATTTTGTTCGTTGTTGATATTTTCAATGAGGGTGTGGATATACCAGAGGTAGATACGCTTCTGTTTTTGAGACCAACAGAAAGCTTGACGATCTTTTTGCAACAACTGGGGCGTGGCTTGCGTTTAGCTGATAACAAAGAAGTTTGCACAATCTTGGATTTTGTTGGTAATGCCAATGCTGATTACGATTTTGCCCATAAGTTTCGAGCGCTGGTGGGGAAAACCGATGGCGCCATTAGTGATGAAATTAAAAATGGATTTCCTCATGCACCTCTAGGGTGCCGAATAGAGCTATCAAAACAAACCCAAGAAGTTGTTCTACGAAACATTCGTAATGCGATCTTGAGCAGACAACGGTTAATTGGTTTAGTACGTTCATTTTCTCGAGACTCAACCTTAGAAATGAACTTGGCAAATTTCATCAAGGTATACCCACAAGTTGAAGTAGAAGCTTTGTATAAAAGACTAAGCTGGACTGAGCTTTGTTTAGAAGCCGGTTTGTTAAATGATGTGTATCCTGAACTTGTTCGTAACTTTACTCGAATGGTAAAGACAAGGTTATTAGTGTGTGATGATTATGATTACCTAAAGAGCTTACAACGTTTCGTTACTAACGGTTCGATAGCTTCAGATTTACACCAACTCATGTTGCATTATGACTTCTGGCAACAATCAGGTGAAAAGCTAGGTTTCCAAGATATAAACGACAGTTTAAACCGACTTGAACATCAGTGGTTTAAATCGGAATTGGCAAGTTTAACCACTTTGTTAATTGACCGTATACATCATAAACAAGAAACAATGCCAATGATGGGCAACCACCCAATAAAGCTTCACGCTAGATATGCTAGAGAGCAGATTTTGGTTGGCTTTGGTGCGACAACTTTTGATAAGCAACCTAACTCAAGAGAAGGCGTGTTTAAAATTAAAGACAAAAATATTGAGCTGTTGTTTGTTACGCTTAATAAAAACGAAAAGCAGTTTTCGCCAACTACCATGTATCATGATTATGCAATAAATGAAGACCTCTTCCATTGGCAGAGCCAAAACTCGGCAAGAGCTGAACGCGGCAAAGGGTTAGAGTATGTAACCCACAAAGAAAATGGTAAACGCTTGTTCCTGTTTGTTCGGGAGCAATCTAAAGATGAATTCGGTAAAACGATGGGGTTTGTTAATTTCGGTGAAGTTGACTATGTATCGCATACAGGTAGCCAACCAATGAATATCACTTGGATGTTGCGTAATACCATGCCGGCATTTATGTGGAAACAGGCTGCTAAATTGGCAATGGCTTAGCGAATATGAATGATAACTTAACTTTTTATTCTGAAAATACTGATTCACTTGTATCTCAATATGACAGTGTTTCATTTGATTCGGTTCATAATGAATGGCTTACGTATGTACCAACAAACGGCATGGTTTTGGATATTGGAGCAGGCTCAGGGCGAGATGCACGGTATCTATCAGAGCATGGGTTAAAGGTATATGCTGTTGAACCAGCATTGGCCTTAATGCAAGCCGCGCAAAACAATTCATCAGAGTGCGATATAACATGGTATCAAGATAGCCTGCCTAATTTGGAGCGTGTAAGGGTATTAGACGTTCAGTTTGATTTGATCTTATTGAGCGCTGTGTGGATGCACTTATCGCTTGATGAAAGAACTTTATCTATGAAAACTATGGCATCACTACTAAGAACTGGTGCCCGGTTAGTTATCACATTAAGGCATGGTGAATTTAGTGACGGTAGAACTACATTTCCTCTAAGTGCTGATGAAGTCGCTCAGTTGGGGGAGCAGAATGGTTTATCACTATTACTAAAAACTAAATTGTCAGATGATCAATTAGGTCGTGGTGATGTGGTTTGGCAAACAGTGGTGTTAGGCAAATAGATGGAAGCACTCTATAAGCATCAAATAGAATTCATTTCCTACATGCAACGCTTGTTGCAAGAAGGTGACTTTTCGTCCACCTATAAATTTGCATTTTTGCATTCTCTAGCTGATATCTGTATTGAAAAAGATGTACCTAGTAGCGGGCAGTTACTAATTTCGTTTGATGAGATTGTCGATAAGATGATTACTTTATATTGGCAGCACGCTACCCCGTTTATTGTCGAAAATGATCGGTTGGAAGGTGGAGTTCTGTTACAAAACTCAGGTAACCAAGCTAAAATTATTACGGATATTGTTGAGTTACAAAACAGTGGGGCTCGCAACTTAAGTCAGGCTAAGAAGCTACCATTTTGGAGCCAGATTCACAAAAACACCATGGACACATTTAAAAAAGGTCCTCTGTGGCGTTTGCAAAAACTACTAGGAGATGATGTTTGTTATTTATTTCCTCATATCAAAAACCGTAACTATATTGAGTTAAACTCTGGAATAGCTGATTGCTTCAGGTTATTTCATGACCTAATAGTGCAATTTGCTCGTCAGGGGTGGATTGAAAAAATATCTAAAATTCCAAAAAATCAAACGACAATTGGTCATGCTGGCGAGTTGACAGATTTCTTGTTCGGTACGTCACGTAGCTCATTAAAGTCTGCGTCACAGCTATTTAAAGAGATCCAAGCTGGTAATTGTTTTTATTGTAAAAAGCAGCTTAAAGGTAATGCTGAAGTAGATCATTTCATTCCATTTGCTAAATACAATAATGACCTAGGTCACAATTTCGTATTGGCTCACAAAACCTGCAATAACAATAAGCGGGATTATTTGGCTGCTCCAAAGCATAGAGAAAATTGGCAGGAGCAAAATCTAGTTTTGAATGAAAAGCTAATTACAAACGAGTTAACTAACCACTTTACTTGTGATGTAGAGAGAACAATTCATGTTGCTAATTGGGCTTACGGTATAGCACAGACTAATGGCGGTAAGTACTGGCTCGCAACAAAAGATGTATTTGTTTAAGCCAGATAAATCATAGAAACGCAATATAGTAGTCAGCTAATAAACTGTCCAAAGGAACCTCTTGATTTTTGTATGAAAGCCCTTTTGATAAGGGCTTTGAAAAACTAAGGTTATTTTGAAACGTTATTCTATATTCTGGATCTGTTCACGCATTTGCTCTATTAATACTTTCAATTCAACAGCAGAAGCTGTGATATCTGCGTTAATTGATTTAGAGCCTAAGGTGTTAGCTTCACGATTAAACTCTTGCATCATGAAGTCTAAACGACGACCTTGAGGGCCACCTTTTTTCAGGATCTTTTGCGTTTCTTTCACATGGCTAAATAAACGATCAATTTCTTCGTCTACATCCATTTTTTGTGCAAGTAATACAAGTTCTTGTTCTAAACGAGTCGACTCTGGCTCAATTCCTGCGTCATTGAATTTTTCAATAATACGGTCACGTTGCCATTGAATAATCTCCGGCATTTGTGCTTTAACGTTATTGGCTTGCTCTGTAATTGCTTCAAGACGCTGTGCAATTAACTCTTTCATGTTTGAGCCTTCACTTGCACGTGCGGCAATGAAGTCTTTTAACGCCGTGTCAAAACCAGCAAGAATGTCTGCTTGAATAGCATCCATATCAGATTCTTCAGCTTCCATTACACCCGGCCAGCGCATAATTTCGAGCGGATTAATTTGGCTATTTAATGTTTGCTCGTTTACCCAGTTAGCATGTTTAATCAGTTCGTTTGCTAAGTTCTGGTTTAACGTTAAGTTGCTTTTTGCAGCTGGGTTTGCGTTAAATCGCAACGCGCATTCTACTTTACCGCGGTTTAACTGCTTGCGAAAACGTTCACGTAAAACGGGCTCTAAGCTACGGAATTGCTCAGGTAGGCGAAAGTAAGTTTCTAAAAATCGTTGGTTTACACTGCGGATTTCCCATACAGCGTTACCCCAGTCACCCTTTACTTCAACACGAGCAAAGGCAGTCATACTATGGATCATAATCTTTCCTATTAACTATTTTATAAGAATGAACGGTGGAATTATGCCTGAGTATTCGCAATACAGCTAGAAATCAATAGTGAGTTTGTCTAGGTATTATTTGCGGCCATATAACTGGGCGGCTTGTTTGTAGTTAACCCAAGACGCTAGCACATATTTGTCATGCGATATTGGCGTTCTGCCTCGGTGAGTATGAGTAAATCCGCATGGTGAGAGAATTAAGCTGCCTGTACTTGGTTTTAAACTCGCTTGTTGATATAAAAAATCTGTTTCTCCACCTTCTTCTACATCGTTAAGGTAAATAAGCCACAATAATACTCGGTGTAAGCTTTTTTGCTTGGTATCGGTTGGGTGTGGAAAGTGCTCTGAATGCCAGTGACCAAAATTACCTTCTTTGGCAGTATATTTTTGCAGGTTTATCGCATCTAACTCAAAAATGCTCTCAACAATAGGTAGTAACTGCGCGTCATCTAGTTTACTAATCATCTCAGGCGTTAATGTTGTTTGTTTTCCTGTTGTTGCATCTTGAATGCTAGGGCTTATCGCTCCCGTGATTAAATGAGGGTAGGCTTTGATATATTGAAGCAATCCTTGAAACACTAAATTGTTGATTTGTTGGTGCTCTGATTTCCAATGAGCCAGCGTAGACAAATGGATATCAATACTGTTTTTCTTACTAATATCAACACCAGAGCCTATACGGCCTTGTTGTTTATTCTTATCTTGTTCAAATTTTTCAATGATCTGTTGGCAGGTTAATTCAGGTAACGCGTTTTTAAACTCAACGATAAAATGATGCATGGCTTTGGTAAAGCTCTTAGTATTGTTTGTATCGATATTAACGTTTAATTTACATTTGAGGTAGTGTTATTTGCGAAGAAGAATGGGAGCCGATTGACTCCCAATATAAAGGTTTAGGCTTTTTTCCAGTGCTCTTTGATGACTTGTGCAACACGAAAGGCATTGGCATAAATAGTATAGGTGTAAGGGACACTGCCACCCGTAGGCATGAACGAGCCGTCGGTGACATAAAGATTGCTAACTTCATGTGCTTGGCAATTCTTATTTAATACCGATGTGTTTGGATCGTCACCAAATCGGCAACCGCCAGCCATCAGGTTAGTTGGCGGATATGAGCTTACTGAAGACGATACGTTTTTCGCCCCCATTGCTTGTAATACCGTTTCTGCCTTTTCCGCGATGTATTCACCAACTTTTAAATCATGCTCATGAAAGCCAATACGTACTTTAGCGACAGGGTCGCCCCATTTGTCAGTTTCGTCGGCGTCTAATTCCACAAAGCAGTTATCTGTTGGTAACCAGTCATTAAATACTTCAAAACGTAGTGTTTTATAAGAAGTAAATTCTTGTTTAAGGTTAGTTTTTAGCTGCTCGCCCCATACTAAATTGTCGTTATTGTCATACTGTGAACCACGTGCACGGGCAATCGGGTTTTGGTAGAACAAAAAGTCGATTGTTCCGCCTTTAGCGCGTTTGCCAAAACTTTTATCGTCTATTTCATACCAGTCTTGTAGTGCGCGGTTGATGAATGGGCCTACCGTTCTAATTTGCGCTTCTTGTTCTTCAGTTAAGTCGTCAAAAAGGAAATCACCACGCCCTGTTCCACCAGCACTAAACACTAAATTTTTACCTACTTGGCCATGGTTATTTGCCAAGCCGTTAGGGAATTTTTCACCCGTAGAGGCTAACAATAAACGAGATGTTTCTACTGCTTGGCAAGCTACTACATAAATTTTGGCTTTTACTTCTTGGCTTTTGCCTTTTTTATCGTAATACCACACGCCAGAAATTTCACCTTGGCTATCTGTAGCAATTTTATGAACCTTTGCATGAGGGGTAATGGTGCAATTACCTGAAGCAACGGCATGATTTAGCAGCGCTGCTCTACCGCTACCTTTAGCGCCTGACGAACACCCATAACTACTGCAATAGCCTGAGTATTCGCAACTTCTTCTACCCATTGCTGGCAGCGACAACACGGCACGAGGCACCGGAATACTGTGATAATTTAACTCGCTCGCTGTTTTGTCTATCCATTGTGAAATAGGGTGTTCAGCAATTGGTGGGTAGGGGAAATCAGCTTCACTTCTTGGCTCTTTAAAAGGGTGGTCAACGGCTTTGCCTGACACGCCAACAATGTGGTCTACCATGGTGTAATACGGCTCAAGTTCATCGTAACTAATTGGCCAATCGGCAACGTTGGCGCCTTCAATTTCACCAAACTCTGTTTTTAGGCGAAAATCAATCGGCTTTAACCGATGAAAGTAACCACTCATAAAGTTTGAAGAACCACCTACTACGGTGCCATTCCAAAAGCTCCAACCAGATTTGCTTGTCGCTTCTTTTTGCCAAAACGACTCACCATTTTCATCTTCATATTCTTCTTCGATGACATGCTGCTCTTCAGTAAGCTTTGGGTTATAAGCGTCACGTAAGCTAATCGCAATTTCGTCTTTATAAAAGTCTTCTTCCGTTAACCAAGGGCCTTTTTCTAAAACAATTACCTTAGCGCCTGCGAGTGAAAGTTGATGTGCAATAGGAGAAGCACCTGCGCCGCTACCAACAATACAAATATCGTAACTCATGATTTTGTGGTTTCCTCTACAGTCACTTGGCTAACTGAAATTCGGTGAGAGCCGGGCAATTCAAAATATCGTTTACCTTCTGGAGGCAGTGGAAAACCACCCTGGTGTTCTAGCCATTGCCAGCCAATGCCATTAGGGTTGCCACCGTAGCTAGGTGCCGACAAAGAAGCTTCGTAAATGTAATTTATTAAGGTGTCTATCCAGTTGTAACCAGCGTCTGATTTACTGATCGCCTTGAGCATTTTCTCTTTGTTACTGGTATCTAATTGAGCAAAATTCTGTTTGGTTTGGCTTTGACTATAACCATTGAGCCAACCCACCCCTTTTTTGATGAAATCTTTTTCTGCATCATCAATCGGCTGAGTGCTGATTAATACATAAAGATATTGCGTGATTTGTAACTCGTTAGCTCCGGGGCCTGAAGTAGAGCTTGGTAGTAGGTGGTTAACAACGGCGTCTAAGGTTAACCAAGGCTCTATGGTTAGATTTGGCTGGGCAGTTTTGACGGCCGATAATGCCAAGGTTGGCATGGCAACAATAGCTGTTGCACCTGCGGCTGATTTAAGCACAGCACGTCGAGATACTTTGTTTGTGTACCATGACGGTATTTGGTAATTTCTGTCAAAAAAAGACACGAATACGCTCCTAATTGCCGGCTTGAATAGCGACTGCTTTCTCACCGTTGGGTTGCCAGTTTTCAATAAACGTTTGCCACTGGTTTCTCGAATATTCGAGGTCGTCTAAAAACTCTGCGGTATCTTTAGATAACAGCATTTTTCCATGTCCTGTTGTTACGTACATGTGCGGATAGCCTTCAACAGGAGGTAGCCCCTTCATAAAATCAGCATTTTCATTGGTATCACTTACATTTACTTTAAGTAGCACAAAGTGGTTATGTAAGGACTGATAAATGTCGGGATTATCTGTTAAGAATTTATCCATTTTATGACACCAGCCGCACCACTTGCCGCCTATTTTTATGAGGATGTTGCGATTCGTTTCTTGCGCTAAATTAATGGCATGAACAGCGTCTTTAAACGGGTCACGTTGTTCATCAAAGCCTTTGCTGTATTCAGGTAAAGGATTAGCTAGGGAAGCTTCTAAAGTGGGAGATGCTGACACTTGCCCAGCAAGTGCCAGAGAGAAAAAAACACTGAGCACAAATTTCATTATTCTGATTTTCCTATTTCTTGGTTAACGTATTAACAGACCTAGTTAGTTAATACATTCTTTCAAAACAAACAGTTTAGTGAGCAAGAAGTATAAAATCAGTATAAGTGATAGCTTAGTTAATGTCGCCTCCAATTGACAGGCCACTGGGTACGTAATCTGGTATTGTTTTGGATAGTTCCGGCGTATCTAATGTACGTAAAAAAGCTTCAAGATTTGAGATTTGATCATCTCCAAAACTCACTTCAAGATCGTCTCTACCTTCATATATATCAATTGCACTGCGCAACGTATCACGCTCGCCAGTATGCATATAAGGTGCAGTGGCAGAAACATTACGTAAACTTGGTGTTCTAACCGCTGGTAAACCTTGAAGTACGGGTTGTGATTCGTGAATAAGGTTGTCTGACAGCATAGGCCCGCCATGACAACGAACACAACCCGCGTCAATAAAGGTGTTTAAGCCAGCAACTTCTTCAGAGGTTAAAGCCGTTGTGTCGCCCGCTATAAACTGATCAAAGCGACTATTGTTTGCTGTTAAGGTGCGTTGGTAGGTCGCTAGTGCTTTGGCCACTAAATCGATAGTGATTTCAGTATGCTCTGGAAACGCATCTTTAAACAACGCTTGATACGCTTGAATGTTTGTTAAACGTGATTCGATCAGCGGGAAAATATCCTCTTGCGAAATATGCTTTCCGCGCATTTCTATTTCATTCGCGATGGGCCCTAAACTTTGCGCTTCAAGTGATGCCGCGCGAAGATCCCAAAAGTAAGGGCCAGCTACAAACGCGTCAAGGTCGGTATTGTTTTCTAGACCGTTAAATGCGGTGTTTGCAACGGTTGGTGAATGTATTGGGGTGATTGCAAAACCAAATCGTTCAGGGCCCAGTCCAACGCCATCTGCACCAATTGAAAACGCTCTGCCGTCTGCCCAACCGAAATCTGGGTGATGGCAACTCGCGCAAGCGACATTCTCTGCGCCAGAAAGGATAGGGTCCCAAAACAAAAATTCTCCAAGTTTGGCTTTTTCTATCGAATATGGATTGTCTTTGGGAAAAGAAGCCACTTCAGGAAGAACACTAAAATGCTCACTGTAATCTCGAACGTTCGTGTTGCCTTCGTTTTCTTGGCAACCTAATAGACAACCACACAGTAAAGCTAACGCAGCGAATTTATTCATATTAACACCCTAAATATCAATGACGGATTCACGGCGAGGTTAGCCCAATGTATGTCTAAAAAATGTCGACTACATCAAAAAGTGATTAACCATTAAAAACTAAACATCTCATCAAATAGATAGCAATCTGCAGTGTCATATTTGTTCAGTTGCCATTATAATTACGCCAATTTTAGATTTATAGGAATATCGTGTCATGCGTCCAAGTGGTAGAACTCCGGGGCAAATTCGCCCAGTGACGATTACTCGTCAATTTACAGCTCATGCTGAAGGTTCAATTTTAATCGAATTTGGTGATACCAAAGTTATATGCACAGCTACGGTAGAAGAAGGTGTTCCTCGTTTTCTAAAAGGCCAAGGTAAAGGTTGGGTCACGGCTGAGTATGGCATGTTGCCGCGCTCTACTCATACACGTATGCGCCGCGAAGCTGCCTCGGGTAAGCAGGGTGGTCGCACAATGGAAATTCAACGTTTAATCGCTCGTTCACTGAGAGCTGCGGTTGATTTAGCTGCTCTTGGCGAGAACACGATTACAATTGATTGTGACGTTATTCAAGCCGACGGCGGTACTCGAACTGCCTCTATCACCGGTGCATGTGTAGCATTGGTTGAAGCATTAAACTATATGCGCGCGAAAGAAATCATTAAAACCAACCCGTTAAAACACATGATTGCGGCGGTTTCAGTAGGTATTTACCAAGGTGTACCAATTGCTGACTTGGAATACGTTGAAGATTCTGCAGCAGAAACAGACATGAATGTTGTGATGACTGATACGGGCAAGCTAATTGAAGTACAAGGTACGGCTGAAGAAGAACCGTTTAGCTTTGACGAAATGAATGAAATGATGCAGTTAGCAAAACATGGTATTGCTGAACTGTTCGATGCGCAAAAATCAGCATTAAACTAAGTTGGAAAAATAGTAGGAAAGCACATGAAAGCCTATCAAAAAGAATTTATTGAATTTGCTTTGTCTAAGCAGGTACTTCGCTTTGGTCAGTTTACGTTAAAATCTGGCCGCACAAGCCCATACTTTTTTAATGCGGGTTTATTTAATACCGGCGGCGATTTAGCGCGTTTAGGTCGTTACTATGCTTCGGCACTTGCTGACGCGAATATCGACTTTGATTTACTATTTGGTCCAGCTTATAAAGGTATTCCTATCGCTACCACAACAGCGGTTGCGTTAGCCGATCATCATAATATGGATATGCCATATTGCTTTAACCGTAAAGAAGCGAAAACGCATGGTGAAGGTGGTAACTTAGTTGGTAGTGCACTTGAAGGTAAAGTGATGCTAGTTGACGATGTGATCACGGCTGGTACTGCAATTCGTGAGTCGATGGAAATTATTAAAGCCAATGGCGCTGAGTTATCAGGTGTATTAATTGCATTAGATCGTCAAGAAAAAGGTAAAGGCGAACTATCTGCCATTCAAGAAGTTGAGCGTGATTTTGGTACGCACGTTATTTCTATCGTTACACTAGGTGATTTAATTAGCTATTTGGAAGACAAGCCTGAAATGGCTGAGCATTTAGAAAATATTAAGCAATACCGCCAAGATTACGGCATCTAAATGATTGAATGTATCGTTTAGAATAAACAAAAAGGGCAGCGTATGAATACGCTGCCCTTTTTTTATTTATGAAATTTATGCGGTTAATTCAAATTGAGAGCGCGGAGGTTTTTGATATGCATTGCCTACCTCTGCATACAAGCTTTCAATTACGGTAGCACGCTCAGCCATTATGTTACTCTGCGTTGGCGCGATACTTTCTTGTGATTTTAGCGTTTCATTAATAAATTGGTCGAAGTCTTTACTGGCCTTTTCTTCGCTTGCTAATTGCTCATCGGTTTGCTCACCAAGCGTTGCTTTTGTTGTACCAATACTGCTTGGTTTAGCCTCGCTTACACCGGTATGTTGTTCACGCAGTTCAGCTTGTGATTGCAAAATAATGCTGCTTGCCTTTTGTGCAACTTTTCGATCTTGTGCTGAAGGCTCAGCAGGCGCTAGCGCTGCGTCATGTACTTTGCGCATTTTTACAATAGTGGCGCGAGGATCATTAGGTATTCTAGATAAATCTACCGACACTTCACCATCAACAATATAACGCTTGCCGTCTGGGCCTGTTTCATAACTGTAGCTAGGTGA
The DNA here is from genome assembly GCF_030161415.1 of Thalassotalea eurytherma. Lineage (GTDB taxonomy): Bacteria > Pseudomonadota > Gammaproteobacteria > Enterobacterales > Alteromonadaceae > Thalassotalea_G > Thalassotalea_G eurytherma. The sequence goes on from NZ_BSSU01000001.1 coordinate 219,912, forward strand.
GCCCGTGTAAGTGCCACCAACGGTAGCGTGCGCTTGTTCGTGAATACGTACTTCAGCATCACGAGCTTTCAATTGCTCTATGATTTTTTGCTCAGCAGCACTTTCTTGGTTTGATTCTTCAGATGTTGACTCTTCACGAGTCGATTGATTAGCAGTTTGCTGCTGATTTTGGTCAGAGTTTGAGTTTTCTTCCTGACCGTTAATTTTTTCTTTTGCCTGTGACGCGTTTTTCTCTAGCTTTGCAAAATCAATTTGCTCATTAAGTTGGCCAGGCGTTTTTACCCGATCTTTGTCGCCAGCAACTTTTTGCTCTGCTAATGAAGGATTAATTGCGCTTGGTTGTGTGATAACTTCACGTTGATTATTTTCACGGCGCAAGCTATCTGTCTGTGGGTTAACGACAGTAGCGAGTGGAAGTTGTGTAACTTGCGGCGTGATATTCATAAGGACTAAGGGCTTGGCTAAACGGTAACGTCGAGCAATGAACCTAAGGTTTCATCAGCTGTTTGAATGGCTTGTGCAGACGCTTGAGCTTGAACTTCAGCTACTCGTAAGTTCACAACTTCTTCTGTTAAATTAACAGGTTGTAATTGAGAAGGTGCTGATTCTAAAGTTTGTTCTGGCTCTTCAGTGCGCGCTGTTTCGCGTGCAATATTACTTGCAGCCTCTGTTGCAGCTTCAGTGGCATTGTTGAACCCCTCAACGCCAGCATTAAATGCTGATTGAATTTCCATAAAAGCCTCCACACTTAAAGATAGAAATTATTCGTTTAATTATTGACCAAAAACCTCGAAAAGTCTAGCTATTACTGCTATCTGGCCTGATAAACTAAGCGGTACTTAATCGGTCTTTATCCAAGAATCTAAAACCTCAATAAATTCAACTTGATGAGAAATAAACGGCGCATGAGATGCTTTCGGCAAAATACAGCTTTTACTGGCGGGAGCCATATCATCAATTTGTACAATAGCTTTGTGTGGTACTAATGCATCTAATTTACCGTAAATACGTAAAAACGGTTGGCTGATATTTTTCAGCTGATCGCGTAAGTCAACATCTGCCAGAATATCCAAGCCACTATCAAGCACGGTTTTTGATGGTTGTGGTTTTTGCTCCACCAGTTGTTTGATAATGCGTATGTCATCTCGCACATGTGGGCTGCCCATTGCCTGTAGTTTTAAAAAGCCAGCAAGTGTTTTACTTATATCGCCTTCTAATTGCCGATGGAACATAGCCAGAACGTCAGGTTTGATTCCCGGCCAATTGTCTTTTGCAACAAAAGCAGGGCTTGAGGCAATCGTCACTAACTTGGCGACTTTCTCTGGATATTCTAGGGCTAACTGTGTTGCCACTAAACCACCTAACGACCAACCAATGACAATTGAGCTTGGCGGAATAGTATTGCTTAGCTCTTTTGCTACATTGGCAAGTGAGTAAAGTGCTGGAAATTGCTCAACTTGGTCGCCAAAACCCGGTAAATCGAGACAAATAACTTGGTAGTTTGTTGAAAGTTGCTTAACCACGGGATCAAAAATTGCGGCGTTTACGCCCCAGCCATGTAGAAAAACAAGCGGTTGTTTTAGCGCTTTACTGGAAATGTGATTATTTTCGGCCATTATTATGTTAGGGATGATTAGCTGCTTTAGACATCATATTTTACGTGAGCAGTTAGGTTTATGGAATGGACGATGATGGCAAATCTATTAAATAGTTTGGGCACTGCAATTACTCAACTGCCTTCTCATCTCATCACTCAGCTTAAAACCCATTGTTTTTTATGTGGTAATAATTGCGCTATTACCGAAATGGTATGCGGCCACTGTTTAACTGAACTGCCATGTTGGCCAGTCGACGATTTACTTGATTCACCTCAAATAGCAAATAATATTGAACATCAATTCATTGACGAGCTTTATAGCTTTAGTGACTATCAACCGCCGTTAAGTCATTGGCTAAAATCAGTTAAATATAGCCGACAAACGAAACTGACAAGATTACTCGCACAGTTAATAGAATCTCATTTAGCTAATCTGCCAGTAGCTACTAACCGTACTGAACAGTCAACAGTTTTCCCGGTGCTAACAGTTGTACCTATTCATGTTAAAAAGTGGTCGCTTAGAGGGTTTAATCAGTGTCACGAAATTATTAAGCGGTGCAATGCAAAAAATCAATACAACTATGTGCCAGATTTAATGATTCAATTACGTGATGAAACTAAACAGGCGGGTTTAAGCGGTTTTCGTCGCCGAGCAAGGCGACGAAATTTTCAAGTTAACACTACCTACCGACTTGACGATCAGCATGTCATTCTTTTTGATGACGTATTAACCACAGGTAGTACTGTGAATAAAATAGCCAATCAGTTAAAACAAGCCGGTGCTAAACATGTTACGGTGCTAACGATTGCTGTTGCCGTTAAACGTTAGTGACTTATTCTTCCGCTTGTCTTGGTGCATTTACCGAAAATGCTTTGCTGAAAAACAAGCTATTAGCAAGTAACTTTGCACTACCTAACCAATAACCTCTAAAGGTTAAATTATCAGTAAAACCAATCACTCTGCCTGCTCCGTAGTTATGCGCAATCATCGCCGAATTAGAAGCAATTTGATTTACTAAATTACGATCACTGTAACCACTGAGTAATGGCGTTTCAGTATAATTGACCACGCTGAGAAACGGCGCTTTTGCCTGCTTCATGATCAACGTAGAGTTTTTAAATAGTGGCAAATTTTCACTGTTGTAACCAAAGGCAAGTGGGTGGTTTAAGTCGAGTTCTCCTTGGTAAATAGCGCCGGCGATACGCTTTCTAGCGGCTAATTGTTCTTTATCACCGTAGCTTAAACCACTGCTATCAAATAATTCATCAAGTGTTTTCTTGCTAACAAAATCCGCTTTAAGCCACTCTTGCTGCGCAAGCCACTTGGCGCCACTTTTTTGCCCGATCAGGACGCCGCCTTTTTCTAACCACATGGCTAGATTATTAACAGCACGCTCTGGAATCGCCGAATAATTGCCATTAACTAGCATGACATGGGTGTAATCTGAAAAGTTAACGCGAGCAAGTCTTTGCATCTCAACAACACTAACCGGAATGCCCATTAGCCTATCGAGATAATAAATTGCTTCGCCAGCCTCGTATTGCGATACCCCTTTACCACCAACCATCAGGACTTTTATTGGGCTAATTACCTGCATATTTCGACTACCTAAGTCGATACCTTTTGCAGTGAGACCAGTATCTAGTGGCAAAACGTCGATGCTATTTTCTTGGCTAAACTGAGCGACAATTGACTGCCAATCAGCAACTTGCTGTACTCCTGCCGGCAAAATAATACTGCCGGTACGAAAATCTGTTTCCGTGCCGTTTACCGCGACACTAAATGGCTTAACAGCAACGCGAGCCTGAATTCCATGAGATAACAACTGATTAAGTAATTTAGGCGCAAGAGAGTGAGCCCAATCAAACGCATAAGCATAGGCGCCGTTTTTAAACGGCGCTGTCGCCTCATTGTTAATTTGATAATTTTGTTTGGCTAACCCTAAGCCTGAAGTTTTAGATATTTTTTCAAAAGTGATGTTCATCGCAAGCGGAATTGTCCAGCCTGAAACATCATAAAAGGTATTGTCTCTGAAGTTTGTTTGCTGGTTAAACATCGCTTCAATAATACGATATTGCTCTTGTGCAAGCGGCACATAAAAGCTTTTACGGGCGTTAAATTGCTTGCCGTTAGTTTTATAATTTCGCTGCGTTTGATAAACCTTTACCTGATGTGATTGTAGCTTTTCGATAAAGCTATTAAGACGATAATCGTCTCCCTCAACGGTAAATAGATATCCTTTAAAATTTTGATTACTCGCGAGTTTAAAGCCATCTAAATAAAACTGTTTACGGTGTTTTTTCAGACGGTCACGGTTATGCCAAGCGCCTTCAAGGGTTGATAAAGACGTGATGACTTGGTTTGCTACGGTTTGCTCAAAAGTCAGTACACCGTTAATTGTTTCTTGGGCATAACCACGAGAACTTGCTTGCTCAAATAAGATGCCGACACTTGCGTTAATGTCCGGGTAGGTTGAACCTTTACCATAGTAAAAATCATCGAACGACTCTTGGCTAAAATACAGCTGTTTGGTTTGATCAAGGGCGCTGGCATGATAGTTAGCTAGTTCATTGGTCAAGTTAACATTTTCTTCTGGTGTTAATGGGTGAGTACGAGAAGGGATACCCGGTTGGAAAAAGTAGGTGCTGTTAGCGCCCATCTCATGAAAATCACCAAGCACGTGAGGTGCATATTTGTGAAATTGCTTAATACGATTCTTTGATTCAATTTGCGACAGCAGCAACCAATCTCTATTCAAATCAAACCAGAAGTGGTTGGTGCGGCCTGTTGGCCAGTTTTGATGGTGCTCAATGTGATTAGGATCGGTATTTAACGTTGCCCCCCTAAACGTGTCTACCCAATTCACAAAACGATCCATACCATCTGGGTTGATTGATGGCTCTAAAACAATAATCGCTTCTTTAAGTAAATTCTTTACTGCTTCGTCTTGGCTAGCTGCAAGGTGATAAGCAACAACTAGCGCTGCATTTGTCCCTGAAATTTCATCACCATGTACACTATAACCAAGCCAAATGACGAGAGGCTCATCTTTAGCAGATAAGTTGTTAGGTAATTGGCGGTTAGCCAATAACTCATCTACCTTTGTTAAGTTTTCTGGCGCAGAGATGGTGACTAATAATTGCGGGCGTTGTTGGAAAGTTCTACCAAATTCTTCTATCGATACACGCTCACTGGTGTCTGCTAAGTTTTCTAAATAATCAACCACTTGCCAGTGCCTTACGTGGCGTTCGCCAACTTCAAAACCCAGTGTCTGCTCAGGTTTTGGAATCGACATATCATATTGTCCATTTGAAGGCAGATATTGCTCTACGGGTAATGCCCAGGCGCTCGCGCTAAACGCAATCAACAGTAGTAACAAACGTGATAACAACATGATATTTCTCCTAAATTCGACTGTCACAAGATACCAAACAATCAGCCCTTAAACCAGTCGGCGCTAATTTATTTACAATTGTTATTTTCAGCCACTAGTTATTGTTGTCAATGCAGAGTAAAATACCATACCTGAGTAATTTACTCAGGTAATAACGTCGTGTAGTTTAAACGAGAGAAAAGCTTTTATGATCACCATTTCTGACACAGCCCAAGCACACTTTGCTAAGCTTTTATCTTCACAAGCTGAAGGTACCAATATTCGAGTATTTGTTGTTAACCCTGGCACAGCAAGTGCTGAGTGTGGCGTTTCATATTGTCCGGTTGATGCGGTTGAGCCAGAAGATTTAGAATTAAAATTTGAAGCTTTTTCTGCGTTTATTGATGCTGATAGCAAGCCGTTTTTAGAAGATGCGGAAATTGATTTTACGTCTGATCAAATGGGCTCACAGTTAACGCTTAAAGCACCAAATGCTAAATTACGTAAAGTTGCTGACGACGCACCTTTATTTGACCGTGTTGATTACTTTTTACAGGCTGAAGTAAACCCGCAACTTGCAGGTCACGGTGGTGAATGTAAGTTAATGGAAATTACCGAAGATGGTTATGCGGTGCTGCAATTTGGCGGTGGCTGTAATGGTTGTAGTCAAATTGATGTTACTGTTAAAGACGGTATTGAAAAACAGCTTACCGATATCATGGGTGATGAAATTAAAGGTGTTCGTGATATGACTGAACATCAACGTGGTGAGCATTCTTACTACTAACCGATAGTCCAAGTTTCTAGAAAAGGGTCAACGCTGATGAGCGCTGACCCTTTTTTTACATCACTTTTTTGTGGAAATGCCAGCCAAGGCTTACTCCCCTGACAACCATAAATAGTGAAAACGCCGCCCAAATAGCGTGATTGCCAAACGATTGCAAAAAATACCAAGCAGGAAAGAAACAACCAAAGGTTGAAATGATCATGCTATTTCGCATGATATCTGCTCTCATTAAACCAACATATATTCCGTCATAAAGGTAACACCAACAGGCAAGCAATGGCAGTGCAATAATCCATGGTAGGTAAGTACTTGCTAGTGTGTTTACTGCTGGTATATCACTAATTAAATGAATAAATGATTGGCCACCCAAGGCAAAAAACACACTATAACAAACCGCAAAAAGGAAGGTCCAAAATAAAGAGGTATCAACGATTGTTTTTAATCGCTTGTTATTGTTTGCGCCTTTAGCTTCTCCCACCATGGCTTCTGCGCCATTAGCAATGCCATCGAGACCGAAAGAAATCAGCAATATGAAATTCATTAAAATTGCGTTACTTGCGACCACTTCGTCGCCCAGCCTAGCCCCTTGAAAGGTGATAAAAACAAAGCAAATTTCAAGACATAAGGTGCGAATTAAAATATCTCTATTTAATGCAAAGTAATGCTTAAGCTTAGTGACATTAAATAGGTGCGCTAATGCCGCTTGATAGTTTATTTTAGCGTTAACTTTTTGCTTAAAATAAATAGATATAAAAAAGAGGCCTGTAAGAAATCCAAGATATTCCGCAATTAATGTTGCCCATGCAACACCGAGTAACCCCCAATTAAAGCCAAGCACAAAGAGCAAATCGAGGATCAGGTTACACAGGTTTGTGATAATCAGTATCCACATTACCGGTTTGGCTTGTTGTTGACCTAACAGCCAGCCTAAAACAACCAAGCTACCTAATGAAGCGGGCAGGCCCCAAATACGGACATCGGTGTAGCTCCTGCCATAAAACTGAATTTCCTCAGAGCCACCAGCCAAGTAAAATGCGAGATCAAAATAGGGCGTTTGACACACTATAACCAGTAACGCGATAGCAATGGCAACAAGTAAACCTCTCACCAGTACGAGAAAACTTTGTTCTGGATCTTGTTTTCCTAAAGTTTGCGCAGATAATCCCACGGAAGACATGCGTAAAAACCCACATAACCACGTAATAAAGGTTATAATCATGGCTCCAACGGCGCTTGCTCCAAGATAATATGCGTGCGGTAAGTGACCGATGACGGCCGTATCAACTAAACCTAATAGTGGCACCGTGATATTGGAGATAATCATTGGCACGGCGAGCGCAAATAAAGGTTTATGTGCCATTTGTGAGAAAGGGGTCAATCCGATACTCTTTATGTTTGTATGTTTCAGGATAAATATTATGCAACGGTTAACGACCATTCATAAATCGTTTTATACTTTTTTTCTATTCTTGTGTGTTGTGAGCTTATTGAGTATATCAAGATCTCAAGCGGCTGTGGTTTTGCAATATCATCATGTGAGTACTGAAACACCTAAAATCACCAGTATTGCGCCTGAACAATTTACGGCGCATTTAAATTTGCTTAAAGAAAAGCAATATCAAGTCATCTCTTTGCCTGAACTCATGAACAAGGTCGCCAAAGGGCACAACGTGATTAACCATGTGGCCATCACCTTTGATGATGGCTACAAAAATTTGTTAGCACATGCGGTACCTGAGCTTGAACGATTTGGCTTTCCTTACACCATTTTTGTAAACCCTGCGGTGATTGACGAGAAAAATGCAAGCTCGTTGACTTGGCAGCAACTTAAAGCATTAACCGAACATGGTGCAACCATTGCTAACCACGGGATGACGCATGATTCGTTAGCGAGAATACCAACGGGTACTTCAATGACCCAATGGGTTGAAATGCAAGGTAAGAAAATTGAGCAAGCCGAAGCGCGTATTAAAGAAAAAACTGAGCAAAATGTGCGTTTGTACGCATACCCCTATGGCGAATACACGCCAGAAATGCAGAGCTGGTTGAGAGAGAATAATTTTATAGCGTTTACTCAACAATCAGGTGCCGTTGGTAACTTTACCGATACCAGCATTGTACCGCGTTTTCCTGTCTCACAACCTTATGACAAGCTCTCTAGCTTATCAGATAAGCTCAATACATTAGCATTTGATCTTGAGCCTGTTGAGCAAAGTAAAGTGACGGTTGTTAACCATGGCGCTACTAATGAACTAGTGCTGAAAGTTAATAATCTAGATTTCTATCCTAAATTACTCGCTTGTTATGTGTCGGGCTTAGGCAAGCAAGAGGTTACTTGGCTGGATGAAACGACATTTAAGGTGAGTTTATCTGATGGTCTTAAACCCGGTCGTCAACGCTGTAACTGCACAGCGCCAAGTATCAGTAAACCAAGTCGTTATTATTGGTATTCAAAACCTTGGTTTGTGATGAAAGAAGATGGTCAATGGTTTCCACTGTAATTCATTAACTATTAATCACGAAACTAATGAAAGGTCAGCGTAATTTTTACACTGACCTTTTTCATTTAATATAGACGTACGATCTTTTCAAAATCAACAAGCAAATCATCACCTTTTACAATTGGCAGTTTACCTAGCTCGTGATCGGGTTTAAAAATCGCTGCAATGTCACCGTCAGGGTTGATTAAAACAACCGAAGCACTGTGATCAACTAGGTAGTTTTCTTGCGTGGTGTCGTCATGTACCGAGTACATCAAGCCTAAATTACGTGCAAAAGGAAATAGCACATCATGGCCAGCTCTAAGGGCAAAAAACTCTTCATTAAAATAGGGAATGTACTGGTTAAGCCTTTCTTGTGTGTCTCTGTTTGGATCAACACTGACAAGTAATACTTGTGTATTGTTTGCCACTTTCTTTAGATCATCGTAAACAAAATTAAGCTCTTGAAGTGTTGTTGGGCAGATATCAGGACACGATGTATAGCCAAAAAACACCCAAGACCACTGTTGGTTAAGTTGTTGATTAGTGAAGCTATTTCCTTGGTGATCCGTAAATTCAAAAGCCTTTACTTCTCGTGGTGACTGGTAATAAAGGCTATGCTCTGGCTCAGCCAGCATAAGCTTTTGATAGAGAAAAACACCCGAAAGCGCAGCAACTACTGCGATGATGACGGGTAATACAACTTTGTGCATACAACAGAATCCTAAATAAGCTACTTAAAGCGGTAGTAAGTAATGGTCGGCAAGTAAAACGATAAATAACAGCATCAAATGAATAATTGAGAACTTGAATGTATCCATCGCTGTATTTTCATCGGCATTGAATTTTAACTTCCAAGCATAGGCAAAGAAAACTAAATTTAAGACGATAGCGCCAATTAGATACAGCCAGTTACTCATGCCGACTAAATAAGGGATTAAACCCACGACAAAAAGTAGCACCGTATATAGCAATATTTGTGTTTTAGTAAATGTAACGCCATGAGTTACTGGCAACATAGGGATATTTACTTTGGCATAGTCATCTTTACGGTGAATCGCTAACGCCCAAAAGTGTGGTGGGGTCCACGTAAAGATAAGTAATACTAACAGCAACGCATTGGCATGAATTTCATTCGTCATTGCTGTCCAACCTAGCAATGGTGGTATTGCTCCAGCTAAGCCACCTATGGTGATATTTTGCGGTGTTGCTCGCTTTAAATACATGGTGTAAATAAAGCTATAACCAACCAAACCAGATAACGTTAACCACGCCGTTAATGGATTCACTAAGCTATAAAGCATGACAAAGCCAATAAGCGCTAGCGTACTTGCAAATAAAATTGCATTAGGTTGGCTGACCTTGCCGTTTGGCAATGGGCGCTTATGTGTACGTGCCATAATAGCGTCGATACGTTCATCGACAATATGATTAATTGCGGCAGCAGCTGACGATATAAGTCCAATGCCTAACATCGCTGGAATAAGTAGCTGCCATGGAATAATGCCCGGTGTTGATAAGCACATTCCGACAAGCGCGGTTAATACTAATAATGCAACAACACGTGGCTTAGTTAGCTCGTAATAGTCACGCCAAGTCGCTTTATCTTGAACACTTATTGGCATCGTTAAACTGGTAGATTTAGGCATAAGTGCTCCTTAGATTTTACGCTTTAGGGTATAGGTGAGCTTGATAAGTACCATCATTAAACAAGCGGCCACGATATTGTGACTAACCGCAATAGCGAGCGGTAAAGAGAGAACAATATTGCTGACACCAAGTGCGACCTGTATCGCTAAGACAAGGGTTAACAGTACACTGGTTTGCCGGATCAGTTGGCTTTGGGAGCGCATTAGAATACGTATTGCTAACCACAATAAGTAAGCGGCAGTAATGATTGCGCCGATTCTATGCATTACATGGATGGTCACACGTTCATAATGGTCTAAATGCCCATACTCATAGGTATCTCGTTTGGGAGGAATTGCGTCAAATGAGTCTTCAAAGGTAAGGTTTTCAACCCATGGTTGCTGACAAATCGGTAATTCTGTACAAACCAACGCCGCGTAATTTGACGATGTCCATCCGCCTAGTGCAATTTGTAGCGTAAGAATTAGCACCCCAATACTGGCAAATTTAGCGTACTTTTTAACAGCGAAATCGCCTTCTGGCACCCGATAATCCGACAGCCTTAAATAAAGTAAGAACAATAAGCACAGGGTGGTAAATCCACCAAGTAAATGCCCCATTACGACAATAGGCATCAATTTCATGGTCACGGTCCACATGCCTAAAGCGGCTTGAAACGTGACAATGCCGAGTAGGAAAAACGGCAAAAATAACGGTGTTCCAAGGTGTCTGTTACGGTATGAAATAATCGCAATTGCTAGAATCAATAAACCTAATGCACCAGCAAAGTAGCGATGAATCATTTCGTTCCACGCTTTTTGCACTTCAACAGGTCGTTCGGGAAATGCTTGCTCGGCTTTTGCTATTTGCTCAGCCGTTTGTGGTACATCTAATTGACCATAACAACCGGGCCAATCAGGGCAACCAAGACCGGCATGTGTGAGGCGTGTATAAGCGCCAAGTGTCACAACCACGATGGCTAAAATAATTGAAATAACGACCAATACGCGTAAGTTTTTCATGTTAGCCAATCCTTGAATATTTCAATAACTTCTTAAAGTCAGCAACGACGGCCTTGCCAAAAGCTGGAATTTGTTCTGATTGAGGTGGGATCGCATGACTAACAACAATATTGCCTAATGGATCAACAATGTAGATATGGTTTTGTTCAAGGTGCTGCTTGGTATGTTGAGTCAGTTCGGTAAATAACCAATCTTGCTGACGAATGGTAGATAGCGACTGCGCTGAAATGGCTTGTTGGTATAGGCCAACGGGTGTCACTCTTGGCATTTCTTTACCAAGTGCAATATATGTATTATTTACACCGGTAAGCATTTGGTCGCAGGCGCTTTGACAGTCTTGCGGCATCACATACAGCATGAGCCATTGCTTTTCTTTCGGTTGAGTTAACGCAATACCCGTATTTTCTAACGTTAACTCACCAGCAACAAGCTGTCCTTGATTTGTCACGCCATAGTTGAACCATTGTTGCTCTAAAGCAAGTTTGGCCAAAATAACCGGCAAAATAAATGCGATAAGTAAAAGCACAAAGCTTCGTCTATTTTTTTTGATTTTAGGACTATCCATACTGCTACGCCTTGTTGTTTTTATATTTTACGGCGGCAAAACCCATTAGGGTTACCCATGCGATTGCTAAAGAGAACCATTGAAACGCATAACCACGATGCTTTTCAGGTGGCATCACGATAGGTTGCCAATCTTTTTTATACCCTATGTCTTCATTTTTATCTAAGTAGATAACAAAGGGCAATAGTTGTTTATTAATTAATCGAGAAATTTTATCTAGTTCAATTTGCTGAATAACGATAGGGCCGTCTTTTTCCTCTAGAATTTGGTTTTGTAACTGTATGCCAGGTTCAACAATTCTGACGCTTCCTTTGAGGGTATACAGTTGCGTTAACGATGAAACTGTAGGCATGGTTTGTCTCGAACGGTCTCCTTGTATCCAGCCAAGGTTGACTAATACTGTATTGGACGCTGTTTCAAAGGCTTGGAGTACGCGAAAGCCATATCGGCCATTATCGACTTGGTTGTCGAGTAACAAGAGGGGAGAGGCGATAAATTGGCCGCTTTCTAATACTAGTATGTCGTTAGCAAGCTCGGGTGTTTGTTGGTAAACCTTTAATGCTTTGTTTAGCGATACACCGCCTTGTTTTTGCCATACTTGCATCTGCTCTATGCGAGCATCTTTTTCATTAGCTCTATCGAGTTGCCAAAGGCCGAGCTTGATTAATGTCGAAAAAACGAGCAAGGTAAATAAACTCAAAAGAATATATCGGGTAAAACGCTTAAGCATGTTTATTGGCCGAATGTTCTGCGGAAAATAATAACAATAATGGAAAAAATCTTATGTTGATATTGTTCAAAATACTACTCGTTGGCGCGATGTTTTATATGGTGTTTAACTTATTTAGGGCATTGGTGATAATGAATAAAAATGATCCAAACCAGCCACCAATGTCAAAATTTATTGGTCGTCGTGTTGCTACCTCGGCAGCGATTGTGATTGTGCTTCTTTTATTAATTGTGACGGGAGTGATAACTCCCAACCCACGCCCATATTAATTTCTATTGTTCAGTCAATAAGAAATAAAAAAGGTGACGACATATGCCGTCACCTTTTTTACTTGATGCGTTATAAAACGTATACAAAGACGAATAAGAATACCCATACAACGTCAACAAAGTGCCAGTACCAACTAGCCGCTTTAAAAGCAAAGTGATTCTCAGGTGTAAAGTGCCCTTTGTAGATACGCACAAGCATGGTAATTAACATAACCGTACCAAGCGTTACGTGCATGCCGTGAAAGCCCGTCAACATAAAGAAGGTATTACCATAAATGCCACTATCAAGATAAAGCTTCATGTCATCTGCATAAGCGTGTTGATACTCCAATACTTGTAGATATAAAAACACAGAGCCTAAAATAACCGTAGCCCACATCCACGCCTTTAATTGCGGTCGTTTATTTTGCTCTAATGATACATGAGCAAAATGTGCAGTTACTGATGATGTTAGTAGCAAAATTGTGTTGATAAGCGGCAAGCCATACCAACCCATTGCCGTAGTTTCAGTGCCATCTGGTGTTTTAATCAGTGGCCAAGTGGCTTGGAACTCAGGCCATAATACTTCCCACGTCATGGCATTATTTGCCTCACCGCCTAACCAAGGCACAGAAAACATGCGCGCATAAAATAACGCGCCAAAGAATGCTGCGAAGAACATCACCTCAGAAAAAATAAACCAACTCATACCTTGCTTAAAAGAGTTGTCCATTTGGTGGGAGTACTTGCCCGCCATTGACTCGTTAATGACGTTAGAGAACCAGCCCCACACCATGTATATGATCATGGCGATGCCAAAAAGTAGCACATAGCCACCCCAACTAGCTTCACCTGTTTTAAGTACTGAAACGTATTTACCAGCACCTATTGCGATTAAAAATAGTGCTACGGCGCCGATAATTGGCCAATGACTTTGTGCCGGCACGTAATAGCTTTCATATTCTTTTGAACTCATTGCTATTCTCCTTTTCCGCAAATCATTATGATTCTACTTTGGCGGTTATGTCATACAGTGTGTACGACAGTGTTAGCGTTTTTACATCTTCAGGAAGTTCTGGATCAACGTAAAACTGTAAGGCCATTTCTACTTCTTCTTGTGCCTTTAACGGTTGGTGGTTGAAACAAAAACATTCAATTTTTTGAAAATATACTGCGGCAACGCCCGGTGATACTGACGGTACGGCTTGTCCGATAATATCGCGCGTAGATTCATTTTTTGCGTAAAATTTTACTAATTTCATTTCACCTGGATGTACAGAAATCTCATTGGTCATTGGGGCAAATTGCCACGGAATGCCTTGAGCTGTTCGGCTGATAAACTGAACCTTCACTGTACGCGATTCATCAACACCATCAATCAGCGCAGTTGCTGCTTCTGTATTGGTTTTGCCGTTTAATCCGGTGATATCACAAAACACGTCGTATAACGGAACCAACGCAAAACCAAAACCAAACATGGCAAAAACTACAAGCACGAGTTTTTTGACTGTTTTCTTAATGTTTTGGTCGGTTGTTTGTGTCATTACGTGTCTCTACTTTAATTTCAATAATATGTTAAACGTTGTTTTTTTGCTTGAGCGTGGAAGTGGTATACCGTGATTTCTTCCATGCTCAAGCCTAAAACATTTAATCTATTTTCGGCGGTGTTTCGAATGTGTGATACGGCGCAGGGCTAGGTACCGTCCACTCTAAACCTTCAGCACCATCCCAAGGTTTTGCCGGGGCTTTCTCACCACCTTTAATACACTTGATAACAACCCATAAGAAAATAAGTTGCGATAGACCAAAGGCAAATCCGCCAATACTGACCCATTTGTTAAAGTCGGCAAACTGTAATGCGTAATCAGGAATACGGCGAGGCATGCCCGCTAAACCTAAGAAGTGCATTGGGAAGAACAATAGATTTACTGAAATTAAAGAGCACCAAAAGTGTGCTTTCGCCAATGTTTCATCAAACATGAAACCAGTCCATTTAGGTAACCAATAATATGCACCTGCATAAATAGAGAACAGGGCACCTGTTACAAGTACGTAATGGAAATGAGCAACCACGAAATATGTATCGTGATACTGGAAGTCAACTGGTGTTAACGCAAGCATTAAGCCAGAGAATCCACCAATAGTGAACAAGATCACAAAGGCGATGGAAAACAGCATCGGCACTTCAAATGAAATTGCCCCGCGCCACATTGTTGCCACCCAGTTAAAGACTTTTACGCCTGTTGGCACAGCAATTAGCATCGTACAATACATGAAGAACAACTCACCAAAGAGCGGCATGCCTGTTGTAAACATATGGTGAGCCCATACGATAAACGATAAGAATGCGATTGAGGCGGTTGCATAAACCATTGAACTATAGCCGAATAGTTTCTTGCGTGAAAATGCAGGAATGGTAGTAGATACAATACCAAAGGCCGGCAAAATCATGATGTAAACTTCAGGGTGACCAAAGAACCAGAAGATATGCTGGAACAAGACTGGATCACCACCACCTGCGGCGTCAAAGAAGCTCGTACCAAAGTAAGTATCTGTTAGTACCATGGTTACTGTGCCGGCTAACACGGGCATTACGGCAATTAGCAGGTAGGCCGTGATAAAGAATGTCCAAACGAATAATGGCATCTTCATGTACGTCATACCAGGTGCGCGCATGTTCATGATAGTCACGACAATGTTAATTGCGCCCATGATTGAGGAAATACCCATAATATGGACGGCAAATACAAAGAACGCGGTACTACCATTACTATAAGTTGTTGATAGTGGCGCGTAGAATGTCCAGCCGAAGTTTGGTGCCCCACCTTCCATAAAGAACGACGCCAATAAAATACTAAAGGCGAAAGGTAGTATCCAAAAACTCCAGTTATTTAAACGTGGTAACGCCATATCTGGCGCACCTACCATCATAGGTATCATCCAGTTAGCTAAACCTGTAAAGGCCGGCATGATGGCACCAAAAACCATAATTAAACCGTGAACGGTTGTCATTTGGTTAAAGAAATCAGGATCTACAATTTGTAAACCTGGTTGAAATAGCTCTGCGCGAATAACCATTGCCATTGCGCCGCCAGTTAAAAACATAATGAAAGAGAACCAAAGGTACATTGAACCAATGTCTTTGTGGTTAGTTGTTAGCAACCAACGCTTTATTCCTGTCATTTTGTGATCGTGATGTTCGCCGTCGTGATTGTCGTGCGAATCATGAATTGCTTCAGTTGTCATTATTCGAACTCCCTATTGGCCACTTACAGCATCAACATCTGCTGGCTGTACAAGATCGCCACTACTATTACCCCAAGCATTTCGCTCATAAGTAACCACAGCTGCGATTTGTGTTTTTGTTAATGTACCTAAGAAACCTTGCATTGCTGGATTCTTGCTACTACCTTTGACCACCATTTCAATATGAGCGGTGACATCACCTGTAATGTATGGGCTGTTTATTAGTGATGGGAATGCTGGTGGCATACCTGCGCCTGTTACTTGATGACAAGCTGAACATGAAGCCATATAAACCTCCTCGCCCATCGCCATCATTTCATCCATTGAATATTGTTTGGTCAGGTCTTCAGCAGGCATTGCTTCTTTAACAGCTTCAGTAACGGCTACTGACGTACTTTCAACTGAATCGCTAGCTGATGATGAGTCTCCACCTTTTACAGCAGCAACGTCTGCCGCTTGCACAGCGTCACCGGTATTGTTGCCCCAAGCATTACGCTCATAGGTAACAACAGCAGCGATTTCTTTAGCTGATAATTGTCTACCATAGCCTTGCATACCTGTGCCAGCGATACCATTTACCACAATATCAATATGCGTATTGGCATCACCTGTGGTTGCAACAGCACTTCCTTTTAATGCTGGGAATGCTGGTGGTAAACCTTCACCATTTGGCTGGTGACAAGCAGCACAATGAGCTGTGTACGTTGACTCACCTAAGTTCATGAGTTCATCTAACGATAGCGAAGCATTCAGCGATGCTTCCTCTGCAGCTTTAGCTTGTGCGATGAGTGCTTTTTGATCTTCAACCCATTGCGCGTAATCTTCTTCAGATTTCACTTCAACAACTACTGGCATATAGCCATGATCTTTACCACATAATTCAGCACATTGGCCGCGGTAAATACCTGGTGTGTCAACAATTGTCCATGCTTCGTTAATAAAGCCTGGGTTTGCATCTTGTTTAACAGCGAATGCTGGAACCCACCATGAGTGGATAACATCGTCTGAGGTAATCAGGAAGCGTACTTTTTTATTAACTGGAATAACGAGAGGGTTATCGACTTCAAGGAGGTAGTTTTCGCTTTTTTCTGCATTAGCACCCAGACGCTCGTCATATTGCTCTTTAGGTGTGGTCAATACAGAGAAAAACTCAATGTCTTGGTCGAAGTATTTATAATGCCATTTCCATTGAGAGCCTGTTACTTGCACGGTAATGTCAGAGTTAGTGTTATCTTCCATCTTGATTAACGTTGTCGTGGCAGGTATCGCCATTGCAACTAAAATAACGATGGGGATGGCGGTCCATAGAATTTCTATTTTGGTACTTTCATGAAACGTTGCAGGTTTTACACCTTTTGATTTTCTATGAAAGAACATAGACCAAAACATCGCACCAAATACGATGATACCGATTGCCGTACATATATACATGGCTAGCATATGTAGGTCATAAACTTCCTGACTGACAGCGGTTACACCTTTGGTAAGGTTTAGCTTACTGTCTGCCCAAGCTGAACTGGAAAGCAGTGTTCCCAACAACAGCCAACCTAGGTTACGTCTTTTCACACGACATCCCTCCCTTTTTAAAAGCAAAAAAACAGCGCTCAGTTTTAAGCGTACTACTCAGATCACTGTTGCTAAGTTCTGCTCTAATTTTTATTTTTATTTAATTAACGTAATAGAATTGTTAGCGCGATTACGTTGATTTATTGTTGTAATAATGTTTATTTTTTGGGTGTTTTCTATTCTAGAATTACCTAAAAATTAACCAAGGTCTAGCGTTTTTTTTCGAAAGGAAGTAAAAAAGTTTAATAATATCAGCTGAGTAACTACTCTAATTGTTAAATGTGTGACTGGTTAAATTTTAACCGTTGTGTGGCGTGGGCTAGAGGGAATAAGCGACATAAAAAAGCCAACGTTAAACGTTGGCTAAATTTGTGAGTTCAGAAATGTACGGTTTATGAATTACATCCAATCAGCATTTCTTACAACGCCAACGGCTAATCCTTCAATATTAAATGCTTGTTGTGATAAATCGACCTTGATTGGCGCAAAATCTTCATTTTCCGCATGAAGGTAGACAATGTTGCCTTCACGTTTAAAGCGTTTAACGGTAACATCATCTTCTACTCGAGCGACAACAACTTGCCCGTTTTTGACATCTTGTGTGGTATGAACAGCGAGTAAGTCGCCATCTAAAATACCGATATCTTTCATGCTTTCGCCATCAACTCGCAGCAAGTAATCGGCATTGGGGTGAAAAAGGCTACCATCAATTTTATAGGTATCTTCAACATGCTCTTGCGCTAAAATAGGCTCACCAGCAGCAACACGGCCAATTAATGGCAAACCTTCTTCTACAATAAATTCTTCAGCTAAGCGAATACCACGTGAGGTACCAGCCAGCATTTCAATGTAGCCTTTTTTAGCGAGGGCTTTTAAGTGCTCTTCCGCGGCATTTGCTGAACGGAAACCGAAGTGTTCTGCGATTTCAGCGCGAGTTGGCGGCATTCCAGTCGCGTTTATCGTCTCTCTAATGAGATCAAAAATTTCACTTTGTCGTTTTGTTAATTCGCGCATACTAACCTGTTGTTTCGTACAGTGGTGTATTTATTGTCAGTATATCGAGCAAATTTTCAAACGCAAGAACAAATATTGATTTAAAGCATAAAGTTAAGATTGTCTAAGGTACCAGTAGCGTCTAATGTTATAGCCTGTTGACGTTCTTCTTCAGTTAAAATGTTAATAAATGGTGTCGTGCGTCTTAGTCGTCGCATTCTTTTATCGTAGTCGATTACCCCGTCGTAAAATGCTTTCGGATCGTCGAGTGCAATGTCTAATAAACTAAACCAAGTTAAGTACGCGCTATAGCTCATTCGCCCTTCTTTACGCTTCTTTTCTAATGTCGATTTCACCACATCAATTAATGCGGGTTGCGCCAATACTTTCTTTGCCATCGCCTTGTGAATAGCTAACACCTGTTTGTCGATGAAATCATCTCGGATGGTGTTTTTTGAAACTTGGTAAGGTCTCTTTCTTTTGGTTTGGTTTCGACTCATAACGAGCCCTGCTTAATAAATGCGTTACTTTAACAACACTATAGTGAGTATTTGTAGCATTAACAGCTTGATGGTAGTGAAATATGATGTGGTCAAATTACTGTGACCACATCAACTTGTTTACACGATGCAATAGGAGATTACTTAACTATTATTTTGATAATGATGGTGTTTCTGCTTCTGATAGCTCATTTGCTAAACGTTGCTCTTGATCTGCTCTTGGTTTTGCAAAACGAGCCAACCAAACATATAACACGGGTGTTAAAAAGAGAGTAAATATCACGGCGATGCCTAAACCACCAAAGACTACCCAGCCGATAGCATTTCGTGCTTCTGCGCCAGCTCCTGTTGACATAATAAGCGGTAGCCCACCTAAAACGGTCGATAATAAGGTCATCATAATTGGTCTTAGGCGCACTTTACCAGCTTCAATGATTGCTTCTTTGATGTCTGCGCCCCGATCACGCAATTGGTCAGCAAACTCCACTAGCAATATCGAGTTTTTCGCCAGTAAACCAATCAGCATGACGAGGCCTATTTGTGAGTAGATATTAATGGTTGTACCGGTAATTGATACGGCAAAGATAGCGGCCGCAATACCAAAAGGTACCGTTAACATCACTACTAATGCGCTCGTGGCGCTCTCAAATTGGGCAGCGAGCACCAGTAAAACAATTAAGAAGGCGACTAAGTAGGTCATGGTGACTTGTTGGTCTGTTTCTTGGTATGTCTTGGCTTCACCTAATAACACGAGTCCGTAGCCATTGGGTAAATGTTGACGAGCTAATTCTCGCAGGGTGCTAACCGCGTCGGCCATGGGCATGCTGTCAGGCAATTCTAAATCAACTTCAATCGCTCTGCGTTGTGCATGTCGCTCAAGCTCTGCTGCGACACCTTCTTCAGAAATATAGGCAATTGACGACAAAGAAACGAGTTCTCCATTTCGCGCTGCGACATAAAGGTTTGTTAAATCTGAAGGGTTAGCCGAATCCTTGTAAGAGGACTGTAAAATAATAGGAATGGCCTGATCACCAACATTCAAATCTGTTATATCATCACCACCGATGGCAGCGCGTAATGTTTGATTGATATCGGCAAATGGCACACCGAGTTCTTCAGCTCTATTGCGATCAATATGAACACGCATTTGAGGCTGAGTAGGTTGGTAGGAAATTCTGGGTTGACCATATTCAGGATACTGAGCTTCGATTGCTTCGCTAAAATCTTGGGCTACTTTAAAGATTTCTTCATAACTTTCACCAGTGATGGCGAACTGGAAGCCACCACCTTGGCCTCTTAAATTAAGACTGTTTGCGCCGAAGGCACGACCAGGTGCGCCTGGTATCGCGGCCAATTTAGGTCGTATCTCATTAATGATTTTCTGCTGACTATTTTCTCGTTCAGCCCAATCTTTAAGGTTTACCGTCATGAAAACGATATTTGGATCCCATTGGCCTACAACGGTGCGAATCGAGTCGATGTCCCCCAAATTCGCATAGGGCAATAAGATATCTTCCATCGCTTGTGCTTGACGATCCATATAAGAGATGCCGACACCATCTGGGCCACGAGCAAAGATACGAACACTGCCTCGATCTTCTGATGGCAATAGCTCTTTATCGACCTTCTGATAAAGCATAGTCGCAGTGCCAGCAGCTATTAAACTTAGTAGCAAGATAAGCCAGCCGTATTGAATACAAAATGACAATGCGCGCTCATAGCCATCAACAATTTTTTTACCCAATTTAGCCATGAAAACTGGTTGAGAAGCGCTAGATGCGCCGATAATTTTCGCCTTTAGTGCTGGCACTAGTGTTAAAGCAACGAAGGAGGAAATAATAACTGCCCCCGCTAATACGCCACCAAACTCTCTAAATAACTTACCAGCCGTTGAAGGAAGAAACGCTATCGGGACAAATACGGCAACCAATACGGCAGTGGTGGCGACAACG
Organism: Thalassotalea eurytherma; assembly: GCF_030161415.1. Classification (GTDB taxonomy): domain Bacteria; phylum Pseudomonadota; class Gammaproteobacteria; order Enterobacterales; family Alteromonadaceae; genus Thalassotalea_G; species Thalassotalea_G eurytherma. Next base: position 240,601 of record NZ_BSSU01000001.1, read on the forward strand.
GCAAAAAAGACTTCCCGTGAACCCACAACAGCCGCTGCTTTTGCTTTAATGCCTTGAGATTTTCGTCGTTGAATATTTTCAGAGACAACAATAGCATCATCTACAATTAAGCCTGTCGCTAATACAAGCGCAAGTAAGGTTAAGATATTGATGGAAAAACCGAGCGACCACATTATCGCCAGTACACCAATTAAAGAAACGGGAATTGAAAGTGCAGGTACTAAGGTGGCTTTCCAACTACCTAAAAACAACCACAAAGTAACCACAACCAATAACACGGTATAACCGAGAGATTTAATAACTTCTTCAACAGAGCTACGGATGAACTGTGCATCATCTGAGGTCGTGTATATCTCAAGCTCAGGGAAGCGCTCTTTGAGTTCATCAACCATAGCCAAGGCTTGATCAGATATCTCGATGGTATTGGCGCTGGCCTGACGAATAACACCCAGCCCAATAACCGGCTTACCGTTGAGTCGAACAAAACTGTTGGCATCTGCCGGTCCAAAGTAAACCGTGGCAATATCACCGATGCGAGTATCTCCTTCAACAATGATGTTCTCAACTTGATCGGCTGTTACTGAGGTGGCATCTGCTCTAACTATTACTTGGTGATCTGTTGATCGCAGACTGCCGGCGGGCACATCAAATGGCGCTGAACGTAAGGCACTAGAAACGTGAGTAAATGACAAGCCAAAACTTGCTAGTCTCATTGGATCGACTACGACTCTTAATACTCTTTGGCGTTCACCATTTAGTCTGACATCCGCAACTCCTGGTATTGCCAAAAATAGTGGTGAAATATCGCGTTCAACGATTTCGGCGACCGTTTCCATGTCAAAGCGCTCACTAGCAATGGCTAAACTAATCACCGATTGAGCATCGTTATCGGCCTTAACGATAGAAAGGCGTTCTACTTCTTCTGGCAGTTGGCGCTGAACTCGACTAATCGATTCGCGCATTTCGTTAGCGGCATCTTCTAAATTAATGCCTGGTCTAAATTCAACGACAATGCGTGAAAAACCTTCTTCACTTTGCGCTCTAATTGATTTCACACCACTGACTCTCGCAGCCGCACCTTCAATTCGTCGAGTGACTTCATTATCGACGGTTTCAGGCGCTGCTCCTGGGAAGTTAGCGCGCACACTTACGATCGGACGGTCAACATCTGGCAGTTCTCGTACTTCTAAGCCTAAAATAGCCGACATGCCTGCAATAATAATGAGGATGTTAAGTACTATGATGGTGACAGGGCGACGCACCGATAGCGAAGGTAAATCATCTTTATTTTGAAATAGGTTTAACATATTAATCCTTCACCGCTAAGGCACTTGCTGCAACAACCTCAGCACCTTCTCTTAAGCGCTGAATGCCTTCAACGATCAATACGTCGTCATTAGCAAAGTCTCCTTCTACCAAGATGAAACCTCTTAATCGCTGTTTGATCGACACCGCTTTTTTAACAGCTTTGCCGTCTTTAGCTAGCCAAATATATGACCCCGTCGCTCCCCATGCTAGTGCGGCTTCAGGTACCACTGGGTAAACCGCGCCTTTAGCATTGAGTGACACTTTGAAGCTTAGTCCTGGTCGAAATAAGTCGTCACTATTGTCTAACACGGCGCGTACTTTTAAGGTTCTATTTTGCGCATCGATACGGCTATCTAATTGTGATAGAGACGCGTTAAAGGAAGCTGAACGATTGTTCCAAGGCTGCACTTCAACACTCGTGTCTTGGTCAACTAAACTATAGGCTGATTCAGGTACAGAAAAATTGATAAAGAGTTGTGCTCTATCATCGATCGTTGTTATTAACGTGGACTGATTAATTCGATCGCCGACTTCAACTTCGGTAAGCCCGACAAAACCACTAAATGGCGCGACAACTTTTCGATCGTCTAAGTCAGCTTGTGCTTCGGTTACTGCTATTTTCGCCAGATCTAATAATGCATTTGCTTCGTCTAATTCTGATTCAGTCACTGCGCCATTAACATGACTTTTGATTAGTCGATCAACGTCACGTTGCTGATCGGCTAATTCGATTTTAGCTCGTCTTAATGCTGCCAACTGACGTCTCGCATCAAGCTCAAGTAATACACTACCTTTTTCGACATAGTCTCCCGGCTGAAATGCAACTTGTGTAACACGATCGGATGTCGCTGGAAATAAACTGACAGACTTTTGTGCTTCGGCGGTACCCACTGTCTCGATGCTAACTTGAATTGGCTGAAATGACATATTTTCTAGGATAACGTTTGCAGGCGGACTTTTGCGCTCATTAGCGATACTTGAGTTGGGCAGAAATAAGATAACTGCCATAATCGTGATAAGTACTTTCATAACCTTCCTTAACAAACCCAAGTCACCAATAAACCCTTGAGTATAAAAAATAAAAACCTTTTGCCTCTTATATACTCGATTACAGCTAACAATGATTAACTATAGAACACTTATTTCGATGAAGCGCATGAAAAATACGCTGAGTAGTGACTGGCATGATCAAATGAATTATGAGTCTTTACTGACATGTGCAACTTTTATCATTCAAGCGGTATAACACGTTATTACTTGATATCACTGAGTAACTCAAAGACACTGAATTATTATCTTATTCCTTATAACGTATAGATGCTCATAAAAATGCTCTGTGAGTGAGGTATCTATGCCTTGCTAGCAGAGCACCCAAAGCCAAGAAGCTAAGATAAACGCAAACTAGATGTATAACTGAGTGAGATATTTTTTTGCACTATCTTGCCAAGTAAAGCGTGTTTGTTTTGCCTTTTCCGCGATTGCATGCCATTGCTCGGGGTGATCACTATATATATTAAGCGCTTGCTCAAGAGATGCTAGCAGGGCGTTCAACTGTAACTTAAGTGATTCACCAGTAAATGCAAAGCCATTTTCCATGTCCAATACCGTGTCTTTTAACCCGCCTACTGCATGAACTAAACAAGGTTGCCCTGCTCGCATAGCTAGCATTTGGCTAATACCGCATGGTTCAAACGAGCTAGGCATTAAGAACAAATCGCCTAAGCTATAGATTTGATTTGATAACCCCAGCGCGAAGCCATTTAAGAATAAAAAGTTATCATTAATCGCCATAACTTTCGTTAATTCTTGCTCAAGTGTTTGATCGCCACTGCCTAAGATTATCAGTCTTGCGTCTTTGCTTTTAAGCACGTCTAAGGTTTTCTGGAGTCCACCAGCACGCATGAGTAACATCTTTTGATCGGTTAATCGTCCAACACTCGTTACCAAGGGCCCTTCACTTGGCGTGTTTTGCCACCCCAGTAGACGTTGCGATGCGAGATAGTGAGCACTTTGCAGTACGCTATTTTGACCTGCCCAGCGCAGTATTTCTTTTTCTGCTACGAGATAGAAATCATCAAGGCTTGTGTCACTGTTGTATTGAACACCATATTCACAGCCATTAAGGATGCCAGATAAACGCCCTCGTGCTTGCGCATGTTGCAGGTCTGCCTCTATCCCTTCTCCACCGAAAAAGCCGAGCTCAGGCTGACTTGGCTGTATAACCTCTTGCGCATAACTAGGCGATACAACGTGAACTTTATCGCATAAATTTATAGCTGCCCGCATAGGGTTAAAGCAATGAGGGTAACGAGGATCGCAAATTACCTCGCCATTGTAACTGAGGTGTGGGAACCAAGTTTCAAAAGCAGAATCATCATCCTTAAACGGGCGTATGCCTTGCAATGCAATGTTGTGAACGGTAAATACCCGAGGGATCTGGGCGATGTCGTGATAGCAAGGCGCACTTTTCATCAGCACCGCCACACATGCTGAATGCCAGTCATGCAAGTGAATGTAATCAGGACGAGGAAGTGCTTGCTGATGAAGCGCTTCGGTTACCGCGGCGCTAAACAAAGCAAATTTAGTTGCATCACTTGCAAACGGGCGGTTATCGGGATCATTACAATACACCTGACCTTTACCGCCAATGGCAAATAAATCATGCTTTACTAACCATTGTTGGACGTTAGTTTCGCCGTTTTGCTTCGTTAATTTATAGAGGCCAACATGTTCAGATTGCCCTTTAAAAGAAACCTGAATATTGGCAACCCATTGGTGTGGCTCTCGATCAATGATTAACCCGTAGTCTGGCACGATTACGTCTAATGTTTGCTCTAGTTTTGCTAGCGCTTGTGGGATGTCGCGAATGACATCAGCTACGCCACCAACTTTCATACCGGCGATAGCATCATTCTCTGCTGCGACCATCAAAATTCGCATTGATTACCTCGTTGTAGCATATTGCTGCTGGGCATTTTAGCCCAGCTCAACCTCTAACGTTTGTTTTTTGTTTGTGTGTTGTTCTTCAAGTAATGACAACATATCTCGCGTGACCAAAACAATCCCTTTGTCCGTGATGCGAAAGCCATTGGCTTTATCCTGCTCAGGATCAACACCAATGGTCATGCCTTCAGGAATAATGCAGCTACGGTCGATAATGGCGCGTTTAATGGTACAGTTTCGCTCAATAACTACGCCGGGTAAAATCACACATTCTTGGACATCACAATACGAGTGAATGTGGACTTTAAAAAACAGCAATGAACGACGCACCGTTGAGCCTGAAATAATACAGCCACCTGAAACCATAGAGTCAACTGCCATGCCGCGACGTGTATCGTCATCGAAGACAAATTTTGCTGGTGCAAGTTGTTCCTGATAACTCCAAATTGGCCAGGTTTCATCGTAGAGATCTAAATCGGGTTCGGTAGAGACTAAATCCATATTGGCTTCCCAGAATGAATCTAAGGTACCGACATCGCGCCAATAGGGTTGACCTTGCCCTGGTGAACGAAACGGAAAGGCGTAGACTTTATGCTGTTCAATAATACGTGGAATAATATCGTTGCCAAAGTCTCGACCTGAACCTTTAATTTCGGCATCACGACGAAGTTGTTCGAATAAAAACTCTGTGTTAAATACATAGTTACCCATTGAAGCTAATGCCGTATTGGGCTTTCCTGGCACTGTATCAGGAACTTCAGGCTTTTCTTTGAATTTGGTCACGCGATTGTCTTCATCAACACTAATTACGCCAAAGCGGCCTGCTGCCTCTTCTTTTTCAACTTCAATACAACATACCGTCATATCTGCGCCACTTTCTACATGGCTGGCTATTAGACCAGCGTAGTCCATGCGATAAACATGGTCACCTGATAAAATCATCACATATTTGGGTAGTTCATGGCGAATAATGTCAATGTTCTGAAAAACGGCATCGGCGGTACCACAGTACCAATCATCACCGTAACGCTGCGATGCTGGTAAAATCTCTACTGATTCGCCGAGTTCCTTCTTAAAATGTCCCCATGCGCGATTAATATGGCGAATTAAAGAATGTGACTTGTATTGTGTGGCAATACCCACTCGGCGAATGCCTGAGTTAATACAATTTGACAACGGGAAGTCGATGATACGAAATTTACCGCCGAAATACACTGCAGGTTTAGCGCGCCAATCGGTAAGCTCTTTTAGGCGAGAGCCACGTCCGCCGGCGAGAATTATCGCGTAAGTTTGCCGAGTAAGGTTACTGATATAACGATTTTCATAGCTGGGCATAGGCACTCCTTCTTAAGCCAGACTGGGTGTAGCGTTGCACTGCAATTGCCAAATATTGGTGGCGTATTCCAAAATCGTACGATCACTGGAAAACGGCCCGCTTGCAGCGGTGTTTAAAATGCTCATTGCGGCCCAACGAGCGGAATCTTGATAACAACGGTCAACTTCATCTTGAGCATGGATGTAGCTAGCAAAATCATGGGCGGTCAGCCAAGGATCCGTTGGGCTAGTTATGGCATCGATAATTGATTGAAAGATACCGGGTTCAAATAAGTTAAAGTGGCCACTAGTAAGCAACTGCATAACTTCTTGTAGCGCTGGAGTTGCTTCGATAATACGACTAGGGTTGTGATTGCGAAATATTTCATCGAGCTCTTCACTACGCGCACCAAACAAAAAGAAATTCTCTTCACCGACAGCGTCACGAATTTCAATATTGGCACCATCTAATGTGCCAATGGTTAATGCGCCATTCATCATAAACTTCATGTTACCTGTGCCTGACGCTTCTTTACCTGCAGTGGATATTTGCTCAGATAGTTCAGTTGCCGGACAAATCGTTTCCATCGCAGTTACGTTGTAATTTGGTAAGAAGGCTACGCGAAGATAAGGCTTAGCTAATGGGTCGTTATTAATGGTGTCGGCAACATTGCTAATTAATTTGATGATTTGTTTGGCCATGTCATAGCCTGGCGCTGCTTTGCCTCCGAGTAGTATGCAACGCGGTACCATAGTGGCAGTATCGCAGTTGCGAATGCGTTCATAGCGATAAATGACGTGCAGGATATTGAGCAGTTGTCGTTTGTATTCATGAATACGTTTTACCTGCACATCGAACATCATGTTAGGGTCAAATTCGACACCGCAGCGCTCTTGCACAAGCTCAGCTAATTTAACCTTGTTGTCGAATTTAACTTGTTGCCATTGTACTTGAAGTTTTTCATCGTCAGCGTAATTGGCGAGCTTTTGGATTTGCGAGAAATCGTTTACCCATTGTTCGCCAATCGTGCGGGTTATAAGGTCTGACAATGCAGGATTACAATGATGTAGCCAACGACGTGGCGTCACACCATTGGTTTTGTTATTAAACTTTTGCGGCGACAATTGATAAAAGTCGTTAAACAAGCCATTCGTCAGTAATTTAGTGTGTAAGGCCGCAACCCCATTAACAGAATAACTGCCGATAATAGCCAAGTAAGCCATACGAATTTGAGGCTCATCGCCCTCTTCGATAATTGACATTTGGCGGGTTTTGTCGACATCACCAGGCCAACGTTGTGCAACTTGTAGAAGAAAACGGGCGTTAATTTCGTAAATAATTTCTAATAATCGCGGTAATAGGCGCTCAAATAAGCGCACTGACCACTTCTCTAATGCTTCTGGCAGCAAGGTATGATTGGTATAGGCCATTGTTGTGCTCGTGATTGACCAGGCTTTATCCCAACTCAAACCGTGTTCGTCGATTAACAGGCGCATTAATTCAGCAACCGCAATACTTGGATGCGTATCGTTTAATTGAAATACATGCTGATCAGTAAAGCCGATAAAATCTTGACCATGACTTTCAATCCATTGCGCTAAAATGTCTTGCAGACTTGCTGAGCTAAGGAAGTATTGCTGACGTAAACGTAGCTCCTTTCCGCTCTCGCTTGCGTCATTTGGATACAGCACCATGGTTATCTGTTCTGCGAGGTTTTTCTTGGCGACTGCCTCGGAATAACTACCGGCATTAAATTCACTTAAATCAAATTCGTCGGTCGCTTCAGATTTCCATAAGCGCAAAGTATTTACTATGTCGTTGTTATAGCCGGGAACCGGTATATCAAAAGGTACCGCTAAGACGTCTTGCGTGTTAACCCAACGACGATGCTGACGACCCTTGAGATCTTCGTGTACTTCAACATGACCAAAAAATTTGACGCGACGTGAGTAATCTGGCGCCTTGGTTTCCCACGGACATTCTTCCCTAAGCCAGTTGTCTGGTTGCTCCACCTGATAACCGTTATCGATTTCTTGATTGAACATACCGTATTCATAGCGTATGCCATATCCTGTAACGGGAAGACCTAAGGTTGCACAGCTATCGAGAAAACAGGCCGCAAGTCGTCCTAAACCGCCATTACCTAAGCCGGCGTCATGTTCGGCTTGTTCGACATCTTCTAACGCTGTGCAAAACTCGTTGAGTGCACAGCGCACCTTGTCCTCTAAATCGAGGTTTAAGATCGCGTTATTGAGGGAGCGCCCCATCAAGAATTCCAGCGACAAATAGGCAACTTGCTTACGGTTGTGCTTTTCATTTTTGAGTCGCGTTTCTCGGCAACGAGCAATTAAGCGATCGCGAATGGTTAAGGCTAAGGCGTGATAAAGGTACAAGCGAGATTCACCAACTTTGTCCCTACCCAGGGTGTAATAAAAGTGACGAGTTAAATCATCATGCAAGGTGTGCTCATCGATGGTTGGCCCTTCGTACCATTGCGTGGTGTGGCAAACATTAGGCGCAGCTTGCTGTTCGTTAATTTCCGGCTTATTAGACGTTGTCTTAGTCACGTGATAGCTCCTGTCGCGGTTTTGGCTCGTTAGCCGTGGTTAAAATCCAACTGCTTTGCGGACTCAGAAATAAGCTTCCTGAAATGTATTGAAATTCATCACAATTGACATTGGCATCAGTGGTTAATAATAGGCGCCACTGTCTCTTAGTATTTGCCTGACAAATTGGTAACTCTACCTTGTGGTTGGTGCATCCTGAATTGAAGAGGCACAAGATTGGCGTTTCAAGCCCTGTAATGAGATAGCCAATATAACGATTGCTATGACTGCCCCAGTTTTCCTTGCTCATGGCTTGGCCATCGGAATTTAGCCAGGTGATGGTATAAGGTGTATTGTCTTTGTGTATAAAGCGCGACAGGCGTAGGCCTGGAAACTGTTGTCTTATTTGAGATAACTGATTAATAAAGTCACAGAGGTTATTGTCGCTATTTTGATACTTTTCCCACCTCAGCCAGTTGATTTCATTGTCTTGGCAGTACGCATTATTGTTGCCACCTTGGCTTTGAGAAAACTCATCACCACTGCGCAGCATAGGAACGCCTTGTGCTAAAAATAGTGAAGTGAGGAGGTTTTTTTGTTGGCGTAGGCGCCTAGCTAAGATGTCTGGATCTCGGGTTTCTCCTTCGACGCCGTAATTGGCTGAGAAGTTATCACTGTGACCATCGCGATTGTCTTCACCATTTGCCTGATTGTGCTTGTTTTGATAGCTCACTAGGTCACGTAGAGAAAAGCCGTCGTGGCTGGTAATAAAGTTAACACTGGAGTGGGGGCCTCGACCGTTATGTTCAAACATATCGCTAGAGCCGTGTATGCGTCTGGCGAATTCTGGTAAGACACCATGATCACCGCGCCAGAAGCGACGCATAATATCGCGGTATCGATCGTTCCACTCACTCCATGGTGGTGGAAAATTGCCAAGTTGGTAGCCACCTGGGCCAATATCCCAAGGCTCGGCAATCAATTTCACTTGGCTTAAAATCGGGTCTTGTAAAATGGCACGAAAAAACCCGCTATTACTTGAAAAACCGTCAGGGTTGCGAGCTAGTATCGCAGCAAGATCAAAACGAAAGCCGTCGACACCCATCGTCTCTACCCAAAATCGTAAGCTATCCATGACCAATTGTAGGCAGCGAGGATGATTCAAATCTAAGGTATTGCCACAACCTGTATCGTTGATGTAGTGACGAGGTTGTTGGTGTTGGAGCTTGTAATAGCTGACATTATCTATGCCGCGCAATGACAATGTGGGGCCAAGACGGTTACCTTCAGCAGTGTGGTTGTAGACAACGTCTATAATGACTTCGATATTATGCTGATGTAAAACTCGCACCATATGTTGAAATTCACCGACGTCTTCGCTACTTAGGTAGTCGCTATGAGGGGCGAAAAAGCTCAAGGAGTTGTAGCCCCAATAATTTACTAAGCGCTTTTCTTCTAAGAAATGCTCATTGATAAAATAATGCACCGGTAACAACTCGACTGTAGTTACCCCTAAACGCGTTAAGTGGTCGATAAAAGCAGGGTGACATAGTCCCAAAAATCGACCGCGCATGGGCGTAGGAATTTCTGGGTGTAATCGTGTAGCTCCTTTGACATGGCACTCGTATATAACCGTATCAGCCCAAGGAATATCTGGATGTTGAGTGTTTGCTTGGGCAAGGGCGATAACACGACTTTTCGGCATGTCGAGCGCATTATCACGGCTGTCTTTGGCCAAATCTTCATCATCACTTTGCATATCGTAGGCATAATGACGTTCTGACCACTGAAATTGACCAAAAATACTTTTACCGTATGGGTCGAGTAACAGTTTATTTGGGTTAAACCTTAATCCTTGATCTGGTTGATACGGTCCATGAACACGATATCCGTAGAGTTGCCCTGGTTGGCAACCCTCCAAAAAACAATGCCAAACTTGATGGTTACAATGAGGCATTGCTATACGCGCGACTTCTGTGTGTCCACTATCGTCAAACAGGCATAGCTCTACTTTCTGCGCATGAGCGGAAAATATCGCAAAGTTAACACCATTACTTTTCGGTGTTGAACCTAATGGGTACGGCGTCCCTGTTTGTAAGATGAACGTTGAGGTCATGGCCGCACCTTAAACGCAAACATCATGGTGGCTAACGGAGGAATGTCAGTCATGATTGATTGTGCTTGGCCATGGCATTGCTCAGTTTCGGTTTCGACGTAGTCGGTTAGACCAACACCTGAGCCGCCATAACGAGCATTGTCGGTATTGATGAGCTGGTGATAACGACCTGCTGAAGGCACGCCAATGCGATAACATTGATAGGTGGCAGGGGTCATGTTGGCAAGTATTAAAACACCACAAGTGCGTTCTTTGTTGTAACGTATAAAACTGAAAATAGATTGCTCTGCATTGCCCTCGTCTATCCAGTCAAAGCCTAGTGGACTGTTATCGTATTGATAAAGCGCTGGCTGAGATACATAGGTGTAATTCAAGTCGCGAATAAGATTCTGTAGACCTTGATGAGGTTCGTATTGTAGGAGGTGCCAGTCAAGACTGTGATCGTGATCCCATTCTTTCCACTGGCCAAATTCGCCACCCATGAACAGGAGCTTTTTGCCCGGGTGTCCCCACATAAATCCGTAATACGCACGCAGGTTAGCAAATTTTTGCCAATCGTCTCCGGGCATTTTGTTTAATAGTGAGCCTTTACCGTGAACGACTTCATCATGGCTCAGCGGTAAAATGTAGTTTTCTGAAAAAGCATATACCATGGAGAATGTCATCTCGCCGTGATAATGATTGCGGTAAAGCGGGTCGCGATGCATGTATTGCAGGCTATCGTTCATCCAGCCCATATTCCATTTAAAGCCAAAACCCAATCCACCGCCGTCGACAAACCCTGTTACGCCTGGCCATGCAGTCGACTCTTCGGCAACCATCATGATGCCAGGGTTGTCGCGATAACAATCTTGGTTAATTTGTTGAATAAGAGAAATCGCGTCTAAATTTTCACGGCCACCATGCTCGTTAGCGATCCATTCTCCCTCGTCGCGGCTATAGTCGAGATATAACATAGAGGCCACAGCGTCGACCCGTAAACCATCTACGCCATATTGTTGAAACCAAACATTGGCGCTCGAGTGCAAGTATGAGCGGACTTCTTCGCGCCCGTAGTTATAGATCAGTGTATTCCAGTCAGGATGAAAGCCTTGTCGTTTATCCGCATGTTCAAATAAATGCGTACCGTCGAATCGAGCTAAGCCATGAGGGTCTGATGGAAAATGGCCAGGTACCCAATCTATCAATACGCCAATCCCTGCTTGTTGAAACTGTGCCACTAAGTAGGCGAAATCTTCTGGTGTGCCAAATCGACTCGTTGGTGCAAACATTCCTACCGGTTGGTAGCCCCATGAGCCATTGAAAGGAAATTCACTAATTGGCATAAATTGCACATGTGTAAAGCCTAAATCACTGACGTAAGGTACTAATTGTTCTGCTAATTGTTGGTAACTTAAAAACGCTTTGCCATCATCACCTTGTCTTTTCCAAGAGCCCAGATGAACCTCGTAAATACTGATTGGCGCATCGACCGCGTTTCTTGTATTACGTTTGTCTTGCCAAGATTTAGGCATTCTATGTGGCATGCAATGATGCAGTATAGATGCGGTATCTGGTGGGTTTTGCATAAAATTCGCATAGGGGTCTGCCTTTTCTATGCGTTCACCTGTCATGGCGACGATGTGGTATTTGTAACGAACACCTGATGTGAGTTCTGGAATGAATATGTCCCAAATACCGCTTGCTGGGTGTTTGCGCATGATATGTCGGCTTGGATTCCAATGATTATCATCGCTAATCAAAGATACCGATTTTGCATTTGGCGCCCATAGTGAAAAACGCGCACCATGAATACCATCTACCTCATCAAAGTGCCCGCCTAAATGGCGATAAGCTTGGCTTTGTTTACCTTGATTGAATAAGAAACAAAAGTCTTCATCAAGCAAACTATTAAATCGATAAGGATCTTCAATAACGATTGTTGTTAACGGATAGCAGACCTTTAATTGATAGTCGTTTTGGTCATTGTGATTAGGGATATCAGCGATAAATAAATCGCTATTATTGATACGCTGAGCGACATAGTCAGTGTCTGTTGTGGTCACGATAACCGATTCAGCACCAGGCAAAAATAAACGAATTTGCATGCGCTCATCAACACAGTGAGGACCTAAAAATCCAAAGATGTCTTCAAAACACGCGGCATTTAATGCGTCTATTTCATCTTGATACTGTGTGAGCGGGGGGATCTTCCTAAGCCTTGTTATAGTAACCTCCACGACGCCAATTTATAGCGTCAAGCTCGGTGTCGCATTCGATAAGTTGCAACGTTCGATAAACAAAATAATAGGGTTGTGAATATCATTGTCGCGGGCGATAAGAAACGCCTAACGAGTATGCTAATTATCTCAACTAACCTAACCAATTTTGTTGTTGAGTCAGTGGAAAAAGCTTATAGATACAAAAGCTACGACAATGTATTCATTCAACAATTTTTAACGGTTAGGTAGGTTGCGTACAAACCACACTATTTTCCGTGCCAAATGGGTTTGGAATATAAGCGTCGGCTGCGTAGTCGTTCTCCCATTCTTGCGCGTTGAGCAAATAGCGGAAATTAAAATCTTGGTTTTTAGGTAGACGAATACGCGTTCGAAAAACGTTGTCTTTTTTTACGAATTTCATAGGCTGAGGTTGCCACTCATTAAAATCACCAGCGATAGCGACGTCTGTTACGTCTTCACGGGCAAATTCAAATGTGACTTCTGTTTCGTCTATAGACTTAAAAAATTTCTTTTTTAGCATAGCGAGGCTCCTTGATTGACTTAGTTAAGTAAGTTATTCCAATGCCACATTGCCGTACTGCATAAAATCGGGTGTGCGTTTCGAGAATCAAGTTTGGCAGAGTTTTGTGTCTGCTTTATGACAGTGCAGGTCTAATTTGATTTGCGCACTTAGCTGGTGCATTTTTGACCAAAATCACTTGAAAGCTCGTGGATTATGTTTATTACTGCAATCGCAATACCAACATTGTGAAAGGCTGGAATGACCAGTTAGAACGCTATCTTTAAGTTGGCATCTAAACTTCACCGCGAATATCGGCAGAATGGGACTCGATAGTTTTTCATGCTATTTGTCTAGCAAAAAGCATCTTGAATAAACGACCAGCTAAAGCGGATATGCTTTATTGGTATTGCGAAATAGTCGATCTTGTGAATATCTTAAGGCAAAGTATGAAGTAAAACTGGCGCTCCCGGCAGGAATCGAACCTGCGACTTAGACTCCGGAGGTCCACGTGATATCCACTTCACCACGGGAGCACAGCTACAGGCAGGATAATAGTCAAAAGCGCGTTGGTTTACTAGCGGTAATTGTTTAGTTGTTTAATTACCGCTCAATTTGTACTTACTGTTTAAATACTTCGCCGTTTTTCATAACAAAACTCACATTCTCTAATGTAGAAATGTTTTCAAGTGGATTTTGCTCAACGGCAATGATATCGGCATATTTGCCAGCAGAAATACTACCTAGGTTTTCCTGCCATTTTAATAGCTTTGCAGACTCTATGGTCGCTGCTTGAATCGCTTGCAGTGGCGTCATGCCAAATTTCACCATACGAGAAAACTGGTTTGCATTGTCGCCATGCGGGTAAATACCTGCATCAGAGCCTAGTACCATTTTTGCATTCGCTTTTACAGCATTTGAGAAGCTTTCACGCTGAATGGTACCAACTTCTCGTTCTTTATTGATGTTTTCTTCGGGCACGCCATTTTTTTCCCCTTCTGCAAGGGTATATTCGGTATTGTATATATCCATTGATAAATAAGTGCCGTGCTTTTTAGCAAGCGCAATCGTTTCTTTGTCTAAAAAGCTTGCATGCTCTATTGAGTCAACGCCTGCTTTGATGGCGAATTTTATCCCTTCGGTACCGTGAGCGTGAGCTGCAACTGTTCGACCATGGGTATGTGCCTCATCAACGATGGCTTTCATTTCTTCAAAGGTGTATTGACGTTGCCCGACTTTAGTACCTTTTGAAAATACGCCACCTGTTGCGCAAAACTTTATAAGATCAACACCATATTTAACGTTTAGTCTTACTTTTTCTCGCACTGACCAGGGACCATCGGCAACACCGTCAGACTTTTGTTTAAAACTATGGTTTAGTGCATTATTGTCGCAATGCCCACCAGTAATACCAATTGACGGGCCAGAGACCGCCATACGTGGACCTTTGATTTCACCTGCGTTGATAGCGTTACGCAGGGCGACATCTTGATAATTGCTTGCTCCAACATTTCGAATGGTTGTAAAGCCCGCCATCAAGGTTTTTTCCGCGTTAACTACACCACCAATTAATGCTCGGTGCGGAGATTGAAATAGACCGGCGTAGTAGTCTTTCTCTAAATGTTGAACAACATGCGTATGCATATCCATTAAACCTGGCAACAAATATTTATCACCAAGATCTATGATGTTTGCATTAGCGGGTAGTCGAGACTGGTCCTTAATGATGGCTGTAATCTTGCCATCATCAATAACGATAAAGTGGTTTTTTAGTAAGTTGCCAGTTTCCACATCTAGTGTGTTTTTAGCGGTAATTACGGTAGTTGCTAGTGTTAAATTGCTGATCAGCAATGAGCTAATTGCGAGGAAAGTGTTAAGTGTTTTCATAAATAATCCCTTGTTGTTAAACAAGTTATAGAGGAATGTTAAATCAGGTGCAATCTATAGCCGTTCAATAGCGTACTTTTTAAGATAGGCATTACATAATATCATTGCCCAATTGCAACTCTCTGGGCTATTACGTAAAGTAGCTCAGCAAATTTTTAATTAAGTAAATGATCATGACAGCATCTTTAGGTAACCATCATCTTTGTAAAGTCACTTTATTAGGCAACCTTGTCGCTAAACCTGAGGTGCGTTACTTTACAAACCCTGTTGTGGCGATTGCAGAAATTACTCTTGCAACGCATAGTCGATGGTTTGATAAGGCGAGTAACCAGTTCAAAGAGTGGACTGATTTTCATACGATTAAGGTCGTGGGTGATATCGTAGAAGAAGCCTTATTGTATGCAGAAAAAGGTGACGTGATGCTTGTGCATGGCTATTTACTTGATAGCGCGACATCACAACGTCAAATCATTCATGCAAACTTTGCCCAACATTTTGCCAAAGGCTATGCTCAATCAATTAACCTCGTGCAATTAAGTGGTGAGGTGAATGCACCAATTAAATTAGTGACAACAAATAATAATAAGCAGATGGCAGAACTTTCGTTAGCGATTAGGCATCAAGTCGTGTCGCCGGTCTCTGGTAAAAAACAAGAATTTAGCTTATCGCGCTTGGTTCATGTTTGGGGAAAACAAGCTGAATACCTTGCCAACAATGCACAAGAAGGTAGTCAAATAGTTGTTGAAGGCAAGTTGAGCTATCAAAATGATCAACAGAAAACCCAGTTTGTTGAGGCAAAACAGACGGTTGTATTGAAGAGCTAAAATAGACATCGCGACTAATAGTTGAGCTATTTACATATTTTTTGCATAATTGAAATAAGGACATACCAAAAATAACTCGAGAAGGAAGTGCGGGTCATAATGCAGAAATGTGATGTAATACTACAACGATGGCTCGTTACGTGTCTGTGTTTGATATGTGGTTTTGTTTTAACGGCTAAAAGTTATGCCGAATCTTGGCAAGTAAAACTTCCTGTGCAGTTAAATCAGCCTTCTCCACATCAGTTAATTCCAATTCCTAAATCTCAGCAATATTTCTTATTTAATCATTCAGGTGATATTCACGTTGTCGATACACAGCCTTTAGACGCAGAGCCGTTTGTTAGCCAACCTGTTTTATCGCTCAAACAACAGTTAAATAATGAACATATAGAGCTCATGTCTGTTGCTTTGCATCCGAGTTTTTCTATGGAAAGTAAACAGGGCTACAATACTTTTTACGTAGCATATAAAGCGCCATTTAATCGCCAAAGTGCAACAGTTAGGCTCGCACAACAATCATCAAATAGTAAATTCGATATTGTAATCAGTGAGTGGGTCTATCTGAAACACAGCGGCCAAGTAGCCAATAATAGCCAACGAGAAATTTTTCGCATAGCCACTAATTCAGACAATTTTTCGGTTAAACATTTGAGTTTTAACCCTTATATAAAACCATGGCAGGACGATTATGGTCTTCTGCATGTGTTATTAAGTCAAATAGACAACGAAAGTGCGCCTATTTTTAGCGGAAGTTTACTTCGTATAAATCCTGCACCGTTTGGGCTGAAGCAATATACTGTGCCAATGGGCAATCCTTATCAGCAAAAAAATAATATTTTGCCTGAGGTTGTGCTTTATAACATTAATAGTCCTCAAACGCTTTATTGGCAAAAGAGTAGTCACCATGACCTATTGATTCATCAACGCGACGAAACTCAGGGCTTTGCCTCATCAGTATCGCTAGGTGACAATATGTTAGCTGTTAAGCCTGAATACCGATATCCGATTTCGCAAAAAGCAGGCCATGCGAAAGAGTTGCATTACTTTGGATTGAATAAAGTCGATGCGAGTCCCGTGTATCTGGCTTTAGATGAACAAGCCAAGGAGCTTATGAAATTAAGTTTTGTTGATAATACGCAACAATTAGAGCCGGCCAAATTGCTCGAAAAACCCTTGAAAATGGTAAATGCTAAGCTGTTAGGCGTTTATGAGAATTTAGCCGTTCTTTATACCGTTTCGAACCAAGTGCTTCATTTCATAACCTTACAAGCCCATTCAGAAGAATCAGAGGTTGTTAGTCTGCATGATGAATTTACAGCTGAGCAATCACGAACTTCAGCTGGCTTAGGGCCTTTCTTTTATCTTACGTTGTTCATTTTTATAGTGTTAGCTGTTTGGTTAAACCGAGAAGCAATAATCGAAGCTCACGCTAAACGAAAAATTCGTCAGCAATTTGGAAAGGCTTCAATTAATGATGGCTTCGTCTGCTTATACAAGCGCCACAATGAAGAGATTGCTGTGTCATTGAATTCAAACAATATTGTCTTGAGTGAAATGCTGTTAAATCAACAAGTGATTAATCAAGTAGATGCGAAAGATAATGCTTTTACTAATGACACCGAATGTGACGTTAAAGGCGTTTTTAATCGTGAATATCATTTGAAAATGTATGGTAATCGAGTAAGACAAATACAATTGCAGTTAACTGATAATAAAGGGAAAAAGTATTTAGTTTGCCCTTATTTTAGAATAGGCGATCAAAGATATACTAAACTTCACTTTAAGCCTAGCTTAGCACTTTTATTAGATTTTCAATGGCAGATATCTGCTTTAATTAATCCTAATAACACGTCCGAAAGAAAGCCTGAGATAGTGCTTGAGCCTGAAGCATTAAAACCTGCTAATAAGGTTACAAGTGAGCCATCTCCTATTTCCGAACCTTCAATTTCAGTAACACCTGACCAACCATCAACACTCAATACCATAGAGCGTGACACGCCTGACAATAGTGTTGGTAAAGTTGAAGAATCGGTGTCAAACGTTCGGGCTGATATACAAGATACAAAAATTATTGATGCCCTCGAAAAGCTGGTTAAATTACATCAGCAAGGGTTTATTGATGATACTGAGTTTTCTCAAGCAAAAAGTAAATTATTACAAAGCTTAGTTGACCCATAGTTAGACAACGCAGACAATATTACTCCTGTTGTACCTTTCTGGATTGTTATGGATCGTGTTGTACCATTTCTTTGTTGTTTAATACTGCTTCCTTTCTTAACTCACGCTAAAGCTGAGTTTGGTGATGTGCAAATATCACGTGTTGTCTCTGTCTATGACGGTGATACCTTCAGAGTGGATATCGATCACTGGCCAGCTTTAGTTGGAAAAAACGCGCCAATTCGCGTAAAGCAAGTTGATACGCCTGAAATGCGAGGTAAATGTGCGTTGGAAAAGAGCATGGCAAAGCAAGCGAAGCGCTTTACACAACAACTGTTAGCAAAGGCGACAGAAATCGAATTAAGAAATATTGAGCGCGGCAAATATTTTCGTATTCTTGCCGATGTTTATATTGATGATCAAAGTCTAGCTGAATTGCTTATCTTAAATCACTTGGCGAGGCCTTATGCCGGTGGTGAACGTCGAGGTTGGTGTGAGTAAGAGTGTTGTCATAACAACTTTAGTGGCATTGGCGCTGTTTGCGCTTGCTATTTTACCGAGTCAATTGTGGCTCACCCAAGACGTCGTGACTGGTTGGCTTAATACTTGGTTGCCGGCGAATGCGTTTCTTCAAGTGATGAGTTTGTTCGTGGTATGCTGTGTTGCAATGACTATTGGCATGCCTCGTCAGTTTGCAGCGATTGCATGCGGCTATATTTTGGGTAGTTGGCAAGGCACACTAGTGGCGTTATTTGCAGGTAGCTGCGCATGTTTATTGACAGCATTATTAGCTCGTTACTTATTTGCTAATTTTGTTAGGCAAAAGTTTTCTCAACAACAGCAAGCGATTTATCAATTCTTATCAATCAATGAATTTACCAAAGCGTTGATTATTCGCTTGTTGCCGGTAGGAAGTAACTTTTTAACGAATATCGTTGCGGGTAGTTGTGGTATTAAATTGGCCCCATTTGTCTACGGCTCTACGTTGGGTTTTATTCCGCAAATGTTTATTTTTAGCCTGGTAGGTGCCGGCGTTAAATTAAGCAGTACTAGCCACTTATTAGTTGCTTGTGCTTTGTTTATTGTCGCTTTTATTCTTGGTACATGGCTTTATTTTAAAGAAAAGCAGACATAAAAAAGGCAACCTTATTTGGTTGCCTTTGTTCAGTAACTATTGTGTTTTAGCTTAATGTTAATAAGTGTTGGACTAACTTATTGTAATCAGCTTTTAAATTATTTCTGTCTAACTCTTGCATATTAATGCGGTATTTACCGTTAATAAAAACAGCTGGAACACCTTTTAACGCGCCACGACGACTAAAGTAGTCTTGTGTTTTCTTCATCGCTTTTGCTTGAGAATTTACACTGAAGCTTTTCATTCGCTTGTCGAACTCAGCACCATCTACACCGTTAAGCACGAAAAGGTTACGTAAGTCTTTTTCTGATGAAAACGTTGCACGTTGAACCTGTACATAATTGAACATCGCTCCAACTAGCTTATCTTCCATGTTTAATTGCTTAGCAACGACTAAGCCTTTTGTAAGCATGAATTGAATCTCTGGAGATGCCATACGTAAAAAGTCTACGTGGCTGCGTTCAAAAGAAACGTCACTCGGTAACTCTTTTTTAATGTCAGCCATAAATGGTTCAAAGCTGAAACAGTGTGGGCAGTAGAATGAGAAAAACTCTCTTACTTCTGGTTTCTTTGATGCTTTGTCACTTACAACGGTATAGTGCTTGCCTTCTTCATAGTTAGCTGCTGTTGCTAACATCGGCAAAGCTAATAATAAAAATAAACCAATAATCTTTTTCATATTCACTGCTTTCCTTCTTGTTGCCCTATGGCAATAAACTTAGTGGCGGTTGTTGCAGGGCAGACATTTGCTCTTTTAGCATAAGAATTTGTTGTTCCCAGTACTTCTCAGTATTGAACCAAGGAAAATTACGGGGAAACGCAGGGTCTTGCCAACGTTTACATAACCAAGCCATATAATTAACAACTCGCATTGTACGCAATGATTCTATCAAGGCAAGTTGTGATGTTTCAAATGAATTAAACTCTTCATACCCACAAAGTAGTTTATCCAATTGTAACAATTGTTGTTGACGGTCGCCGGATAACATCATCCAAAGGTCTTGAATCGCTGGTCCCATGCGACAATCATCAAGATCGACAAAGTGTGGCCCGTCATCTGTCCATAAGATATTGCCCGCATGGCAATCACCATGTAGACGGATATATTTTTGCTTAGAAAATTGTCCTTGAGCCTCAATTATCACGTGTTCTAAAATTGTTTCAAAAGGCGTTTGGAGACTAAGAGGAACAAAATCCGAGTTTAAAATTGTGCTTTTTGCCTCAACTAAAAACTCTTGTGGGTTAATATCAAGTCGATGTTTAAACGCCGATTTTTCAGAAATTGCATGGATACGGCCAATAAAGCGACCCATCCATTCGAGTTGATCGAGATTATCAACTTCAAAGATGCGACCACCGCGACATGGGTACAACGCAAAATGATACCCTTGATGCTCAAAGAGGCTTTCGCCATCAATCACCAGAGGGGCAACAAAGGGTAATTCGTTGTCGGCTAATTCAAGGGCAAAGTCATGCTCTTCTTGAATTTGTTCTAATGACCAGCGCTGAGGTCGATAAAACTTGGTGACATACTTTACTTTGTTATCGTCATGAAATTGATATACACGATTCTCATAACTATTAAGAGGCAGTAACCCGCTCTCTACATAAATGCCCAATGATTCGATGGCATCAAGCATGACATCTGGAGAGAGCGAACTAAAATTAAAAACGGCCATTAGCGTTTGTTGAAAAACCTACTTGCATGTTCCACATAAACGTCATCATCGCTGTTAACGAGCTCAATAACAAATGTTATATCTGTCATGTACTCATCTAGATCGTATGGATCAATGGCAATACTGATTGGTAACGTGTAGACGCTAGCTGCTTTTATAAATATTTCTTGCTTGCCAATCCAGCGAGCATTATCGATACCTTTAATAGATAATTTGTAGGTATTGTCAGATTGCGACTTATTTAAGATTTTTAAGGTGTAAACGTTTTCTATTTCACCATCAAAGTTTTCGCGCGCAAGCTCCGTTCTATCGCGAATAATATCAAGTGCAACAGGTACGCGTGATGCAATGCCATAGCTCATTAACGAGGCAAAAACGACGAGGATAAGCGCGTAACCAATGAGTTTAGGTCTTACTAAGTGTACTTTCTTGCCTTCAAGATCGTGTTCAGTGGTGTAACGTATTAAGCCGCGAGGATATTTCATTCTATCCATCACGCCGTCACACGCGTCAACGCAAGAGCCACAGTTGATACATTCGTATTGCAAGCCATTGCGAATATCGATACCGGTAGGACAAACCTGCACACATAAGTTACAGTCAATACAATCGCCTAAACCGAGCGCTTTTGGGTCTTGCTTGCGGCCTCGAGCACCGCGGTTTTCACCACGATTAAAGTCATAAGTAACGGTTAATGTATCTTTATCAAACATTGCTGATTGGAAGCGCGCATAAGGACACATATGTAAACACATGATTTCACGCATCCAGCCAGCATTGCCGTAAGTACAAAAGGTAAAGAAAATAACAACCAACACGACAGTTATTGACGCATTGAATGTAAAGAAGTCGATGAATAACTCGTCTACCGGTGTGAAGTAGCCGGCAAATGTTAAAGAGGTGAGCAGGGCGACGATTAGCCAGCAAAAATGTTTGAGTGCTTTTTTGAAAAATTTGTTTTTGCTCATTGCTTGTTGATCAAGCTTTTTACGTTGGTTTGCCGTGCCCTCTATTTTTTCTTCAAACCATATATAGATAAATGTCCAAACAGTTTGTGGGCACAAGTAACCACACCAAACACGGCCTAAAAAGGTCGTAATAAAAAACAGTAAAAATGCGCTGAACATCAATAACCAGGCAAACAAGGTCAAATCTTGTGGCCACAGAGTTAAACCGAAAATATTAAAGCGTTGTTCGCCAATATCAAACAATATCGCTTGATGGCCGTTGAACTGAATCCATGGTAAAAGTGCGAACATCGCCATGAAAAAGAAATTCATTTTTTGTCGCAATCGTTGGAAAAAACCCTCAACCTTGCGGACATAAATTTGGTCGCGTGGTTGATATTGTTCTGCTTTACCGCCCTTAGCTGGGTGAATATTAACGTTTTTTACTGGGATATGAACTACAGGTTTGGTATCTTTAGGGTTTGAGCTCACGGGCTTTCCTTAACGATAATGTTTTGTTAAGTCATAATCACTACATCATGACGAAATCGAAAACGTATTGTTAGTAATTTTGTTTTATTCGGAAAATACACCCTGATTATAAGCTAACCTATGAAAAAAATATTGATCTTAATCGTTGTTATCGCTTTATTTTTACATTTCAATCCACAACCAGAAGTGAATAAATTCATTGAACAGCAAAAAACGAGCTTCTTAGATACCATGGCTGAATTCTCTGGTACTAAAGTAAGAATGAAATCCAGCACGATTTTAACCAACATGGAAGATCAGCTAACGAGCTTTTCGTCTGAGGAACTTCACAAACTTAAAGAAATTACACTCACGCGTGCGAGTGTTCGAGGCTACTTCAATAGTAGTTGTCAACCGGGTCAGTCAGATCCAACTTTTCATTCGATAAACCATCGCAAGGTTTGTCAGCAAATCAGTAATTTCTTATCGTCAACTAGATAATTTTCTCAACGCTGCTGTTATCAATAAACTGCACGGCGATTGATTTAGAGGTTGGTGTATCGCTATCTACACCAACACTCGCTCTTGGTACGAGTGCATTCGCCTCAGGGAAGTAACAGGCGACTTGGCCTCTTGGGATGTCATAGTCGACGAGCGTAAACCCCGACACTTTGCGCGTATTACTATCATGCCAAAGGCTAATAATATCGACTTTGTCGCCAGGCTTTCTGCCTAGGGTTTTTATATCTTTTGCATTCATTAAGACAACGTTTCTGTCGCCTGATATGCCGCGGTATCTATCTTCAAAGCCGTAAATTGTCGTGTTGTATTGATCATGAGAACGCAGTGTTTGCATGGTAAACACTTTTTGGTTTTTGTTCGATGATAGCGCAGAGATTTGGGGTGGTAATTTGGCGGCGCTAAAATTTGCTTTTGCCGAATCAGTTTTCCAAATATATGAAGCGGCACTGTTGCCTAAATAAAAGCCACCAGGTTGCCCTAACTTCTGATTAAATTGCTCAAATCCTGGGATGGTAGCGGCAATTAAATTACGGATATCATCATAGTTGTTGATGATATCAAGCCAATTAATTGGAAAATTACCCAGTGTCGCTTGCGCAATACCTGCAATGATTGCAGGCTCGGAACGTAAATCTCGTGATTTTACTTCGATAACACCTTTCGAGGCATGGACCATCGAAAACGAATCTTCAACCGTTATTGCTTGAGGTTTACCATTTTGAATATCGACATCTGTTCGTCCTAAACAGGGCAAAATGATGCTCTTCTTACCAGGCGTAACATGTGTGCGATTTAACTTTGTTGCAATTGAAACCGTCAGATTGCAGTTAGACAGGGCTTTTATTGTTTGCGGAGTATCTGGCGTTGCAGAAACAAAATTGCCACCTAACGCGATGAAGACTTTGCTTTCACCGCTTAGCATGGCATCTATTGCCTGCACGGTATTGTGACCGTGAGCTTGAGGTGGAGAAAAGCTAAATTGTTTTTCTATTGCCTGCAAAAATGATGCGTTTGGCTTTTCATTGATGCCCATTGTGCGATCACCTTGCACATTTGAGTGACCACGAACAGGGCAAAGACCAGCCCCTGTTTTGCCTAATTGACCAAAAAGTAATTGAAGGTTTGTTAGTTCCTGTATCATCACAACAGAATGTTGATGCTGTGTGATGCCCATCGCCCACGTTAAAATCACACGCTCTGCGTTTTGATAGACGTTGGCAAGCTTTTCGATTGCTTGCTTATTGATGCCTGATTGCGCTTCAATCAATGGCCAAGAAGTTTCTTCAACTGTCGTTAAATAATCATCAAGGCCTTGCGTATGTTTTTCGATAAATGGCAAATTAAATACCGATTGACCATTTTGCACTGCCGTTTGATGGCGCGATAACAACACTTTTACCATACCGCGCACTATGGCCATGTCGCCGCCAAGGTTCGGTCTGAAATAATAAGACGATATTTCAGTTGACGATAGCGTGAGCATTTCTTTGGCTGATTGTGGGTTAGTGAAGCGCTCTAAACCTCGCTCTTTCAGCGGATTGATCGATACAACATTTGCACCACGTCGAGAGGCTGAGCTTAGTGCGTCAAGCATTCTCGGATGGTTTGTACCTGGGTTTTGTCCAAACACGAAAATTGCGTCGGCATGCTCAAAATCTTCAATGGTCACTGTGCCCTTGCCGATACCAATGGAGCGCTTTAATGCAACGCCACTGGCTTCATGACACATGTTTGAACAATCAGGGAGATTATTGGTACCGTAGGCACGAACAAAAAGTTGATATAAAAAAGCAGCTTCGTTACTTGCTCGTCCAGAGGTATAGAATTCTGCTTGGTGCGGGCTTGGCAGTTGCTTAAGTTCTGTAGCAATTAAGTCAAAGGCGTTTTGCCAAGTGATCGGCTCGTAATGATCTGTATCAGGGTTATAAACCATAGGTTGAGATAATCGCCCTTGGTATTCCAAGAAATAATCAGACTGGCGGCTAAGGAAACTTACACTGTGCTCTGAAAAAAATGCTTCACCAATACTTTTCTTTGTTGCTTCCCAGTTAACGGCTTTAGCACCGTTTTCACAAAATCTAAAACGTCCGGGCTCATCTTTTTCACCCCAAGCACAACCGGGGCAGTCAAAGCCATGATCTTGATTAGTTTTGAGTAGGCTCTTAATGTTCTTAGCAACATTTTGGCTTTTCAATAAATGCTTTGTCGTACTTTTTAATGCACCCCAGCCACCTGCAGCGCCTTGGTATTTAGATGTTGTCATTAGAAAATTCCTGACTATTTTCTTGTAGGCGCCAGTCTCCGCAATAAATATTTGCTTGGCTTGTTTGCATAAAACCGATAAGCGTAAGGTTAAATTGCTTAGCCGTTTGTATTGCCAAACTCGATGGTGCGCCAATAGCAGCAATAACAGATATACCCGCCATGACTGCTTTTTGTACTAATTCAAAACTAATTCTACCGCTAAGTAAAAGTACATTATGAGTTGGTAAAGTAGAAAGTAAGTGTTTACCAACTAGTTTATCGACGGCATTGTGTCTACCTACATCTTCTTTACAGTCTAGCAAAACTAAGGTGTTATCTTGCCTCTGTAAAAGTGCTGCGCCATGCACGCCACCTGTTTTTTGAAATAATTGCTGGTGACTCGACAGCAGGCTAGCGTGCTCAAGTAAACTATCAAAAGGGAGCCAGTGCTTACTTTCATCGATTGCACGGTGTTGTTGCAAAGCAAGTTGCTTAAGTGTGGTTTTACCGCAGATGCCACAGCCTGAATAACTGACAAATGGTCTTGATAATGCTTGAATATCAACAGGAATATCAGCTGCTATGGTTAGTATTATTTCGTTTTCTTGTTCACTGCCAATGCTTGTTACGTCGCTACCTTGTTTAATGATATTTTCAGCAAACACAAAACCTAAGGCAAGTGAGCGGTCATCGCCAGGCGTGCGCATGATGGTAGCAATTGGTATTTTTCGGTCTAATTGCTGTAGTTGAATTTGTAATGGCGTCTCAACAATCACTGCATCATTTGCTACCGAACGATGATTGTTAGCGCGAACAATTTTTGTCGTTGATGCAACTGCATTGGATAGATATGGAGAAACGCCTTTCTGTGTCATGTTACTCGCTCTTAGCTTGATAGTTTTGCTAGCAAATCGGTAAAACGATTTTGAATATCTTGCTCTAATGGGTGTTGATGATCTTCTATAACCCATTGCCCATTAACCATAACATCTTTGATGCAGTTGTTTTGACTAGCAAAAATTAAGCTATCTAAACTATATTTTTCACCCGTAGCAAAGCAATTGAGCTTATCCTGATCTAACACTACGATATCAGCTTGTTTACCAACAGCAAGTTCACCGGTATTGCTACTGGTTGATTGAGCGCCACCTTTTGCGGCTTGTTGCCATAGGTTAAGGCCAACAGATGGCGTTTTTGTTGTGGCTAGAATAGCGCGTTGCTGCTTAATTAAGCGTTGTGCATATTCTAAAAGCCTAAGCTCTTCTACTGGGTTTACTGAAATATGCGAGTCAGAGCCAATCGCGATAGTGCCTTGCTTAGCCATAAATTCAGTTGTAGGAAAAATTCCATCACCCAAATTTGCTTCTGTAGTTGGACAAATACCAGCAATAGCGCCAGTTTCAACCATGCCATTGAGCTCGTTTTCGTCAATATGAGTGGCATGTATCAAGCACCAGTGCTTATCAATATTCACGTTATCGAGTAACCATTGAACCGGGCGCTTTTGGTAATGGGCTAAACAATCGGCAACTTCTTTTTGTTGTTCGGCAATATGAATATGGATTGGTGCTTTGTCATCTAATGAACGAACGTGATTTACCGCGTCGATCAGTCCTTGTTTATTAACCGCCCTTAGAGAGTGAGGCGCAATACCCACATTGGTATTCGGGGTACGTTTGGCTAATTCGGCGCAGGCTGACACTAGCTCGTTAAACTGGGCTGTTGAATTAATAAAACGTCGTTGGCCGTGGTTAGGTGTTTGCTCGCCAAACCCGCTAAACTGGTAAAGCACGGGTAACATGGTCAACCCTATACCTGAAGCGTTGCTGGCTTTAAAAATTGCGTTTGCCATGGCTTCAAGCTCATTGTGAGGCGCACCCTGGTTGTCGTGATGTAAATAATGGAACTCGGCAACACGTGTATAACCAGATTTAAGCATTTCAATATAGAGTTGCGTTGCAATGAGTTGCGCATCGTCGACACTTAACTGCTCAAGGAATTGGTACATGATATTGCGCCACGTCCAAAAACTGTCTTTTCCCTCACTGCCTTGTTCACTAAAACCAGCAAACGCTCGTTGAAACGCATGCGAATGGCAATTAACCATGCCGGGAATAATTGTGCTTACTACTTTGTCAGCATCATCGGCAATGCCTTGTGTTATTTGAGTAATAACACCGTTTTCAATTGTCAGTAATTGTTCACTAGCCCAGCCAGTGCCAAGTAGCGCCTTTTCTGCAAATAATTTCATATAACTATTTAACCTGTTTCGCTTTTGAATTAGCGTATGTTAATAAGGTTTCTACTAAGGCAACGAGTTTAGGTTTTACTTGTTCCGCTTTGCTTTTGTCG
The DNA here is from genome assembly GCF_030161415.1 of Thalassotalea eurytherma. GTDB lineage: Bacteria > Pseudomonadota > Gammaproteobacteria > Enterobacterales > Alteromonadaceae > Thalassotalea_G > Thalassotalea_G eurytherma. The sequence continues at coordinate 267,768 of NZ_BSSU01000001.1, forward strand.
TAGCCTAGTGACGATTCATCTAGGTAGGTAGCTTGAGATAATTCTAGTTGAATTGCTTCAATATTGCGCTGTGGTTGGCCAAAGTGTCGAGTAATATAACCGCCTTTAAAACGTCCATTGGTGACTTGGCTAAAAGGTGCGAAATGAATTGCTTCGATAGCATTAACTAATTCATCAGAGCAGCTTTCACCTTGGTTGCTACCAAAATTAAAGTCTGGCAGTTGGCCTTCAAAAAAACGTGGCACATGGGATAAAATTGAGTGGGCTTCAAGTAACACAACAAAGCCATGCTCCGCCTTTAAACGTGCAATTTCTGATTGTAATGCTTGATGATAAGGCTGCCAATATAACTCAATTCTACGCGCTATTTCCTGTTCATCTGGTTGCATATCAGCAAAATAAAGAGGCGATAAATCAAAAGCTGTTGTCGGGCATAATTCAGTGCTGTTTGCGCCAGGGTATAGATTTTCACCATTAATATTGCGATTAAGATCTATTACGTAGCGATTGTATTTAGGTGCGATCACACTCGCCCCTAATTGTGCGGCAAAATCATACAACCTATCTAAATACCAGTCGGTGTCAGGCACTGCTAGGCCAGTTTCCGTCATGGTTGCTTTGATATCATCTGGGATCTCTTGGCCATTGTGGGGCATAGAGATGAGTACGGGTTGATTGCCTAACGACAAATCAAAAATAGCAGAGGGTTCAATCATAATTTTGCTCAAATTGTATATACAACTTTGTGGCTGCTAATTTATCATGCCTCGCATTGTCAGTAAATGAACTTGTGTTTAGGCGAAAAAAAGGCGGTGATACCGCCTTTTGAACAAACTATTTGTGTTGCATTACATTGCTGCTTTCGCCGCTGATAGTAAAACCGATTCGTCTAAACGCACTTTGAAGTTAGGGTTTACATAGTTAAATTGTACTAAGCCGTTTTCATCAATCAGGTAAATAGCAGGTACAGGCAGGACTAAACGTGCATCACCTGCTTTGTTTTTCTGTAATGGGTTTTCTAACCCCATTTTAGCTAAATAACGGTCGGTAACTTTTTGAGAGCTGAAAAAAGCTAAACCAAATGCTTGGCTCATCGTTGAGTTAAAGTCAGACAGTAACTGGTAGTTGAGATCCATTTTTGTCACACTTTTCTTCAAATCTGCAGGCGAATCAGTCGACACACCAACTAATTGATATCCCATGTCTGAAAGTTGGCCTTCAATTTGTTTTAATTGTCCCATTTGTGTATTACAAAATGGACACCAACCGCCGCGGTAGAAAAACAAGATTGTTTTTTTATTGTTTAAGAATTTCGCTAATGACTGTTGTTTACTGTCAATTGTTACAACATCAACGTTAGGGATGGTTTGCCCGTTCAGTAATGGGCTAACATCGTCTGCCGTTTCAGCAACCTGCTTAGCAACAGCACTAAAACTCAGCATACAAGCAAGTAATACGGTGATAACTCTCATGAAAATTCCTTTCTAGATAAATAAATTGGTTATGAGTGATGATAGACCCGTGCATTAGCGGTTTTATTTCATTGAAACAATTGGGTAACAATTCTTAGCAGGCGGTTAACAATCAACGTTTAATGCATGTGCTAATATTTTGTGACCTACGTATTTATTTTTTGTATTAACACGCCATGGATTTTTCTTTGAATAAAAAGTTATCTGTCACGTCAATTTGTCTGATATTGACGCTGTTACTTTTATTGTTGTTGACCTTACCATTGGGTGCTCAAGAGCAAAGTAAACCGTTGCGTGTTGCTTTACCAGATGAAGCTTCTTTGCAAGTGCATTCAGCCGGAAAATTTGAGCAAATTGTCAATTTAATGCGGGAATATTGGCACGAATGGAGTATTGATAATCAGCGCCCGGTTCAGTTTATTCGAATTCCTAGTGCGCGCTCATTTGATGCCTTGCACAATAATGAAGTGGATGTCATCGCGATATCCGCTGCGCGCGAATATCCAAATACACTCTTTAGTATACCTTACGCAAAATACCATCAGCGCATTTTTCGTCGTTTAGACGCTGCCGATACATCTCAAATTGTGATGGCAATTCACTCTCCTAGCAATCGCATTTTAGCGGCGCTTACTCCGTCGGTGCGTCGCACGTTTTATCGTGATATTGATGTACTGCTCGATGATTACCAGCAATATAATGCGATTTATTCTGTTCAGCCATGGAAAGTAGAGCAGCGTTTAAAAGAGCGAGGGTTAAGTGATGTGTTCTATATTAGTGAAAACGACACGCCTGATATTTTCTTTCGCTTTGCTTTTAGAAAAAGTGATGAGGAGTTTGCATTAAGAGTTAACGATTCATTGCGTAATGTCAGTAAGCTTCAAGCACAACTGTGGACTGATAAATACATTACTCGCAGTGAAAACCGCTTTGACCTTACTTTGGGTGACTACGACAAGACGTTATCATCGCAAGAAAAGCGTTTTGTATTGACTCACCCTCATTTAAAGTTTCCTTCAATGCCTGAAGGTTTTCCGCCGTATTTAATAACCGATAGTTTTAATCATATTGGTGCGACTGGGTTTTCTGTCGATTTACTTAAGGTTCTTGTTAAAAAGCTGGGGGTGACGTTTGAACCTGTCTATGTCAGTTCATTTGATTTAGCGCGAGAATCAATTAAAGCCAATGAGCTAGATTTCTATCATTTGCATATCAATGATCCTGAACGCTACCCTCATTTAAGGTTTTCAAACACCTTAGTGAATATGAATTTTAGTCTGATTACTCGTGACGACTACATACTTAATAATCATATCTCTAGCTTAAAAAATGAGAAGCTTGGTTTGATCAATGGTTTTGCCAGTGCCGATGCGCTAATGCAAAAATTACCTAATGCGGATTTTAACTTCTACCTGTCAATAACAGATGCATTTAAAGCGTTGGAAGCCGGTGAAATAAATGCGTTTGTTGAGCCAACATTATCGGCGTCTTACTTTATACGTCAAAAGGGCAGTACCTATTTTACGATACAGCCTTTTCATGGATTTATTGATGAAGTGCCACTTGCTTTTGCGACTACCCAGCGAAATGCAGATCTTATCTTGCTGTTTAATCGTGCGCTTAATTCAATTGACTCTGAAGAATATGAACGTATGTATGCCAAGTGGAGCACGGTTGCTTTTAGTAAAGGGGATATCTATCAGCAGGTCAGTAATGTTTATCAACGAGCGGGCTATATTTTATTGACGATTTTCGTCATGAGTGTGTTGATGACCATCTTCTATTTACATCAACTTAAACTGCGTAAAGCTGCTCAAAAAGAAGTAGAAAAAGCACTGGTCGTTGCTGAAAAAGCAAGAGCCGCAGCTGAAAAATCAGGCATAGCTAAAACGAGTTTCCTAGCGCGTATGAGTCATGAGATTCGAACACCAATGAATGGTGTTTTCGGCATGGCTGAAGCGCTACGTTATACCAACTTAGATAAACATCAAGCTGAATTGTTAAATACACTGACATCGTCGGCAGATAATTTATTGTCGATATTAAATGACGTGTTAGATTTTTCTAAAATGGATGCCGGCAAACTCACCCTCGAAAGTGTCCCTGTTAACTTAAGTGAGCTAGCGAAAAACGTTGTTAACGCTTTTACACCGCTTGCTCATCAAAAAGGATTACGATTAAAGCTAAATGTTGATGATGATCTTGCGACTCAATATATGCTTGATCCAACACGGTTAACACAAGTGTTAAATAACTTAGTGTCGAATGCGCTTAAGTTCACTGAGTTTGGTTATGTCGAGGTGAATATAGCCGTGAGTAAACGCGAACAGATTGATGATGCGCTATATGACAGTGTAAATATTTCAGTTGTTGATACTGGTATTGGTATTGCGCCTGAGCAGCAAAACTTGCTGTTTAGTCCTTTTATTCAAGCTGATAGTGCGGTAACTCGTCGATTTGGTGGCACTGGCTTAGGTTTAAGTATTTGCCAAGAGATTGTTAATGCGATGGGCGGCAAGATAGCGACACAATCAGAGCACGGTAAGGGAAGTACCTTTTTCTTTAATATTGCGTTAAAAACGGTTGCGTCAACACCGGTGAAAGCAATAGCGGCGTTGACAAAAGAAAAAACTGAACTGCCAGATTTTTCAACCTTGTCAGTCCTGTTAGTGGAAGACAATATTGTTAACATTAAAGTATTAACAGCGCAGTTAGAGCGTCTTCGCATCCACCCTGATCTCGCCTATAACGGTGAAGAAGGCTTAGCCTTGCATAAGCAAAATCAGTACGACTTAATTATTTCAGACTGTCATATGCCTATTATGGATGGCTTTGAGTTAGCACATACATTATCTTCTGCGCCCAAAACGCGTCCATTTTGGTTAATTGCTGTAACGGCTGATGCATTAGCTGATACTGCTCAAAAGTGTTTAGATGCTGGCTTTGATGATTATATGACTAAGCCTTGTCCACAAGATGAAATAACGGAAAAAATGACCAACGCTTTTATTCAATTGCGCTCGCAAAAAGGTCAATTTAGCCAGTCGAGCGTTGTGCCTCAAACTGAGCCGTTACAGGTTCATCAGCAGTTATTTGACGCGCATCGATTAATTAAGCGCAATAATCAAGACAAAGTACTCACCAGCCATATTTGCCAACTTTATGTTGATACATGGCAAGACGAAAAACAGCAACTGTTGGCTGCTATTGAAAAAGAAGACTTTGAGCAAGCTTATGCTATCGCTCATAAGCTAAAAGGTAGTTTACGCTATTTAGCCGTGTGTGATTTAGATGAGCAAATTGCTGATGTTGAAAAGTTTAGTAGTGCGCAAGATATTATTAAACTTGAGCCAGCCGTCAACATGTTTGTTGAGTCGCTGGCCAAAGTAGCTGAGCAAATACAAGGGTGGTTAACCGAGCAGGACTAAACCTTGAATTGGCTAACCAGTTTGTCGAGACTAGCAAATTCTGACTGTAGTAAATCACAAGCTTGATGGGTTTGCTTTAACGAGCTAACACCTTGATCATTAAGCGCCATCATGTTGTTTACGTCGTGATCAATCGATTGAATCATATCCACTTGTTGTTTGGTTGCCGTTGCAACCGCATGGTTTTCATCATCAACTTGGGTCAATGATTTAATGATTTCTCTCATCTCAATATCTGCTTGATTTGCCAGGTCAACGCTTGATGCGCTATTTTCCTGGCTTTCATGCATGGTTTGAACAACCGACGACGTGCCTACCTGAAGGTTTTCGATTAAGCTTTCAATTTCTTGAGTAGACTCTTGGGTTAACTGAGCTAACTGTCTTACTTCATCAGCAACAACTGCGAATCCTCGCCCCATTTCACCGGCACGGGCCGCTTCAATTGCAGCATTTAACGCTAATAAGTTGGTTTGTGAACTGATACCTTTTATCACGTCAAGAATTTTGCCAATGTTGTCAGCTTCGATATTTAGCTTCTCGATCTCTTGACTTGAATGGCTAATATTATTGGTTAGCTGTTCAATAGCATTAATATTGTTAGATAGGGCGTTTGTACCTGACTTTGAGCGCTCATGCATTTGAGAGGTTAGGTTGGAAGCATTTTCAGCGTTGCCTGATATTTCTGTTACTGAGCCGTTTAATTGGGTCACCGCAGTCGCAATGTGTTCACCGCCAATGAGCTGTTGTTGGGCAAGTTCGATACCATATTTAGCGCTTTGCCTAACCTGATCAATTTGCTCATCAAGCGCATTCGCCGCTTCATGGGTTTTTTGCATTGAGCGGTGAATGGTTTCAATAAAGTCGTTGAAATGCTGTGAAAGTTGACCTATTTCGTCTTGACTGCGCACGTCTAATCGTTGTGTTAGGTCGCCATCACCTTCTGAAATTCGCTTAATGGCTTTTGTTAATCCATTGATTGGCTTTAGTAATTGTCCTAACAATAGGTTCAATAGCACAATGGTAATAATCACGGCGATAACACCAAAAATCATCGCTTGCGTGCGCGCGTCAGCCAGTGGTTGGTATGCTTTGTCTTTATCAAGTACGACACCTAAATACCAAGTAACAGACTCTATGCCTTCAATTCGAATAAAGGAAACAATTTGGTTTTTCCCTTCTAGCTCCGTTAACTGGGCTGTTAAAACGGGAGTCATGCCAAATAATTTTGAAAAGTGTTGGTCAACCATTTTGGTATTCGGATGACTTAACACCTTGCCTTCTGCCGTCATTAAAAAGGCATGGCCTAATTCTAGAAAGTCGAGTGAATTGATAATCGTCGCGATTTCATCCAATAAAATATCACCGCCAGCAACGCCTAAAAATCTACTGCCTGTTTTGACTGGGGCAATAGCAGAAATTAATAACTCGTTTGTTGTTACGTCAATATAGGGTTCAGTAAAAGATGACTTAGATTGCAGTTTAGCTTGCGTGTACCAAGGGCGCTTTCGAGGGTCAAAGTCTGCAGGTAAAACGATTGATTTGTCATCCAGAATGAATTGGCCTGTTTGCTCTATGGCAACATAGCTATTTTTGAAATCTCCAGCAACATCTGCCATGACTGCGCTGCGCTCTAAAAACACTTGGTCTTGATCAATACCAGCACTCTTGGCAAGCGATTCAACAATCGCCAATTTACCATTTAGCCAATTGGCAATGTTTAATGAAACCGAGTCTGAAATCTCAGTGATCGCGCGTGTTAGGTTTGTTTTGGTATCTTGCTTGACAGAAAAGTAATGATTAGTTGTCGATATGGCTAAGGCAAGGATCAGTAAACTTGCCGCTACTATGATGATTTTATGGGCAAACTTTAACTTATTAATCATAAATGTAAACTACCTTAACGGCTCGATTGTAATTATTCTTGTTTCGCTAGCTTAACATGTTGGTATAGTGACGCAAGTTGTTAGCCTGTGGGTGGTCAGGAAAATATGCTAAGACCTTTGTCCTGACAATTCGACATCTGTTAAAATAAGCTATCTACAGTAAAAAGCGTGCCAATATGAGCTCAGTAAATTACCAAATCACACCTGTTAACGTAAATAACCATCTTTTTTTAGTCAGCGTCGATTTTAATACCGAAGTTGGTCAATCATATACCTTGTCATTACCTGCTTGGTTACCAGGTAGTTATATGATTCGTGATTTTTCAAAAAACTTGATTGAGTTATCGGCAAAAGACAAAAAAAATACAGAAATTGAGTTAGCACGTGTTGATAAACAAACATGGCAATTTTGTGCCCAAAGTGAGCATGCCACGCTAAGCTATTATGTTCACGCATTCGATTTATCGGTTAGAACCGCCTACCTCGATAGCCAGCGAGGCTTTTTTAATGGCAGCTCAACGTTTTTATGTGTTGAGCAATTAGCATCGCTTCCTTGTCAATTAACCATTCATCCAAACGAACAATTAACTACGTGGCGTGTTGCAACAGGTCTTGAAAGAGCTCAGGGTACCGATCTTTATGCCTTTGGCAAATATCAGGCAAACGACTATCAACACCTGATTGATTGCCCTGTTGCGTTAGGTGATTTTGACGTCAGTGAATTTACAGTTGCCGGTATTCCACACTATTTAGTCTTTACCAGCGAGCACTTTGGTGATCGAGAGCGCATGGTAAGAGATATTACTAAACTCTGTCAGCACCATATTGACCTATTTGAAGAAGCGCCTTTTAACGAGTACTGGTTCATCACACATTTGCAAGCGAAAGGGTTTGGTGGTCTAGAGCATAAAAATTCAACGATATTACAAGCGGGTCGTTTTGATTTACCTAACCCACAAAAACCGGACGAACTTTCCGATAGCTATAAAACCTATTTAAGCTTGTGCTCCCATGAATACTTTCATGCATGGAATGTCTGTCGATTAAAACCGAAAGAATTTGTTCCTTATGATTTGTCTCAAGAAGTATATACAGAGCAGTTATGGGCTTATGAAGGCATAACATCATATTACGACGACTTTTCCCTCGTGCGCACGGGGATCATTTCTTTTGATGAATATTTAGCGCTATTAAGTAAAACGGCGACGCGTGTTTATCGAGGGCCAGGTGAATACAAACAAAGTATCGTGGAGTCGAGCTTTTATACTTGGACTAAATTCTATCAACAAGGACCAGAAGCACCGAATCATATCGTGAGCTATTACACGAAAGGCTCTTTATTTGCCTTGTGGTTAGACCTAACGCTTAGGCAAATGACTCAAGGTAAAAAGAGCCTAGATAGCTTGATGAAAGTTATGTGGCAGCGTTTTGGTAAGGATGAAAAAGGTACAAAAACGGAAGATTATTTAACGGTATTTAATGATTTATGCCAACAGGATATGTCTACGGCGTTTTATGAACGTTTGAATGCTAAAGCTCCCTATGATTTGACTGAGCAACTATCTCAGGTTGGCGTTCAATTTGCACTAGTTAAATTCGATAAATTAAATAGCTTAGATACCACTGATACGGAAGATGTTAGACCTTATATTGGTGCCATGTATCAACAAACGGCTGCAGGGTTAAAGATTTCCTCGGTAATTGAAAACTCTCCTGCTGCTAACGCCGGCTTAGCCGTCAACGACATTTTAGTCGCTGTTGATTCAATGAAGGTAACCGAGCAAAGTCTTGCCCTGTTGTTATCTCATATGCCGCTAACGACAAGTTTAACTTGCCATTACTTTAGAGATGATAAGCTTCTTTGTGGTGAACTTAGCGTTAATGATTCGCCATTAGCTGGCGTTAAGTTGACGACTTTGGCGCCGAATCGCACTGAGCAGTGGCTAAGTATTGTCTAACGTGTGTATTAAAAAATTTACACCTGTAGCAAAAGCCTGACGGTTGTTACCACAGCTATTTCCGCCGTTTTATAGCTGACGAATGGCGTATTGTGGTAAATATTGCCGTATAAATTGATAAAAAAGACAATAACTATGATTGATATTAAACGTTTTCACCATGTCGCATACCGATGTAAAGATGCTAAAGAAACTGTTGATTGGTATAAAGAGATGCTCAATATGGAGCTTACGGTAGCAATCGCTGAAAATGAAGTACCGTCAACGAAAGAGCCGGATCCTTATATGCATATCTTTTTAGATGCAGGTATGGGGAATGTTTTAGCTTTTTTTGAAATACCAAATTCACCAGATATGGGGCGTGATGAGAATACCCCTAAATGGGTACAACATATCGCACTTGAAGTTGAAAATATCGATGCTTTAGTGAATGCAAAGAATGAGTTAGTCAGTAAAGGTGTTGAGGTTTTAGGCCCAGTAAATCACGGTGTGTTTAAATCAATCTACTTCTTTGACCCTAATGGTCATCGTTTAGAATTAGCGGCTAATTCTGGCAGTATTGAGCAAATGGCTGAATTAAAGCGTGTTGCACCGTTAATGGTAGAAGAGTGGTCAACGACTAAAGTAGCGCCGACACATGCGGCCTGGTTGCATGAACAAGACTAATTTTTAATAGTATTTAGTTATTTAAAATTACACTTGTATATTTATTGGTTATTTGTTGTTCGATAAACAACCAATAAACTTAAAAAAAAAAGGTTATTTTTTAATAATAAAAACAAGAAGATATTAACTAAATGTAAAAAAGTGTAAATGTTTTGTCATAATTCGCTTGCTGTATAAAATATTATCAGTAAAGTAATACGTAGCTACAAGGTAGCAACTTAAAAATATGGAAGTGATTTTAGCATTGGAAGCAAGATATCAACTGAAGTAGATGTAAATTAGAAACACGGATGGTTTACTCGTATTCAGGAAGGAATTTTTTCGGTCCAGGAGGGCTTGAAAAGGGATTGCCAAGAAAGTGTTAGGAAGACCAAAAACAATAAAAGCTTATACGGAAAGTAATAATAAAAACAGGAAATGTCAGAATAAACAGGGATAGTATTTATTAGGTAGGACGCCAATAAGATTTTGGAGTATTTCAATTGCGATTTGAGCAATTTTTTCCACAAAAGCGATGACTTAGTCATCGCTTTTTTCCTTTCTGGGATTTAATTTTTAATCAAGTACCCATTTCTCACCATAATATCGTAAAATAGGCGTAATTTAGTAATTAGGTCGATTGAGCGTGAAATCATGACACGAAAGAAAAAATCAAGAAAGCCGGGTAGAGGCAGCAGCGGACAGCTTAAGCAAGAATCTGCCACAGAGTTTGACGTAGACAAGCGTATTCGCAAAAAGAAAGGTAATAAGCCTGGTAGTCGTCACCAAGTTAAAGAGAGTGCAGAGGGGCAACAAAATCAAGGCAATAAAGATCCACGCGTTGGTAGTAAAAAGCCTGTCTCATTAGGTGTGCCAATTAAAGCGAAGGTTAATAAGCCAAAACCGGTTAAACCATCGACCTTGCCTAAAATTGTTGCAGTAAGCTCGACTGAAGCTGCGAGTAAAGAACTATGGCAAGAACTCGAGCAAATTGAGGAAAACCCTCAGTTGCAGGCTATCATTGAAAAAATGGACGCTGAGCAAGCTTTAACGGCAGAAGAGGTTGATTTATATAATGAACTTATGGACCGTCATGAAGCGCTTAGTGAACAACTAGGTATTGATGATGTGCCCGAAACAGAAGGAGACATCGACAATACTGATGAAAAGCCGCTTTCTGAAGACGAGTTATGGAATAAGTTTAACGATGATCAATTTGACGTTGAGTAGTTAGATGAATAGTACAATGACAATTGTTTTAATGTTGGCTGCGTTATTAATTATTTTAGCGTTGTCAGTATATGCTGGCAGATTACTTTGGTTGGTCAAAAAGCAGCGCATTGAACAAGAAGAGAAAAAGGTCGCTCAACAAAAAGCATTAGCAAGCCACGATACTAAAATATTGCAAAGTGTTTTGATCATAGTCAAAGCAATGCAAGAAGAACAATGTGACTATAGTGAAGGATGCTGGCGTTTAAGTGTTTTATTAGATTCACTCAAGCTCAGTACTCAGATGGAAAATGAATTTCCTGCTATATTTAATTTATATAAGCAAATTAAACATTTATCTATTTTAGATGAACGTAAGCAAATGGCTAAACGCGATCGAATGAAGCAAGACCTGGAACGAATGAAGGTTGAAGCTCAGTGCCTAGAGGGTGTTTCAACTACGCTACCTTTATTGCGTCAATATACAACGGAGCGCTTAGCTGTTTTAGCAAACGACATGTAAAATAGAATGCATTTGTCGAGGTGGCTATGACACAAGAACTAAAAGCACAATTTACTAAACGCATTGTTGAACTTCAGCAGCGTATTGAAGCTATTCATAACGATTTTGCCAAAGCAAATGAAAGCGATTGGGCTGAACTTGCTAGTGAACGTGAAAATGATGAAGTGCTCAACGCATTAGAATCTGAAGCTAAAGTAGAAATTCAACAATTAAGTAATGCGATTAACCGTATTGAAAACGGCACTTACGGTACTTGTGAAACATGTGGTGAAGATATAGCGCTAAAGCGTTTAGCAGTGCAACCAGCTGCGATTCAATGCATTTCATGTGCTGAGAAAGCGGCTTAACTTTCTGCCAATAAAACCATTTGACGCAACGAGAGGTAAATTACCTTTTGTTGCGTTTGATCAACACTTTCTCCCTGAGTTGTTTGATAAAATGTTAACACTTCTATTTAAGGTTAACCGTTATCATGACAACAAATATCAGCCACTTTTTCGATAAAACGTTACTTGCTAAATATAATACAAGTGGCCCTCGATATACTTCTTACCCTACGGCGCTTGAATTTAGTGAGAACTTTCAAGAACCTGACCTTATTCAAGCAATTGATCAATCACCTTCAGAGGAACTGTCGTTATATATTCATATACCGTTTTGTCATAGCCTTTGTTATTACTGTGGTTGCAACAAAATCGTTACACGTCACCAAGATAAAGCGGATGTTTACCTAGATTACTTGCTTAAAGAAATTGATTATAGAGCTCCCTTGTTCGAACGTTATAAAGTAAGACAAGTTCATTTAGGTGGCGGAACACCAAGTTTTTTAACTGATGCTCAGTTAACGCGTTTAATTAACAAGATAAAATCGAGTTTTGAGTTTACCCAAAGCATTGAAATGAGTATTGAAATCGATCCTCGTGAAATCGAAGTCAATAAAATTGACGAGCTTAAAGCACTTGGCTTTAATCGCATTAGTATTGGTGTACAAGATATTGATGAAAAAGTTCAGGAAGCGATTAACCGTGTTCAATCAACAACATTCATTGGTCAACTCATTGAACGTGCTAAGGCACTTGAGTTTGACTCCGTTAATGTGGATTTGATCTACGGCTTACCACATCAAAATCAAGCAACCTTTGCGAAAACCTTAGCGCAAGTTAACGCGTTTGATGTTGACCGAATTTCATTGTTTAGTTACGCCCACTTACCTAGTCGTTTTGCCGCTCAACGTAAACTTAAAGATGAGTGGTTGCCAAATGCTGATGAAAAACTCTCTTTGATGCGCCAAGCGATTGAAACGCTTTCTACTTATGGCTATGAATTTATCGGTATGGATCATTTTGCTAAGCCGAGTGATGAACTTGCCATGGCACAAAAATTAGGCCAATTGCATCGTAACTTTCAAGGATATACAACGAAAGGCGAGTGTGACTTGTTAGGATTAGGGGTTTCTTCTATCAGCGCAATTGGCAATAGTTATAGTCAAAACATTAAAGAGCTCACACCATATTACCAAGCGATTGACGAAAAAGAGCATGCCCTAGAGCGTGGCATTGCCTTGACGAAAGACGATTTAATTCGTGGTGATGTTATTCGTGAGCTAATGTGTAACCTATTTCTTGATAAGCAAAGTATCGAACAAAAGCACGATATTTGTTTTGATCAGTATTTTGCGCAGGAGCTGATTTCCTTACAAACATTTATTGATGATGGCTTGGTTGATAACGCTCAAACGACCATTATGGTATCGCCACGTGCGCGATTATTGATCCGTAATATTTGCATGAGCTTTGACGCGTATATGAAACGTCACCTAAACCAACAGCGATTCTCTCGCGTTATTTAGCTTATAACTGACCCAATACAAAAGATTGTCCATTACTGTGAATAACCAGCGATGTATTATCTTGGCTGGTTTTAGCTTCTTCAATCCATTGGTAATAGACATTTCGGTGTACGATGGCGTGCAGGTTTCGTCGCACGGTGACTATTAGGTTGTCTTCATTATCTATCGTTAATGGGTGCTCTGCATCAAGCAAAAATGTGTCACCAAGGTTTGTTGACAGCACCATATCTTGCTTGTTTTCATCAAGCCATTGCCAGTGCGTGATAACAAACGGGTAATGCTCTACGCTAATTTTAATTTTTTCAACTGGCGTCACTAAAAAGTAATCTTGCGCTTCTTTTTTAATCACCGAAGCAAACAGTTTAACCATGTTCATTCGTTTAAATGGCGTGCCTTGATAAAACCATGTCCCGTCTTTTTTGATGATCAAATCAATTTCACCACAATAGTCGGGATTCCACTGTTCAACAGGTGGCATTGATGATTGCGATGATAATTGGGCAAGTAAACTATCTAATGACATAAAAGGGTTGAGCAATATAGTTGTTAAGCTTTAATCATAAGCCATGTTAAATTAAATTTGTAATACAAAAACAAAAATATCCAGGCTAGAGATGAAAACGATTCTTAAAGGTTTAACCTTTTTATCGGTTCAATAGCTGTATTAAGTGGTTGTGCGTTAACACCATCTAACCATGATGTGATAGCAAGTGCTATTGCCGAAAAATTAGCGTGCGTAGCCCTGACAATGCGAGTGAGCTTCAACTGTATTCAAATGATAAATGGTTGGTATACGGTACAAGGGAAGAAGATCATCTGGTATACAAATCTTTTCAAGTAGATAAGCCCATCCAAGAAGGTACGTTCGCAGAACCTGAACTTATTGTTGGTGAGTAAGGGGTGATGGATATTGTTGATATCAACGAGCAGGGGGATATTTTGTATGCAATAGATTTTCATATGAAGCGCTCGAGCCTGGCATACCTAGAGAACAGCCTGCCTAAGCAGTGTTATATCGAAGATAAAATCCACGATAGCACTGAAGTAGAGTAATAGAATAGAAAAAAATCCGCTAAAATTTGAAAATTGCCTTGATCTCGTTTGATATTCTCTTTAGAATCCGCGACCTAACTTGTTCAAGTTAGCAAACCTTTGTGGTGGCTATAGCTCAGTTGGTAGAGCCCCGGATTGTGATTCCGGTTGTCGTGGGTTCAAATCCCATTAGCCACCCCACTTTTCTCAACACCGTTAAGGTGTTTTTTATGCCTAAAACAAAATAAACACGACCGTCATCACAGGTGATTCCGCTAATTTTGATTGGCGCGGGTTCAAATCCCATTAGCCACCCCACTTTTCTCAACACCGTTAAGGTGTTTTTTTATGCCTAAAACAAAATAAACACGACCGTCATCATCTGCGCTCAAACAAATTAATATTTTTACTTTTACGTAATTGTGCGTTTCTCTTTTTACGCTATGCTATAGAACAACAGCTAGCACATGAGTGTTAACTTCCATGGATTTAAGGGCGAAAAATATGGACGTGAAAGGTAAAATTATTGTTGTTAGTAATCGTAATGTAGATAAAAACAGGCACGATGAAGGTTTATTTGGCGATGATTTAAATCCAAAAGGATCAGAGCAACTCAACATTGCTCTAGCGCAGCGAGAAACAGACCCTCAGAGTGCATCTAATTGGCAATTAGAGCTGCTATCAAATCCCGCGAATCCTAGTTATCGCAAGCCCAAGTTATTTGAAACCTTCAAAGCGGTTATGAGGCAAATAGAGCAAGATCGAGCTGATGGTGCCAAGCCGGTTAATTGGCTTGTGTTTACCCATGGTTTTAACCAAAGCTTAGATAAGAATTTACGTAAGTGTGAAGAGCTCGCATCGTATGGCGTTAATGTCATTACTTTTTCGTGGCCTTCTAATCCAGGCCCTCAGGAGTTTTGGCTAAAACATAAAGAATATCAACGCGCAGTCAAAAATGCCAAACGTTCGGTTGTTGCATTTGAGCGCTTTTTAGAGTTCTTTTCTACTTATGTGAATCAATTTCAGTCGGCACATTGCGAGGTAAACTTAAATTTTATTGTTCATAGCTTAGGTAATTTTTTGGTTGAGGAATTTGTCAAAAGTAGTACGTATGATAATGAATTTAAGGTTTTCTCAAACGTTATTCTCCATCAAGGTGATGCCGACTCTTATCAACATGAATTGTGGGTCGCTAAAATAGTAAATGACGCACGTGTCTATATTACGATTAACGACAAAGACTATGTGCTTGCCGGCTCTGATGTTGTTAATCCAAACAGGTTAGGTAATAGCTCAGATAATTGTGTGATGCAGCAAGCCAAGTACTTTGATTTTACTGATGGTGAAGGAGTTGGCGTGAGCCATAGACCATGGTTTACGCCTGGCAAAAGTAACCCTGCAGTCGGTGAATTTTTCACAAAAGTACTTAACGGTCATCGTGGTGAGCACGCTGATGGTTGGCAGTATGTACCGGCAAAAAACTACTATGAGCTTGGTTAGTGAAGTTGTTCGGTAATTAAATCAATAAATGCTCTTACTTTGGGCGACAGGTGTTGCTTGCTAGGGTAAATAGCAAAGACATCTATCGGTTTAGTTGGTAAGTCAGGAAATAGCAGAGTTAGGTTTCCGTTGCCGATATGTTCATTTAAATAAAAGTCTGGCAGCCTAGCTACACCCTGGCCTGATAATGCCATTGATAGCAACATATTACCGTCGTTACAGCTAATTTTATCTTTAACGTCTACGATAAAGTGTCGACCATCTTTTTCTAGATAATCCCACTTTGTTGGGAATTTAAGGTTTGAATAGCAAATACAGTGATGCTTTGATAATTCCCGAGGATGATATATCAACCCATGTTTATCTAGGTAAGATTTAGCAGCAACTGTATAACCCTTAGCGCTGTATATTTTTCGACAAATCAAGCTAGACTCATCAAGTTGAGCCGTCGCACGAATCACCAAGTCGTAGCCGTCACCAATAACATCTAAATGACGATCACTTAAATTAAGGTCAATATTCACGTTAGGGTAACGTGATAAGTATTCTTCAATTATAGGTGTTAGGTGTTTATGAGCAAATTGAACGGGACAACTCACTTTTAAACGGCCTTTGGGGTTAAAGTCATTCTGTGTCACTAAATCAAAGGCGGATTCAGCATCATCAATGAGCTGTTGGCAGTGTTGGTAATAGAGTTTGCCTTCAGGTGTTAAGCTAATAGAGCGTGTCGTTCTATTTAATAATCTCACGCCAAGTTTTGCTTCGAGCTTATTCAGTGCTTTACTGATAAAAGAGGTGGAATGGCCAAGATCATTAGCTGCTGCCGAAAAGCCGCCACTTTTTACAACATGAACAAAAATAACAATCCCGTCGAATAATTTATTATGAGTCATATAGAAACAGTGTTTGTCTTTTTAGGTTATTAATCTCTTATTGTGGCTAATATATACTAAAAATCGTCAAGTTACTGCAATGAACGAAATTAACGAACTAGGTTTAGGAGAGCAATAATGAACGTATTAGTATTTGGAGCAACAAACTCTACCACTTCAATCAATCAACAATTAGCAAAATATGCGGGATCGTTAATTAAAGGGGCAAATGTAGAAGCGTTAGATTTAAACGATTTTGAAATGCCAATTTATTCGCCTCAACGTGAAGAAGCATTGGGGCAGCCGAAGTTAGCCCAACAATTTTATAAAAAGATTGGTGATGCAGACGCTATTATCATTTCATTTGCCGAACACAATGGTAGTTACACGGCGGCTTATAAAAACTTATTCGATTGGACATCACGTATCGATATGAAAGTTTTTCAAAACAAACCTATGGTTATGTTAGCGACTTCACCTGGACCAGGAGGCGCTAATTCTGTGCTTTCTTCTGCGGTAAATTCAGCACCATTTTTTGCAGCACAAGTAAAAGCATCATTATCTGTTCCTAGCTTTTTCGATAACTTCGATATGGAAAAACGAGTGTTGATAAATCCAGAATTAGACAAAGCGTTAAATGAAGCCGTTGGGCAATTAGTTTAAATGCACATTGGGTTGTCAGCATGCTCGCCTACCTATTGATAGGCGAGCACTGTTTGAGTGGATACACTTATTAGCCGTTTCTGAGTTCTTCCATATCGGCGATTAACTCCTTTAGCTTTTTGAACTGACGCCCATAAACAATATTTAAATCGAGTCGGTAGAGGGCATCAGCGTATTTGATCATTAACAAGGTCACTAAGACAATTGCGATGATCAAGTAATAGGGTTGACCTAAAATAACCCAAGATGTCGGCAACTTAAGTAATAGCAAATCGACAATTTTACCACCTGCTTTACTCGCAAGGGCTTGTATTGCCATACCTAGAAATAACAAAGGGTAAAAGTATTGATAGTACTTTGCGTAAGTTTTGATAGAGCTTTGTAACCAGTTATTGAAATTTATTAAATAATCATAGCTACTTTGCCCTTTAGACAGCCCATTTGTTTTATTAAGCTCTTTTTGCGCGATATATACGAGTGGCGCCAATAAACAGCACATATATACACCAAGAATCGGTGCGCCTATCAATGTCATCATAATGAGCATAATGACGCTACCAATGACAATCGCTTTAATATTGATGGCGAACATCCGCTGAAGTTTATCAACGATGTTTTGTGATTTACGACCGTAAAGATCATTTATTTTAGGCGCTGAAAGTGACTCTTCCGATAAAAAGCCTTGTTTCCACATTGATTCAATTGATTTAGCCATAGTTTAGTCCTTTTCCTGTAAAAACTGATTAAGCCTATCTTTGATGCGAGTAATACGCACACCGATGTTGTTGGTGCTGCTTCCGACAATGTCGGCGATCTCGAGATAAGATTTTTCTTCTAAATAAAGGAGGATAATGGCGCGATCAGTTTCTGATAAATGCTTAATGGCATTGTATAGCTCATTAATATCATCATTGACGAACGCCTTACTATCATCAATCACTTCGTCTGGTAAGCTATCGGATGCAAGCTGGCGACTACTTTTTGAATCACGTTTTAAATAGGTTAAACAAACGTTTAATGAAACGCGGTAAATCCATGTAGACCACTGACTATCATGATTAAAGTTGTCTTTACTTCGCCAAATTTGCAAGCAAACTTCTTGGTAGTAATCTTCAAAGTCTTCTTGGTTATTTGTATAAGCGCGACAAATTTTAATAATAATACCGGCGTAAGGTAATATCGATAGTTGATAAAAATCACTTCCCATTTGAAATTGATTATCCTTGTATTTGTTTGCTTAAGTTAGTGGCGCTAATAATCAATTTATTACATCTAGGAAAAAATATTTTAGTTTTTATATGGAGCGGTGTGAAAAAACTAAAAAAGAGGCAATAAAAAAGCAGCCATTAGGCTGCTTTTTTATGAGAGGCTTTACTTACTTATAAATCGATATCGATTGAGTAAGAGATAACAACTTTCATGTCATCGTCATCTAAGTCAGTGTCAGAAACAGCAAGTGTGAAACCACTTTTGCTTAGGCTTATACCGTAATCTGTGTAATCGTCTGCACCGTCAATATCAAAAGAGTAGTTACCAATGTGTAAACCAAGCTCTAAACCGTCTGCAACTTCAAATGCAGCGTCAGCACTTAGGTATAATGCATCTTCAAATAGTTCACCCGCATCTTGTGCATGAACACCGTAGTTTGCTGATACAGAGAATGCACCGTATGAAAGGCTACCGTATACTTCACCGAAATCATATTCGTTTGCTGAATCTACTTCAGCTGAATCTGGGTATGCATAGTAAATATAACCAACGTCATAACCAAAACCTTCACCAAACTCACCGCCGAAACCAGCGTAAAAATCTAACTCGTAACTTGCTGCGTCACCAAAGTCTACGTTTGATGCCCAAGTACCCACATAAAAGCCAGATTCAGAAGCGTAATCGATACCACCAGAAATCGCAGCAGCGTCATCAGTTTGTGACACACCACGCCATAAATAGTTACTTGTTAAACCTACGTTTGCAGATAAGCCGTCAACAGCTGAAGCTTGAGTTGAAACTAGCGCACTACTTGCTATTACTGTAGACAAAGCTACTGATAAAATTGATTTTTTCATGTTATACCCTTAAGTGTTTTTATATTATAAATTTTTGTTAACACTATGCCAGCAAAGACAGTGCCTGAGTTGAAAATCATAAAATAAAAATAATTATTTGTTAATTATCATCAGCTTATGTAAGTGGTGATAACTGTAGAGTTTACGGAATTGATGCTTTTTGCGCCATGCTGGTGCGCGTTGTTCAAAAAAAGTGCAAAAATAGTCGAAAGAACTACGTATTATTACTTCATTATTGGATGTGCTTTCGGTAAAGTAGCGCACACAAAATTGTAGGGGGAATGTATGTCTTCATTTTTAATCGCACCATCTATTTTATCAGCTGATTTTGCTCGTCTAGGCGAAGATACAGCTAAGGTGTTAGCTGCAGGCGCTGATGTCGTCCATTTTGATGTGATGGATAACCACTACGTCCCTAATTTAACCTTTGGGCCAATGGTCTGTAAGTCATTACGTGATTACGGCATTACTGCGCCAATTGATGTTCATTTGATGGTCAAGCCGGTTGATTCACTTGTTCCAGCATTTGCTGAAGCTGGTGCAAGTATTATTACGTTTCACCCTGAAGCATCAGAGCACATTGATCGTACGTTACAATTAATAAAAGAAAGTGGTTGTAAGGCTGGATTAGTCTTTAACCCTGCCACTTCGTTGCATTACTTAGATCACGTCATGGATAAGTTAGACGTTATTTTATTAATGTCTGTGAACCCTGGCTTCGGTGGTCAGTCTTTTATTCCTTCTACGTTAGATAAACTTCGACAAGTCAAACAGCGCATCGTTGATAGTGGTTATGATATTCGTTTAGAAGTTGATGGTGGCGTTAAGGTTGATAATATTGCAGAAGTAGCCGCGGCAGGCGCCGATATGTTTGTCGCAGGTTCTGCTATTTTCTCGCAGCCAGACTATAAAGCCGTTATCGATAAAATGCGCGCAGAATTAGCTACCGTAAAAAATTAAGTTAAATACCCATTGAGGAAATTATGTCAAAACCAATCGTATTAAGTGGCTGTCAGCCATCTGGTTCTTTAACGCTAGGTAATTATTTAGGCGCGTTGAAGCAGTGGGTTGATATGCAGGCAAGCCATGAATGCTATTACTCTATTGTTGATTTACACGCGATTACCGTTCGTCAAGATCCAAAAGAATTGCACGAAGCATGTTTGGATGCCTTAGCCTTATATATGGCATGTGGCGTTGATCCAGAGCAAAGTACTATTTTTATGCAGTCTCATGTCGCAGCTCATAGCCAATTAAGTTGGGTATTAAATTGTTATGCGCAAATGGGTGAGCTAAATCGTATGACTCAATTTAAAGATAAGTCGACGCGTGCTGGTGCAGATATTAACACCGGACTATTTACATACCCTGTGCTAATGGCAGCAGATATCCTTTTATATAATACCAATGCAGTGCCTGTGGGTGACGATCAAAAGCAACATTTAGAATTAGCAAGAGATGTAGCTACGCGTTTTAATAACCTTTATGGTGACATTTTTACTGTACCTGAACCTTATATTCCAGAATTTGGTGCGCGTGTAATGAGCTTGCAAGAGCCGACTAAGAAAATGTCTAAGTCTGATGCAAATCCGAAAAACTTTATTGGCTTATTAGAGACGCCAAAGAAAATAAGTAAGAAAATTAAGTCTGCTGTGACTGATTCAGATGAGCAAGCGCGCATTTACTTTGATGTGAAGGAAAAGCCTGGCGTATCAAATTTACTGTCACTTTTATCATGTGTTACTGGCAAGTCTGTAGAAAGCTTAGTGCCTGAATATGAAGATAAAATGTACGGTCATTTAAAAGGCGACGTAGCAGATGCAGTTGTTGCGATGATTGAACCCATTCAAGAGCGTTATGCACAGTACCGGAATGATCGTGCGTTTATGAATGACGTCATGCGAAATGGTGCTCATAAAGCTTCTTTACGAGCAGATGCAGTGCTTGAGAAGGTTTATCAAGCGGTTGGTTTTATTCCAAAGCCATAAGATACATTTTAACGCATTAAAAAAGGGCTGAGTTCATTGAACTCAGCCCTTTTTCATTTATTACTTAGTGACTAATCTTCGTCTTTTTTCTTCTCAGCTTTTTCGAAAACTTGCTTCGCGTTTTCAATAAACTCATTCGCTGGCGTGCTAGGAGCAATCAAAAAGTTAGGCGTCATTATCGTTGCATCATAAGTGGGGCGATCCCTAAAATCAGGTTTGTTACTCAAACTCACTAAGTAAGTGCCACCGAATATTAGCAAACATAAACTCGCTGAAATAATCACACGTTTTTTACCGCTCATATGGAAACCGATGTAGCAGTTTAGCCAGAATAGGCAGAACGCTAGGGTAATTGGCAAGAGTGATGTAATCCATGAGACAGGCCAAGCACTCGATAAATTGAAATGTAATACATATTCAATGATATCGCTGAACCAGAAAAAGTTAAAAATCAGAAAGCTAATACCAATTTGAGACCAATAACGTGCATCGTTTTTCGTTAAATGAGAAATCAACGAGATAATTGCTGGCCATAAGCTAAAGCCAAGTGTCATACCTATAGCTGGCACAAATACTTGCGTGAAAGTAACTTCCGTTTGCTTTCCTAGGTATAACAAGTAGCCAGACATTAGCGTAAAAATAGCTAAACTAAATACTAAGCTGACTGGTTTTCTTGTGCGCTCAATTAAACTTTCGAACGGGCTGAATTTTACCGTAGCACTGACAGGGTGATCTGGAAAAACAATTCTTAACTGGCTTTTACCAATGCTAATAATGTCGCCTGAATGCAAAATGTGTTTATCTGCATTTTGCTTACTTTCATCTAAGAAAGACCCATTGAGTGAATCTTGATCATGAACGACCCAATGCTCGCCATCAAATTGAATGTTTAAGTGTTCTGGGCAAATATGTGGATCATCAATAATGATGTCATTTTGGTAACTACGTCCTATTTCAACGCTGTCTGATTCAAAGCGGTCACGACAAATCAGTTTTTTACCGCGATTAATTTGTTCTACTACGATTACTGCCATGCTACCGCCTCAATAAACTTTTCCATAAAAGCGAATGCACTTTCTTGTTTTACTCCTGATAACGTAAAGTTGCTAATCAGCGCTTGTTGGTTTTTATCAACAGATGCTGATAAATAAATCACATCATAAAGCTCGGGGAAATCTTTATACGCACGTGCACAAAAAACAGCTTTTTGTGTCATGGTTTGATTTTCAGGTGAGATAATATCGTGCTGACAGCTAAATTCTGTGACATCGTCTTTTTGTACTTTGTTGTATGCGCGCGCACTTAATATTTTTTGATTATAAAGGTGGTAGAATTTTGTATCACTAATATCTTTAGCAGAAAGGTAACGATACTCCATCACTAAATGACCTGTGAAAAAGTTATTTTCAATATAGGTGTTATCTTCCAACGAGCAACTTGCAACAGCAGATAATAAAAGTGCACTTTCTTTATCGGCGTTCGAGTCACCCCAACATCTAATAAAGGGCGCATCAATTGTTGGAATTGAGCCTTTACCTAACGGTTTTTGTAACCAATTGCTTACGAGCACCTCTTCAATTAACTTCGCTTGGTGAGCCTTAAGTTGCTGAGCTATTTGGCCTGTGATGTCAGTAGGTGGCTCGACAAGGTATTCATTATATAGGGCTTGCAGTTTGTCGTGTGGAATTAAAAAACCGATTGAATTACCTGAGGTCGCTACATTAATGCCAACAACTTTGAGGTCGCCATTGACTACAGGACCACCACTCATACCTGAATTTATTGAACCCGTGAAATGAATTTTGTCGGTGAATGAGTCTGGCAATAAACCATTGTAGGTACCAGGCACCACAATCATACCTAAATCATGTGGATTACCTAAAGAAAAAAGCTCTTCACCTTTAAGTGGTGCTTGTTGTGATATTTCAAAAATAGGATTTTGAGAAACTTCATCATCAAGCTTTTTGACTAAAGCTAAATCATTGATGATATCTACACTTTCTAAAGATAACTCGCCTTTATTGCCGTCGTTATCTAAATATTCCATTTTATATTTTTCAGGGTGACGAGCATAGCCAGAAACAACATGATAGTTGGTGGCAATTAAGCCGCCCTTCGTTATTTGGAATGCAGAGCCAATAGTCGCTTTCTCACCACTGACTAATTCAATTATTTTAATTTGATAAAGAGAGGGGGCTAATTGTTCGAAAATTTGTCCCGCTTGTTCTTTGGCGTTTACTGATATGCTTAAAATCGCAAACAGTAAACAAAAAACGCGCTTCATTCAGATTCCTTAAGTTAAAACTCTTTAATGCAGAACTACCATAGATACGGTATTTGCTTCATAAATTCAATCAAAAGCAATTAAATACCTAAAATTACAATCTATCATAACTGGTTGAACAGTGGTGTGTGTAATCTATGCACTATGATAACTTTTGCAACAAGTACCTTTTGTGTTTTAGTTGTAGCAATTAATTATCAGCTTATTTTAGCTCAAAGCTAAAGACGTTAATTTAGCTGTGGGCCAAACAAAACTGCCCTATATTTATAACGACTTTAAAACTGGCTATCAGCTAGAGCTTGTTGATGCAGTCTTGAAAAAGACCGGGCATCGAGCACTTTATACGCCAACAGAACATGCAAGAAACGAAAAGTTGTTACTCAATACGAAACTTTATGGCGTGATGAATATTGACGAATTTCATGTCGAAGCGATCTTCGAACCCACTGACGTTCATATCCTTTTTAAAGAAGAGGCCATTCAAGAAGACTTCGATCGAGAACTATACGAATTTGTTCAATCGGAAAAGTACCTAAACCTCCGCCAAAAATACTTAGGCAACAATTCTTTATTTACTTTTAAGTAATTAACGATAAAGTTTATCTATTACCCAATTGTTCCTTCGATCATATGGAAATGCACGTTGTCGTTATAATTTGCGCCCTATTAATGCTGCTTTACGGCAGTGTATCTAAAGTCAGTGAAAGCTTTTTCTTAACCGGACCGATGTTTTTCACCTTCGTTGGTGTGTCACTTAGTTTGTTTAATGGAGAGCCAAGTGATTATGGGCAACTAGCCACACCGGTTAAGTTGCTTGCTGAGTTAACCTTAATTATTGTGTTATTTGTTGATGCTTCGGAAATAAACCATAAACATTTAAAAAATGGCCCCTCGAGTGTTGGTTCGCGATTATTGATAATTGGCTTACCGCTTACTGCAATCAGTGGTTTTTTTGTTGGTTATCTCATGTTTGACTCCTTATCCTTGGCGATTATCGCTCTGGTTGCCTTGATGCTAACGCCAACCGACGCTGCGCTTGGCCAGTCGTTAATCAAGTCTCCACTCTTGCCTGAACGTATTAAGCAAAATATCAGTGTGGAAAGTGGTCTGAATGACGGTATTAGTTTACCGGCAATCGTTATTTGCATTGCGATTATTAGTGGTGAGGTGGTTAATAATAGTGAAATGACCTGGTTGCTGTTTATTGCCACACAATTGATCTTAGGACCAATCGTTGGTGGCCTTATTGGTTGGTTTGGCGGAAAATATGTCGAAAAGTCAGCAATTAAACAATGGATGGCACCGGTATACCAAAGCTTATGCTCTCTTGCATTACCTATTCTCGCGTACTGTGTTGCTGAGGTTGTTCATGGTAATGGCTTTATCGCTGCGTTTGTTTGTGGCTACTTTTTTGGTGTTCAAAATCATACAATTCGTTTACGTATTCAGGAGTTTGGTGAGGCGGAAGGGCAACAATTAACGCTGTTTGTCTTTTTATTATTTGGCTTTGTGATGGTTCCCTATTCCTTTGAATATTGGGATTTGAACGCATTGTTATATGCGCTGTTGAGTTTAACCCTGGTTAGAATGCTACCTGTCTTTGTCAGCTTAATTGGTAGTAAAGTCGATTGGCAAGAGCAATGTATTTACGCTTGGTTTGGTCCGCGTGGCATTGCATCAATACTTTACTTGCTGATATTTATCGCGACGGTATCTAGAGAAGGTTATCAGTACCCAATCGCGATAATAGTATTAACTGTTTTTCTCAGTATTATTTTGCATGGCGTTTCAGCGTTACCGATAGTCAATTGGTATCGAAAAAGCGTTAGTCACCGTTAACGAGTTCTACTTTAGTAATGTCGCTTGATTGATAGGCAAGGTTTTTAGGTAATTCTTGGTAGCCAGATAATAAATAGATAACCTTTTGACCCGCTTCAGCTAACTCAAGGGCATGCTGATAGTTAATAATAGTCGTACTTGGAATATCCTGTGGGAATTTATCGGCATCGCGGCGCACATATTCGATAAAATCTGGATTTACATTCTCATCATAAAAAGCCGCATCAGCAAATTGCAGTGCTCGGTGTGCTTTCAACGTTAAGTGATCGGGGTTACCTTCTTTTGTATGAATAAAGGTAATGCTGCCTAATGACGACATTTTGCTGTCTTTTAAACGACTGATAAAGGTTAATTCTGCCGACTGTGTTTGATGATTTAGTATCTTTTCACCAATATCTCCCTGAAACACTTGCTCCCAAAAAAGCCGTCTATTTCTGACCCCTTTGATACGGGCTTTAACATGATCGCGAAATTTATAGCCAAATTCCGCTAAACGACCGTAGGCTTGTGGCAGTGTCTTTTCAATTTGCTCCCGAAGCATTCGCACTAAGACTGGCGAGCTTCCTGAGCTTGAAATCGCAACGAGCATAGGGTCTCTGTCAATAATCGATGGCGTAATGTAGTCACATAGCTCAGGTTGATCGACAACGTTAACTAAAATACCTAGTGACTGAGCTTCTTCATAAACAGATTTGTTAACGGCTTCATCGTCAGTTGCTGCGATAACGATATTGCAATCGTCCATTAGCCCCGGCCGGTAATTTTCACGAAGCCAATGTAAATTCTCAGTATGAATTAATCGAGACACCATATCTGAACAATGGGCAGAAACTACAGTAATGTTAGCGGTGCATTTTAACATTAACTCAATTTTACGCGCTGCCACTTCACCGCCACCAATGATCATAATGTTCAATTTTTTAGCGGTTAGAAACACGGGGAAGTAGCGCATGTTATTCCTTTATATTATGAGTAGTTTGTCACTTACAGCGATACCATTTTTATCACCATAAATGTATTGACCTGGGACAAATGTTAAACCAGCAAAGTGCAGGCTTATGTTTGTTTGACCTTGGCCGAGCTTTTCGGTCTTAATGGGACAAGTACCCAATGCTTTGACTGCAATATCTAATGTACCAATAGTTCCTGCGTCACGAATGCATCCATTAATGATCACCGCTTGCCAATCGTGTTTTACGGCACTTTCAGCAATCATGTCTCCTAATAGGGCTCTATTCATTGAAGCATGACCATCAACTACTAGCACTTTACCTTGGCCGGATGTGGCCAATAATTCTTTTACTTTAGAATTGTCATTAAAGCAATCAATGGTAACTATTTCACCAAAAAAGCATGTTTTTGCGCCAAAGTCGATAAAAGGTACGTTAGCTAAGCGTAATTGGTTAGGGTATTTGTCAAATAAATCAGGTAATAAATCAAGCATACTATTCTCCATCAGCTAGTTCATTTGACTGACATCAGGCTAAAAATGCAATAGAGACGATATTTAATTGCTTAATAGTGCCAATTCATCACAATTTTACAGGTCTTGCGTCGCAGGTAATAGTGATTCTGTAGTCGAAATTGGTATAAACTATAGGAAATTTGTTTTATTGGAAAACCCATGCCTTGGATACAGCTTAGATTAAGCGCTAATGAAGAAACGGCTGAAAAGTATAGTGAATGGCTAATGGCCGCTGGCTCCCAAGCGGTAACGTTTATTGATGCGAAAGATACCCCGATATATGAACCTTTGCCTGGTGACGAAGTTATCTATTGGCATAACACCGTTGTCATGGGGTTGTTTGATGCAAGCCATGATATGGACAAGGTAATAAGCTACTTACAAGGTATTCACCCAGACAAAAAAGACATGGCCTATAAGTTAGAGCAACTTGAAGACAAAGACTGGGAGCGAGAATGGATGGATAATTTCCATCCAATGAAGTTTGGTGAGCGATTGTGGATTTGCCCTAGCTGGCGAGAAGTACCTGAGCCTAACGCTGTAAATGTGATGCTTGATCCCGGGCTTGCCTTTGGCACCGGTACCCACCCAACAACCGCATTATGTTTGACTTGGTTAGACGGTCTAGATTTAACCGGTAAAACGGTTGTCGATTTTGGCTGCGGTTCAGGTATTTTATCTCTAGCAGCATTGAAGCTTGGTGCTAAAAAGGTGATAGGTATAGATATAGATCCACAAGCATTGCAAGCTAGTAAAGAAAACGCAAAACGCAATGGCGTAGAAGATCGATTAGCGCTTTATCTACCAAAAGATCAACCGACGATGACTGCAGATGTTGTGGTTGCAAATATTCTTGCAGGGCCATTGCGTGAATTAGCGCCAACAATTACCGCCTATGTTGGAGACAAAGGGTTGTTAGCTCTATCGGGTGTTTTAGAAGATCAAGCACAAGGACTGGTAGAAATATACAGTCAATGGTGTGACATGGATCCAGTTGCAGTGCAAGAAGATTGGGTACGTTTATCGGGAAAAAGACACTAAATCCCACTAATTTTTTACTTTTATTTTCGTGCAGAGTTTGGTAGCTAGTGCTTAAATTTTGCACGATTAAATAATTTGTCAAATGTCAATATCAAAAAGCGTGAAAAAATTGCTTTTTGTTCAATTTCTATCCTTTTCAATCTTAAAAAAAACACGTAAACTGTGCGCCCTTTTGACCAAGAGCTCAAAAAAACACCAACGTGAAAATAGGTTCATACAGCTTACCAAGTAATGTTTTTCTTGCCCCAATGGCAGGGATCACTGATCAACCTTTTAGACGCTTATGCTGTCAATTAGGTGCGGGTTTAGCAGTATCCGAGATGGTTTCGGCAAATCCAAAAGTATGGCATACCGAGAAATCTAAAAAGCGTATGGTGCACACAAGTGAAGCCGGTATTCGTTCAGTACAAATTGCTGGATCGGATCCGCAAGAACTTGCTTTTGCAGCTCAGGTAAATGTTGAAAATGGTGCCCAAATTATTGATATCAATATGGGGTGCCCAGCAAAAAAAGTGAATAAGAAGTTAGCGGGTTCAGCGCTTTTAAAAGAGCCTTCATTAGTTGAAGCAATTGTTAAATCAGTTGTCGACGCTGTTGATGTTCCGGTAACTTTAAAAATACGTACTGGCTGGTGTGAAAGCACTCGTAATGGCGTTGAAATTGCTAAAATTGCTCAAGCTAATGGCATACAGTCACTTGCTGTTCACGGTAGAACACGTTGTGATTTTTATAAAGGTGAGGCTGAATACCAAACCATTAAAGCGATTAAGCAAGCAATTGATATTCCCGTGGTAGCTAATGGTGACATTACAGACCCAGAGAAAGCAAAGTTTGTTCTGGAATATACCGGCGCAGACGCCGTTATGATTGGACGCGCAGCACAAGGTCGACCATGGATTTTTCGAGAGATTAACCACTACCTTGCAAATGGTACTTATTTACCGGCACCAGATATGGATGAGGTGCGAACCATATTAATTGAGCACGTGAAGGAATTACACCGCTTTTATGGTGATTTTATGGGGCTACGAATAGCCCGTAAACATGTGTCTTGGTATATGCAATCGCATGACAAAGACAAAACGTTTCGATCAAGGTTTAATGGCTTAGAGTCCACTGAAGAACAGTTGGCGCTATTAAATCAGTATTTTGATAATTTAACTTAGAAAGAGTCTGAACTTTATGTTTGAACAAAATATTTCCTCTCCATTCGTTACTGGTAACTTACAAACTCAGACTGAGGCGTCTCCGTTACGCTCTCAAGCTAAAATGGCGATCAGCAATTACTTATCACAATTAAATGGTAATGATGTAGACGATATGTACGAGTTAGTGCTTTCAGAAATTGAAGCACCAATGTTAGAAGAAGTTATGAAGTATACTCGTGGTAACCAAACAAGAGCAGCTAACTTATTAGGCATTAACCGTGGTACTTTACGTAAGAAGTTAAAGAAATACGGCATGAACTAAAAATTCGCAGGAATACCTGCCATAAAAAAGCACCCTAGGGTGCTTTTTTACTTATGGAAAGTTAAAATGTTGTCCAAATGGTTAGTATGTAGGTCAACAAGATATGTAGCTAGGAGCTACATTGCTAGGAAAGTAGCCAAGGATATGTGTCACAGGCCAGACCAAAATTATTGTTAAAGGTAAACTAAATAACATGGATACCCCTCGCCCAATTAAACGCGCACTACTTAGCGTGTCGGATAAAACTGGTATTGTAGAATTCGCCCAAAAACTTGCTCAAAAGGGTGTTGATATTTTATCAACTGGCGGTACAGCCAAATTGCTTGCCGAAAATGGCATCAAAGTCACAGAAGTTTCAGATTACACAGGTCACCCTGAAATTATGGATGGTCGTGTAAAAACCCTTCACCCTAAAGTACATGGTGGCATTTTAGCTCGCCGTGGTATGGATGAAGTCGTTATGGGTGAGAACAATATCAGTGCGATTGATATGGTTGTTGTTAACTTGTATCCGTTTGCCAATACAGTTGCGAAAGACGATTGTCGTTTAGAAGATGCTATCGAAAACATTGATATCGGTGGTCCAACGATGGTTCGCGCAGCAGCAAAAAACCATAAAGACGTTACCATTATTGTAAATGCTCACGATTACGATCGTGTTATTACAGAGATGGACGCAAATCAAGATTCTTTAACCTACAATACACGTTTTGACCTTGCGATTGCTGCATACGAGCATACTGCAAGTTACGACGGTATGATTGCTAATTACTTTGGTCAAATGCTTGCTGCACATGGCATAGAAGAGCAAGCGCCATCGTTTGAAGAAAAGAACAAATTCCCACGTACCTTCAATAGTCAATTCATTAAAAAGCAAGATTTACGTTACGGTGAAAACTCTCACCAAGACGCGGCATTTTATGTTGAAGCACAGCCAGAAGAAGCGTCAGTTGCTACAGCAACTCAACTTCAAGGTAAAGCATTGTCGTACAACAACATTGCTGATACAGATGCTGCATTAGAGTGTGTAAAAGAATTTGATGAACCAGCATGTGTAATCGTTAAACACGCAAATCCGTGTGGTGTGGCGATTAGTGAGAATATCCTTGGTGCATACGAGCAAGCGTTTAAAACTGATCCGACTTCAGCATTTGGTGGCATTATCGCATTTAACCGTGAACTCGATGCCGATACTGCCGAAGCGATTATTTCTCGCCAATTCGTTGAAGTGATTATTGCACCAAGCGTTTCTAAAGAAGCAGAGCAAATTGTTGCAGCGAAACCAAATGTGCGTTTATTAACGTGTGGTCAATGGACAACACAAACAACAGGTTTTGCATTCAAACGTGTTAACGGTGGTTTACTTGTTCAAGATCGTGACCAAGGTAAAGTGACACAAGACGAATTAAAAGTTGTGACAAAGCGCCAACCAACTGAAGATGAATTACGTGACTTACAATTTTGTTGGAAAGTAGCAAAATACGTGAAGTCTAACGCAATTGTTTATGCACAAAACAACATGACAATTGGTGTTGGTGCAGGTCAAATGAGCCGCGTATATTCTGCTAAAATTGCTGGTATTAAAGCCGCTGATGAAAACCTTGAAGTTAAAGGTTCCGTGATGGCTTCTGATGCATTCTTCCCATTCCGAGATGGTTTAGATGCGGCAGCAGCTGCTGGTATTACTGCAGTTATCCAACCGGGTGGTTCAATGCGTGACGATGAAGTTATTGCCGCTGCAGACGAGCACGGTATCGCAATGGTATTCACCGGTATGCGTCATTTCAATCACTAATTCCTTATTTTAATTTAAGGGAATTACTGGCAAACAAGCGAATTACTATGTTTTCTCTTGTTTGTCAGTTCATCAATTGCGCTGAACATCTTCCAGAAATCTGCTATAAACTGTTATAACTTTTTAAGTAATGGAAAGACTATGTCTACAACAAAAAAAATAATCATTGCCGTTATTGCTATTACACTTGTTTATTGGTTCGTCGTGCGTCAAGAACAGCCAACTTCAAATAATGAAGTAACACCAGTAGAACAAACAACAGATGTAAAAGCGATTGAAAGCAAAGAAGACATTCAAACCCCTGTAAAAGAAGAACGATCAGCTGATCTTGTTGAGCAAGTTGAAGCAGTTAAATCTGAGGTAGAAGAAGCAACTAAGCAAAGGTCACAAGCGATGCTTGCCTTAACCCAAGCAACTGCCGGTGATCATCGTAGTGATAAAAACAAAGCGAGAGATGTTTACCGTCACCCTATTGAAACCCTAATATTTTTTGGTTTTGAACCAACAATGACGGTTGTTGAAATGGCACCTGGTGGTGGCTGGTATACTGAGATTCTAGCCCCTGCACTTAAAGGTAAAGGTAAACTTTATGGTGCTCATTACCCAGATACAGATGAAGAAAATTACTACAGTTTATCACGCCGTCGTTTAGTGAAAAAAATGGCAAGCGATGAAGTCTTTAGTGAAGTTGAACTAACTAACTTTACACCGCGCAGCGAGAACATGATCGCACCTGAAGGCACAGCCGATATGGTGTTAACATTCCGCAATTTACACAATTGGGGTGAAGATGGCGTGGCTATGATGTTTGCTGATGCTAACAAAGCGCTTAAAGTCGGTGGTGTATTAGGCGTGGTAGAGCATAGAATGCCTGCAACCCAGAACTGGGCTGATAACCAACGCACTGGTTATTTCCCTGAATCATTGACGATTGAATTAGCCGAAAAAGCGGGTTTCAAGTTAGCTGACCAAAGTGAAGTGAACGCCAACCCAAAAGATACAGCGGATCATCCAAAAGGTGTTTGGACTTTACCACCTGTTTTACGATTAGGTGATGAAGACAAGGCAAAGTATCTAGCAATCGGTGAAAGTGATCGCATGACACTGAAGTTTGTTAAACAATAAAAGAATGCTTTATATCAAAGAAGCTCTGCGTGGCTTCTTTTTTGTTTTAAATATTTAGGAAATCTTAATGAAAGTTTTAGTTATTGGTAGTGGTGGTCGTGAACATGCGCTTGCATGGAAAGCTGCTCAATCAGTTCAAGTTAATGAAGTATTTGTTGCCCCTGGTAATGCAGGAACAGCAACTGAACCTAAATTAACGAACGTTAACTTAGATATCTCTGATAACGATGCATTAGTTGCTTTTGCCAAAGAGCAAAATGTTGACCTTACAATTGTTGGCCCTGAGCAACCACTTGTAGATGGTGTAGTTGATGCGTTCACGGCTCAAGGTTTGATGATTTTTGGTCCTAATGCCAAAGCAGCACAACTTGAAGGCTCTAAATCTTTTACTAAAGACTTTTTAGCGCGTCATCAAATTCCAACTGCAGACTATCAAAACTTTACTGAAATTGAGCCTGCACTAGCGTATGTTCGCGAAAAGGGTGCGCCTATTGTTGTTAAAGCTGACGGTTTAGCAGCGGGTAAAGGTGTTATTGTTGCGATGACATTAGAAGAAGCAGAATCAGCAATTAAAGATATGCTTGCTGGTAACGCATTTGGAGATGCAGGTCACCGTGTCGTTGTTGAAGAATTTTTAGAAGGCGAAGAAGCAAGCTTTATCGTAATGGTTGACGGTAAAAATGTATTGCCATTTGCTACTAGCCAAGATCATAAACGTGCATATAACGAAGATAAAGGTCCGAATACAGGTGGTATGGGGGCATATTCACCAGCGCCAGTTGTGACAAAAGAAATTCATCAACGCGCTATGAATGAAGTAATTATGCCTACGGTTGAAGGTATGGCAAAAGAAGGTGCTCCTTATACTGGCTTTTTATATGCTGGCTTAATGATCACTTCAGATGGTACACCGAAGGTTATCGAGTATAACTGCCGATTTGGTGATCCTGAAACACAGCCTATTATGATGCGTTTGCAATCAGATTTAACTGAACTATGTATCCTTGCTTGCCAACAAAAGTTAGATGTCGCTGATATTACCTTTGATGAGCGTGCAGCTGTTGGCGTTGTAATGGCCGCAGGCGGGTACCCAGGAAGTTATAATAAAGGTGATGTGATTTCAGGCTTAGAAACAAACCAAGCTCAAGATGCTAAAGTATTCCATGCTGGAACGAAATTAGTTGATGGCAATGTAGTGACGGCAGGTGGTCGTGTCTTATGTGCTACGGCACTTGGTGAATCGGTAACGCAAGCACAGGAAAAGGCATACCAATTACTTGATCAAGTTTCTTGGGATAATGTTATGTATCGTACTGATATTGCATATCGAGCGATCGAACGCGAGAAAAGCTAGTTTATTTTCATCGTATAGCGATAAAAAAACCATAGTATCTTATTTAAATAGGGTTAGAGTAAATTGTTACTCTAACCCTATTTTCGTATCTAAAGACAAAGATCAAACACTTACAGCGCTTTATTTATGCGGTTTGTATAGAAAGTGACCGAACAGTAAATTAATTCAAATTAGTTGTTGACGTGTCGTCAAAAATCTCTAAAATGCGCTCCACTTCTTCGGGGTAGACCCAAAGCAGTGTTTTGATAAGTTTAGTTAACGATAGTAAAACTAAACA
>NZ_BSSU01000002.1 GCF_030161415.1 Thalassotalea eurytherma
TACTAATGTGAGTGCCCACACAAATTGCATGATAACTAATTGTTAAAGATGCCTACACGAGGTAGGTATGCCGAACCGTTCATGGATGAACGCTTTGTTCGGCGCGAGCTAACAATCACATTCGTTGTTAGACCGCTTGTTAACTTCGTTACAGACCGTAGTGGCCGTTGCCCCGAAGCGAGATGCGCATTCTACGCTTCTCAGTTTTGATGTCAACACTTTTTGAAAACTTTTTTCTTGTTTTGACAAGAGCCTGTTTTCGTAAGTTTTGTTGGTGTTTAGTAAATCAATAACTTAACTAAACATATCAAAACAAGCCTTTCATTACCTAATGAAAGAATAAATAGCCTTTTCGCTATTTATTGAGTTTACTTACATCGAGTAGCTTAACGCTGCTCCGTTGAAGTGGATGCGCATTTTAGGGATTTTATTCTCAGCGTCAACACTTATTTTGTTTTAATTGCTCGTTTGATTAATTAACAAACAAAACCTACAGAAAACGTTGTAAATCGTATTAATTACAACCAGCTTTTCGTTAGGAACTATCACTATATATATGCTATAGCCTTTCCTGACGATTCACCCGATGTTGATAAAGTTGTGTCTCCACAAAGCCAAACGGCCAAATGTTACTTAATTTAGATACCTGTTGATTTATCAACTTGTCTATCAAATGTCTGATTTTCGATAAAGACACGTTGAGATAATTAGATACTGTTATTATTTACGCGATTTTAAGCGAGTGCATGTTCGTTCATCGCTTTGGGATAATTTGGTCAAGTATTCTAACAAAAAAGACGAGCTTAGCTCGTCTTTGATATCTAACGTTATAAAACGCTACCTTTACATTGATAAACCGCCGTCGATTTCAACCACACGACCAGTAAAGAAATCATTCTCTAAAATGTACTTCACTGTGTGCGCAATTTCGTTAGCTTCACCTAAACGCCCTACAGGTTTCATTTTCTCTAAGCGTTCTCGCATTTCTGGCTTCATCGCGTCTGTCATCGCTGTACGAATAACACCCGGGGCTATAGCACCAACACGAATACCGTGACGACCAAGTTCACGTGCCCAAGTCACTGTCATTGCAACGACGCCTGCTTTTGACGCTGCGTAATTTGTTTGCCCCATATTACCGTTGCGGGCAATTGACGACATATTAATGATAACGCCTTCGGTGTCATTTTCGACCATATGAACAGCAGCTTCACGACCGCAAAGGAAAACACCCGTTAGGTTGACGTCAATGACCGACTGAAATTGCTCTAGTGGCATTTTTTTAACAACTTGGCCGTCTTTAGCTTTTAATAATAAGCCGTCACGCAAAATGCCAGCGTTGTTAATCAAGACGTCAATCGAACCGAAATCTTCCATTACCTGTTTGAAGGTTGTTTCTACCTCCAGCTCAACAGTAACGTTTGAAACATAATATTTTGCCGTTGCACCTTGCTCTTCAATCAATGCTACCGTTTGAGCTAATAACTCTTCATTGAGATCAATCAATGCGAACTTAGCACCGTAGGTAGCTAAGTTAAGTGCCATTGCTCGACCTAAACCTTGGCCACCACCAGTGATGACAATTGTTTTGTTTTCTACGTTCATTAATTGTTCCTATTTACTTTCTTTATGCCCAAACGCGTTAAAGATACTTGAGAAATCTTTCGCGCCATTACCTGCAGCAGCATGCATTGCGTATAAGCTACGGGCTAACGCCCCCATAGGGGTAGATGACTGACTGCTCACCGCTGTATCCATCGCTAAGCCTAAATCTTTTGCCATCAAATCAACCATAAAACCACCTTGATAGTCATTAGATGACGGGACATTTTCCATCACATCAGGACATGGGTTATATACATCTAAAGTCCAGTTGCTACCAGATGACTTACTCATAATATCTGACAGTACTTTCGGATCTAAGCCATTTGAAATACCAAGCTGCAATGCCTCAGACGTGCCAACCATTAATACAGATAACAACATGTTATTACACACTTTTGCCACTTGGCCTGCGCCTAAATCGCCAGCGTGAAAAATGTTTTTACCCATATTTTCTAAAATCGGCTTAGCGCGTTCAAACTGCGTTAGTTCACCACCAACCATAAAACTTAATGTACCAGCTGTTGCACCGCCAACACCACCTGATACAGGCGCATCGATAAAGCGAATCCCTTTATTTTCTAGTGCTTGACCAACAGTTTTTGCCGTTAAACCATCAATTGTTGATGAATCAATAACAAGAGAGCCAGGCGCAATATGATTAATTAAACCATCATTCCCTAGGTACACAGAAGATACGTGTTTACCTGCAGGTAGCATTGAAATAACAAACTCAGCGCCCTTAACACATTCTTGCGCTGTTGATTGTGTAGTAGCGCCTTGCCCTACTAATATTTCAACCGCGTCCTTAGATAAATCGAAGACTGTAACCGCGTGGCCAGCTTTCAATAAATTCGCAGCCATTGGGCCGCCCATATTTCCTAATCCAATAAATGCAATTTTTGCCATGATAATTCCTTAAAATTCTTAACTGCTATGCGCCAAGTTGTGCTAGCGGGTGTTCTTCATTTTGCCATTTAGACTCAAAGAACCAATCAATTGTTTGTGGTTCGACACTGCTTATATCTGAATTGCGCCATTTTGGCTGATAGTCTTTATCGATAAGCAGTGCACGCACACCTTCTTGAAATTCACCGTACTGACCACATTTAACGGATAAAGATAGCTCCATTCTGAAACACTGCGCTAAAGTCAGTTTTTCAGCGCGAATTAATTGCTGATAAACCAAATGAGCACTTATCGCACTACCATGCTTTAATGACTTCTGCGCTTTGTTAAACCACTTATCTTCTACTTGTACGCTAATAATGGCATCAACAATTTCGCTAAGTTCACCAGCGTTGGTCACTTTATTAATCAGTGCTTGGTTGGTTTTTACAAAAGTTGGCGGCATTGCATTAATGTGCAGATGCTCGATTTCTCGCATCGCATCATTTAGTTTTTCATGATTAAGCGCCGTTGTATCACCCCAGTTAATAGCCTTTAAGGTATCAACAAGGTTTTGCTTTTGCTCAGATGGTATGTAGAAATCAGCCATACCTGTGTATTTAGCATCTGAAGCATTAATTGAGGCACCGGTTAAACCTAAAAACAAACCACAATTTTCAGGCATACGATTTAAAAACCAAGTACCACCAACATCTGGGTATAGCCCGATACTAATTTCTGGCATAGCAATGCGAGAGCTTTCGGTTACCACACGGTGACTTGCGCCAACCATTAAACCTAAGCCGCCCCCCATGACAATACCGTGTCCCCAAACAATAAATGGTTTTGAGTAGGTATGAATGAGGTAATCGAGCTGATATTCACGGGTAAAGTAGCTTTCTATTGATGGGCTAAAGTCACCATCAGCTTCCTTCATATCGTTATAGAGTTTTACAATATCACCACCGGCGCAAAGGGCCTTTTCACCTGCACCTTGCAACATCACAGCTGCTATGGCTTTATCTTCGTGCCAAGCTTGAAGTTGCGGGTATAATAAATCAATCATATCGCCGCTTAAGGCATTTAGCGATTTCGGTGAGTTTAAGGTTGCAACCCCGATTTTCTTATCGTTGTTACAGATAATTTCTTCAAAAAGAACGACGTCTGTCATGAGATTGCCCTACTTGTTTTGCCAAATTGCGGCGCGTTTTTCTAAGAAGGCATTAACCCCTTCTTTTTGATCTTCACTATCAAATAAATCAACAAAAGCATCGCGCTCTTTTGGCAACGCATCTGCGATTGGCATTGAACGATTCATTTGGATAAGTTCTTTACACGCAGTTACAGCAACTGGGCTTTGTTTAGCAACTTTCGAAGCAAGGGTTAATGCAGCCGTTAAACCTTCACCTGATTCAACAACTTCTTCAACTAAGCCAATTTGTAGAGCTTTTTCTGCCTTTATGCGTTCTCCACATAAAATCATGCGTTTTGTCCAGCCTTCGCCAACTAGAATATGGAGGTTCTGCGTGCCACCGGCACAAGGCAATAATCCTACAGTTGCTTCAGGAAGCGCCATCTGAGCATGTGTTTCAGCAATGCGAATATCACAAGCTAGCGCCACTTCTAAGCCACCGCCCATTGCGTAGCCATTAATCGCAGCTATTGATACCCCCCTAAACGACGATAATGTTTCAAATGCTTGACCAAACACTTCTGCCATATCTCTTGCTACTTGCTTGTCGCCACCAGCAAAAACATTTAAATCAGCACCGGCTGAGAAAAACTTTTCACCGTCGCCAGTTACAACAAGTGCATATATATTTTTATCTTCGTTAAGCGCTAATACGATATTTTTCAAATCAGTTAAGCTTTGTGCAGTCCAGGTATGAGCAGGCGGATTATTAAAGGTGATAACTGCCGTATGATTTTGTTTTTCTACTTTTAAAAATTCTGACATGATTGTTCCTAAATTAACTCACCAGCGCCTTCAGTTAATAATCTACGCGCAATAATGACACGCATAATTTCATTGGTGCCTTCTAAAATTTGATGCACACGAACGTCTCTGAAATGTCTTTCAAGGGGGTATTCTTTGATATAACCGTAGCCACCATGTATTTGCAGCGCCGCATCACAAACTTGAAAACCAACGTCAGTCGCAAATTGCTTAGCCATTGCGCAATATGCAGTTTTTTCAGGATCATTATTATCTAACTTAAAGGCCGCTAAGCGCACCATTTGACGTGCTGCGACCAATTGCGTTGCCATGTCAGCTAGTTTAAATTGCATCCCTTGAAACGCGGCAATGGGTTTGCCGAACTGCTCACGCTCTTGCATATATTCTTTAGCAGTATTTAATGCTTGTTGTGCGGTACCAATCGAACAGGTAGCGATATTAATACGGCCGCCATCAAGGCCTTTCATCGCTATTTTAAAGCCTTCGCCTTCTTCGCCTAACAAGTTGCCTACGGGCACTTTTACATTATCAAACGTAATCAGTTTTGTTGGTTGAGCGTTCCAACCTAGCTTTTCTTCGGCTTTGCCATAAATAACGCCGTCACTGTCAGCTGGTATTGCTAACGCAGAAATACCTTTTGCGCCTTCACCGCCCGTGCGCACCATCACAACAAGCATATCAGTTTCACCCGCGCCTGAGATGAACATTTTGGCACCATTTACATGATAAAAATCGCCTTGCTTTTTAGCTGTTGTGCGCAAGGAAGCTGCATCAGAGCCTGCACCCGGTTCGGTTAAACAATATGAAGCCAACTGTTGACCTGAAACCAAACCAGGACACCATGTATCTTTTAGTGCTTGCTTGCCCCACGTTGCTAGCATCCATGTCGCCATATTATGAATGGTCATCATGGCTGTGGTTGCGGTACAACCCATTGCTAATTGTTCAAAAATTATAGAAGAATCGAGACGTGATAAACCTAGGCCACCAGCCTCTTCAGGAGAGTACAGCCCACATAAACCAAGCTCACCAGCTTGTGCGATAACGTCTTTTGGAAAGATATGCTCAGCATCCCACTTTGCGGCATGCGGCGCGAATTCAGCATCAGCAAACTGCTTTGCCATATCGGCAAACATTTTCTGATCTTCAGTTAATTCAAAATTCACAAGAGTTCCTTACTAAATCGTGTAACCGAAGTTACACCAGAGATAGGCTTGTGCTTTAGATTTATTATTTTTGTTTAAAGCACAAGCAGTTGTAATAATTTAATTTGTGTTATTTATTGTTGAGTACTTTTATAGCATCTCGACAGCGATTGCTGTTGCTTCACCGCCACCAATACATAAAGAGGCAACACCTTTTGAAAGGCCGCGGTTTTTCAATGCGTGAACAAGCGTGACAATTAAACGTGCGCCACTCGCGCCAATTGGATGGCCTAGTGCACAAGCACCACCATTAACATTTACTTTGTCAATATCTAAAGATAACGCTTTCACCGATAACATAGTAACCATGGCAAATGCTTCATTGATCTCAAACAAATCTACGTCTGAAACTTGCCAGTTTACTTTGTCTAATAACTTGTTCATTGCGCCAACAGGAGCAACGGTAAATTCTGCTGGCTCTTGAGCATGTGTTGCATGACCAACTACTTTACATAACGGCGTTAAACCACGCTTTTCTGCTTGTGACAAACGCATCATGACAAGTGCCGCTGCACCATCTGAAATTGAACTTGAGTTTGCCGCGGTTATTGTTCCATCTTTTTTAAACGCTGGACGTAATGACGGAATTTTATCAGGGCGTGCGTTACCTGGCTGTTCATCGGTATCAACTACGATGTCGCCACGACGGTTTTTCACTGTCACTGGCGTTACTTCATTTTGAAAGGCACCTGATTCAATCGCGGCATTTGCACGCGATAAAGAGCGAAGCGCAAATTCATCCATGTCTTCACGAGTAAAGCTTTCTTGGTCAGCGGTATCTTGAGCAAAACAACCCATTGCCACGCCATCGTATGCGTTTTCTAGACCATCCATCATCATGTGGTCCATGACTTGGCTATGTCCCATACGCATGCCTTGACGACCTTTAGGTAACATATAAGGTGCATTGGTCATACTTTCCATACCACCAGCAATTGCTACGTCAATGCTACCAGCGGCTAGTGCATCATGTGCAAACATCGCTGCTTTCATACCTGAACCACATACTTTATTGATTGTGGTACAAACCGTAGATAATGATAAATCAGCACCTAAGGCCGCTTGACGCGCTGGTGCTTGTTTTAAGCCAGCAGGTAAAACACACCCCATAACAACTTCATCGATATCGCTAGTCGACAAATTTGCTTGTTCAACTGCAGCCTTAATAGCTGTCGCACCAAGCTCTGGCGAAGTGACACCTGAAAAACATCCCATAAAGCCACCCATTGGGGTGCGCGCTGCTGAAACGATAACAATTGGATCTGACATGATAATTCCTCTATATGCTTTAAAACACGAGCTATTTATTAGCATTGTTGGTTTACAAGTAGCTTACGTATACGTAAAGCTACTGATAATTGTTGCTGTAGTCGTCTTATTATATTTATAAAAGTGACGCTACTTTAGATGATTGGTACGCTTATTTCTTTATTCAAGCGCTATTTTATCGATGAAAAACACGTTTAAGCTGTAATCTTACGCTTACACTCATCCACCACATCGCCCAGAATCATACTTTACCTTTACGTAAACTTCCAGTATGTTGTTAACCAGAAAATAATGACAATAACGACTACTATGAAAACAACAAAGCCTACCTTTACCATCGGAGAATTAGCCAAAGAATTCGATATAACAACGCGCAGTATCCGTTTTTATGAAGATCAGGGCTTGATTTCTCCAGTACGTGAAGGTCAAAAACGCATTTATTACCCACGTGATAAGGTGCGTTTAAAACTTATTTTACGTGGCAAACGACTTGGCTTTTCATTAGCTGAAACCGGACGTTTGTTCGAGTTATATGATGTTGATAAATCAAGCGAGACACAGCTAACAACGATTTTGAACATTATTACTGACAAAAAAGCTGATTTAAAACAGCAATTAGAAGACATAAATGTGGTGTTGCTTGAGTTAGACAATTTAGAAAAAAACTGTTTAACCACGCTAAGCACCATTCACAAAACTAAATAAGATTACAACAATGTTGCTACTACAGGTGGCTACACGTGAGGAACTATCATGATTTCAAGCTTTTCATCACTTAACTTTAATTTAG
This sequence comes from Thalassotalea eurytherma, assembly GCF_030161415.1. Lineage (GTDB taxonomy): Bacteria > Pseudomonadota > Gammaproteobacteria > Enterobacterales > Alteromonadaceae > Thalassotalea_G > Thalassotalea_G eurytherma. The sequence goes on from NZ_BSSU01000002.1 coordinate 7,712, forward strand.
GCGAAACCGTCGACATGATTCGCGATCAAGTCAATGCCTTTGCTCGCGACGAAATTGCGCCACGTGCAGCGCAAATTGATATCGACAATGAATTTCCAAATGACTTATGGCGCAAATTTGGTGACATGGGTTTGTTAGGCATGACCGTAGAAGAAGAATACGGTGGGTCAAACCTTGGTTATTTAGAGCATGTTGTTGCGATGCAGGAAATTAGCCGTGCATCGGCTTCTGTTGGCCTAAGCTATGGCGCGATGTCTAACTTATGTTTAAACCAGTTAAGTAAAAACGGTAGCCATGAACAAAAATTAAAGTACTTACCAAAGTTATGCTCTGGTGAACACATTGGTGCATTAGCGATGTCTGAGCCTAACGCGGGTTCTGATGTAGTTAGCATGAAATTAAGTGCCGTTAAAAAAGGTGATAAATACATCTTAAATGGCAACAAAATGTGGATCACCAACGGTCCTGACGCAAATGTTTATGTTATTTACGCAAAAACAGATGTAACTGCCGGTTCAAAAGGTATTACAGCATTTATTGTTGAACGTGATTTCCCGGGTTTTAGTCGTCACCAAAAACTAGACAAACTAGGTATGCGTGGGTCAAACACTTGTGAATTAGTGTTTGAAGACTGTGAAGTACCTGCTCAGAACATTCTTGGTGAAGAAGGCAAAGGCGTAAAAGTATTAATGTCTGGTCTTGATTATGAGCGTGTTGTGTTATCTGGTGGCCCATTAGGCATTATGGATGCCTGTATGGATCTAGTTGTACCTTATATTCACGACCGTAAACAGTTCGGCCAATCAATTGGTGAATTCCAATTAGTGCAAGGTAAAGTTGCCGACATGTACACACAAATGAATGCCGCGAAGTCTTATGTTTACATGGTTGCCCAAGCTTGCGACCGTGGTGAAACAACACGTAAAGATGCAGCTGCTGTTATCCTTTATTCAGCGGAGCTAGCGACGAAAATGGCATTAGATGCGATTCAATTACTCGGTGGTAATGGTTATATCAATGAATTCCCAGCGGGTCGTTTATTGCGTGATGCCAAGCTTTATGAAATTGGTGCTGGTACGTCAGAGATTCGCCGTATGTTAATTGGTCGCGAATTATTTAACGAATCTAAATAGATTGCGGCCTGCGCCACAATGACGTCAGATAAACAGCAAAAACCAATGACCTCAGGTAAACAGCAAAAACCAATGAGTCATGCTGACGAAAGTCAGCATCTTAATGGTGAAGCATTAGATGGCGGCATGTATCGCAATGACGCAGATATAAAATGATGAGTCATTCCGGCATTTGCCGGAATCTCGATTTAACACTTACATTGATATTAACAACACAGGTATTTCCCCGTGGCAAAGATAATTTCAAAAATAAATACACGTTCACAAGACTTCATCGATAATGCCGAGTATATGCAAGCGCAAGTTGATGATTTAAAAACACAGCTTGATGCAATCAAACAAGGTGGCGGCGAAAAGTCTCGCGAGCGTCACCTTTCTCGGGGTAAATTACTACCACGTGATCGAGTTAACGCACTGCTCGATGAAGGTTCACCATTTCTAGAGTTCTCACAATTAGCAGCACATGATGTATACAAAGACAATGTGCCAGCGGCTGGCATTATTACAGGTATTGGCCGTGTTGGTGGACAAGAATGTGTCATCGTAGCGAACGATGCTACGGTAAAAGGTGGCACCTACTACCCGCTTACGGTTAAAAAGCATTTACGCGCTCAAACGATTGCACAAGAAAATAACTTACCTTGTGTATATTTAGTTGATTCAGGTGGTGCTAACCTGCCCAATCAAGACGACGTGTTCCCTGATAAAGAACACTTTGGTCGCATATTCTTCAACCAAGCGAATATGTCGGCGCAACATATTCCACAAATTGCTGTCGTGATGGGTTCTTGTACTGCCGGTGGTGCTTATGTACCAGCAATGGCTGACGAATCTATTATTGTAAAAGAGCAAGGTACAATTTTCCTAGCTGGCCCACCTTTAGTAAAAGCGGCAACCGGTGAAGTGGTTAGCGCTGAAGATTTAGGTGGCGCTGATGTTCACTGTCGTACTTCCGGTGTATCAGATCATTATGCACAAAACGATCATCACGCATTAGATATTGCACGTAAAGCAATCAGTAACTTAAACCGCGTAAAACCTGTTCAAATGAACATTGAACAAATGCGTGAACCAGCATATAACAGCAATGAAATTTACGGCGTCATTCCAAAAGACGCACGTCAACCTTACGATGTTCGAGAAGTTATCGCCCGTGTTGTAGACGGTAGTGAGTTTGATGAATTTAAAGCCTTATACGGCACCACGTTAGTATGTGGTTTTGCACGTATCTATGGTTACCCTGTTGGTATCGTTGCTAATAACGGTATTTTGTTTGGTGAATCTGCACAAAAAGGTGCTCATTTTATTGAGCTATGTGCACAACGAAAAATTCCTTTGGTATTTTTACAAAACATTACCGGCTTTATGGTTGGTCAGCAATATGAAGCAGGCGGGATCGCAAAGCACGGTGCAAAAATGGTAACGGCTGTAGCATGTGCCAAAGTACCTAAATTCACGATTTTAATTGGTGGTAGTTTCGGCGCAGGTAACTATGGTATGTGTGGTCGAGCCTATGATCCTAGATTCCTATTTATGTGGCCAAATGCACGTATTTCGGTAATGGGCGGTGAACAAGCCGCGGGGGTTTTAGCACAGGTTAAAACCGATCAAATGGCGAAAAAGGGTGAGTCTTGGTCTGATGAAGAGCAACGCCAATTTAAACAGCCAATCATTGATAATTATGAACATCAAGGTCATCCATATTATGCATCTGCACGGCTATGGGACGATGGTGTCATTGATCCTGCTGATACGCGTCAAGTATTAGGACTTGCCATTTCGGCGTCACTCAATAAACCAATAGAAGACACCCAGTTTGGTGTCTTTAGAATGTAGAGGTTGCAATGACTAAATTATCGAACGATCCCGTATTAGTTGATATTGATAGCCTTGGTGTTGCTACTGTCACATTAAACAACCCTGATAAGCATAACGCTTTTGATGATGAGATCATCAGCCAGCTAACCCAAGTATTTACTGATATCTCAGAAAATGAAAAAGTGCGTTTAATGGTGTTAGCCGCCAATGGTAAAAGCTTTTGCGCAGGTGCTGATTTAGGTTGGATGAAGCGCATGGCAAACTATAGCTATCAGGAAAACCTTCACGATGCGAACGGTCTAGCGAATATGTTAAAAGCTCTTAACTTTATTCCGCAACCAACCATTGCCAAAATTCAAGGAGCAGCTTTTGGTGGCGCGGTTGGTTTAGCAAGCTGTTGTGACATTGTCATTGCCAGTGAAAAAGCCAGCTTTAGCTTATCTGAAGTTAAATTTGGTCTAATTCCTGCCACGATCAGCCCTTATGTCGTGAGCGCTATCGGCATAAAGGCCGCCCGCAGATATTTTCAAACCGCTGAGCGATTCTTTGCCGATAAAGCACAACAGCTTGGTTTAGTTGATGAAGTAACAACGCCTGAAGCGCTCAATGCAAGCGTTGATAAGATGATAAATACGCTATTAGCTAATGGCCCAATCGCTATGCGCCAAGCCAAACAGTTAGTTTTTGATGTTGCTTATAAAAATATTGATCAAAACCTAATTTCAGAAACGAGCAAGCGTATTGCCGCTATTCGTATTTCAGAAGAAGGCCAAGAAGGCTTAGGTTCATTTTTCGAAAAACGTTCACCTAACTGGCATAAGGAGTAATCATCATGTTTAACAAAATTTTAATTGCAAACCGTGGTGAAATCGCCTGTCGAATTATTAAAACCGCCCGTAAACTCGGCGTGTTGACGGTTGCCGTTTATTCAGATGCAGATGCTAATGCCCTGCACGTTACTATGGCTGATGAAGCCGTTCATATTGGTGGCAGTGCTTCTAGAGACAGCTACCTATTAAGCGAACGTGTTATTGAAGCTGCTCGCCGTACTGGCGCACAAGCAATTCATCCAGGTTATGGGTTCTTATCTGAAAATGCCGAATTCTGCCGCCTATGTGAACAAAACAATATTGTATTTATCGGTCCACCGGTTGGCGCAATTGAAGCAATGGGCTCTAAATCAGCAGCCAAGAACATCATGGAAAGAGCGCAAGTACCTTTAGTACCAGGCTATCATGGTGAAGATCAAAGTGAAGCCGTATTGAAAAAAGCGGCGGATGATATGGGCTACCCCGTATTATTAAAAGCGACGGCTGGCGGTGGTGGTAAGGGTATGCGCCAAGTTTGGTCAGAAAATGAATTTAGCGATGGCTTAGCTGCAGCTAAGCGTGAAGCACTTAACGGTTTTGGTGACGATACCATGTTAGTTGAGAAGTATTTAACTCAACCTCGTCACGTAGAAATTCAAGTGTTTTGTGATAATCACGATAATGCCGTTTACCTGTTTGAACGTGATTGTTCCGTGCAACGTCGCCATCAAAAAGTTATTGAAGAAGCCCCTGCCCCAGGCATGAGTGAAGCTCTGCGCAAAGAAATGGGTGAAGCTGCGATAAAGTCTGCTAAAGCCATTGGTTACGAAGGCGCAGGTACGGTTGAGTTCTTACTCGATGTTGACGGTTCATTTTATTTCATGGAAATGAATACCCGTCTTCAAGTAGAGCACCCCGTTACTGAGATGATATCAGGCCAAGACCTAGTCGAATGGCAATTACGTGTTGCTTCAGGTGAAACTTTACCTAAATCACAAGATCAGTTAACCATTAAAGGTCATGCATTTGAAGCACGTATTTACGCAGAAGATGCCGATAATGACTTCTTACCGGCGACAGGTTTTCTTGCCTACCTATCGACACCGCTTGAATCAGATAATGTTCGTGTAGATACCGGTGTTCGCCAAGGCGATGAAGTAAGTGTTTATTATGATCCGATGATTGCGAAATTGATTGTCTGGGATGAAAATCGTGACAAAGCATTACAGCGCTTAGCAAAAGCACTTAGTGAATACCGGATTAGCGGTGTCACCACAAACATCGACTTTTTGTATAACTTAGCAACTTGCCAACCATTCGTTGACGAAGACTTAGATACCGGTTTTATTGAAAAACACGAAGATAAGATTTTCCATAAAGACGAGCAATCGCTTACCGAAGAATTGCCGATGGCTGCATTATATTTAGTGCTAGCTAATGAACAAAAAGCGAAGCAAAAAGCACAATCGTCAAATGATCCATTTTCACCTTGGAATCAAACCAATGCCTGGCGATTAAATGAAGCGCATGTTCATCATGTTGGCTTACGTCACAATGATAGCGTTTATGACATCGTTGTAGAACAAAAGCGCCATGGCTTTATGATCACCGTTGATAGCAAGTCATACGATTGCCAAGGTCATATTGAAAATGATGTATTAACCACAAATATCAATGGTTATCGCTCAGCTGCAACAATTGCGCAAAATGGTGATCAAATTAGTTTATACCGCCAAAACGGTGCTTTTAACTTTGTTCAGATTTTGCCTGATTTAGGTTGTGATGACGATACGGCAGACGCTGGTGGTTTAATTGCGCCAATGAATGGCACGATGGTTAGCGTATTAGTTAGTGCCGGTGATGTTGTTACGGCGGATCAACCACTGATGATCATGGAAGCGATGAAAATGGAACACACGATTAAAGCACCTGCAGCAGGCAAAGTAACTGAGCTATTCTTTGCCGCTGGCGATATGGTTGATGGCGGTGCTCAACTTGTTGGCTTTGCCGCGGAGGAGGACAAATAAAAATGTCTTATATCGAACGTAACCAACTGCCTAAAAAAGTTAAAATCGTGGAAGTAGGTCCTCGTGATGGCTTGCAAAACGAAAAACAACTTATTGATGCTAACAACAAAATAGCGCTTATCAATAAACTGGTTGATGCCGGTTTAACCTATGTAGAAAGTGGCAGTTTTGTATCGCCTAAATGGGTGCCACAAATGGCAACGTCTAGTGAGATATTTGAAAAGCTAACCAAGCACAAAGGTGTCACTTATGCTGCACTAACGCCCAATATGAAAGGCTTTGATGCTGCAATGTCAGTTAATGTTGATGAAGTGGCTATTTTTGGTGCCGCTTCACAGTCTTTTAGCCAAAAGAACATTAACTGTTCAATTGAAGAAAGCCGTGAGCGATTCTCGCCAGTTGTCGAAGCGGCATTAAGCAAAGGTATTAAGGTAAGAGGCTATGTATCTTGCGTTGTAGGTTGTCCTTATGAAGGTGATATTGCACCGGAAGCCGTTGCTAATGTAGCCAAAAAATTACTTGATATGGGCTGTTATGAAATTTCACTTGGCGACACCATTGGCGTAGGCACGCCGGCATCAGTGTCAGCAATGCTTGACGCAGTGAAAGCCGTTGTGCCCGCTAACCAACTCGCCGTTCACTTTCATGATACCTATGGCCAAGCGTTAACCAATATTTACACTGCGTTAAGTCAGGGCATAACTGTTGTTGATAGTGCCGTTGCGGGCCTAGGTGGATGCCCTTATGCTAAAGGCGCTTCTGGGAATGTAGCAACTGAAGATGTTGTCTACATGCTTAATGGTATGGGTATCGACAGTGGCGTAGATTTAGACAAATTACTTGAAGCAGGTTGGTTTATTTCCGACAAACTGAATCAAGCGCCTGTTTCAAAAGTATCGCAGGCAATGCGAGCAAAATTATAACAAGATTAAAAGGTTAAACCTTTGAGAGGAAAGTAAAATGGCAGGTTTTGATAAAGTTGTCAGTAGTTATCAAGAAGCGTTAGCGGGCTTAGAAGATAACATGACAGTGATTTCAGGCGGTTTTGGTTTATGTGGTATTGCAGAAAACCTAATTGCCGAAATTAAGCGCAAAGGCACTAAAGGATTAACAGTTGTTTCAAATAACTGTGGTGTGGATGACTTTGGCTTAGGGGTTTTGTTACCCGATCGCCAAATTAAAAAAATTGTTGCCTCCTATGTAGGTGAAAATGCCGAGTTTGAACGTCAAATGATGAGTGGCGAATTAGAAGTTGTGCTAACACCTCAAGGTACACTTGCTGAGAAAATGCGTGCTGGTGGTGCTGGTATACCAGCTTTCTACACGGCTACGGGTTTCGGTACACCGGTAGCAGAAGGCAAGGAAGAACGCACATTTGATGGACGTGATTATATCCTTGAAGAAGCGATAAAAGGTGATTTTGCTATTGTAAAAGCATGGAAAGCTGATCGCTACGGCAACCTTGTTTATCGTAAAACAGCGAGAAACTTTAATCCGTTGGCGGCAACGGCAGGTAAAATTACCGTCGTAGAAGTTGAAGAAATTGTTGAACCGGGTGAGTTAGACCCAGATCAGATTCATACGCCAGGCATCTATGTAGATCGTTTAATTCAAGGTACGTTTGAAAAACGTATTGAACAGCGCACTATTCGCCCATCAGATAACGCATAAGGAGAATTATCATGGCTTTAACTCGTGAACAAATCGCTATGCGTGTTGCACAAGAGCTTCAAGATGGATATTACGTAAATTTAGGTATTGGTATCCCTACCCTTGTCGCAAACTATGTTCCTGACGGCATGGAAGTGATGCTGCAATCAGAAAATGGTTTATTAGGGATGGGACAATTTCCGACAGAAGAAGAAATTGACGCTGATTTAATTAACGCTGGTAAGCAAACCGTGACCATGGCTACCGGTGCTTCAGTATTTGACTCTGCTGAGTCTTTTGCGATGATTCGTGGTGGTCACGTCGATTTGACGGTATTAGGCGCATTTGAGGTAGATGTAAATGGTAACATTGCTTCGTATATGATCCCTGGTAAGTTAATCAAAGGCATGGGTGGCGCAATGGACCTTGTCGCAGGTGCTGATAACATTATCGTTACGATGACGCATGCTTCAAAGCACGGTGTTTCTAAATTGCTTAACAACTGTTCACTGCCATTAACCGGTAAAGGCTGTATTAAGCGCGTATTAACCGATTTAGCGTTTATTGAGATCAAAGAAGGTAAGTTTCACCTGATTGAACGCGCGCCGGGCGTTAGTGTAGAAGAGATTATAAAACTCACGGAAGGTGAGCTTGTTATTCCGGCACATGTGCCAGAAATGACTTTCTAGGTTGACGCCACTTTAAGTTATTAAACGAGAGCTTAGGCTCTCGTTTTTTGTTTGTTTTTATTGAAAGTATCCAATATCAGTTACATAAATAACACAACAATTTTCCATAAATCTTACGCTAAATCACATAATTAGGGGCTAAATCCTACATATCTTGAGATATATCGCACAACAAAGTGTTGCATTAACGTACGAATTTGTTAATCTGAAGATGACAAAGAAAAGGCAACATACTTGAAAGAGTATGACGCAAAGCCACCGGTCTAAGGGCGAAAGCCTACGACAGCGGAGTTACCGATAAGGTAAAACCAGTGGTTTTTTCTTTTTAAAACTCATTCTTATTCATAGGGTCTTAAAAAATGAAAAAATTATTACTAGCTTCTACTATTACAGTTTTAACTTTAACGTCTGCCTTCGTGGCACCAGCAGCTCAAGCTTCAAACATTGCTCAAAATGTTTGTGAATTTGTTGCTGCAGATGACAAGAAACGCATGCGTTCATATTTAAAATCGAACAAATTAAAAATACGTAGTATTTTTGACGGTGTTCAGTGTAATGGTCAGAACTTGTTAGAATTTGCTGCTAATCGTGGTTCAGTAAAAACAGGTTCTTTGATGATTTCTAAATTACCAAAGAAAACTGTATCAGCTAACCTTGCAGTAATTCAGTCAGGTACACCTTTATTTGACGCTGCTAACAAACGCGTAAGCAGTTAAGGTTCATTTAGTGGACGTTAATAATAATGTTTTCTAATGATTCTTTTTGTCTTATATAATTAAAAAAGCCAGCGAAAGCTGGTTTTTTTTTCTTTATAAAGCAATAACTTTATAATATTGTTTAGTTAAGCCTTGTTCATCAATATTTTACCTGTTACCTAGTCTATGCCTTCAAAAAAAACCTATAAAGGTAACCGCCAAGCTTTATTACTGACCGGTGGTGGCGCTAGAGCAGCATATCAAGTAGGTGTGCTTTCCGCGATAACGCGCTTTATGCCGCGTAATCACGGTATCCCCTTCCCTATTATTTGTGGTACATCTGCCGGTGCAATAAATGCAACGGCAATGGCCTGTTACGCTTCATGTTTTCATTTAGGTGTTAAAAAGCTTGAGTGGGTTTGGAAAAACCTACGAACAAAAAACATTTATCAAAGTGATCCATGGGGAGCCTTTGGCTATTTAGGTAACGGTATATTATCGAGCTTTCAGGCTGATTACTCCCTTAAGCGGGCTCATAGTTTGTTAAATAATGCCCCGCTTCGCGAATTGCTAAAAGAGGTTTTCGACTTTAAACGCATTGATGACAATATTCTTCGAAATTACTTAACGGCAATTTCCGTCACTGCATCAAGCTATACCACTGGTGACTCAATAAGCTTTTACCAATCTGCTGATACAATACACCCTTGGCAACGGGCAAAACGCAAAGGCCACCCTTGCCAAATTAACACAGAACATTTAATGGCGTCGGCCGCTATACCTCTGGTATTTCCATCAATAGAAATAAATGGTCAGTATTATGGTGACGGATCAATCCACCAGTTATCGCCACTTAGCCCTCCTATTCATTTAGGAGCCGAAAAGATTTTGGTTATTGGTGTCGATCAACCGCACAAACCACTTTATTCGCTTGAAAATAATCCGCATCCGCCTACGAGTGCGACAATTGCAGGCCACATGCTTGATTCAATTTTTGCAGATACTTTGCAAAGTGATATGGAGCGGCTTGAGCGCATTAATGAATCAATCGCATTGATGCAATCTCATGGCATAGCTTCTCAACAAGAGCTTAAACACGTTGATACCATGGTCATTAACCCGAGTGATGACTTTAATGTAATTGCAGCTGAGCATTACAATGAGTTGCCAATTTCAGTGCGTTTATTGCTTCGCAGTGTAGGTATAACAAACGACTCGGAAGCGAGTTTAATAAGCTATTTATTATTTGAAAACAGCTTCACGAAAAAGCTGATGAAGATTGGCTATCAAGACGGCTTAGCCAATGAAGAAAAGCTAAGATCATTTTTATCCCTCTAAAGAGAGTAAAGTAAATGTCTACATCATATACACCTGCGAAGGTATGGAAGTTTACACCTGGTAATGGTGGTAAATTTGCCAATATTAATCAGCCAACGGCTGGTGCAAGGCAATCTCAGGCATTACCCAATGGAAAACACCCATTTCAATTGTACTCACTGGCGACACCAAACGGCGTAAAAGTCACTATTATGTTTGAAGAGTTGCTTGAAGCTGGTATTAATGATGCCGAGTATGATGCCTACAGCATAAATATTATGGAAGGTGATCAGTTTGGTGACGAATTTGTTGCCATCAACCCAAATGCTAAAATTCCGGCTTTGCTTGATAACAGCAGCGATAATCCGACACCTATTTTTGAGTCAGGCGCTATTTTGTTGCACCTTGCTGAAAAGTTTAATGCATTTATCCCAAGCACTCCTCAACAAAAGGCAAACTGTTTATCTTGGTTATTCTGGCAAGTAGGTGCTGGGCCTTATTTAGGAGGTGGTTTTGGCCATTTCTATGCCTATGCACCAGAAAAGTTTGAATACCCTATCGAGCGCTTTACGATGGAAGTAAAGCGACAACTCGACTTATTAGATAAACATTTAGCGACTAACCAGTTTATGTGTGGCGATGAATACACCATAGCGGATATGGCAATTTGGCCGTGGTATGGCGCGCTAGTAAATGGAGAGCTCTATGAGGCGGCAGAGTTTTTAGACGTACAAAGCTATCAACATTTAATGCGATGGACCAAAGAAATTGGCGAACGCCCGGCGGTTAAACGAGGACGAATGGTTAACCGAGCTTGGGGGGATCCAGCAGAGCAACTTATTGAGCGACACGATAAATCTGATTTTGACTTAAAAACACAAGACAAAATAGCCAATCAAGAATAGTTTTCTAGTTAATAAAAAGCCGCAATATTTATTGCGGCTTTTTTATTATCGTTATCGAATTAACATAATCTACTTTTCAACCAATGACGCTTATTCACCTTCATGAATAAAATGTTCAGCCCATTCTACGCGTCGTGGTTTGCCTCGAATAACTAAAGTATCTTGATTCTTTAAGATAATGTTCTCATCTGGCAAATCTATCTCTTCGCTTTCTTGTCTTAACGTTAAAATATCAATGCGCTTTGACGAGAAGTTTAATTCAGCAATTGATTTGCCTACCGCAAAAGAGTTTTCTGTTAATGTAATTCCGTGGGCAAATTCTCGTTGTTCGATACTGTTTTGACTCATATCGGTTTGCTCCCCCTGGAAAAAGCCATGCATATGGTTGTAATGACTCTTTCGCTCTTTTTGCATTAAGCGAATAATGCGAGAAAACGACACGCCTGAAAGTGAAAGCACTTGCGATACCAGCATTAAGCTACCTTCGAGAATTTCTGGTACCACTTCATCAGCACCTGAAGACTTTAACATTTCAAGCTGATCGTCGTTACGTGTTCGAACGAGAATTGGCACTTTAGGCGCTAAAGCTCGCACCCGCATAATGGCATCAGCCGATTGCTTATCTTCACCAAACGTAATGACCACAAGTTTAGCTTTGTCTAACTTAGCAGCGTGTAGTAATTCAGATTGGCGAGAAGAGCCGAATAAAATATTTTCACCCGCTTCTCTGGCTTTTGTTGTTCTTAAGGGGTCGATATCAATGGCAACAAAATCCATATGTTCTTGTTTTAGAAAGCGACTAATCGTTTGACCTACACGGCCAAAGCCACAAATAATGACATGATCTTGCAGTTCAGTTTGCTCTGGCAATTCCTGCAGTTCGCTATAACTTTCTTTCTTTTCTTTCGTAAGGGTAATTGCCCAACTACGCGCATTCTCAATCAAATAAGGAGTCATCGCCATTGAAATAACACCGACACCAATCAAAATAGACGCTACATCGACCGGGACAAGATTCACTTGGCTGGCTAATGCAATTAATACAAAACCAAACTCGCCCATTTGTGAAAGCATAATACCACTGGCTAAGCCGTCTTTAGCATTCTCACCTGCTCGCTTGGCAAGGTAATGAATAATCAGAACCTTACACAACATAAAGCTCACCAATAGAACAAAGATGTCGATTGGATTATTAAGCAGGTAACTGACATCAAACTTCATACCTACGGTCACAAAGAATAAACCAAGCAAAATATCACGATAAGGACGAATATCTGCCTCTAACTGATATTTATATTGGCTTTCACCAAGCATCATACCCGCTAAAAACGCGCCAAGCGCCATCGATAGGCCAAACCACAGTGTTAATGAAGATGCGACCAGTGTAACAAGTAAGGTTGTTAGTACGAATAACTCATCGGTTCTAACTTGCGCGATGAGGTTGAATATTCTTGGTAACACCCACTTACCAACGAGTAAAAGTAGGCCAACAACAAAAACCCCTTTAATTAATGCAAACGCCAAGGCAAAAATCATGGATGTTTCACTTGGCTGGGCAAGCAAAGGAATAATGATTAACAACGGAACAACCGCTATATCTTGGAATAGCAGAATCGCCACTGACAATTGGCCCGATTTACGTTTCATCGCGCCAGATTCACTTAATTGACGAATAACGATGGCAGTGGAAGATAGCGCTAAAACACCACCTATCACTAATGCACTGCTAAACGTTTGCCCCAACAGCATGGCAATAATGGTAAACAGCAACATAGAGATGGCAACTTGCGCACTACCAACGGCAAATACTAACCGGCGCATAGCCATTAATTTAGGGAGAGAGAATTCTAAGCCAAGTGTAAAAAGCAAAAATACGATGCCAAGCTCAGCAAAGTGCTCGTAATCAACTTTATTATGGGTGAAGTTTAAACCGTGCTCGCCAACAAGCATACCAGCAACAAGATAAGCAAGAATCGCTGGCATGTTTAGCTTTCTAAAAAGCCATACAAAACAAACAGCACTAGCTAATATAACAACGACTTCTATATAGGTTCCCACAAAGTTTCCTTACATCTCTTGGTATTCAGTTCCAATATAACAAACTGACAGTAAAAATCATGATATCTAGTGAATAAGATTAAGGCAGAAAAATGGCAAAAACATGACAATAACGGCAATTATCGCCTGCCAAATCATTGACATCATCGCTAACTACTGCGCCTTCTACAGTTAGACTACCAGAAAATTACCATTAAAAACATACACTAAAGACTACCATTTATAAAGCACCTAAAAACGGCGCGATTATTGCAAAATCTATCGTAAGCAAGTTTTAAAGGTATCCGTATGCAAACGTTAAATATTATTGATAACTCATCATCGGGTTTTAATGCGTTTCAGTTGTTTAATGACAAGCCAATGGTTTCGGCCGATCGTATTCTTAATTTAATTGAGCAGCTTCAAAGCACCCTATGTTTTGAGCAATTAATTAATCGTTTTGCGATGGAAGCTTCAAAATATGCCGACTTTAGCGGCTTAAGTTTTCAATACCAAGACGGCATTGCAAACATGCGCGGTAGTCGCCCCGGTAAGTTTAAAGAACAGATTGAACTTCGTATTAATGAAGAATTCATCGGGGTATTAACTTACCATATCAATCAACGGTTAAACCAACAAAACCTTGATACATTGCAAGAACTTCATCGTTACCTAGCATATCCACTTAAAAATGCCGTATTGCTTCATCAAGCAAACCAACTTGCTATGCACGATCACCTAACAGGCTTAAACAATCGTCGCTTTTTTGATGACCAATTGAAAAAAGCCATTAATCATGCAAAACGCAATGAAAATATGCTGAGCTTAATGCTGATCGATTTAAACAAATTTAAACAGGTCAATGATACGCATGGCCACCATATTGGCGATATAGTGTTGAAAGAGTTCTCTCGCGTTTTATCTGCGTGTATTCGCGATTACGACACGGCGTTTAGATTTGGTGGTGATGAGTTTGCAGTTATTATTGAAGGTGCTGATACAACATCAGTTGCTAACATTGAAGCGAGAATTCACCACAAAACACAAATGAATTCCTTACTGTCGAAATATGATGTTAGTGCAAGCGTTGGTTTTTCATTCCTGCATAATAATGATAACGAAGCAAACTTCTTCAATCGTGCAGATCAGGGCCTATATAAACAAAAAGTCGCACAGCCACGTGGACCACTTCGCATTGTGTAATCATTAAGCCATCTTAAAGTTGTTTTAAGATGGCGCGCTTTTCTTGCTCTGTCGCATCGATATGAATGCGTGAAAGACTCACCGCTCTTGAAAATTTATCACTCGATAATTGATATACCAGCTGCTTTAAAAACACTTTATCAAGTTTAAAAATTTGGCTGTAATGGTTAATAGCAACATCAACATTTGGGTAACTAACACCATCAAAGGTAAATTTCTGATCCGCCAAGTAATCTTCAATATGTCTGCCACTAAGCTCTAAATGCCATGATGAAAAATTAACCCGTGTTTTTGCTACGTCATATATGAACCAAGCACTGCGCTTAAAACCTTCAAAATTACCACCTTCAAACTCGCTTTCTTCAAGTGCTTGCTTCGTCCAGTTAACACCAATTGCGAGATCTTTATGATAATGCTTGATCAACGATTGCTTAACTTGGCTGTGCACGGCAAAGATGCTGTCGCAGGTTGCTTTATATGCAAATCTGCTACATTCATTGCAGCTAGGTACTGTTAACGTTGGATGAATACAATTGATGACAAGGTGAGCATTGTGTGGAAAGGTGAAATATTGATTTGCTGGCTCACCACAAAACCAGCAACAATGGCGATATTCAAAAGGAACATCAACCATTGTTTGTGCAAGCGAAGCATCATTTAACATGATTAACGACGTTTACTGCGCCCTTTCGCTGAAGGCTTGTTACGGCTTGGTTGTGAACTTTTGTTTTTTGATGCTATCTTTCTGTTTTTAGCTTGCGTTGTTTTGTATCGATTTTGACTCGATTTATCAAAAGTTTTCGTAGAATTTTCAGCCATTTCGTCTGCAGTCATTTCATAGCCTGGCATGACAATACGCTCAAACTTTCGGTGAATAAACGTTTCAATATTTGCCATAAACTTTTCGTCTTTAGGTGAAACAAGTGAAATTGCTGTACCCGTTTTACCAGCGCGCCCCGTGCGGCCTATACGGTGAACATAATCTTCAGCTAAAAACGGCAAATGGAAATTAACCACATACGGTAAATCAGGAATATCCAAGCCACGCGCGGCTACGTCTGTTGCGACCAATACACGTACCTGCCCTTCGGCAAATTGTTCTAACGCCTTGTTTCTTGCACCTTGTGATTTATCACCGTGGCAAATGGCGGCTTTAATACCATCAAGTTTCAATTCTTTAGCTATAACATTAGCGCTTTCTTTCGTACCTGCAAAAACAAGTACTTGTTGCCAATTATTGACACCGATAATTTCTGATAGCAATTCACGCTTTCTTGCTTCTGATACAGCATAAACCGCTTGTTTTACTTTGCCAGATGTTGAATTTTGCTTGGCAACTTCAATCGTTTTTGGTGTATGTAAAATTTGATTGGCAAGTGTTTTGACTTTGTTTGAAAAAGTCGCTGAATACAGTAAGGTTTGGTGTTTATGTTTAATCAAATCAAAAACACGATTAATGTCAGTTAAAAAGCCCATATCTAACATGCGATCAGCTTCATCAAGAACTACATGTTCAACACCAGATAAACTCACATTGTGCAGTGTTGAGTGTTCTAATAATCGACCGGGCGTCGCCACTAAAATATCGACACCTTGTTTAAGCATTTTTGCTTGGCTAGGCATTGCGCCACCGCCATACACTACTCCAGCATTTAGTGGCATAAACTGAGTGTACGCTACAATGTTGTTAAATACTTGTTGGGCAAGTTCTCGCGTTGGCGTCAGCACTAGCACCTTAACTTGATGATTACCTTTGGCTTTTTTATCCGCGATAAGATCGATAAGAGGCAACGAAAATGCAGCGGTTTTACCCGTTCCCGTTTGAGCACTTGCTAAAAGGTCATGACCTCTGCGGATTAACGGAATCGATTTTTGTTGGATTGGTGTTAAGTTTTTATAACCACACGCTTTAACCGCTTTTAAAAGATCCGCCGACAAGCCAATTGCATCAACACTCATGTTATTACCTCAAGTTTAAAATCGGCGCGATTATATCAAACTCTATCAAAATAGTAGGCTTAATTTTCCAATAGCCAAGATTTTGCAGATTCTACGTTGCTGTAAGCAAACAACTGCACTTTAGCACTAACAAAATGAGTGACTAATGGCGTGAGTAAATTCCCCATAACAGAATCTGTCACTAAGGCTACTTTAGTAATAAACTTATGATGCTCTTTGACAAAACTTAAATGACTTAACAAGGCGCTAAAAGACTCCCAACCAGGGAAGTCTTTTGTATAGATCATCACGCCTTTCAACCCCCCTGACCCTGCAATATATGGGTCAATAATGCCCTTCGCTTCAAGAAAGTCAGCCTCAGTAAGGGCACCTTCAGGTTCTAAAATTGCAATACCGTAATTAGGTTGTAAAGTAACGTGCAGCATAATTAAACTCCGTTAGTTGTTAAAGCTTAATAATTTTATTTGTCATGTTTTAGCCAAATACCTTGCGTTAGTTTCAGTTCATTCTCTTGTGAAGTGGTCACTTCAAAGCTTGGTATCTTGCCACTTGCCAACTGTTTATTGTAATCACTAGTGATATAAACAACAGCCTTGGTTAATAAGATAATTGCGGTAACATTGACTAAAGTCATCATGGCTACTGACATATCAGCCAATGCGATGACCTGTGGCAATGTCGCCTGAGCCCCCACCACCAACATGACTAAAAAGCCTACACGTAAAAACCAACGACCAACAAAATTGTTCAAATTTATGTACTTCAAATTATTGTCGGCATAAGCAAAGTTTGCCACAATGGATGTAAAACCAAACACTAAAATAGCCAAGGATATAAACTCATTACCCCAGCTACCCACTTGGCTAGCTAACGCCTGTTGCGTTAATTGAATACCTTCCGCACCAGCCGTTGAATCTTGTGACAGTAAAATTACAAACGCAGTGCATGAACAGATAATAATCGTATCGAAAAAGACAGCAAACATCTGTATATAACCTTGAGAGACAGGATGAGGCGGATATGGCACAGCAGCAGCGGCTGCGTTTGGCGAACTCCCCATGCCGGCTTCATTAGAGTATAGGCCACGTTTTATGCCTTGTAACGCTGCACCAAAAACACCACCGGCAACTTCCTCAAAACCAAACGCTTGTGCAATGATGCTATAAAATATGACTGGCACTTGTTCAATATTTAGCACTAATACGGTACCTACAACTAAAATATAAGCTACGCCCATAAAAGGCACGGTTATCTCTGCAAAACGAGCGATATTGCGTAAACCACCTAAAATGATAAACGCTGCAATAATTGTGATCACTATTCCGGTGTATAATGGCGTAAAGCCAAAAGAACCTTCAAATGCTTGGGCAATAGAGTTTGCTTGAACAGCACTAAAGACAAATCCATACCCAAAAAACAAACAGAGCGAGAAGACAATCGCCATTTTCTTGCTGTTTAAGCCTTTACGCATGTAATAGGCGGGTCCACCACGAAACTCACCGTTCTCGCCTTTTTCTTTATATAACTGACCTAAAGCACTTTCCACAAATGCTGTCGCCATGCCTAAAAACGCAATTAACCACATCCAAAAGACGGCACCTGCGCCACCTAAACTGATGGCAACAGCAACGCCCATTAAATTACCTGTACCTACCCGCGCGGCAAGCGTAGTACAGAGCGCCTGAAATGATGAAATACCTTGGCTTGAAGACTGTGTACTCATTCTGAGTACTGAAAACATATGACCAAAACGTGTAAATTGAATGCCTTTGAGTTTTACACTAAACCAGATACCGCAACCAATTAATACGTATATCAGGATGTCATTCCATAAATAACCATTAATGGTATTTATCCATTGTTCAATCATATGTTCACCTAAAATGCTAACCTGCCTCTACCATAACAAAAATAGTCACTATTTATGTAGCCAAGTGGTTAAATAGCATCATATTTTTGTGAAATAAGATATTTAGACATAAAAAAAGCCCGCACAAGGCGAGCTTTTTACTGAGGGATACTTACGTATTATAACGCTTTGCTAATCTCTTCAACTGAAGATTTCGCATCGCCAAATAACATTTGTGTATTATCTTTAAAAAACAGAGGATTTTGCACGCCAGCATAACCCGTGTTCATTGAGCGTTTAAATACCACCACGTTTTTAGCGTGCCAAACTTCTAATACCGGCATACCAGCGATTGGGCTTGTCGGATCT
This sequence comes from Thalassotalea eurytherma, assembly GCF_030161415.1. Taxonomy (GTDB): domain Bacteria; phylum Pseudomonadota; class Gammaproteobacteria; order Enterobacterales; family Alteromonadaceae; genus Thalassotalea_G; species Thalassotalea_G eurytherma. Next base: position 26,172 of record NZ_BSSU01000002.1, read on the forward strand.
TCAGCCGCTGCTGGGTTAACGGTATCATTAGCACCAATAACTAAAACAACATCGGTATCAGCCAAATCATCATTGATTTCTTCCATACCTAACACGATGTCGTATGGCACTTTGGCCTCAGCAAGTAGTACGTTCATATGACCCGGCAAACGACCCGCAACAGGGTGAATACCAAAACGTACTGAGATACCCATGGCTTTTAGTTTTTGAGTTAGCTCGTGCACCGGATATTGCGCTTGTGCAACCGCCATACCGTAACCTGGCGTAATGACGACCGACTTTGCATGCTTTAATAGCTCAGCAACACCTTCAGCTTGGATCTCAACATGTTCACCATAATCGGTATCAGTATCAACTTTGACGTCAGTACCAAAGCCACCGGCAATCACACTAATAAATGAGCGATTCATCGCCTTACACATAATGTAAGATAAGATGGCCCCCGAAGAGCCTACCAATGCACCAGTGATAATTAACAAGTCATTACTTAACATGAAACCAGCCGCCGCTGCCGCCCATCCTGAATATGAATTAAGCATTGAAACAACCACTGGCATGTCAGCACCACCAATTGACGCAACTAAGTGCCAACCAAAAACGAGCGCAATGATCGTCATGATAAACAATGGTGTATTAACACCACCTTGATTAACAAAACTAATCATCAATAAGAAGCTAATAACACCTGCCGCTAAATTCATTTTATGGCGATGAGGTAACATCAATGCAGCTGAATTAATAATGCCACGCAGTTTACCAAAAGCGACAATAGAGCCAGTAAAGGTAACAGCACCAATGAAAACACCTAAGAACACTTCGACTAAATGAATAGTGTGAGCGACATGTTGTTCGTCAGTTAATACAACCGACATACTGCCTTGCAGTTCAAAATAGCTGTTGTAGCCAACGAGTACTGCGGCTAAACCAACAAAGCTATGTAAAATAGCAACAAGCTCTGGCATTTGGGTCATTTCAACTTTTTTAGCAAGTTTTAACCCGACTGTACCGCCAATAAGCATCGCAACGATAATCATGCCTACGTTATCAACGCGAGGATCAGCAATCGTAGCAATAAGCGCGATTGTCATACCGGCTATGCCGTACCAATTACCTTCTTGAGCAGTTTCTTGTTTACTTAAACCGCTTAAACTGAATATGAATAATAACGCAGCAACAATGTATGCCGCGGAAATCAAACCTTGAGAAAATTCCATCGTGCTCCCCTACTTCCTAAACATCTTTAACATGCGGTCTGTAACCACAAAACCACCAACGATATTTATAGTGGCGATTAAAATCGCAAACGCAGATAGAATCTGTATCAATAAGCTGTCATTGCCTACTTGAAGCAACGCACCGACAATAATAATACCTGAAATCGCATTCGTGACGCTCATCAGTGGCGTATGCAATGAATGGCTGACATTCCAAACAACGTAATACCCCACCACACAAGCGAGTACAAAAACAGTAAAGTGCGATAGAAAATCAGCAGGAGCAACACTAGCAATCCAACCAAAAACACCAGCGCCTAATGTCATTAGCCAATATTTTTTCGGGGTCGCTTTAGACTTAACAACGTCGTCTTCAGCTGTTTTGTCTACTTTCTCAACTTTCGGCTTAGCAGGTGCTGCGCTTACTTGAATAGGTGGCGGTGGGAAGGTAATCTCACCAGCGTTAACAACCGTCATATTGCGAATGACCTGATCGTCAAAGTCGATAGTAAATTCACCGTCTTTTTCCGGACAAGTCAGTTTTGTCAGGTTGACTAAGTTATTCGCGTATAAGGCTGAAGATTGGTTAGGCAAGCGTGAAACTAAATCGGTGTAACCGATAATTTTGACACCAGAAATTGTCGATACTTTGCCGGGCTTGGTTAATTCACAGTTACCGCCACCAGCGGCTGCAAGATCAACAATAATACTGCCTGGCTTCATCGATTTAACCATCTCTGCAGTAATCAGTTTTGGTGCTGGCTTACCTGGAATCATCGCGGTCGTGATAATAATATCGACGTCTTTTGCTTGTGCCGCAAAGAGCGCCATTTCTGCGTCGATAAAGGCTTGGCTCATTTCTTTGGCGTAGCCATCACCTGAACCTGCATCTTCCTCTTCTTCATAGTCGAGCTCTAAAAACTCAGCGCCCATACTTTCAATTTGTTCTTTTACTTCTGGACGCGTATCAAAGGCACGAACAATTGCTCCTAAACTACCTGCAGTGCCAATTGCCGCTAAACCAGCAACACCTGCACCAATAACCATCACTTTTGCCGGCGGTAAATTACCCGCAGCAGTAATTTGCCCAGTTAAAAAGCGGCCAAAGTGATGAGTTGCTTCAACGACAGCACGATAACCTGCAATGTTAGCCATAGAGCTTAAGGCATCAAGAGACTGCGAGCGTGTCATCCTTGGTACCATGTCCATGGCCAATGTATTAATAGCTTTATCTTTCAGTGCGTCTAGCAATTCTGCATTTTGCGCTGGTGAGATAAAACTGACTAAATGCGCATTGTCTTTCATTAATGCGACTTCTTCGAGCGACGGTGGATTGACCTTGTAGATAATATCGCTTTGCCAAGCGTCGTCTACCGGGACAATAGTTGCACCAGCGTCAACGAGTTCAGTATCGTTAAAACTGGCTTTTTTCCCTGCACCTTTTTCCACGACAACTTCAAACCCTAACTTAATCAGTGCTTTGACTGATGTAGGTGATGCTGCTACTCGATTCTCTCCTGAAGTGGTTTCTTTGGGTATTCCTATTCTCATGAGGCACCTTATGTTCCTGTGAAAATTATATTTTTATAACGATGCGATAGTACCTATTGTTTTAACGGTACTTTGTTTCTCATTGTAATTGTTAACGCATACGTTTATTGTTTTACCATTTTGCGTTCGTTTTATATACAGCTTTTTGTTTTAACTTATATTATTTTCATTATTGATTGTCTAAATATGGTTATAAGTGACAATGATTTCGCAAACCGATACGATGAAAATAAACAGGAAAATTATGATTTATCAACTCGCAAAACATCGCCCCTCAATTGACGATTCATGTTTCGTTGCACCAACGGCAGCGGTTATCGGTCGCGTAACCTTAAAAGCCAATGCGAGCATTTGGTTTAATGTCGTTATTCGCGCTGATTGTGACGAGGTATTCGTTGGTGAAAACACCAACATTCAAGATGGTAGTATCTTGCATGTAGATGAAAACTTTCCGTTAACCTTGGGCAAAAATGTCACTGTGGGCCACAAAGTTATGCTCCATGGCTGTACGGTAGGTGATAATAGTTTAATTGGCATGAATGCTGTCGTGCTAAACGGTGCCAAAATTGGAAACAACTGTTTGATAGGTGCAAACGCGCTTGTCACCGAAGGTATGGAAGTGCCAGATGGTCACATGGCTTTAGGATCACCTGCTAAGGTAGTCAAAGCACTCGACGATAAAACCATGGGCTTACTAAAACTTTCGGCAAGTCACTATGTAAACAACGCCCAATTCTTTGATGAACACTTAGTCCAACTCGACAAATAACAGACATAAAAAAAGGCTGGAATGTCAGCCTTTTTTTCATTAATTTCACTATCAATCGCAATCATTTAGTGGCCACGTGACAATATATTTTTCAAAGTCATCAAGTGATACTTCATTGTCTTTCACCACCTTGCCTCGCACCGACATGCCTGCTGCATGCATTTTTGTGGTTTTTCCCTGATTTAATAGCGGATGCCATGATGGCATGCCTCGACCTTCTTTAAGCCGACGATACGTGCAACTTGGCGGCATGAAAAACACATCATCGATATTATCTTGCGTTAACCTGACACAATCTGGCACGAGTATCGTGCGCTTTTCATACTGCGTGCACTGACATGATTTATCGTTAAGTAAGTGACAAACAATCGAGCTATGAACCATTTGCTCATGCTCTTTAATATGATCGGTTGGCTTTAATTCATTGTCGTCATCAACGTCAGGATCGTCGATAAACTTATGCAAACAACATTTTGCACAACCATCACACAACGACTCCCACTCAGCGCGAGACATCTCTTCAAGTGACTTTGTTTCCCAAAACGCTACAACCTCAGGTTGCTTACTGGTTTTAGGTTTTGCCCGCGCTTTATTTTTTGCCATTTTATTTGCTACTTAATTGCAGGGTATTTGATACGATCAGACAACACGCCCACTGAACTGACGAAATAGTATGATAAATTCCAATGCATCAGTGATTTATAGTTATCGTAAGCTAAATAAACACGGCCATTCTGATCATCAGGAAACACCATAGCAGCCGTGATATCTACCTTAGGTAAATCTCTACCATCGGCGCGACGAACGCCGAGTGCTTGCCATTGTGCCATCGTTTTTTCATGACCATCCCAAGCTTTCAACCAGTTTTTACGACTACCTGTATTTTTAGGTATCGCATGAGAAATATCAAAATCTTCAGGCAATTGTACTTGTCTTCCCCAAGTTAAATCGTCATTCCAACCTTCTGTTTTAAGGTAATTTGCCATCGATGCAAAGACATCTGCTTTATTACCCCAGATATCTTTTTTGCCATCGCCGTCACCGTCAACTGCATATGCTAGAAATGACGTTGGCATAAACTGATTCTGCCCCATCGCACCAGCCCATGATCCCTTCATGTTTTCGACTTTGATATGACCTTCGTCCAAAATTTGCAGGGCGGCAAACAATTGCTTTTTAAAGAAAGCTTCACGGCGGCCTTCATAGGCTAATGTAGATAATGCCGATACCACATTATAGTTACCCATAATTCGGCCAAAGTTGGTTTCAAGGCCCCAAAGTGCAACGATAAAACGCGGCTGTACGCCGTATTCATCGCCAACTTTTACTAGTAACTCTTGATTTTCTTTGAATAGCTTGCGTGCACGTTGCACCTTCCAGTCAGGTACACGTTTTGGCAGGTAAGTATCTAACGTTTCAACGCGTTCAGGTTGGTTGCGATCTGCTTTAACTGCTCGTTGGTGAAAGGTCACATTAGCAAAAGCATTGTCTATGAATTGCTCACTATACCCTTTGCTAACTGCTTCTTGTTTTATCTGGGCGATATATTGTTCAAAACTAGGCTTTTTCTCATTGGCAAATGCGCATATGGAAATACTGGCGCCAGCAACGGCTACCGATAAAATACGGAAAAATGACGTCATTTTATTCATACTCACTGCGACCTTGCGCTTTTAAATGCTCTTTTAATAAATCTTCTTGAGGTGGTGGTAACTGCAAATAAAACCCGTTGTCAGCCAATTCACTTTTAACCTTGTCGATATCAGCAAAAGCAAGTTTGTCTTTGTTGGCCAAATTAACAATGGTTACCAATTGAGGTTTACCGAAAGTTTTTAATAATGGATCAGGTACACGTGAAAAATCTTCACGTTTTTCTACGAATAAATAAGTTTGCGCTTTTTTCGGGCTTTTATAAACCGCACATAACATGAGAACAACCTTTTAAGTAACAAGGATTATGTAATATAAATTATTGGTAATTATTGGCAATAAAGTTCGCCAAATCTTGGCCAATTAAGGCATTTCGCCACCCACTAAGCAAGTCAACTCGCTCACTAGTTTGGCGTATATTATTAATATTGAACTGCCATTTTAACAATTGATTCATCTGTTTTTTAGATGCTAATACGGCGATAGGTACGTTATGCTGTTCAGCCTGAGTTGTTAAAAAGCTTTTGAGGCGTTTGAATATTTGTTTATAGCCTGCTGCATTATCAAGGCGCTGAAGCTTTTCTGGGAAATCTTGTTCTTCAACTTGTGATGCTGATTTAAGTACATGCAGCATAGCCTTGCCTTTGTAACGAACATCTAGCATGTCACAACCTTCTAACGCTAACATTGCTGGGACGCTTTTAGGATCGTGAAGTGCTAGTGCGAACAATGTATTGTCTTTGGCGACAAAGCTAATAGGCAAATCGCGCTTAACCGCTTGCTCGTAGCGCCAGCTTGCTAAATACTTCAATCGATTCAAACCGACAGGGCTTAGCTTCCAGCTTAATTTCACGTCTTGATATAACAAACCGGCATTGATTGGCTGTGCTTTTTTATCAATTAAGTTTTGCGACTCTTGGCTAACCGCATCGAAATAGCCTTGCTCTTCTATTTGAGCGCGTAACTTTGGAAACAAACGATATAAGTAATACACGTCTGCGCCGGCGTATTGAATTTGCTTGCTTGATAATGGTCGTTTTGTCCAATCAGTACGTGATTCTGTTTTATCTAGTTCAATTGCTAAATAATGCTTTACCATTGCGGCATAACCTAGAGAAATACCATGCCCTAAAAATGCCATCATGATCTGACTATCAAGCATATTAGCAATTTTAACATTACCACTCGTTAAAAAGACTTCCAAATCTTCAGAACAAGCATGCAAGACTTTAAGAATATTAGGATTGGTTAACAGTTGCCAAAATGGTGATAAATCATCTACCGCTAATGGGTCGATACACGCGGTGGTATTAGCACTTGCTACCTGCAACAAGCCAAGTTTAGGGAAAAGCGTGCGTGTACGAACGAACTCAGTGTCTATTGCGAGTAGGCTTTCACCCGCTAATTGCTGACATAACTCAACGAGTTCAGCTTGGGTTTCAATCGTTAAAATCTGGTGTTCCATCAACAATTCACTTAAACAATTACAGTTAACTTGGACAAAGCACAGCTATCAAAACTGTGCTTAAAGAGATTGAAAAATTAAATTTGAGCTATTATCTGCGGCGTCGATTTGATTGCTGCTGACGCAAATGATGCTTTTTCACAGAGCGACGAATACGTCTGTTTTTAGCATTATCAATCGATTTTTCATCAACTTTGACTTTAGACTGTGTTTCAGGCGGTAATTGCACAGAATTACGATAGTAATTAACGTCTTTAAGGCCTAGCTCAACCCAACCACCCAAAGGCAATTGACGTTGTAATTGAATATCACCGTAACGCACTCGAATTAATCGACTTACCTGAACGTCTTGGCTTTCCCATAAACGGCGAACTTCTCGGTTTCTACCTTCAGTTAACACCACATGGAACCAATGGTTACGTCCTTCGCCACCACGGTAGGTGATTTTATTAAATTTGGCAGGACCATCTTCAAGCTTCACACCATTGCGTAAACGTTGCAACATTGCATCGTTAACTTCACCAAATACGCGCACAGCATATTCACGTTCTACTTTTCGAGATGGGTGCATCAATCGATTTGCTAGTTCACCGTCTGTCGTGAACAAAAGCATACCTTGGGTATTAATATCTAATCGACCAACAGCAATCCAGCGGCCATTCTCTAGCTTAGGCAATCGGTCAAAAACAGTTGGTCTACCTTCGGGATCTTTTCTTGTACACATTTCGCCTTCAGGCTTGTTGTACATAAGAATTCGGCAGATATCGCTGTCTTTCGATTGAAGGTTTACGGTATGGCCATCAACACGAATTTGCTCTGTACCGTCTACTCGATCGCCCAAGAAGGCAGTTTTTCCGTCAACACTTACTCGGCCTTGGCTGATAAATGATTCCATTTCACGACGTGATCCTTTGCCGGCTCTAGCAAGAACTTTTTGCAACTTTTCAGACATAGTCTTTTTCTCTTACGTCAGTAGTGATTACCTTAGGCACTGTCTGCTGACTCTTTAATAGGGGTTAGGTCATCTGCCAGTTTCATCTCAGGAACTGACATTAGCTCAGGTAACTGAGCTAACGACGTTAACGAAAAATAATCGAGAAAAGTTTTAGTCGTTGCATAAAGTGACGGCCTACCCGGTACTTCTTTATGGCCAACAACGTTAACCCACTCTCGATCTTGTAGTGTTTTCATAATATGACTGCTCACAGCAACACCACGAATTTCTTCAATCTCACCTCGTGTAATAGGCTGTTTATAGGCTATTAATGCAAGCGTCTCAAGTAAAGCGCGAGAATACCTTGGTGCTTTTTCTTGAAAGAGCAACGATAATTCGTTGGCAAACGCATCAATCGCTTGAAACCTATAACCTGAAGCGACTTCAATAAAGGCGACTCCTCTATCTGCATAATCGTCTGTTAACGTTTTAACGGCACGATTAAATTGCTGAGGACTGACTTTATACGGACTTAAAACCGTTGATTTAATTTGATTTTTAGACAATGGTTTATCGGCAACAAAGACTGCTGCTTCGATCAATTTAACCAATTGCTTATCATCAATATTTTCCATCAGGCAAGTTTAACCGATATTGAACCAAAAGCGTTAGTTTGAATGCATTTAATTAACGATTCTTTTAAAAGCTCTAAAATAGCTAAGAAACTTACAACAACCCCTGCCCTACCTTCATTTACATCAAACAAATAGACAAAATCGAGTTGCTGATTATTTGCTTGTTGTAATTGACTTAAAACCAGAGCCATACGCTCTCTTGTTGATAACGCTTCTCGTTGAATATGATGATGTTCAAATGCTTCACTGCGCTTCAATACATTTTGCATCGCAAACGCTAACTCATTCAAATCAACCTCTGGCAGTTGGATTTTTATTTTATAAGCTTCTGGCATCAGCGCATCGCCAGTATAAGTATCTCGTTCAAGACGAGGTAATTCATCAATATTTTCAGCGGCTTGTTTATATACTTCATACTCCTGCAATCGCCTTACAAGTTCCGCTCGAGGGTCAATTTCTTCATCGGCAACCACTTGTTTCGGTAATAACAGGCGTGACTTGATTTCAGCTAAAATAGCTGCCATCACTAAATATTCAGCTGCAAGCTCCATATTGAAGTCTTTCATCACTTCAACGTATTGCATATATTGGACAGAAATAGGCGCAATAGGTAAATCAAGAATATCGAATTTTTGTTTACGGATAAGATAAAGCAGTAAATCGAGCGGCCCTTCAAAGCTTTCTAGAATAACTTCTAGCGCATCAGGCGGTATGAATAAATCTTGTGGCTTTTCAATTACCGCCTCTCCTCGTACAAAGGCTAGCGGTAATTCTTGTTGAATCATATCACTCATTAAAATGGTTTCGAGATAATTGAAAACATAGTGTGTTATTTAAAAGGTTGAGGATCACCTTCACCTTCACGAATGATGTCAACCTCGCCCTCGCTAAAATCAATAATGGTTGTTGGATGCTCTCCTAAATACCCACCATTGATGATTAAATCTACGCGTTTTTCTAGAATATCTCGAATATGTTCAGGATCATATTCTGCCATATCTTCGCCTGGCATAATTAACGTTGTCGACAATAATGGCTCATTTAATTCTGCTAATAATGCTTGTACGATATTGTTTTTTGGAATTCGAATACCGATGGTTTTTTTCTTAGGATTCATCAACCGCTTAGGGACTTCCTTGGTTGCCTTAAAAATAAAGGTGTATGCGCCAGGCGTATTATTTTTCATTAGTCGAAAGGCGGTATTATCAACCTTTGCATAGTCTGATAATTCTGATAAATCACGACATACCAAGGCAAAATCATGGTCCATATCAATGTTGCGAATTTGGCATATTCGCTCTAGCGCTTTCTTATCGCCAACGTGGCAGCCAAGTGCATAACCTGAATCGGTTGGATAAACAATGACTGCGCCATCATGGATCATTTCAACAGCTTGTTTCATTAACCTTTGCTGAGGATTATCCGGGTGAACATAGAAAAACTGACTCATGTTAGTTCCTTTTTATCGGTTACTTGGCAACTACGCGCCTGCACAGTTCAAACATACCAAGCATTGCTTATATTGTAAGTAATAAAATGCTAATTAAACAGTAAATAAGCAAAATCTCTTCACCTTATTCACAAATTATCTTAACCTACTGGTACGACCAATAAAAAAGTAGAATCATAATGACAACATCGCGCGTAATCACCGCTATCGATGACCAAGGTATTGCACTGGTCTCTCTTAATCGTCCTGAAAAAGGCAATGCGCTTGATATGGCGATGTTTGATGCTATTTGTAAAACGATTAAACGCTTAAAAAAAGATAAGTCTGTGCGCGTTATCATTTTGCGTGGCCAAGGTGACAATTTTTGTACGGGGTTAGATATTAAGTCTGTTTTAACAAACGCCACAAATGGTATGAAGCTGTTGGCAAAGTGGTCGCCTTTTGTTGCTAACAAAGCGCAATATATTTGTACGGGTTGGCGAGATGTGCCCGTGCCGGTTATCTGCGTTATTGAGGGTATTTGTTGGGGCGGAGGTTTGCAAATTGCACTTGGTGCAGACTTTAGGATCGCAACACCTGATGCTAACTTATCTATCATGGAAGCTAAATGGGGCCTTATTCCTGATATGGGGGGATCATTACCGTTACGTGAATTAGTTGCTAAAGATGTAGCGCTAGAATTAGCGATGACAGCACGCCAATTATCAGGCACAGAAGCGAAGTCGTTAGGTTTAGTCACTCACCTAAGCGATAACCCTATTGAACATGCGCAAACACTGGCGCAAGAGCTTTTAAATCGTTCACCAGATGCCTTAGCGGCAGTTAAAAAACTGTATAAGAAATCGTGGTGGTCTGGCCCTGGTTTTGCTTTATTTAGAGAATCTTGGTATCAAATTAAAGTGTTGATGGGAAAGAATCAGCGTATTGCTGTTAAACGAGAGATGAGTGATGGTTCTACCGAAAAGAAACCTTACATAAATTGTAAGTTTAGGTAGGGTTTTAGTAGAACCTGTTATTAATCCAATTTATTGTTGCTACAGGTGGTTACTTGTCTACTGACAGGACTACCCCCTAACCTTTGCATTGTTAAAGTGACTATACCATCAGGGTAATCTGTTTTAATAATCAGGTAATCGACTTCCCTGCCAATAGTAATTAAATTCGTTGTACAGTTATCTGCTACACCTAAATAATGAGCATAATCAAGTGCTTCTCCATAAGACAATTCAGTTTCTATATTTCCGCCCAATTGGGAGGTTTCTATAAATTGAGCTAATGTTTGCCCACTCGAAGTTTTAGAGAACGTTTTCTCAAGTTCTAACCCAAGGCCTTTCATTGGGTTATCTGGCAAGGTCACTTTTATTGACAACACGGAGTTATCTTTAAACTCTATAACAAAGCTAAATGATTTATTTAAGTGTAAGTTAACGTTTAAAGCTACGTCCTGATCAATGGAAATGTTTATACGCTCTAATAAGTTATGAAGTTCCGATGTTGGACTCCCTGCTTCGCGAAAATGCCCATCCAACCAATTGTTTAAAAATGACTGACATCCGCTTGAATTATCATCAAAATGTCTTGAGTTAAAGTAGTACGATGTTGCAGTTAAGCAATTACCGAAGCGCGATATAAGATTAGGATCAACACCGTCAATATGTCCCACGTGCTCTGGAGACTGACCAAAAGTATTATAAAACATATCTTCTTCATATTGCTTGAATGAATATGTATTTAACAACTCAATATATTGAACATTTAGTTCTTTAAATAATCTAGCTGTATTTCTCTCAGAACTGTTAGTTGGCACGTCGTCGACGGTGTATTGCAATGTGTTTAACGAAGAAGGCTTTTTTACAACTGCTTTAAGCACATTTCCTGTTGTTGGGTAATAAAATATGAAAAATACCTGTGAAACAAACATTGATTCATTATCACATGTAATATCCTCTGGGTTTAAACGACACTCCTCGATCGTGTCACTGTTTTCAATATAACTTCTAGCCACAAATCTTAACGTCGTATCATTTATTTGCTTGCAGTCGATACTATTCACTAATGCACTATTGCAAATATACGTCTTTGTTACACTAGCTGTCGGCAGCGATGTGATTGATGCGAATAAAGGTGGGTGGTTTAACAAAATCAATAGGCCCAATAGCGCCATCATTACCTTAATAAACATTAAAATCTCCTTTTTAAATGAGTCTATTAGGTAAGCGCAATATAGCTCTGTCAACTGCAAACTTCAAGTTGTCGATAAAGCTCTAGCAGTTAGGCGCACCAGTTAGCGTCAACGCTCATAAATACGACGATTTTTGTTAAAAATTACGTTTGTTGATCAGTTAATCGATGATGCAACCGGTGATCATATTCGCCGATCAATGTGGGTTGATATAACGCGTGTGAAATTCACTTACATGTATATGTACGCCATATCACTGTGCGTTTGGCGCACTTAATTTAGTTAGCTATCTAAATTTAATCAGTGATTTGTTACCACTGTTGCCATACGGGGGTGCAGTCTTCTGGCAATCTTAGGTTTCTACCTAAGTCACTCCAAGGCGTTGGATAGTGAAAATCTGAACCCAATGATGCTTTGAGCCCATATTCGTGACAATAAGATAACATTAGCTTGCGTTGATCTGGATTCATTTGAGGCAAAACAATTTCTAATGCGTCACCGCCAGCTTCTTTAAATTCAACGATAAGCTTTCTACGCCACTTGCCTGACATATCGTAGCGAATAGGATGGGCCATGACTGCACTGCCACCCGCTTGTTGGATAGCACTAATTGCTGTCGCCATATCACACCACGTTGATTTAACAAAAGCGCGCTTATTCTTACCAATATACTTATCAAATGCCGCTTGCATTTTGGTTACTGCGCCACGGTTATATAGTACTTGCGCAAAATGAGAACGCGTAATTGTGCCATCTTTTGCTAATAGTTTAGCGTCTTGATAAATGCCTTCAAAACCACACTTTTCAAGTTTAGCCGCCATGTTAACTGCTCGTTCTTCTCTTGCCTGTGCTTGTTGGCTGAGCAATGCTTTGAGTGCTTGATTTTCAACATCAAAATTCAATCCCACAATGTGTATTTCAAAACCATGCCAACGGGTTGAAATTTCAACACCATTGATGATTTGTAGTGATAATTCTTTTTCCGCAATATATTGTTTTGCACTAGCTAATGCATCTATGGAATCATGATCGGTAATCGCCAACACATCAAGTTGGAAGTTGACAGCTCTATCAATGAGCTCTTGTGCGGTATACTTACCATCTGAGCACGTTGTATGACTATGTAAGTCAATTCGTTGCTCACGATTTAATTGTTTTGAAGCTGTTGACATCTAATTAAAAATAGCTTTTCATATAAACACTAACGAGATTCTACGTTGATTAGACGTACTTTGGAACGAAAACTAGCAAGCATGATGAATAATTCACTCTTTTTACAATTAAACGCTTTTGAAAAAGCAATTTGGTGGTGGCACAACAACACATAAGTGGGTTGTGAGAGATGCTTGTACGCAAAATTTTTCAAAAAAGCCCACTTTCAAAGTGGGCTTTTTTGTTTTTAACACTTTAATTTTAATAACTTAACCAAGCAAAACGCAATAGGATTAACAATGTTAACAACGAAAGTTAAAAGCTGGTTTATCTGGTGGCTTCAGCCAATTTACGCGGGCTGACAAATTACATTTTAACGAAAACAGGAATTCACATGATTATTGTACTAAAACCAGAAGCTACCGAAGCCGATGCTAACGAAATTTTAGATAAAATATCAAGCTTAGGATTAAAGCCGCTTTACATGCCAGGTGTTGAACGCACCGTACTTGGCGCATTAGGTGACGAACGGGTCCTTCGTCAACTCCATCTTGATAGCTACCCGATGGTAGACGAAGTCAAGCCTATTTTAAGCCCATACAAGCTCGTCGCTAGAGAACTACAAGCCCACGACAGCATCATTTCAATTGGTGGTGTAAAAGTTGGTGGTGGCAACTTTACTGTCATCGCAGGTCCTTGTTCAGTTGAGAGCAAAGAGCAATTATTTGGCATTGCCGAAATGCTAAAAGCGCAACACATTCCATTACTACGTGGTGGCGCTTACAAACCACGTACAAGCCCATACAGTTTTCAAGGCTTGGGTGAAGAAGGCCTCGCGTTGTTAAAATCTGCTAAAGATGTTTATGGCATGCCCGTTGTTTCAGAAATCATTGACCCTATTGATGCCGACTTAATGTCTGACTATGTCGACTGCTATCAAATCGGTGCTCGAAACATGCAAAACTTCCGTTTATTAGAGGCAGTAGGTAAGCAGAAAAAGCCTGTTTTACTAAAGCGCGGTATGAGCGCTACGATTGAAGAGTTATTGCTTGCAGCCGAATACATTATTAATGCTGGCAACCCTAACGTTATTCTTTGCGAACGAGGAATACGCACCTTTGAAACAGCAACAAGAAATACACTCGATTTAAATGCAGTAGCCTTACTTAAACAAAAAACCCATTTACCTGTTTTTGTTGATCCATCACATGGCACAGGCGTTAAATCGTTAATTAACCCGTTGTCACGCGCAGCTGCAGCCGTTGGTGCTGATGGCATTATTGTAGAAACACATTTAAACCCTAAAGAAGCCTTATCGGATGGACATCAAGCATTAACCGCTGATGATTTTAGCCAGTTAATGGCGGATATAAAACCCTTTATAAGCGCAGCAGGAAAGCAATTATGAGCGGTGTTTTCTCAAACATAAATAATGAAATTGGATCCGTTGCAACGCTAACCAGCAGTGCCCGTTACCAAAGCGATCCTTTAGCAGTGTTTAAAGCACTATGCCAAGACGGCAGCAACAGCTTATTGTTAGAGTCGGCTGAAATTGACAATAAACAACAAACTAAAAGCTTGCTACTTACACATGCGGCGGTACGTATTGAATGTAACGCTTTGCAAGTGCGCTTGAAAAGTTTAACGATTAACGGCCAACATGCTATTTCGTTTGCTTATGAGCAATTGAAAGAACATGCTCACTGTCAATTAGACGGCAATTTACTGACGGTAAATTTTGACAGTGCGAATCCTGAAGTGGATGAACTAACACGCTTAAAAGCACCTAACCCGTTCCAGGTTTTACGTATTTTTAATCACCTAACGAACGAAACTCATCACCCGCTTGCGGTTTTTCTTGGTGGTGTTTTTGCCTTTGATCTGATGGCGATTGCTGAACAGCTTCCTGTCGTATCTGATGGAGAAAACAGTTGCCCAGATTATGTCTATTATTTAGCTGAAAACATCATCGTCATTGATCATGAAAAACGTACGACGGAGATTATTAGCCAAGTATTTTCAGGACCAGACCAACAAAAGTGTTATTTTGAAGCTAGCCGCCGTATTCAAAACATCAAATCAAGACTTCTCGAACACATTTCAGCGCAGCCTATCACTAATCAACAGACAGTCCCTGTTCAACAGGCTAAAGTCGATATTAGTGACGATACATTCTGTGGCATTGTTGACCAGCTAAAAGAAAATATTCGCGCAGGTGATATTTTTCAAGTGGTACCGTCGCGAACCTTTTCATTACCTTGTGAAAACCCATTAACAAGTTACGCCCTACTTAAGCTGAGCAACCCCAGTCCATATATGTTCTTCCTTAAAGATGAGGATTTTTGCTTGTTCGGTGCTTCACCTGAATCTGCATTAAAATATCAGCAAAAAAACAGACAAGTAGAGCTTTATCCGATAGCAGGTACGCGTAAACGCGGTAAAAAAGCTAACGGTGAGATCGCGCTAGATTTAGATTCTCGAATTGAACTTGAATTAAGACAAGATCAAAAAGAACTTGCTGAGCATATTATGCTCGTTGATTTAGCTCGAAACGATATTGCACGAGTCAGTCAAGGTGGAACACGCCATGTAGCAGAGCTACTCAAAGTTGACCGCTACTCCCATGTTATGCATCTTGTATCTCGTGTTTGCGGCACACTACTCACCGATTTAGATGCCCTGCATGCTTATCAAGCCTGTATGAATATGGGCACGCTTTCAGGTGCGCCGAAGGTTAAAGCAACAAGTCTTATCAGAGAAGTCGAACAAAAGCGCCGTGGCAGTTACGGTGGCGCAGTTGGTTACATGACGGGTGAAGGTGAAATGGATACTTGTATCGTTATCCGCTCAGCTTTTGTAAAAGATGATGTTGCACATGTTCAAGCCGGTGCAGGTGTTGTTTATGACTCTGTGCCTCAGGCTGAAGCGGACGAAACGCGCCAAAAAGCACAAGCGGTTATCAATGCCCTGACCCAAGCGCAAAACATGACACTTGTTGCTCAACAAAAGGAGGCTTAACCATGGACAAGCAAACTAAAATATTCATGCTCGATAACTTAGACTCCTTTACCTATAACTTGGTTGACGAGTTTTACCAACTAGGTTTTCACCCTGAGATTTATCGAAATACCCTATCAGCTGATTTCATTTATCAAAAAATGGTAGAACATGTCGAGTCTACTGGTGAGCAAGTGATCTTGGTGTTATCACCAGGACCTGGCAACCCAAGCCAAGCAGGCTGCTTAATGGCATTGATTGAAAAGTCAGCAGGTAACTTTCCTATGATCGGCATTTGTTTAGGTCACCAAGCTTTAGTGCAACATTTTGGTGGCAGTGTAGGTAGAGCCAGTGCCATTGTTCATGGTAAATCATCATTTGTACAACACAATCAGAATGGCGCTTTTAGTGGTATCGCTAACCCACTCAGTGTCGCTCGTTACCATTCATTAATGGCAACAACGGTACCTTCATCACTGGTTGTCACAGCGAAAACTGACGATGTAGTGATGGCGATTGAACACAAATCACTGCCAATCATTGGCTTTCAATTTCATCCAGAATCTATTTTGACTAACTATGGTTCAGATCTACTGGGCAATGCCATGAACTATCTGCAAACCAAGCAACTTGAAACTTTCATCAGCAAAACAGGGAACGTATAACATGAGCGATATATTAGAAACGTTAATTGACGGTAATGATTTATCACAGCAACAAGCTCAAGCTTTTTTTCAACAAATGATCACCGGAAATGTTGCTCCTGAGTTGTTAGCAAGCGTTTTAACAGCGCTTAAAATCAAAGGTGAAACGGCAACAGAAATTGGTGGCGCGGCGATAGCCATTAGAGAATCGGCAACGCCCTTCCCTACCGTTAGCTATCCGGTAACAGATTGTGTAGGTACAGGTGGTGACGGTGCCAACACAATAAACATTTCAACGACAAGTGCTATTTTAGCTGCGGCCTGTGGCTTAAAAATGGCAAAACATGGTAACCGAAGTGTTTCGTCTATGTCTGGCTCTGCAGACTTATTAGAAGCTTTTGGCGCTAACCTAACTATGTCGCCAGACGTTGCAGCCAACTGTTTAAACAAAACTAATTTTTGTTTTTTGTACGCACCGGCTTATCACGAAGGCTTTAAGCACGCTGCTCCCGTGCGCAAAGCAATGGGTGTTCGCACCATGTTTAACATTTTGGGACCTCTGGTGAATCCAGCCTCACCGAAAACGATGTTGTTAGGTGTATATACTCCTTCGCTTTTAGAAACAATGGCGAGCGCATTAAAAATTACAGGTGTTGAAAAAGCTTGGGTAGTTCATGGCAGTGGTTTAGACGAAATCGCACTGCATGGCACCACACAAATCGTAGCAATTGAAAAAGGTGAATTGGTTAACAAAACAATCTCGCCAAGTGATTTTGGCCTTGAACAAGCAACACTTGATGATATTAAAGGTGGCACACCGGAAGAAAACGCCAGCATCATTAAAGCGATACTTCAGGGTAAAGGTGAATTAGCACACAATAACGCGGTAATTATTAATACTGCAGCATTACTTTACCTTCACGACAAGGCCGATTCATTAATCGCGTGCGCTGAACTAGCTAAATCTACGCTGCAAAGTGGCGCAGCTTTTAACACCTTAATGCAATTCGTTGAGTTATCTAAGGGATAAAAACATGGCGAATATTTTAGAAAAAATTGTTGAAGATAAACGTGAATTTCTTGCGCAATATAAACAAGAGAAACCGCTAGCTAGTTTTATTGAATCATTAGTACCTGCCACTAAAGATCTTTATGCAAGTTTAGGTAAAACAGGTGCTGGCTTTATTTTAGAGTGTAAAAAAGCATCACCTTCAAAAGGGCTTATTCGTGAGGACTTTAATGTCTTAGACATCTGTACAACTTACGACAAGTACGCTGCGGGTATCTCAGTATTAACCGACTATAAATACTTTCAAGGTAAATACGAGTATTTATCATTAGTATGTGAAAACGTTAGCTGCCCTGTACTTAACAAAGACTTCTTTGTTGAGCCTTACCAAGTGTATTTGGCTCGCCATTTGGGGGCTGATGCCATCTTATTGATGTTAAGTGTTCTCAATGACGACGAGTACGTAGCGTTAGCCAATATTGCGCAGCAGTACAACATGGCAATATTAACGGAAATATCTAATACCGAAGAAATGCAGCGCGCAATAAAGTTAGAAGCGAAACTGATAGGCATCAATAACCGAAATTTACGAGATCTCTCAACAGATATCTCCCGAACATTTGATTTTGCACCTCACATTCCAGAGGGCATGTTAGTTATTTCAGAATCAGGTATTTATACCAACGCGCAAGTTAGAGAACTCGCGCCCGCTGTAGATGGTTTTTTAGTTGGCAGTTCAGTGATGGCACAAAACGATGTTGATTTAGCCTGTCGCCAACTCATTTTTGGCGAAAATAAAGTTTGCGGGCTAACAACCCAAGAGCAAGCACAAAGCGTATATCAACAAGGTGGGGTTTACGGTGGACTCATCTTCGCAGAAAAGTCGCCAAGATGTGTCAACCTAGCACAAGCTACCAATATTGTGACCAATACACCAAACCTGAATTATGTGGGTGTATTTGTCGATCATCCTATCGACTTTATAACTGAAGCGGTGAAACATTTGGCGCTATTTGCCGTGCAATTACATGGTAGTGAAGGTGATGATTACATTAACCAATTGAAAGCCTCCTTGCCTGATTCCATTGAAATCTGGCAAGCAGTAAGCATCAAAATCAATGATTTCACTTTGCCAAAAAACTCGCTTATAAACCGCTTCGTTTTAGATAACAAACAAGGTGGTTCAGGTGAGCAATTTGATTGGCAATATTTACAAGAAACACAAGAAGATTTAAGTCGTTGTATGTTAGCTGGTGGCTTAAATAGCGACAACATAATGCAAGCTATCGATACGGCAAATAACCTTGAACTACTAGGTTTAGATATTAATTCGGGCGTAGAACAAAGCCCAGGAAATAAATGCCCTGAAAAAATCGCGGCAGTATTTCAAAAAATTCGGAATTATTAAAGATGACAACACAAACAAGAGAAAAATTACCTGCCTATTTCGGTGAATTTGGTGGCATGTTTGTTGGTGAATTATTGGTACCAGCACTCGAACAACTAGAACAAGCCTTTATAGATGCACTAAAAGATCAAGCATTCGTTGATGAATTTGACAAGCTATTGCATAGCTATGCTGGTCGCCCTACGCCTTTAACGTTATGCAGAAATATCGTTAAAAATCCATTGGCGAAGATATACTTAAAACGAGAAGATTTGCTTCATGGCGGCGCTCACAAAACCAATCAAGTACTTGGCCAAGCGCTGCTCGCTAAACGTATGGGCAAAAAAGAAATTATTGCCGAAACAGGTGCTGGTCAACATGGTGTTGCTACCGCTATAGCCTGTTCATTACTTGGTTTAAAATGCCGAGTCTATATGGGCGCAAAAGATTGTGAACGCCAACAACCCAATGTCTTTCGAATGAAGTTGATGGGCGCTGAAGTGATTCCGGTAACGGCAGGCTCAGGTACTTTAAAAGATGCTGTTAATGAGGCACTCAGAGATTGGTCTGCAAACTACGACAGTGCCCATTATTTATTGGGTACTGCCGCTGGACCTCACCCTTTCCCGACAATTGTGAGAGAATTCCAAAAAATGATTGGCGAAGAAGCCAAACTACAGCTGCTAGCAGAAGAAGGTAAATTACCTGATTACGTGATTGCCTGTGTTGGTGGTGGTTCAAATGCAATTGGTATGTTTACCGATTTCATTAAAGAAAAAGACGTTAAACTTATCGGTGTAGAGCCAGGTGGTAAAGGGGTAACTACCGATCACCATGGCGCAACATTAACGGCTGGTACAAAAGGCATGTTACATGGCAACTACACCTATATTATGCAGACACAAGATGGACAAATTGAAGAGTCGTACTCGGTGTCAGCTGGCTTAGATTACCCTGGTGTTGGTCCTCAACATGCGTTTTTGAAAGAAACAGGTCGCGCCGAATATGTCGCGATTAATGATGATGAAGCGCTTCAAGCGTTCCAAACACTAGCGGCAAACGAAGGGATTATTCCTGCATTGGAGTCTTCGCACGCCCTCGCCCATGCCTTAAAAATGGCAGAAACGGTTACGCAAGAAACGGTTTTCTTGGTTAACTTATCTGGTCGTGGCGATAAAGACCTAGCCCATGTCCACTCTATTTTGGGTGACGAATTTCAAGCGCAGCAATAATAAAAGGAACAATCATGAACACAACCATTACATCAAACGCTGCGCCGACTGAAGTAGGCAAACGTTACAATGACTGCTTTGCTAAATTAGCAATACAAAATCACGGCGCCTTTATTCCGTTTGTCACTATTGGCGATCCTAACCCTCAGCTTTCATTTAATATCATTAAAACACTCATTGACGCTGGTGCTGACGCACTCGAGTTAGGTATTCCCTTTTCAGATCCTAGTGCAGATGGCCTAACTATCCAAAAAGCCGGTTTACGTGCGTTAGGCTCAAATGTTAATACCGATGTATGTTTAGACATACTTGCCAAAATTAGAGAGTACGCGCCAGAGATTCCAATTGGCTTGTTATTGTATGGAAATTTAGTGTTTGCTCGCGGCATAGACAACTTTTATCACGATGTCAGCCAAGCGGGTGTAGATTCTGTGCTTATCGCTGACTTACCGATTCGAGAAAGTAAGCCGTTTATCGATGCAGCAACCAAATATAATGTCGCACCTATTTTTATCGCACCACCTAACGCTGACGATGAAACATTGAGCGCCGTTGCCACGTCGAGTCTAGGCTACACTTATGTACTTAGTCGCGCTGGTGTTACTGGCGCAGAGGTAAAAGCAACTAGTGTTGCAGACCAACTTGTTGCTAAATTAGATAAACTTGAAAGCGCTCCAGCCGTCATTGGCTTTGGTATTTCAAACCCGACGCAGGTTAAAACGGCATTAAGTAGTGGTGCAAAAGGTGCTATTAGTGGCTCAGCTGTCGTCAATATCATTGAGAAAAATCTTGATGATGAACCAGCAATGCTGACTGAATTAGCTTCATTTATTAGTGAGATGAAAGCAGCAACTAAGTAGTTTACTCATGAGATTGCGGCCTACGCCGCAATGACTCAAGCGCCTTAGTGGCCTGCGACACAATGACTCGGGCCATCGATTAGACAGAGTCATACCATTCTTTCCTTGAACCCTGCGTTTTTCTTGAGTCATACCAGCGAAGGCTGGTATCTCAAAGCCATGATTGCGGCCTGCGCCACAATGACTCAAACGGGTTAGTTGCCTATGCCGCAATGACTCAAGCGCCCTAGCGTCCTGCGCCACAATGACTCGGGCAATCGATTAGACAGAGTCATACCATTCTTTCCTTGAGCCCTGCGTTTTTCTTGAGTCATACCAGCGGAGGCTGGTATCTCAACGACAATAATTACTGACTAAGCAACTGCTAATGCTTTTCGCTCAACACATCTTCTAAAGCCGGTGCAAGGGTATGGTATTTAAATTCAAAACCCGCTTGGCTTAAACGCTCTGGAATCGCGTTTTGCCCCGTCAGTAGTAATTGAGCCATTTCACCAAAGATCAATTTAAGCATCAAGCTAGGTACAAAGAGCGCACAAGGCCTGCCTAATGTTTTGGCTAATGTCTGACTAAATTCTTTATTTGTGACAGGTTTAGGCGCTGTTAAGTTATAGACGCCAGAAAGGTTTTCTCGTTGAGAATCAAACGCTAAGTACATAATCGCGTTGACCATATCGTCGATGTGAATCCAAGGCATGTATTGGCGACCGTTACTAATTGGTCCACCAACATAACACTTAAAACTTGGCAGCATCTTCTGCAAAAAGCCACCTTTGTTGGATAAAACAAGACCTGTTCGCATGATACATACTCGACAACCGAGTTCTTTTGCTGATTGTGCTGCGTCTTCCCAATCTTGACAAAGTTCGTGTGTATATTCTTGGTGAAAACCCGATTGCTCGGTAAGTAAACTAGACTTCCCATCGCCATACCAACCAACAGCTGAGCCACTGATCAATACGGAAGGCATCATTAAACGGGTTTTCATCCATTTTACCAGCCCATAGGTGCTATCAACGCGTGAGCGGTAAATTCGGGATTTTTGAGCTTCTGACCAACGCTTATCAGCTATCGGCTCACCAGCAAGGTTAACGATGGCGTCGAAGTAAATATTAGGGTCAATACTGTAGAGGTCATCAACTATCCCCACATCAAAGTCAAAAACCTTTTCAGCTTTAGCTTTGTGACGTGTAAGTACAGTAACATCATGATGATGCTGTTTTAATTTTTCAACTAATGCCTGACCAATTAAGCCAGTACCGCCGGTAATCAATACATTTGCCATAAAACAAACTCGCTGAAAAAATTTACATACTGACGTTAAACAGTATAGACCTTGTCCTGCTCTCTTTCATTATACAAGTCTATAACGACAAAAGTTTTGTTCAAAGCCAAAAACCGATTAGTTTTATACTGATATAAATAACCGCAGCCGTTAAAAAAAGAGTTAACAATGCAACAAAGTAAGCCCAAAGCCTTTTGAACTGATTCATTACTCGACGATACATTGAACCATTTGCTTGGTTGAGATAATCAATATCAACAAAGCATGCAATGAATAACATTAACAATAACGCCCACATAAAGGTAAATAAACATGGCACTAAGTAGACATTTTGCGTATTGATTTCAGCAAAAATTAATAAGCCAAAGAAACTAATAAAGCTGCCCACTAACAAGGCGATAATAATGCTTTTTATCTTAATAAATTGACAAGCTAAACGATGAAAAAGGGTAATAAGTTTATTCAAAATAATGGCCTGTTTATTAATAAAAAAGCCAGTGATAAACACTGGCTTTTTGCTTTGCCCTTATTATGGCAAATCTAATGTTTGTACTATGGTTGTTTCTACGCCCGACGGAGAAGTAATCGTTATGGTTAATGTACCAACCGCCGGATCATCTAACGGCGCGTTAACGATAACAAAACCAATAGAGCTTGGGTTAAGTGTGTTGGGTACTGTGAAGTTTGTGGTGCCTTCTACTGTACCTGCACTTACTTCAACAGCAACGGTGGTACCAAATGGCATCGCCTGACCTGCAGTATCGCTAAAGTCTAAAGTAAAACTTAAGGTATCTGTAATGGTTTGTGGGCCACTTGCAAGTGGATAACTCACGCCATTTTCATCAGTTAGATCATATAATGCGCTTGAGCTGGCCATATCCATAATTAAAGCGCGGCGGACATGAATGGCTTGGCTTCCCTCTGCGCCACACTTGCTACCCTCACATTGCGGACCATTGAACAAGTCGTCTTCAGTGCTGTAACTACCATCATTATTAAAATCTAAAAACAGTTCGCCAGCAGCATATACACCGTCTTCATCATCATCTCGCCACGCTTCAGTCATATCAACAAAACCAGACGTTTGAGGTGTTATACGTGAAAAACCTGCTGAAATATCTGCTTCAATAATTGCCGAACCATCAGCATCATCAAAGGTATTATTACCGTTAGTATCAAAGAATGTTTCATGGCCTAACGCAGTCGCTAAAATCGTAATTCGGTGATCATCAACGCGAGGCTCAGCACTTGTCCAGGTCACCGAACAGGCACCGTTTGCGGTTAAACAACTTGGCTCAATAACACCGCCCTCAGTGGTAAAATTAACCGTTGTACCATCAGGCACTGGGTTATTAAAGTTATCAGCAAGTTGAGCGGTAATTGCTACTTGAACACCATTGATGTTACCAGCTTCAGGGTTTCTTACCTCTGTCGATAAGGTAAAAGATCGCTGCTCTGGTAAGCCAGTATTAATTGATAACAAATCAGATTGCGTTTGAATATCACCGCCATCTTCTGAGGTTGCTTTGGCTGTAACTCGAACAGCTGTAGGCACACTACCGGCTGTTACTTTCGTTGTTACGATACCTTGACTGTTAGTCACACCAATTGTTGGATTTACCGCAATTCCACCAGCCGTTGTATCTAGAATGAACTCAACATCTTGTTGGGCTAATGGATTACCTAAAGAGCTTTTCACTTGGAAAGTTAACGTAGAGGTTTCTTGATTACCTTGGCCACCCGTGCCTTGAAGCACAATGGTTTCAGGCTCTGCAGATAGAAACTCAATTGAACCTAGTTCTTCACCAGTAATTTCAATCGTTGTTTGAGCAACATTAGTTACACCATTAAGGCTTACTGATGCGACAATCACATCATCAATACCATTTAGGCCAGCACAGTCTACATCTTCGTAGGTTGCTTTCGCCTCACCTTGGATACTGAACACGGTTTCTTCAATCGTTGCGTTGCCACTAGCGACACAATTTGATGTAAAGCTTACCGATGTTGCTAAGTTAATCGGCGTGTCTTCGCTATCCACTAGATCGACACTTAATCCCAATGTACCACCAGCACTCACTTGGTTGCCGTCAATTGAAAGCTCGATTTCACCTTCAACAAATTCACCCGTCGCATCAAAATAACCAATACGAATCACGTCATCTAAAATTGTTTCGTCACTTGCGATAACTTGGTAATTTAAACGATTTGAAGCAAGGGTTTCTGTTTCACCGTACGATGCTGTCACAATACCAGCACCGATAGCGTCATTACCCGCTAAGTTTACTGTTGCAACGCCTTGGCTATTGGTTAACGCGGTATCAGGCGTCAATGCGCCGATATCAGCAGTATAAGTAATAATCTCACCGACGATTGGTTGCCCTTCACCATCGACTAAGGTTGAAATAACTTGCACTGTTTCGTTCGCTTTAAAGTTATTAACCTCTTGACCATTTAAACTCAAAGAAACCGACAACGAAGGAAGCACTTCTTCAGGTTCAGTTGATGCGAGATATTCAAAATCGATTGTCGCTACATCTAGCGCACCAGCATTTGCCGAAATACTACCGGCACCGGCGAGGCCATCTGGGTTTGATAAGGTAATTGTAGCCTGACCATCGCTATTGGTGAGTTTACTGTCTTGAGATAATTGACCAAAACTGGTCGAAAAGCTAACAGAGGTATTACTGACTAATGCGCCAGAAGTATCTGTCAATGTGGCGATTACAGTAGCACTGTCACCTTGCTCAAAACTTAGTTGCTCATCACCTTGTGCATTTTGAATGGCGACAGTAATTGCAGAAAGTTCGATAACTTCACCATCGGTAGGTGGTGTATCATTATCACCAGATTTACCGTTACATCCAGTAAGTAATAATGCACTGGCAAGGAAGACGCTGGTAGACAGGTTTCTCATTATTGTTATTCCTTGAAGAATAGAGATCTTTTTATTATTGGCTAAAATAAAATATCACGGCCTAAAAGTCTATGAATAACAAGTAAATCATTCATTTAACTTTGGCTTAACAAGGCTAATAGTGCTGAACCATCAATTAATTCATTTTTCACCTGTGTAACTTCTAATTTGTTCATGATTTTTTATAACTCATGCTAAGATAGTCCGCATACTTAATTTATTCATTATTCAGTTTGGTCATTATCAGGTTAACGCGATAATTATGCGCTCATGATGCTACCGAGCAATACCACTTATATTCTATATATTTTCCTATGTCGAAATTATCACAGCTATATTCACCGACTTTAACTACTGAATTTAAAAGAAAAGTAGACAAAAAGTCTTGGCACGGTCTAGTGGGCTCAAGCGCTACGCTCGCGATTTACCAAGCAGCCTTACAAGCGCAAAAGCCAATTCTTATTGTCACCGATGATACACCGTCAGCAATACGCTTAGAGCATGAGCTAGACAGTATCAATCATCAGAATATCGACTTGTGCTTATTCCCCGATTGGGAAACATTGCCTTTTGATAGTTTTTCGCCACACCAAGATATTATTTCTCAACGCTTAGCCACGCTTTATAAATTACCAAGAATGACAACAGGTATAATTATTGTACCGGTTACGACATTGGCTCAGAAATTGGCACCAAGGCAGTATCTTGAGCAAAACGCACTGATGATCAACGTTGGCGACAAGGTCGACTTACATCAATTACGTGTGAGTCTCGAGGCAAATGGTTACCGTAACGTAGACCAAGTGATGGAACATGGTGAGTTTTCCGTGCGTGGGGCAATTCTTGATTTGTTTCCAATGGGTAGCAATTCGCCTTATCGACTCGACTTTTTTGACGACGAAATTGATGAAATTCGCTTATTCGATACCGAAAATCAACGTTCAAAAGACAAGCTAGATGCCATTAATTTATTGCCTGCAAGAGAGTTTCCAACCGACGAAAGCGGTATAAATTTATTTAGGCAACAATATCGTGGACTATTTTCTGGCACGATTGATAAAGAATCGATTTACCATCAAGTCAGTTCGGGTGTAATGCCTGCAGGTATTGAATATTATTTGCCGCTGTTTTTCGAACAGACTAATACATTATTTGATTACCTTGCCGAAAACACGCTAACCATAGTGCAAGGTGATATTGAAAAAGCAGTTGAACATTACTGGCACGATATTGAATACCGATATGAAGATCGTCGATACGATCCAACACGCCCATTACTGCCGCCTGCTCAATTATTTTTAAAAATTGATGAGCTATATAGTCAGTTAAATAGTTTTCAGCGCATTACGATTGTTAAGCCACCAAGTGAACTTAACTCAAGTGGTGATATTGCCTTTGATGTTGAGCAGTTACCTCAAGTGGCGGTAAATCACCAGCTCAAAGAACCGTTTACGTCACTTAATAGCTTTTTAGCCGAACAACAAAGTGGCAAATCTGTCAGCAAGACGTTGTTTGTTGCTGAGAGCCAAGGTCGTCGTGAAAGTGTTTTAGAGCTGTTAAGAGCAAACAACCTATCGCCGAGTGAATTTGATAGCTTTGATGATTTTATCGCTGCTGATGAAGCTATTGGTATCACTGTTAATACGTTTGCCCATGGCTTTATTTTCCAGCATAAAAGGCAACAAATTAATGTTGTGACTGAAGCTGAATTACTAGGTGATGTCGTTAGACAATCGCGCCGAAGAGGCAAACAACAAGATGGTCAAGCAGATGCCATCTTCAAAAACTTAGCCGAGCTTTCTTTAGGCCAACCGGTTGTCCATTTAGAGCATGGTGTTGGTCGTTACATGGGCCTACAAACACTCGAAAATGCAGGGCTTACTACTGAATTTCTCGTGTTAGGTTATGCAAATGAATCTAAGTTGTTTGTGCCTGTCGCTTCACTGCATTTAATTTCTCGATATTCTGGCACTGACGCCGAGCATGCACCGCTTCATCGATTAGGAAACGAAGGTTGGACAAAAGCAAAACAAAAAGCAGCTGAAAGGATTAAAGACGTTGCCGCTGAGTTGCTTGATGTTTATGCAAAACGTGCCAGCAATACAGGTTATGCATTTAAGATTAACCCTGACGAATATCAAACCTTCGCCAACAGTTTTGGTTTTGAAGAAACGCTAGATCAAGAACAATCGATTAATGCGGTAATTAGTGACATGCAGCAACCAACAGCTATGGATCGCCTTGTCTGTGGTGACGTAGGTTTTGGTAAAACAGAAGTGGCAATGCGAGCGGCATTTATTGCGGCAAACGATGCCAAACAAGTAGCACTATTGGTACCAACAACCTTGCTTGCCCAACAGCATTACGAAAACTTTAGAGACAGATTTGCCAACCTTCCGATTAACATTGAAGTGCTTTCTCGTTTTAAAACGCCGAAGCAGCAAAAAGCGATCATTGAAGACGTTGAGTCAGGTAAAATTGATATTCTTATCGGCACACATAAGCTGTTGCAAAACTCGATAAAATATCACGACTTAGGGCTATTAATTGTCGATGAAGAGCACCGTTTTGGTGTCAAACAAAAAGAGAAAATCAAAAAGTTACGCGCTAATGTTGATATTCTAACCTTAACGGCAACTCCGATCCCACGTACGCTAAACATGGCAATGGGTGGCATGCGTGACCTTTCCATTATTGCAACGCCGCCAGCGAAACGTCTCGCGGTTAAGACCTTTGTGAGACAACGAGAAGATAACCTGATTCGCGAAGCAATACTGCGAGAAATACTTCGTGGTGGCCAAGTCTATTTCTTACATAATAATGTCGAAACGATCGAGAAAACTGCGCTAGATATTCAAACCTTAGTGCCTGAAGCAAAAATCGTTACGGCACATGGTCAAATGCGTGAGCGTGAACTTGAAAAAATCATGAGTGATTTTTATCACCAGCGTTTCAATGTCATTGTTTGTACAACGATCATTGAGACAGGTATCGATGTGCCAAGCGCCAATACCATCATTATGGATAGAGCAGACCACCTTGGCCTTGCCCAATTGCACCAATTGCGTGGTCGCGTTGGACGTTCACATCACCAAGCCTATGCATATTTGCTAACACCACATGAAAAACGCATGACAAAAGATGCTAAAAAACGTCTTGATGCAATCGCCTCGCTTGAAGACTTAGGCGCAGGCTTTACCTTAGCAACCCATGACATGGAAATTCGTGGTGCGGGTGAATTACTCGGTGAAGATCAGTCAGGTCAAATGAGTCAAATTGGCTTTAGTTTGTATATGGAAATGCTAGACAACGCGGTTAGCGCTTTGAAATCAGGTAAACCATTATCGCTAGAAGAAGTGACCTCCAGCCAAACAGAAATTGATTTACGTGTGCCTGCCCTTTTACCGGAAGAGTACATATTTGATGTCAGCTTACGTTTGAGCATTTATAAACGAATTGCTAGTTGTAAAAACAAGCAAGCACTTGATGATGTCCAGGTCGAGCTAATCGACCGCTTTGGCCTGCTGCCGCAAGCCACGAAGAACCTAGTTCAAATCGCCAAGTTAAAACTTAAAGCACAAAAAATTGGCATAGCGCGTATCGATGCCAACGCTAATGGCGGCGTTATTGAGTTTTCTGACGACACAAAAGTTGACCCGATGCAAATCATCGCAATGATTCAAAAGCAACCAAGTGTTTACAAAATGGAAGGCGCCAATAAAGTCAAATTTGTAAAGAAAACAGATTCAACGCAAACACGATTTACGCTAATTACATCGATTATTAGTGATTTAAGCCCAAATAAAAAATAGTTAAATCAAAAATATCTGTCGAAGTCTTTGATAATTATTTGTTATTATCAAAGACAATTCGACTAAATGCTTTCATATGGATTGTAAATGAAGTTAACTCAGTCTCTTGGTTTTGCCGTTATCAGCGCATTAACATTTGTGCCAGCAACTGCTGGTGCTCAAAATGCAGCGAAAGAGCGTTGGTTTGAAATAGAAGTTATTTTATTTGCCCAACTTGGCGATAAAAGCGCACTTAAAGAAGACTTTGACGTTAAGTTACCTGAGGTAAAGTTGAACCGTCCTAGAGATTTATTAACAAAGCACATCAACCCAAACCTTGAAGCGACTAAGGCATTAATTCCAAGCTGCGGTAATGAATATCCTACGCCTTATGTCAATCAAGCCAGCATTTTAGAGACAAGTTTTACGGTTTCAAACGTCGAAACAATCAATAATCGTCCACTTACAAATGATGAAGTTTTCGAGTTTCAACAACGAGATCAAGAAATTATTAGTACTGACGAATCAGAGCTAAACTATAGCTCGAGCTTGAGCGGTGAAGGATACGAGAAAGTAGAAAGTATTGATGATCTGTTTGCTCAACCAACGCCATCGGCAAACGACATAGTTTCTGATGAAGCCTTTGTTTCTAGTTTAACGATTGAAGAGCAAAACGCATTGCTTGCCCAAGTAAACGAAGCCCAGCGTTTTTTTGATGAGCAACAATTTAGCTATCAGTTTTCAATTCCTGACGATATTTGCCTGCTGCCAGATGCAGTATTATCCCAATTAAGCCAAGACGTACCTAACTTCAATGCTGATTACTTTTCACTTGAAAATATGCCAAGTACCATTATGCGCTACGAAGATATTTACTCGTCACAACCTTACCTTGTTAACGATGCGTCTTTAGCATTACACGACATTGTATTGCAGTTAAAAAGAAGTAAGAATTTTAGGCCTTTATTACATACTGCGTGGCGTCAACCCGCGATTAATAAGCGTAGTTCTCGCCCAATGAGATTATTTGCCGGTGAAAACTTAGCATACGCCCATGAAAAAGCAATGCAGGCTTATACGCAAGAAAAAGTCGAACTTATGGCGAGCGTTGAACAAGAAGCTACGGCTCAATCATTGATTGACGAGTTAACGGCTGATCAATCACCAATCGAAACACCACTTCCGATAGTTGATAAAGCTCACCCATTTAGTGAGGTTATTGACACCTTACAACAAGGTGATATTTCTCCCCAAGATGCGCTTGCAGAGTTGACTGTTGACGACTCAACGGATCCATTGGCTCAACTCGTTATGCCTGTTGCACCGGAAGTTGATTGGACCATTGATGGCTTGTTTAATGTTCACCTAAATCACTATTTGTATATTACCGCTGAATTTAGTGTGGCTAACAGCTCATTGGCAGCGCATGAAACGGCCCTATTAAGTGATCCAGAACATCAAATAAAAGCCGTGAGATTTTCACAAAATCGTCGGGTGATTTCGAAAGAAATTCATTATTTTGATCACCCATATATGGGGATGATTGTACAAATTAGGCGCTACAAAGTGCCAACAAAGCCCGTCGACTCAGAAGAATAAAGAAAAAGGTTTAACATGGATAAAGAAATAGAAATTCAAGCAGCAGTATTCAGACGTTTATTAGCGCATTTAGATAATCGTAAAGATGTACAAAACATTGAACTGATGAATCTGGCAGGTTTTTGTCGCAACTGTTTTTCTAAATGGACGGTTGCAGAAGCTGAGAAGCTAGGTGTCGAGGTAGATATTGATACTGCCCGTGAACAGGTTTACGGCATGCCATACATTGAATGGAAAGAGAAACATCAAACGCCTGCAACGCCTGAGCAGTTAGCAAAGTTCAACGAACTCAACCCGAAAAAATAACTCGTGCAATATCAAGCAGAAGATCCGCTTCATTACCTTTCTTTGCTTGACGATGATTGGCGCAAAACAACGCTTTTGGCTTTGCGCCAACTTATCCTTGACCACCCTGCCCAACTCAAAGAATCGATTAATTATAAAATGTTAGGCTTTGGTGACGACAACACCTTTGTTTTTCATTTGAATGCACAGAAGCATTTCGTTGGCTTATACATTGGCAATATAGCTAAAATCGAAGAGGCTGAAGATTTACTGGCTGATTTTGATTGTGGCAAAGGCTGTATTCGCATTAAAAAGAAAAACGACATTCTTCCTAACATCGCTAAACTCATTAATTTGGTGATCAACCAGCACCTTCAAGGACAAGATACTGGCTGCTAATAACATGCATTTTCGCTTACCAGTAGCAATAAGCTTTCTCGTTTGAAGTGCTAGCTAATAACCTTCACCGCTATCGTTAGGATTCTTTTACCAACGCCTTTTAGCCAATAGTAAATAGCAACAATCAAGGCAACAACTATGGTCAGTAAGCTAATTACCGTATACGTTCAAGCAAACAACAGGCCTGCTTGATAAACCGTCGTTGCAGATAAGTAAGCAATAGCGAAACTTGCAGAAAAGAGCGCCCATTCAACGTGAAGAAATACGTTACTTTAAATAAAAATAAGTAATTCATTGCTGCAGTAGATATAATAGCTTCAGACTATTATTTCATTTACATTTGAGAAAACATTATGACTGAAAAGTTATTAGAAAACTTTTTACAGCAGGTTAAACCTGACCAAGCTATTTGGGCACTTTGCGAACCAAGTTCAGAAGATTGGGTTGTTTTAGATTCTATCCATTTTGAAGAAACTGACGTAATGCCGGTTTGGTCTAGTCAAGAAAAAGCACAAGCACATTGTGTTGAAGAATGGCAAAGTTACCAAGCGGCTAAGATCACTGTTAGCCAATGGTTAGAATTTTGGGTTGAAGATTTAAGTCAAGATAATATTGTTATTGGCGTTGACTGGGCTGATGATAGTGATTGTCTAGAACTTGGCTTAGACGAGTTTTCACAACAACTTGCAGGCATAGAAACGCTTTAAGTGCTAGAGGTCAGAATAACCGTTATTCTGACCTCTCTTTAGTTAACTTAGACGCTCAACGTTTTATTGACTGGTAAGTGTCTAATACGAATACCACTTGCGTGAAATATAGCGTTAGTAATACTCGGTATAATAGGCGGAACACCAGGCTCACCTACCCCACCAGGAGGCTCTTGTGAGTCAACGATATGCACATGCATAGGTGGCGATTGATGCATACGCGTCACTGGCGCATCATGAAAGTTTGATTGTTCAACCCTACCGTCTTTAGTGGTAATTTCTCCCATTAACGTAATTGATAAACCAAAAATCATCGCTCCTTCCATTTGCGATCTCACACGATCAGGTGTTACGGCCACGCCACAGTCGATTGCAGTGTGCATTTCAAGGACCTTAACTTGTTTATTACTCACTTCGACTTTTGTTGCTGCGGCTACGTAAGAGCCAAAACTTCGTAGAAAGCTTATCCCCCAACCTTGATTTTCAGGCAAGGCTTCTTCAACGTTTGCTTTATCACTAATTAAATTAATCAACGATTTCATGCGTTTGATATCAATCGGGTGTGTTGAATAGTCCATGCCGTAATTGCTGTAGTTGAACCCTTCAGCTTTCACATCAACCATGCGATCTTCGCCTAATAAATTTAACCACATTTGCCTTGTTGGCACATTTGCCTTAACGGCTAGCTCATCAACAAACGAGCCTAAAGCAAAACCATTATTAATACAGGCTACCGAGCGCACCCAGCCGGTTCTAATATGAGTGGTTACCGTTTGGGTTTCACAGATTAAATTGTTTAATTCAAAGGGTAAATCACCAAAACCAAGGGATAAGTCATTATCGTTTGGCCTATCTTGTTTATCATTAAACAACCAACCAATTGGCGGATACGTAACACGTTGAAGCCAAAAGTCTGCGCCTTTTTCTGGCGTAACTTGCGCTTTTAAGTAGTTCGCAGAAATAGAATGATAAAAGCCATGCTGAATGTCGTCTTCTCGGGTCCAAACGACTTTCACTGGACGTTTGACTTTTTGGGCCAGCTCTACCGCTTCAATAATAAAATCAGACTTAGATTTTCGGCCAAACGCACCACCCATCAACGTAAGGTTTAACGCTACATTTTCTAGCTTTTCCTGCGGCAGACCTAATTCGCCAGCGACTAAAGATTGTGCCCATTGCGGATTTTGCGTACCAGCCCATATAGTGCATTTTGTGTCGTCACCAGAACCAGTAACAATCGCGGTTGCGCTCGGTGTTTCCATTGGCGTGTGGTTAATGTATGGCACACTATATGTTGCCTCAACCGTTAAGCTTTCATCAAATTGATGCTGGTAGACATCACCCTTTTGGCGAACCGATATCCCCTTACTATTTACTTTATCAATAAGCTCTTGTTGATAGGCTTTCGTATTGTGAACAGCATTCTCGCCGTCTTGCCATTTGATGTTTAACTTCTTTTTACCTTCATGGGCTGCCCATGTATTGGTGGCAAGAACCGCAACTCCCGAAAGTGGCTGAACATTCACTGGATAATTACGCTCTTTAAGTTGAATAACCTCAACCACCCCTTTTACTTTTAATGCTTCACTTGCGTCAAAAGACTCGACTTTACCACCGACCACTGGCGGTCGAGCGATACTCGCAATTAACATATCAGGTAATTGGATGTCTTGTGCGTATATGGCTTTGCCTGCAATAATGTCATCCATATTGAACAATTTGACTTCTTTGCCAATATATTTAAATTGCTCAGGCGATTTTAACGTTAATTTTTCAGCCTCTGGCGGTGTTAATTGGCTCGCCGCTTTTGCTAGCTCACCAAAATTTAACGTTTTACCATTACTTAGGTTTTTCACTTCATGGTTTTGCGCAGTAACTTGCGTTAATGGCACATTCCAAACATTGGCTGCCGCTTGCTCAAGCATTTGTCGAGCACTGGCACCAATTTGTCTCATTTGAATATATTGGTTACGAATAGACGTTGAACCGGCAGTACCTTGTGCGCCATAACGTTTATCGGCTTTGCCTTGGACCATGAAAACTTGGGCCCAATCGGCTTCCATTTCATCAGCGATCATTTGTGGTATTGAGGTATGAATACCTTGTCCCATCTCCGCCCGATGACAAACAATTGATGTTTTACCATTATCATCAATCGCAACAAAAAAGTTTAAAGCATGCTCTGCTTTATCTTTCATGCTTTGCCCACTTGCTAAGGCTGAAAAGCCAGGCAAGGACAAGCCTAACACTAATGCACCTGAACCTAATCCTAAACCTTGAATAAACCGACGACGGCTGACATTAACAACTTGCAGGTCATTAACTTTATTTAATGTAGACATGATTACGACTCCCGACTTTGCTTAAGTTGGGCCGCTTTCTTAATGGCTGACTTTATACGAGGATAGGTGCCGCAACGACAAATATTGCCCTGCATTGCGTTATCTATATCATCATCACTTGGATTAGCGTTGTTTGATAGCATGGCGGCAGCATTCATAATTTGTCCAGATTGACAATAACCACACTGAGGCACCTTGTATTCACGCCACGCAATTTGCAATACGTGATCATTGTTTTCGTCTAACCCTTCGATCGTTGTTATTTGCTTACCTTGGGCAAACGAAATCGGTGTAATACAAGATCGCATGGCTTGCCCATCAATATGAACGGTACAGGCACCACATTGACCAGCGCCACAGCCAAACTTAGTGCCAGTCATTTTTAATTCATCTCTAATGGCGTAAAGCAAAGGCATCTCTTTTTCTACGCTCAGATCTACATCTTGATTATTAATTGTTAGTTTAATCATTTATTGTCGCTCCAATTGGGCGTTTAATATTTAATGTATTTGCGGTTGAATTGGCTTGTTGCCAACGTAAAAAATCTTCTTGTGTGTCTATGTCTATCAACGCTTCGTCAACATTTATCGTAATAACGTTTTCCATATTTTTCATCACAATTGATTTGGCGCCTTTGTCACCGTTGAGTTGGCACAACGAGTTGAAATAAGCATAAGGGAAAATAACAGGGGAACAAATTCCGGCACGCGTTTGGCAACAAATTATCTTATTTGGATGAGCTAATGAAGCTGACTTAAGTTGATTAAAATGCGCTGTTGTTAACGCCACTTGATCAGCTAGGGCAATTAATACATGGCTAACGCTTTTATCAGTGTATTCATCTAGCACATACTTAGTAACTGCTTCGCTAATACTAACACCGAAACCTAAATGCGCTTGTTCTACATAGCCTACGGCATAATTATCAATATCAATGACCGATAAGATTCGTGTTTTATGATGACCTAAAATAAGTAATACATCTTCAATGTCACTGTTCGCGACACGCCAAAAGCTCGACTCAACTAACGTCGCGCCATTAACCCTTGCCAGTTGCTTTACCCCTTGAAAGCGCGAGCTATTGCCGGCGGCAAATACTAAAGCTTTATATCGCACTTTTATACTCACTCATGTTAACTACATTACCAGCGACATTGACATCAATTTTACCGTACATAAAGGCATGAGCTTGACTCAACATAGATAAGGCAATTGACTCTGGCAGCTCACCGCCGATATCAAAACCTATTGGGTTAAAAAGTGGCACCCGAATTTCTGACGCGTTAATACCCGCTATTTTCATTAATTTTTCTGTTCGATGCTTTGGCCCTAACAAGCCTGAGTATTGGCAGTTAAGTTGCTGCACCAAGCGAAGCGCTTGTGCGTCCAACGTTAAGTTGTGCGTCATGATAATTGCAACATCAACTTTTTCTAACGCAGGACTATCAACTAGGGTATTAAAAGGCTCTTTAATAATCACGCTAGCTTCTTTAAATAGAGAGGCCCTGGCATAGCTTGGTCTTGGATCTACAACCGTGACATGCCAACTAAGAGATCGCGCCATTTTTACAACCGGAATAGCGTCTGCGCCAGCACCAAAAACAGCGATGCGGATACGAGGTTTCAATTCAAATTGAAGCTGGTTTTCTTGACATGTTATATCGCCATCACAAAGGTAATTATTTGGCTGTTTAGTACTGTAATTAATGCAATAAGAAGCTGGATAACCAGCAGATAATTGCTGATATACTTGTTTTAAACTAAGGAAATTATTCGTTTCATTTATGGGTTGCAGTAGTATTTTCACCATGCCGCCACAGCCAATGCCTAACTGCCAACTGATATCACTGTCGTCTTGCATATCATAAGTGATTCTTGTGTTTTCACCCGTTGCTAAGCACTCTATCGCATGACGCATAACATCTGATTCAAGACACCCACCGCTAACCAAACCAACATATTGCCCCAAATCATTGATCAGCATCATGGCACCTGCTTTTCGATAAGCTGAACCTTGAGTTTCAATAATTGTCGCTAATACCCATTGACACTTATCTTTGTGTTTAAGCCAATGAACTAAAAGGCTTTCAATATGGTTGTCCATTCAACAACTGCACCCTAGCGTTAATAAAACGTTAAACTATTTATTTAAGCTAGCACGAGGATTATAAAGTGCCAACGATTATCGATGAATATCAAGATTAGAAAGTTGAATAGCGATAACGATAGATTCAAGTCACAAGTATATTAAGTGACCCGCTATGTTGAGTAGAACAGAAGAAATTGATAATTTTATTTTGACCTAGAAAAGAAAAAGCGACCCCAGTGCGGGTCGCTTTTTAATTATCTAGCTTGATATATCCGTACATCAATCATTAGTCCATGCTTCATCCTGAAGACACTATCCCTAGTTATTCCTAAGCATCCTTTCTTTTCCTTTGCCATCCTCGGCAGCACTTCAACCTTGAAATGCAGATACAATTTCTAAGCTATCCTTATCGCCATCCTGGCGCTTATCTTCCTTGTTAACTTATCCTTAAGTTAAGATACATCCTGTGTAACATCCATATTACTAGTTTCACCCTGAAACTGTCCTTTACTTCCTAGTAAGCTACCTTCCTAGTAACAGGTCTTCCTGACCTTTGCCTTCCTGACGTTGATAATATTACGCCTTTGACTTTAAAGAAGAAGACACTTAAATAAAAAAACATATAGTCACAAAATGTTCACATATAGCAAAAGCAACATAAAACATTAAAAAAAACAGACACTTAACAAGCTAAAATATAATCAACCTTATAAAAATACTATATATCTCGCACGCCAATGTGAGACATCTCCTACATTGGTTTTGGGAAAAATAGAAGTCATTACTCACGATTTGTGTAGATCATGGTGAAGCGTGTGAATAACTTCACCTAGCGAGAATATTTAACATTAAATTAACAATATTTAGACGGTAGTTATTGATGCAATTTAACTTTTAAAGTAAAGCATCTAACAATATGAAGTAGAAACTATAATAGTTTTTGACTATCGACATTGCTAGAGACTTGTGTGGTAAATCTATTCGGGAATGAGAATATTCTGATTTTTTGCGAAGGTTCTTGTAACCCTCCCATAAAATCAGAATCGCCTAAATAGAGATTTCCCGCTAAAGTAACCTTAACGAAGAAAACAACATGAAAAAACAACGATTCACGGAAGCACAGATTTTTACCATTTTAACAGAAGGTGAAACGGCCACATTAATCGTGCCTGATTTATCCTGAAACAGGTGAAATTCGTCGTCATCACTTTCACCATACAGGTGTTCGAAAAGCAATTAAAGCTGCCGCGAAAAAAAGCCAAGCTCATCAAGCCGAATACACCTCATACACTTAAACGTTCCTTTGCAACGCATTTATTACAAAGCGGTGCAGATATCAGAACGGTTCGAGCACAATTGGGGCATTCAGATGTTAAAACGACACAAATTTATACTCATATGTTGCAGCAAGGTGCGAATGGGGTTGTAAGCCCATTTGAGTAAGATCCTATAGCGAAACTAACGGTAATTTAGGTTAAAGGGGTTTGGTTAAGTAGGTTCTTGTGCCCGTTAATGGGTAATTGCGCTGTTCAAATTCAACGTTATAACCATATTTGAGATAAAAAGGTTTAGCCTGAAACTCTAGCGTATCAACGAGAACCTGAGTACAGCCTAGCTCCGTAGCTTGTTGTTCAATTTCCTGTAAAAGCTTAGCGCCTAAACCATGCTTTCTATAAGGCTCATCCACCCATAACCGTTCCAAATGCAACCAATTACCAAAAGTAATGCCTGATACGCCTGCGATTATTGTGTTTTGATCATCACGATAGGTTAATGCTAGCGATTGCTTTTTTGTTTTTTGCCAGTGCTGATGATTAAACGCTATAATTTTTTGACTTAAAAAGCTCGCAATATCACCTTGATTATCTTGCTCTATTGTTAATTTCATTTTGCTCAATGACTACCGAGAATTTGAGGCCAACGCTACAGTATCTCAACCAATACCGCAACGTCAGCAACAGGACTAACGCCTGAAACTTAGCGCGCTAGTTGCGTACAAATATCACGACAGGGTTTAGAATATAAATAACCTTGAATAACATGACAGCCATTGTCTTTTAAGAATTGCTCTTGCTCAATGTCTTCAACGCCTTCAGCTACAATATCTAAGCCAAGGCTCTGCGCCATCGAAATGATTCCGGTAACAAGCCGACAATCTCGCTCTTTTCCGGGAATGTTGGCAACAAAACTTGCGTCAATTTTAATGGCGTTAATAGGAAGTTGGCTTAAATAGCTTAACGATGAATAACCAGTACCAAAATCATCAAGCGATATGGTAATGCCAATATCGGTTAGTTGCTTCATGACATCACTAACAAAATCGAATCGTGTGATAAAACATGACTCTGTAATTTCAATTTCTAGGTATTTCGCAGGCAAACCAGAGATTGATAAGGCATCGGTTATTGACTGAAAGAGGTTTTTGCTAAAGTGCTTTGCTGACACATTAACCGATAATTTACCGCATGCAACGCCCTGTTCTAGCCAGATACGGCGTTGAAGACAAGCCTTATTGAAAACCCACCTTTCAATGTCAACGATCAATCCTATATCTTCAGCCACAGGAATAAATTCAGCGGGTGATACATTACCTAAGATAGGATTTTTCCATCGAATTAACGCTTCTAAACCTTTGTAGCAATTATTTTTATTATCGTATTGAAGTTGGTAGTTTATTGTGAACTCATCGTTAACTAAGGCTGCTCGTAAATGGTTTTCCAAGGCAAGTTTTTGCGCCGCAGCGTGGTTCATTTCTTTTTTAAAGCTTTGGTATGTATTTCGTCCTTGGCTTTTCGCCTCATACATCGCGATATCTGCGTGCTTTAGCATCGTATCGCCGCAAGAACCGCTTTCTGATGAGATGGATGCGCCAATGGAGCAGGTTACAATAAGCTCTCGGCCAGATAAGAGAAAAGGTTTGCTCAAAGCGGTAACAATCT
This sequence comes from Thalassotalea eurytherma, assembly GCF_030161415.1. Lineage (GTDB taxonomy): Bacteria > Pseudomonadota > Gammaproteobacteria > Enterobacterales > Alteromonadaceae > Thalassotalea_G > Thalassotalea_G eurytherma. Next base: position 65,653 of record NZ_BSSU01000002.1, read on the forward strand.
GGCCCATGACATGTTCAACATGGTCTATATGAGTTACAGCAGGCACCAAGACAACAAATTCATCCCCCCCCATCCGTGAAACTATATCCGAATGCTTAACACTTGAGGAGATGCGTTTTGCCGCCATCACTAACAACTCATCACCAGCCTTGTGGCCCAATGTGTCATTAATTTGTTTAAACCTATCAAGATCGATAAATAAGACGGCAACCAATTTACCGTCAGCCTCTTTAAGTGCTGATGATAAGTGGTCGTTAAACAATGAACGATTAGGTAGCTTAGTTAAATCATCGTAATAGGCTAACTCATGAATTTGTTCTTCACCCTTCTTACGCTCTGTTATATCGCTAAAAATTGCAGCATAGTGCATATCATCTTCGCTGACTTCACCAATGCGAATAATAGTTAACCATTCCGGGTAAATTTCGTCGTTTTTACGCTTATTCCAAATTTCACCCTGCCATTGGCCAAATTCGTTAATGTCTAACCACATAGAATGATAGAACGACTTAGGGTGCATACCAGAACTAAGCAAAGATGTTTTTTGACCAACCACTTCACTGGCCGCATAGCCTGTTATTTTGCTGAAAGCAGGGTTAACAGAAATAATTTCATTACTTTGGTTAGCAATCATAACACCGTCAACCGAGGCTGAAATAATACGTTCTGCAAGCACGAGGCTTTTTTGAGAATCTTTTAACGCAAGTTCTCTGCGGGCTATGGTTGATTGAAGCTCATTAAAGTGAGCGTACTCAATGCCCGCAAAAATATCTTTAAATGATAATACGCCCAACACGTTATTTTCATCGTCGGTGATCACAACGTGACGCACACTGTTTTCTTTAAACATGTGAAACGCGTCGAGTAACGTGCAACTATCGGAAAGTTTTACTAGCGGGTGCGAAGTGTAAAGCCAGACATCAACAACAGGCTGAGTAGCCGCAAGGATTCGCACTAAATCCCGCTCAGTAATAATACCCACTTCATTGGTTTGTTTATTTTCGATCAGCACTGACGTTGCGCGAGACTTTCGCATATGCTGACAAATACTCTCAAAAGTGATTGCGCTGCTTAATGTGATCGGGCGTTGGCGTTGGTAGCTTTCTTTCACTTGTCGAGAACTTAACAGGTGCTCAATGCCACGCTTTTTAATGACATCAGATTGGCTAACTATGCCTGTTGGCTGTCCATTTTCACAGACTAATAAATGGCGTACTTTATATTGATAAAACTTAATGATCAGCTCTTCTATCGTTGTGTGACTTTCAACCGACACAACAGGTGAGCTCATATAGTATTGAATTTCTGTACCTAATAGCTGCTGATGAGTAATAAGAGTACTATCGGCTTCTGTCCATATACCAACAATTTGGTTATCTTTCTCTACAAGAATGGAACTACACTGATTATCTAAAATACTTCTTGCAGCTTTATAAATAGGCGTATTTGGCTCGCACCTTAATAGGTTGCGTTGGGCGAAGTCACCTGCCGTGTAATGTGACCCTTTGTTTGAAAACAACTTAAACTACTCAAATAACAAACGTGGTAACACTTTATAACTAATTTGTGCCGATAACATGTTGATGTAGATCAAAACACCCTTGGTGCTAACCCTTTAATTACAAAAGCTTAACACCAAAGTAACAAGCAGGACTTATGGGCACGGCTAGCTGAAACAAACTCGTTACAAACAAGATTAAAGAATAAAAAAAGCGGGCTAAAGCCCGCTTTTACATTGAACATTTTATCGTCACTTATTGTACAGGTGTTACATTAAACTGACTGATTACTTGACTAACAATTTCAGTAATGACTTCTTTAGGTGCTTCTTGCGTACCATTTTTTAGACGTTTCACTGCCCAACCATGCCATGCTGGTTGCTTCGTTTTAACGTCAAAAATATCAATCGCTAATTTACCTTCAGTATATGAGCTTACACGTGTCTCTGTACCTGCGCTCATGCCGTAGTATCGATGACTAGGGTAATAGCCTCTACCCCAACCAAAACTACCATGGTAACTTGCTGGGTAGCTATCAACCTTTACTTTGTCTCTAGAGCCTACGGTGTAAGCAATTGTAAAGTCTGCCGCTTCTGCGTCATCGATTAGCTTATAACCTTTATCAATGAATACTTGTTCAATTGACTCCTCTACTCGTACCTGCATGACAGGATTTAAATCAATTGGCAACGCCAATGTTTTCGATTCGGAAATCCAAGCAAACGTCTTATAATTCGACGTATCAATTTGATCATTTTTATCGAAGTTTACTTTTGCGTTATGGGTTGAAGAACACGCTACTAAAATAAAAGAGAACGCTACTGCAGCGATGATGTTTTTTAATTTCATTATAACCTCTTGTTTAATGAACTTTTTGTCATGTCGTTATGCTACTACGATTACATAACTTTAGCTAAGTTCAATAATAAAATAACTTAATCTCACTATATACATACACTTAAAGTTTTTAAATAGATTTAATGTCAAGATTACAATTTGATAATAAATAGCTACAATTAAACTGTAACCAACCTCATATTATCCTTAAAAAACAAACAGTTAGCCAATCCCGCAAGTTACACTTGTAAACAGCTTGTTACAGGGGGTAATTTTGCCTTTTTCCAAGTTTTCTACGTTATCGTTATTAGTCATTAGTTAATCGTGTCAGATGCGTTATTTTCTTGCGCCATTTCCTTTAAACGCTTTGCTACATCGGGGTTGTCGATGCGTTCAGCATACGCCAATAAATACACCATTACAGGGTCAAGCCCGCTTGCTTTGGCGATAACGTCAAGCGTGTCATTTGATGGAAAAGCGTGGTTATTACGGTATTTAGAGATTGAAACGCGTGGAATACCGCATTTTTGCGCGAATTTATTATCGGACAAATCGCCGCGCACCATGTCTAGCAAGGGGTTTAAGTCAGTCATATAGACACCTGTTTTGTTGTTAGCTTTTTAAAAATAGACCACAGTTAACCGTTTTGCAACTTGTTCCCGCATATTTACACCATGTTCCCGATGAGGTTACAGCATAAAAACCGTTCAGTTTTGTTGTTAGCACTCATTGCTTGACGGTTGGCACTCTCCTGTTAACGGGTGGCGCGTTGCAACGCAAAGCCCGTGATTTTCAACAGGAAAGTAAGAAACTTTTAACAGGGGTTTATCATGGAAATATACACAAAGACCACGCAAGAAATCATTAGCGAGACACTTGACCGCCGTCATAAAAAATTCACAGAAATTGTGCCGATGGCAAAACGCCTAGCCCGCATCGAAGCGCTACGCGAAAAGCACGGTTTACGCATTACTGACAATTCAAAGACCTACTATCAACGCCTTAACAGCCCGCAAGGCACGCAAGCCAAAGCTAAACGATTAGCCAAGCGCGCGGCGCAGTTCAACCAACTAATAAACCAACAAGTAAAGGCGGCATACTAATGATTAAGCAAAAAGATATTTACCAACAAATCCCTAGCGTTTTTAACTCAGATTCAACGCGAGACGTTTTACTTGTTTTGCGCTCACTTGTGCACGCTGAATGGGGTAAAGAGTCGTTTTCTTTTCGCTTGCTCGATGACTTGTTAAAAAAAGCGATTGAGTTAAAAAGCGGTGAATTTTACTTGTACGATGTAGCGGCGCGCACGTTAACGCCTAAGTTAACGATTGTTATCAAGGGCAGTAGTGCTGATTGGCAATGCAAGCACGGTAACGTTTACCATACTGTTAACATGACCGAGGTGCTTAGCAAGTGAGTACCACAAGCAATCACGAAAAGCGGCTAATAAAGCCGCTTTTTTTAGTGCCGCAAAAATGGCAAATTGACAACGCGCAAGCATTAGACCGTGAATTAAACGCCGAGCTAAAAAAACGCCGTAAGGCGCAACAAGAAAACGCAGTTTTCGCCGTTGATAGTAATAGGCTAGTCAAGAGTTGCAAATCTCCGACAGGCAATTTGCACTCTTTAGTGGATAAGAAAACCGAGGGCGAGCGACTAAAGCGCCAAGCATTGAACGATTTAAACGCCGAGCTTCGCAGAAAGCACGAGGCGGGCTTTGTTGGTGCGCCCGAGCCAATTAGCTGTAAACGCAAAAAAACGCCTTACAGCGTGTTTTCAAGTATGCAACAAGCGTCTACGGCACTAGGCAAAGACACAAAAACAACGGTGCGCTTGTTTCGCCAAGAATGGTCGAGCCGTTACAAGTTTAATTTAGTGACTAATGGCAACGGGTCAAAAACTGCGCCGCCAACCCAACAAGGCGCACGCATGACAAGCGCGTTAACCCAACAAGCAAGCCGTAAGCTATTGGAATCAGGCGCATATATGGCGGCGTGCCGCAATGGTTTTACAACGTTTTTAACCTTAACGTTTAACGAAGAAGCCAGAAAAAAACTTGAAACGATTATTTGCGTTAACGGCAACAAAACCAAGCGCTACACCTACACCACCACCAAGCAGTTAAAAAATGGCAAAACCAAAACACAAAAGCACAGCTACAAAATTGAATGCATCAGCGGCGTACCAAATGACATTTTGCATAATGATGATGAGCGCGCACTTGGCTTTGCAGATGCCATTGCCGCTACGGGTTGTTTTTCTCCCGTTACTTTCGAGCCATTAACCACGATTGGCAAAGAAGTCAGCCGCTTTTTTGATGCCGCGCAAAAAGTCTATCAGCGCGGCTTCATGCCAGAGTTTGAACTTGATGAGGACGAAGCAGAGCAAACCTTTATCTTGCCGTCAAAAACACAGCCGTTTGATAATTCCGTTGTTGTCGGTCAGCACTTGCGCCCGTTTAGTGGCGTGCGTGGTGCGTTGCCAATGTATTGCCCTGAAAAGGTTGCACCAAAGAATAATACGGGTGAATTAGTACCCATTGATAGCGTGGAAAATTACCGCGATTTACCCAACTACAACCACAGAAAACACCACGATAGCGCCTATCTTGAAGAAGGTTATAACTTCGGCTTAAAAGAGGTTGCCGCGCCGCTCGATTATGCATGGGTTGCCGAAATGCCAGAGAATGAACACGGTGAAAAAAACCCGCATGTGCACGTGTTGATGCGTTGGAACGTTGAATATAAATATTTTCATGCATGGGCGCAAAGATTAGAAAAAATTTGGGGGCATGGTTTTGCGAATTTAGAGCGCATCAAAAACAAAAACGCCGCCAGTAATTACCTATTAAAAGCTGTAGGCTATTTAACAAAGGGCACAGCATCAGAGCAAGGCGATATTCTAGGGAATCGCTACGGCATTAGCCAAAGCGCCCGCGCCCCAAGTTGGGATTGTATCGGGGAATTTTATGCCGATAATTTCATTGCTATTTTAGGCGAACTACGCGAAAAGTTAAGCCGTAAAAAATGCCGTATCACAGGCAAAATTAACGCCCTAAGTGCAACACAAAAAGACACCAAAACCCGTGTTGCTATCATGAAAAAAATCAATAACAAAACACCAAGCAACAGGCGCGGCGAAGAAATCGAGCGACTAAAAAAGCAGTTGTTTAACACCAACGAAAAAATCGCTTCGTTAACGCAACATAAAAGCGCCCTCCCCTACGTAACAGATTTTTGTATTGGCGGCTTGTCTGAAAAGCAAACCGAACGCTTTTTAACATTCGCTATGCAAGAGCGGTTTTGGAATTGCGAAGTAAAAGAGCACCGTTATACCCATTGGCAACAATTACGCCGTGACACTATCGAAGCAGTGAAACAATCAAGGGCGCATTTACGTGATAGCGAATGGTTATTACTAACAAAAGAATTAACGTGGCAATGGGCGGCACATGATGCCAATTATGACGTTATTAGCCACAAGCAAGGCAGTATTTATTTAGACGAAAACGGCAACTTTCAAGAGGTGGCATAACATGAATTTAGAAACCCGTTCACAAGAAATTTTTAACGAAATGCAATCAGCCTTTTTTGCTCGCCAGCGCAACAAGCCCGCATCAAAGCGCGTTAAGTTAAGTTACAGCAATAAAGGCGCACTATTGTGCAAAGCGCGCGAACAAGCCCGCCTTGAGCATATCGCTTATTTGCAAGGGTTACAGCACCGTTTCGTAACAAGAAAGCTTGATGTTAATTTAATAAAAGCAAAACCGTTAACGGAAAATTCCCGTTACGAACAAAAAGGAGCAGCACTTTGTTTACAGTAAGAGAAAAATTAGAAGCCGTTAAGCTTGATATACAGCGCATCAAAAGCGCAAACATGTTAATGAAACCCAAGCTTGCAGAAGAAGCCGTTGCGGGCTGTGTTGATTTAGTTGAAAGCTTGATTGATAGATTAGAAGTATTGGAGCGTAACCATAATGGCTAACGAAACCATTGGCACAATTACGTGCCCGTTTTGCAATGATGAAGCAGAAGTCAGAAAAGACAAAAAAAATAAACTGTATTACGTTGGCGCGGCGGGCATGGTAAAGCCCAACATGCCAAGCGGGCAAGATTACATGCAAAAGCACACGGCTTTTTTTAACGATAAGTTACCAGGTAACAAAACGGATAAGCCAAACGAAGAAAAGCAACCTAAAAAGGGGTTGTTTGCAACCATCTTTACCGATGAGGAATAACATGTTTCAACTTAGCAAAATAGCAAAAGCAATAGGGCTTGCCCTTTACGGTGAAAACTTTCACCAATAACCATTAATTAAACGCCATTTTATGCGCCTGTCAGCCGTTGGAGATAAACGTTATGACAACCGAAGAACAGCACATTGATGCTGATGAAGCCTTTTCGCTCGAATCCCTTGTTATTCAAGGCGAGCAACTTGATAAAGAAAACCCCTTACTTAACCCGCCATTAAGCGAAGAAGCGCAAGCACAAGCAAATATTGAAGCCGAAGCCGAGCCAGAAATTGAAAGCGCCGCGCTAGTCTCGCAAGTTATCCAAGTTAGTGCAGATATTTTTGCACCAAACTGGAAAATCCAAGCAGAAGAAAGCGCCCAACTCGGGCAAGTGTACGGCAAATTACTGGATAAATATTTACCCGATAGCGGGCTTGATAAATACGGGCTTGAATTATCCGCGCTAATGGTTACGGCAATGGTTATTGGTAGCCGTGCAGGCGTGCCACTAAAAGAAAAGCCAGAGAAAAAGCCCGACACACAAAGCAACGTGATTGAGCCTAGCGAGGTGAAAGCCGATGACTAGAGCTAACACCGCGCTAAAAGCTGAACACGTATATATTTGCGGCAACTCAGGCACGGGCAAATCAAGCAAAATCAAAGCGGAAATAAAAAAAGCTAACCGCGTGATAGCGTTTGACCCCGACAATGAGTACGGCGCAGAAGCGGGCTTTATTAAAGTAACAAGCGCTAAAGAGTTAGCGCTAAAAATAATTGAGCACAAAAACACACCGTTAAAAATCGCCTTTGTTGCCGAAGGTAAAGAGGCTTTTGCGCACTTTTGCGATTGTGCTTTTGGTTGGGGTAACTGCGCGGCAATCGCCGAAGAAATCGCCGATGTCACAAGCGCAGGCAAAGCGCCGCCATCATGGGGGCGACTAATTCGCCGCGGGCGCAAGTTTGGCATAAAAATCCTTGCTGTTACGCAACGCCCTAGCGAAGCGGATAAAACCATTTTATCTAACGCCGCAACAATCAATGTGTTTCAACTTGGCAGACACGCAGACCGCAAACAAATCGCGCTCGAAATTGATGTAAGCACGGACATGTTACAACAAATGATTCCGCTTGAATGGGTGGAATTTAAACGCAGTGACATGAGTTTAAAAGCGGGCAAATTAGGCACGCGCCGCATTAAAAAAATAAGATAAACAGTAAACACTTTGTAACATGTTCTTATTGTGTTACTTCTATAAATGAATTTTAACCAACTTAACTAACGCCGTGATGGCAGGGGTTTATTATGATTAACAAAACGATGATTAAAAGCGCTTTAGTGTCGCTTGCAGTTTTAGCCGCAGTAAAGAAGTTTGCGCCGCTATCAATTAAAAAATATTTGTAGTTGGGGGTTTTAAATGAAAAGTTTAAAGCAACTTCCAACTATCGCTAATGTTGCCAAAGGCAACACAGTGACTTTAACTTTACCAGTAGGTAACGTTTATGAAGTCGTTGCATTAGCATTTTCAGGTGTTACCGCCGCGCAACTTAAAAACATTCGTCTTGAATGCAATGGTCGCATGGTGTCGGAATGGGTAGACGGCGAGCGCCTTTTATCTATGGATAAACACTATAACCGCCCTGCACAAGCTAACACGTTATTTTTTAACTTTGCGCGTCCAGAGCTTCACCAATTATCAGACCGTCGTTTCTTCGGGCTAGATACAAACCCAACACAAGGCATTACAACTGCTCACATCAAATTTGATATTGATGCGGCGGCAAGCGCGCCAGTGTTAAATGCTTACGCAGTGACAACGCAATCAGTTGCTAACGTGCCTAACTACTTAACCAAAGTGCGCCGTTTTATTGTGCCAGTATCGGCGGCGGGTCAATTTGATATTGACAACTTACCACGCCCACAAGGCGCAAGTATTTCAGCTATTCACATGTACATGCCAGATGGCTCGGACGCAGATGGTAAGTGTCAAATCACTAAAGCGGAATTGCTTGTTGATAATGTGAACTGGCATGACATTGACGCGGATATTGCGCGCACGTTCCAAAGCGCTAACGGTCGCACGCCAGAAACGGATAAATCAACGGTGATTGATTTAATTCTAGATGGTGACGTAAAGCACGCCTTACCACTTACCCAAAACATTCAAGACTTCCGCATTCGCGCAAGTGCAGTTGAAACGGGTCAAGTTGAAGTGATGGTCGAATACGTTGATGTATGGGGTGCGGGTCGCTTTTAAGCGCTCGCCCTTTTAAGGGGGTTTTATGTTTGCAAACCAACTAACAATGCAAAAACAAACGCCAGTAGCTACAACGCAAGCGGGCGGCTTTTGGGAATCGTTTAATACGGGTTTATCAGGTGCGCTTGATGCGTGGATTACCGTTGAACAAGTCAAAGGTGCAAAAAGCGCAAGCGGTCAAGACCAAATTCAAGCGCAAGTTGTGCCAGAGCTTGAGAATGGCGCGGGCGTTGTGCGAGATACGCAAGTTGTACAACCAACACAAAAGAAATCTTTACCGATTGAAATCAATCAACCGTTATTGATTGCAAGTCTTGGTTTATTGGGGTTAGCCCTGTTTATGCGTGCCAATGGCGCAAAATAAAGCGGCAACTTTGCAAGGTTCAATTTTAAATAAAGCCCGCTTATAGGGCTTTTTTTTATCAAAAAATAAGGTTTTTTTATGTTTGGTAATTTAACGAGTTTAACGGGTGGCGGCGGTATGTCGGCATCAAGCGGCGTTAGCGGTGATGATGGCGGGCACTTCGGTGATTTTGGCTACAAAACATCGGTTAACGACAATCAAAGCAATATGTTAGCAATTGGCGCAGTAGTTGTGGTGGCGCTGTTCTTTTTCGCTAAAAAATAGGGGCTTAACATGGGTTTATTTTCAAGCTCTAAAAAGACAACAACCAACCAAGATAATCGCACAATACACGATTATAGCGGCGCGGATTTTTCGCAAGATTGGGAGATTGATAACTCGCTAACGGGCGATTACAACAACAACACGGGCACAATTAACGTGCTAGATGGTGGCGCGATTGAGCTAGCAGCACAAGCGAATCAAATCAACGCAGGGCTTGCGAGTGAATCATTATCTTTTGCTGATAATGCTATCGGTGTCGGGGCAGAATTAGCCTATGCGCTAGGTAGTGACGCAATACAAGCGGGCGTTGAAGCGGGCAACCTAGCGGGCGCAATGCATGACACAAACGCGGCGTTTTTATCAGATAGTCAAAATCAAAGTCTAGGCTTTGCTGATAGCATCTTTCAAGCAAGCAACTACACGATAAACGAAGCCAACAACAATAACCTAGATATGGCGCTTTCCACCGTTGAAGCAAGCATATTATCTAATCAATTGAATAATGATTTTGCACTTGATTTAGCAAATCTAAATGGTGAGCAAGCCTTTTTACAGCAACAAGATAACAACACTGCGCTAACTAACGGCTTTAAATCTATGATGCAATTCGCCGACAGTTACAGCCGCAGTGATGGCGCACAATTGGCAGAAACCAACATGAAAACCGTTGGCTTATTGGTTATTGGTGCGGTGGTCAGTGTCTTTATTATGAGGGGCAAATAATGCTTTTTAACGTAGAAATTAACGCGGGGCGTGCAACCGAGATTGCACAGCAAGGGCGCTTTATTAATGTAGTGCTGGCGGCGGGCGAAATTACTGCGCGCATCAGGACGCAAGAGCATGCCGTTTTTGAGACAAAAATTGTGTCGGGTATGGCATTTCCTGTTAATGCGGGCTTTGTTAGCGTGTCGTTTGAATCAGACACAACACAGCAAGTAAAAGTTTGGCTTGCTGATATTCCGCTAACTTATGCGCCAATTGATGCAAAAGCCGTAGGGTCAAGCGCGCTTGAATCGCTAGAAGGTCAGGTTTTTAGTGATGTTTACGAAATGCTACCGACAAAAGTCGGGCGCAATAAAATCACAATTACGCCGCAAGCCGATATTTTTATTGGTGGCGTTGGTCTAAATGCTGTCAACGGTATACCAGTAAAAGCGGGCGAAACCTTTTCAATGCAAACGCAAGGCGCGGTTTACGCTTACGAAACAAGCGGCGCTTATCAGCCATTATTTCAACCTGTTTTTACATCGGGTGAAGTTAACACGCCCGAGACGTTTTTAGATATTACCGATGCGGGTCAAACGGGCTTTGGTAATACGCGCTTAGATTATTATTTTACAACGCGTGATGGTTCGCGCCTTGTTGCTTTTAATTACAGTTACCGCACTGCATACGTGTTTAACGGTGATGATTTAACGCCGCAATTAACCATTGACATAGGTCACGATTACGAAGGGGGCGCAGGTCAAACGCCCGTTTATGATGGTGAGTATATCTATGTTTTATGTGAAAACGGGTACTTAAAGCGCTTTCATCAAGACACGCTTGCGCTTGAATCAGAGCGTATTAATTCGTCGGGGGGTAGCTTTACCTTATTTGACGTATACAACGGCAAAGGCGTTGCTATGCAAAGCACTAAGCCAGATGCGCGCATTCATATTACAAACAATGTGTTTGGTGAGGAGTGGACGCAGTTAGCGAATCAGCCTGTGTGGAATACGTCGGGAACAAATCACATTCTTGGTCTAAAGCTTGCGCCAAATGGCGATATTCATGCTATGAGTTCAACACAACACTTTGTTAGCACAGATAACGGCGTGACATGGATTGAACACGTGCCGCCCGTTGAAGCAGACACGGTGCAAGGCTTTGGCGTGTGTAAAAAGACAGGTTACTTGTTTATTAAGGCTCGCCTTGCTCCGTCAATTCATCGTTCAATTGATGGCATACAGTGGACGCAAGAAGTAAGTTCAATTGATAGCTATGAGGCGCGAGGCATGCAAGTGCTTAACGGCACTGTTGTGGTGAATGGTCGCTATGGTCTAGAGGTGTTTAACGAAAACTTAGCGCTTGTTGCTTATCATGCTTATGACGTTACCGGGTCAGTGGGTGAAGGTGATTCAAGCGCTTGTCTAACTACATCAGGGCAGTTAATTGTTTCTTATCGTGACAACGCGCAGGGCAACTCTATTTATCGTTGGAAAGGCTCGCGCATCTTAACGGGTGGCGTGCCAGTGGCGATTATGCAAGAGGTTAACTAGATGACTAAAACAGGGCTTGCAGTGCTTGCCCTGCTTTTGTGGGGCATTACGATGAATGAAAAGCAAACACGGGGCATTAGAAATAATAACCCGCTTAATATTCGCAAAGGTGAAAACTGGTTGGGGCTTGTCGGTGACGATGGCGCTTTTGCACAGTTTGAAACGCCAGAGCACGGCATTAGAGCGGGGGCAAGAATATTGCGCACGTATCGCAACAAATACGGGCTTAATAGTGTTCATGCCATTATTAACCGCTTTGCGCCGCCGAGCGAAAACAACACAACAAGTTATATCGACCACGCCGCCGCTTTTGTCGGTGTTGGCCGTTATGAGCCATTACTCGAAAGCGATTACCCACGATTAATCGAGGTAATGATTAAGCATGAAAATGGCGTGCAACCATACACAGAAAAACAAATTTTAAACGGGTTTAATTGGGGGTTTTATGACGAACAAATTAGTTAAATTTGCTAACACCAAGGCGGGCATGGTAACAGCCGCAGGCGTTATTGTTGTTGGGCTAGCTTATCTTGCCGAGCGCAAAGCAACCGAAGTTGCACGCGAAACGGGGCAAGCAATAAACCCGATTAACGATGACAATATTTTTAACCGTGGCGTTAACGCCGTTGGCGCAAAGCTAACGGGTAATGAAAACTTTCAGCTAGGCAGTTGGATTGCTAAAAAAATTCACGGCTAATTTTGCATTTTAAGGGGTATTACAATGTTAGGGTCAATTTTAAAAACAATGGCGTTTAAGCTGTTAACGGAAAAAGTGATAATCAAAATCACGCTATCTTGTTGCGGTTACTTAGTGAAGAAAACCGACAACAAACTTGACGATGAATTATTTGAAACGGTCAAAGGGGCATTAGAATGATGGAAAATCAAATAATCTTGTTGTTGTTATCACAAGTCATTATTGCGATTGCCAGTGTTGGAGCGATAAAGACGGAAATAGCATGGATAAAACGAACGCTTGAAAACCTTGAAAAGCGCGTTAAATTCATCGAGCAAGAAAGTCATTGCGTAAAGCATAAAAAGCCCTGTTAACGCAGGGCTTTGTGTTATCAAGGTAACGATAACAAGGCGAAAATATTGCTTTTTACGCGAGTTTTTAAGATTTTATTTGTTCCGTAACATAACCTAAGAATCGCATCAGGAGAAACAATAAAAGAGTAAGTAATGGCAAGACCCACACAAATGCATAACTCGAAACGTATAGAGCAAAAAAGCCTGTCATTTCTATGTCTTGGTATAGCGACAAGCTAAGTGCACCGCCAAAAAACAAGAGAGTACCCCACCAACCTTCAAGTGCAAAGCGCACAAGCATATTGGTTAGTTTTTCGTGTTCTTGGGGTTTTTTATAGGCTAATGCAATTAAGCCACCTAAAATAAAGACCAAAAAAGGAGCGATAGCTGTTAAAAGCGCCATAAAATAATGTTTCTTATTGGTTGATATTAACAACCGAAGATAACCAATAAGCACAACAATATCAACGAGCAAAGTACCTAATAAGGCAGTAGGTTTATAGCGCTTAACTTGATGCGCTCGCCTCTTCTGTCATAAATTTTGGTCATTTCAATGCTTGCATGACCTAACAATTGCTGAACCGCAATTAAATCCGCGCCGTTATCAAGTAGCATGGTTGCAAAGGTGCGCCTTAAATCGTGACTTGAAAAATGGGATAGGTTTAATAATCTACCAACAGTTTCGCAAGCATAGCTTTGCCTTTGGTCGCTCGGTGGCTCTAATGTGTAAGGATTACAAAAGACAAACCCTTTAGTGACTTTGTTTGCAATTAAGTGGGTTTTTAGCGCGGTTGCGGCGTTGTCTGTGAGCGGAATTAACCGCTTTTTGTTGCCTTTACCTGTGGCAACGATTGTTCCTGTAATAAAGTCGATATCATCAACCTTTAACCGTCTTGTTTCGATTCTACGAAAACCAAGCTCTAAACCAAGCGCAATTGTTGCACCGTTCCACGCGTGCCGCTTGTCTATATGCGGCTGACGGTAGAAAGTGCGCAACGTTAAAATCTCTTCCAGTGTTAAACAGCGCCCTGCGGGTAGCGTCTGACCGCGCACAGGTTTTATTTTCTGTATACGCCAATGTTCCTCGATATTAAGATACCCAAGCACATAGCATTGCTCTGACAGGCTTTTAATGTTAGCTAACATTACTTTTAATGTACTAACGCTAAGTCCCTCCTCTTGCTTGTGCCTGATATAAGATAGGACGTGTTGATATTTCATGTCGCCCCAAGAGCAGTTATTAAAATCATCAGTGTCAAAAGTGAAGCGACAAAAATCCTTGAAACGGTAGCCGCAAACGTGAGCGGTAGACGGGGAAACGGTTAAAAAATAAGCGTGAGCGGGGTTAATTGTGTCCTGTGAAGTGGGTTTTTTCATCATAATCCTTAAAAGTGAAAAAAAATTGAAAAAAATTTAACTATTAGAAACATCGCCTTACATGCGAATTCCTATTCAAATAGCCAAAATCACAAAAATACTAGGGTGTTTCCTAACCGTTTACAACAATAAATAGCTACAATATTCACTATATTGTAAAAAGTTATTGACACTCACGTTGTGTTTGCTATTAATAGAGCAATTAATATTTTAGTACATTAACTTTAAATGAATTCAAGCTTAGTCCTCAACAAACTCTCAGTCGTGGTGATTTTATTACCCCGGGGTGCTTGTTGCTGATAAGTTTTAGTAATGAATCTAACAAAGCCCCCACTCGACAGACTGGGGGCTTTTTTTATGTGTGGTTTTAATCGTTTTTAATATAGGGTAAAAAACAAATGACAACGCAACAACTTACTGGCGCAGAAATGGTAGTAAAAGCGTTAGCTGAATTAGATGTAGAGTACATCTTTGGCTACCCTGGCGGCTCAGTTCTAGATATCTATGATGCAATCTTTAATCAAGATGACGTAGAGCATGTGCTTGTTCGCCACGAACAAGCGGCAACTCATATGGCAGACGGCTACGCTCGCGCAACTGGTCATGTTGGCGTTGTCTTAGCAACCTCTGGACCCGGCGCTACAAACTGTGTGACTGGTATCGCCACCGCATATATGGATTCAATTCCTATGGTGGTATTAGCGGGTCAAGTTGCTAGCAGCTTGATTGGCGACGACGCCTTTCAGGAAACCGATATTGTTGGCTGTTCTCGTCCTATCGTAAAGCATAGTTTTAGCTGTCGTAGTTTAAAAGACATCCCAAATGTTATTGCTAAGGCATTTTACATTGCCAATACTGGTCGCCCTGGACCTGTCGTTGTTGAACTGCCTAAAGATATATTAATACCAGATCACACCGCTGCATTTGAAATGAACAAAGACGTCAATTTGCGTGCTTATAATCCAAATGTAAAAGGACATCAAAAACAAATTAGAAAAGCCGTGAGTACGATTACGCAAGCGAAACGCTTAGTTATCTATTCTGGTGGTGGCATTATTAGCGCTAACGCAAGCGAGCTATTAACTTCGCTAGTTGAACGATTAAAGGCGCCTATCACTAACACCTTAATGGGTTTAGGCGGCATAAGTGGCCTGCACGATAATTTCATCGGTATGTTAGGCATGCATGGCTCGCTTGAAGCTAATAAAGCAATGGCTAATGCTGACGTAATTTTAGCATTAGGTGCACGTTTCGATGATAGGGTGACAAATAAGGTAGAGAAATTTTGCCCAAATGCCACCATCGTGCATGTTGATATCGATCCTACTTCAATATCGAAAACCATTAATGCTCACATTCCTATCGTTGGTTTGGTTGATATTGTTATGCAGCAGTTAATTGAAGAAATTGATGCGCAAGAATATGTGGTTGATGAAACAATTAATCAAAACTGGTGGCAGCAAATTAATGAATGGCGCCAAGTAAAGAGCATTAGTTATCAACAAGACCAAGGAAAAATTAAACCACAACGGGTAATTGAGTCATTGTATGAAGTAACGCATGGTGATGCCTACATCTCTTCAGATGTTGGTCAACACCAAATGTTCGCTGCACAATACTACCCGTTCAAAAAGCCAAGACAATGGATTAACTCAGGTGGTTTAGGCACGATGGGTTTCGGTTTACCAGCAGCCATGGGCGTAAAAATGGCATTTCCTGACGCTGAGTCGGTTTGTGTAACAGGTGACGGCTCTATTCAAATGAATATTCAAGAATTATCGACCTGTTTGCAATATAACTTGCCGGTAAAAATCATCTCATTAAATAACCGTTCATTGGGCATGGTAAGACAATGGCAAGATATGATTTATGGTGGTAGGCATTCGTCGTCATATATGGAGTCACTGCCAGACTTTATTAAATTAGCAGAGTCATACGGCCACATAGGTATTCAAATTAATCACCTTGATGAGTTAGACGAAAAATTAGCGCAAGCATTTGCGATAAAAGATAGATTGGTTTTTGTTGATATTTTAGTAGATGAAAAAGAGCATGTTTACCCTATGCAAATTAAGCATGGCGCGGTAGATGAAATGTGGTTAAGCAAAGGAGTAAAAGCATAATGCGTCGTATTCTTGCAATTTTATTAGAGAATGAACCCGGTTCATTATCACGCATTGTTGGCCTATTTTCACAGCGTGCTTTTAATATTGAAACCTTATCTGTTGCGCCCACTGAAGACGCTAGCTTGTCGCGTATTACCATAGTGACAAAAGGTGACGATCGCGTACTTGAGCAAATTGTTAAACAAGTAAATAAACTGATTGATGTGATTAAGATTACCGACTTAACTGAGCGTAATCATGTTGAGCGTGAGTTGCTGTTAGTTAAAGTATTAGCAATGACAGATAAAGCGCGAACAGAAGTCACCCGCATTACCGAGATCTTTCGAGGGTCAATTGTGGATATCGGTAAACAGGTATATACCATCGAGTTAACCGGTGACGTGGAAAAAATTAACGCCTTTATTGGTATTTTAGCCAATGAGACGGAAATCATAGAATCGGTGCGCTCAGGTACTGTAGGCATTGCGCGAGGTGAAAAAGCGCTTCGAATTTAATATCACTCACATAGTTTTACGAGGGTAATTTGATTATACTGAGTCATTATTGCCCTCTAACGAACTCTCCTAGTATGTCTTTGTCATTCACCATTGAAACGGCAAACAAATCAGATAAAAAAGATATCACGGCCTTTTACAAACAACAGCAATATCCCGCTAAGTTTATGGGGTTTGATCATTGCTTTGTGGCAAAAGTGGATACGCTAATCATTGGTTGTGTCATCATGTCAGACATAGAAAAAGCACACGACAAAATGCGAGACAACCATGATAGTAACGAGAGCAAGGCTCTGTTTTTACATGGTTTATTTGTTGACCCAAAATACAGAAATTATGGCGTAAGTAAGGCGTTAATAGACGAGATGGCTTTATTGAAAAAGTCGATTATTTGCTTTGCAGATATATCGTTAACAGCATTATACCTCAAATCAGGTTTTAACAAGGTATCAGAAGACTCTTTACCTAAGCTTTACCACGAACGATATAAAAGCTATCGCAATAAGCAAACGAATTTGCTTGCCTTTGTTCGCCCTATTTCACCGCGTTAAGTAATTTATCGACAAGCTTGGGTACAGCATGACCTGCGCTATCTTCAATCACTTCAAGCTGGCTTGATTGCGCTAGTGAACGATTAATTTGTGGATTAGGATCTATGTAGTACACCTGGCAATCAGGTTTAGCGTATTCAACTAAACTCGCGGCAGGATACACTTGCATTGATGTGCCAACAATGAATATAACATCTGCTTGAGTGACTTGATGTGCAGCTTGTGTCAGTAGTGGAACACCTTCCCCAAACCATACGATAAACGGGCGAATTTGCTCATGGTCTGCGCCGGTATCACCAAATAATATATCGCGACGACAATCATGAACATGGGCTTTGTTTTTGATACTACACGCTTTTAGTAACTCACCATGCAAATGCAGGACATTAGTTGCGCCAGCACGTTCATGCAGATCATCGACATTTTGGGTAATAATATTAACCTGATAGGCCGACTCAAGTTTTGTTAACGCTAAATGCCCTTCATTAGGCCCAACCGTTAACAGCTGGCGACGGCGTTGATTATAGAAATCGAGTACCAATTCAGGGTTTTGATTCCAACCTTCAATTGACGCAACGGACATTACATCATGACCTTCCCATAACCCGTTATCATCACGAAATGTTTTTAAGCCACTTTCAGCGCTCATCCCTGCGCCCGTCATTACCACAATGTTTTTCATCAACTGTCCGTATTACTCTTCGTTGTCGTTATCCTGAAGACCAGTTTTACGTTTTAGTACAGGCAAATCACCGGCATCTTCAACAAAGCGAACTTTCTTTTTCACTTTAGCGCCCATTGCTTGTTTTTGAGCAGGTGCTGTGTTTTCTTCCTGCTTCGCTGCTTGTTTAGGCTTTTTATCTTTCTTCGGTTTTAGCCCTTTAAATTTAGCAGGTAGTTCATTGATAACGTCAAAGCTAAATTGACTTTGTAAAAAGCCTTCAACATTTTTAAAACTTAACCAATCTTTAGGACCAACGAATGAAATTGCATCACCTTTACTACCCGCTCGGCCTGTTCGACCAATACGGTGAACAAATTCTTCCGTATGTTTTGGCATATCAAAATTAATTACGTGAGAAACATTCACCAAATCTAGGCCACGTGATGCCAAATCTGTTGTTACTAAAACTTTAGACTGGCCACGGCTAAACTGCTCCATAATTTGGTTACGTTGGCCTTGGTTTAGTTCTCCGCTTAAGCCAACGGCAGGAATATCTTGCGCTGATAAGTAACTTGCTAAACGTTCAGTATCACTGCGAGTCGCGGTAAAAATAATGACTTGCGTAAATTTTTCATGAGTAAGCACATGACTGAGCAATGCTTCTTTGTGATCAAGGTTATCAGCTAAGTAAAAACGTTTCGTGATGTCTTTATGTTCATCATGGCCTTGGTTAATTGAAATGCGTTTTGGCGACTTCAACATATCCATAGCAAACTCATTAACCTGCGCATGATCAAGTGTTGCGCTAAACATCAAGGTTTGGCGTTTACGGTGGTTTGCCGACTTGTTTACTTTATCAAGTTGCTCAGCAAAACCTAAATCAAGCATACGATCGGCTTCATCAAGGATCAGAAGCTCTAAACCTTCTAAATAAAAGTGCCCTTGATCAAGGTGGTCGGCTAAACGGCCTGGTGTTGCCACTAAAAAATGAGGGTGTTTTTCAAGTACTTTAACTTGATCATTAAAGTTTTCACCGCCAAGAATAAGCACCGCTTTATAAGACGTATTCGCCGTAAACAGTCGCAATTGACTAAACACTTGTTTTGCCAATTCACGTGTTGGTGCCAAAATTAAAACTCGTGGATCTTTCTTTGATAACGCGCGTTGTTTTATAACTCTTTGCATCGCCGGTAAGACGAAAGCTAAGGTTTTACCTGAACCTGTTCTTGAAGATGCAATAAGATCGTTACCTGCCATCGCGGCTGGGATTGCTTGTTGTTGAATGTCGGTTGGTGATTTAAAACCTAAATGGTCAACCGTTTCAAGTAATTTACGATCAATACCAAAGTCAGAGAATTGCAAGTGATGCTCCACAATTAATAATTTATTCCTTGCCTATTATAACCTGTTAGCAGCCAATTAGTGCCAGTTAATTGTTTGAATAAGCGATTTAATTTTTTGTTTCTTGCATAAAAAAAGGAGCCTTAGCTCCTTCTTCTCATCATTGATAAACCATTAACGCTTTTTAAATAGCAAGGTCATACGGTTTGATTCACC
The DNA here is from genome assembly GCF_030161415.1 of Thalassotalea eurytherma. Classification (GTDB taxonomy): domain Bacteria; phylum Pseudomonadota; class Gammaproteobacteria; order Enterobacterales; family Alteromonadaceae; genus Thalassotalea_G; species Thalassotalea_G eurytherma. The sequence continues at coordinate 85,163 of NZ_BSSU01000002.1, forward strand.
TACTTTTTGAAACTTCTCTTTGTCAGCTTCTTCTTTAGCATTTAACGATGGAGGTAATGACCATACACCGCCTGCTACGCCGTCAACAATAATGCGATCCATTGGGTTGTTGTGAAAATAGCCTTCAGCCACTAGATCAAAACCTGACGCTTTAGCTACCGCTACAACATGAGATTTAGGTAAATAGCCTTTTCTAGCCGTTTGCACTGCGTCATAACCTTCTGGTGCTTGGTGTTGAACAACACCTAACTTGCCACCTTTTTTCAGCATTTGATTAAACTGGCTAAAGGCTGCTGCTAAATCGTTACCATTTTGTAAGCCGTGCAGGCCTCTAAATGTCAGCACAACATCAGCGTTCATTGCTTTTTTATCTACGCCAGCTTTCGCATCAAAATCAGCTATAGTGACCTTACCGTAAACCGTTTTATTCTCGCTAAGTTTCTTTTCGAAATTGTCACGAGAACGCTTACGATATTTTGATTCTACTGTTGTTGGATAATGGGCAGCGACTAACTCACCTTCATCTTTTAACATTGGCGCTAAAATTTCAGTGTACCAACCACCTCCCGGTAAAATTTCTACAACTTTATCACTTGATTTTACACCGAAAAATGCCAGTGTTTCGTGAGGCTTACGAAACTCATCACGTTTCTGGTTAGCTTCACTTCTGTGAGAGTTATCAAAAGCATGTTTACCGTGGTCGTCAGCCATTGCGGCAAATGGTAATGACAGGCTTAACGCAAGAGTTAAGGGTAATAGTTTACTATTTTTATTCATTTTAAATTACCTTAGTTCATTAAATTCATATTGTTATACATAACCTTGAGTGATTAGGATGACTCTAGCAATTATTTTCTTTTCGTCAAATAGTACGAATGTAACTAAATATACAATAATTCATAAGTTTGCCCGATGAATAACCTCGATTTGGTTACCTAAAAGGTTTATGATGCTCGCTTAACAAGCACGCTTATCTTGCCTGATTCATAGATAAATCGCTATGACGATCTGATGACAGATTTAAGGGCGAGTTTAAGTAAAAGTGCATATACCAACGAAACCCAGTAATAAATGATGCATCAAAGCCAAGCAAACAACCAAACGCCAGATAATAATCAACCAACGATCTTATGGCACGATTATGAAACCTGGGGCGTATCACCAAAGTACGATAAGCCTTCACAATTTGCTGCTATTAGAACAGATTATGATTTAAATATTATTGGTGAGCCTGAAGTCTTTTATTGTCAGCCACCAGCTGATTATTTGCCGCAACCCGAAGCCGCGTTAGTTACTGGTATCACGCCACAAAAAGCGTTAAAAGAAGGTTTACCTGAAGCAGAATTTGCCGCACGTATTCATGGTTTATTTTCTGCACCAAATACTTGTGTTGCTGGCTACAATAGCATTCGTTTTGATGACGAAGTTACGCGCTATTTGCTTTACCGTAATTTTTACGACCCGTATGCGCGAGAATGGCAAAATGGTAATAGTCGTTGGGATATTATCGATATGGTTCGCGCCTGTTATGCTCTGCGTCCAGAAGGTATTAATTGGCCAGAAAATGAAGACGGTATTGTCAGCTTTAGGCTAGAATTGCTAACACAAGCAAATGGCATAAGCCACGAAGCAGCCCATGATGCAATGAGCGATGTCTATGCGACCATTGCAATGGCAAAGTTGATTAAGGAAAAACAACCTAAGCTTTATCAATTCATTTTTGATCTTAAAAATAAAAAAGCAGTCAGTGCACATATTGATGTTTATAACATGACACCGATTGTTCATACGACAAGTAAAATTCCATCAGCCAATGGGTGTACAAGCTGGTTCGCGCCGCTAAGTTACCATCCGACAAATAAAAATGCGGTTATCTGTGTCGACTTAGCTAAAGACATTAGCCCGCTGTTAACACTCGACGCTGCGCAAATAAAAGAAAGGCTCTATACCTCATATAAAGATTTAGCCGAAGATGAGTTGCCGATTCCAGTAAAGCTGATTCATGTTAACAAGTGCCCTGTTGTCGCTCCAGCTAAAACCTTACTACCAGAAAACGCAGAGCGACTTGGTATAGATAGAGAAGCTTGCTTAGCTAACTTAGCGAAATTAAAGCAGCACCTAGAGCTTCGTGAAACCTTAACGGAAGTTTTTACGAGCACCTATGATAATACTCTTGAAGAAGACGCAGAGCATGCGCTTTATTCAGGTTCATTCTTTAGTGATGGTGATAAAGCACAAATGTCGGTATTGCATCAATTGCCAGCCGAGCAGTTAGCATTGCACCCATTTGAGTTTCAAGATCCTCGCCTTGCACCTATGTTATTTAGATTTAGAGCAAGAAATTACCCGCACTTGCTAAACGAAGAAGAAAAACAACAATGGCAATTGTATTGCAAAGATAAAATACAACTCGGTGGTAAAGGCATATTAAGTGCTGAGGAATACATGCTAAAACTTGAAAACTTAGCTTATGAGCATGAAAGTAACGAAAATAAAATGGCCATTTTAAAGGCATTATACAACTATATAAGCCAGTAATAGAGCTCACTCATTACTTTAACCAATACTTTTCCGCGTGTTCTTCTACTGGAAAGCTTGTATTGCTGAGCTCAATCACCACACGCTCATCTAACCCTAGTTTAGCTAAAGAATGACCAAAATGTTGCGTAAATAAAACTTGGTAACTGCCGTCAACAAACGCCTTTTCTAACCCTGATTCAAGAATAGTTGCTAATGCTTCATTATCTTTTTGAACGAAAAAGTAATAGGCGGCTTTGTACTTAAATAAAAGTGACTCTTCAATGACAAGAGCTTTATTACGCTCATGCTCCGACTCTGTTACCACTTCTAAAACAGAGCGAGGAAAATAGTCTGCAATACCAGATGTAATAGCTTTTGATAATAATGGAAACGTAAAATTGCCTTCAATTGGTAGCTGATTCTCTTTAAATACTTCGTAATCTGTCCAATCAAAGCGTTGAACGGCTAAAAGCTGCTGTAAATCTTGCTTGGTTTTCACTTCAGAAAACAATGCTTGATCAGATGGTCGAATTAAGGCAACTCGCCAACCTATTAACCCTCGATATAATGGAAATTTAATTGCTCTTAATAGCGCTTCTCTATCTTTTGAGGTAGTAGACCAATTTAAGTCTATCTCGCTCCCATCGCTGAGCTCTTTTAACGCCCTACCTTGGGTATAACTTCTTTTATGGTAAACAATATTTACACGATAGTTCTCTTTACGAAAAACTAATCGAAGTAAGCCTTCAATAAACGGGTTTCTCACTTTGTTACCATCTAACGGGCCGGGAATAACAATATCGATGGGTACTAAGTTATCTGTAGGATCAGAAGATTCATTAACGGAAGAATGTGCAAGTACATCAGTAGCTTGCACTAAAAAAACAACGCAAAAAAATAGCTGTAAATATTTTAACGACATAAAAAGCCTCTAACGATTAGCTAAAGTATAGAGGCTTTTTTTAAATTTGGCTTATCTACTTCTTAAACCGTGCAATCAAGCTAGACGTATCCCATCGATTGCCGCCCATAGATTGTACTTCTTGATAATAACCATCAACCATGCGGGTCATCGGTAGTTCAATATTATGTTGCTGTGCTTGCTCAAAAGCGATGCCAAGATCTTTTCGCATCCAATCAACGGCAAAGCCAAATTCATACTCACCTGCAAACATCGTTTTATAGCGGTTCTCCATTTGCCATGAGCCTGCCGCTCCTTTAGATATCGTTTCAACCAGCTTATCTGGATCTAATCCGACTTTTTCTGCAAAGTTAAAACCTTCAGCTAAACCTTGAACGACGCCAGCGATACAAATTTGATTGACCATTTTAGCCAACTGGCCTGCACCTGCATCCCCCATTAATTGTGTAAAACGCGCATAGGCATCCATCACTGGTGCTACTTTGGCAAAATGACTTTCACTACCACCACACATCACAGTTAAAACACCATTTTCAGCACCTGCTTGACCACCAGAAACAGGTGCATCAATAAAACCAAAGCCTTTATCTTGGCAGGCTTTATCAAGCTCTTTCGCCAATTCGGCTGATGCCGTTGTATGATCAACTAAAATAGCACCCTGTTTTAAACCGGCAAGAATACCTGAATCGCCATAAACGACGCTTCTTACATCATCATCATTGCCCACACAGCAAAAAACAACATCACATTCAAGCGCCGCATCTTTAGGTGTTGCAGCAATATTGCCAGAAAATTCATTCTGCCAAGCTATTGCTTTTGCTTCGCTACGATTATAAACCGTTGTTTTATAGCCAGCGTTTTGTAAATGACCTGCCATAGGGAAACCCATGACACCTAACCCGATGAATGCTACTTTCATTAATGACTCCTAATAGTTTTAGGCATTCTATCTAAAAAGCGAACATTAACAACAATTAAAAACCAAGAATTTTCTACTCTGCAAAAATAGATTGCACACAACTTAATTTTGCACTACCATTATTTTAATTAACGAGAGGATTATAGATCATGAGTCAATTTTATCAGTTCAGCGCAGAAGATTTTAAAGGTGAAAACATTGAAATGTCTGCATATAAAGGCAAAGTCGTATTAGTGGTAAATACCGCAAGTGCGTGTGGTTTTACACCGCAATATGAAGGTTTACAAAACATCTATAAAGCATATCAAGATCAAGGCTTTGAAATATTGGCTTTCCCTTGTAACCAATTTGGACAACAGGAAAAAGGTTCAAATGATGAAATCAAATCGTTTTGTGATTTGAATTTTAATATTAGCTTCCCGCTGTTCGCAAAAATAGACGTTAATGGTGAGCAAACTCACCCTTTATTTAATCACCTTAAACAAGAAGCACCAGGTATTTTAGGTACTAAAAAAATTAAGTGGAATTTCACAAAGTTCTTAATTGGCAAAGATGGACAGGTGATCAAACGCTACGCGCCTACCACTAAACCTCAAGCGATTGAAGCTGACATAAAAGCACAACTAGCGTAAAAAAATGGCCAATCATTTAGCGCTTGAAAATCAGTTATGTTTTCGCCTGTATCGTTTAAATAAACGAATGGCGAAGATGTATGCGCCCCTATTAAAGTCGTTAAACCTAACCTATCCGCAATATTTGGTTATGTTAGCCCTATGGCAATCAACCAGTGAAGGACTGTCAGTAAAGTCGCTTGGTGAGACCTTAGAGCTCGATTCTGGTACGTTGTCACCTTTACTGAAAAGAATGCAGACAAATGGCTTAGTTCAACGCACACGTAGTGAAGAAGATGAAAGAACGGTGCTTATCTCTTTAACTGAGTCGGGTATAGCGCTTAAAGCGCAAGCAATTGATATCCCGTTAACCTTATTTGGCAAAACAGGGTTATCAGAAAGTGAATTTACGCAGTTAACCTACTTGCTTGATAAACTGATCAGCACTACTGCAAATACATAAGTGCTAAGATTTAAAACAAAAAAGCTCAACAACGTTGAGCTTTTTTTATTTCTGTCACCTTAAACACTATTTTTTAGCTTTTGCTTTAGGCTTAGCCTTTGCTTTAGGTTTCGCTTTCTTTTTACTTTCTTCCACCCACTTTTCATCAATATATTTTGCTGTCCAGCCAGTGGCTTTGCCATCAACTTCAGTCATTACATATTGCTCTTTTGTCTTGCGACTAAAGCGAACGATAGATTCGTTACCATCAGGGTCTTTTGCCGGCGCGTCTGCTAAATAATAAAACTTAGGAGAAATTCTATCTCTAAAGCGACTGAGTTCTGCAACCTTAGGTGCTCGAGTTTCCCTTGATTTAGGGAAAGTATTAGCCGCTAAGAAAATACCAGCCGCACCGTCACGTAACACGAAGTGTGCTTCTGACTTTTCACAAGGTAGCTCTGGTAATTGCACCGGATCTTCTTTAGGTGGCGCAGCTTCACCGCTTTTCAATAATTTACGTGTGTTCTTACAATCTGCGTTGGTACAACCAAAGTACTTACCAAATCGCCCAGATTTAAGCTCCATATCAGAGCCACACTTGTCACACTCAATGATTGGACCGTCGTAGCCTTTAATCTTAAATTCGCCAAGCTCAAGTTCATGACCATCACACTGAGGGTTGTTACCACAAACATGTAACTTTCGCGTTTCATCAATTAAGTAGCTATCCATTGCTGTTGAACATTTAGGACAGCGATGCATTGCACGTAATGCTTCAGTTTCTTGATCTTCAGCTAAAACGCTAACAGCCTCTTCACCAGAGGTTAAGTTCATGGTTGTTGTACAACGCTCTTTTGGTGGCAATGAGTAGCCTGAACAACCAAGAAATACACCTGTAGAGGCTGTTCTAATGCCCATTTTACGACCACACGTTGGGCAATCAATATCTGTAAGGACAACTTCATTGCTTGGCATACCACCTTCGTCTTGAGGTTTGTCAGCAGTTGATAATTGCTCAGTAAAGTTTTTGTAAAACTCGTCTAACAATGCTTTCCAGTCTTGTGAACCAGCAGCAATTTGATCGAGTTCAGCTTCCATCGTCGCAGTAAAGTCATAGTTCATTAAGTTTTTAAAACTAGCAGATAAACTATCAGTAACGATTTCACCCATTTTTTCAGCATAAAAACGTTTATTCTCTAAACGTACATAACCACGGTCTTGAATAGTAGAAATAATTGACGCATACGTCGATGGGCGGCCAATAGAGCGCTTTTCTAACTCTTTTACTAACGATGCTTCACCAAATCGCGCAGGCGGCTTAGTAAAGTGCTGTGCTGGCTCTAAATTAACTAATGATAATTCATCACCAACTTGTAAATCAGGGAGATGTGTATCTTTATCAGATTTTGACAGTTGAGGATGCACACGCGTCCAACCGTCAAACTTCATCACACGGCCTTTGGCTTTAAGATCATAATCGCCGGCACTTACTGTTAATGTTGAAACGTCATAGCGAGCTGCTGTCATTTGACAAGCAACGAACTGGCGCCAGATTAATTCGTAAAGTTTTTTACAATCGGCGTCCATATCCATCAACAAAGCTGCTTCTAATTTTACATTAGATGGGCGAATCGCCTCATGCGCCTCTTGTGCATTTGACTTAGCACCATAAACTTTCGCTTTTTCAGGCAGGTAGTCATCGCCAAAGCTGTCACGAATATAAGTACGACACATCTCTACGGCATCTTTACTTAAATTCGTTGAGTCGGTACGCATATAGGTAATGTGACCAGCTTCATATAAACGCTGTGCTAAGCCCATTGTGCGCTTAACACCATAGCCTAAGCGGGTACTTGCCGCTTGTTGTAGCGTTGATGTAATGAACGGTGCTGATGATGAGCTTTTAGAAGGCTTATCTTCACGTTTACTTACTTGATAACTTGCATTTTCTAATAACTTAACGGCAGCCATTGTGCGCGTTTCGTTATCTGGCTTAAACGCTTTACCCAATTCATGAGTAACAGCAAGTTTTAGTGAGGTCTTGTCTGCAGTTAACGTGTCTGCATGAATATCCCAAAACTCTTCAGGAATAAATGCTTTAATTTCACGTTCTTTTTCAACGACTAATTTTACTGCTACGGATTGAACTCGCCCTGCTGACAGGCCACGAGCAAGTTTTTTCCATAATAATGGGCTTACCATAAAGCCAACAACACGGTCTAAAAAGCGTCGTGCTTGTTGGGCATTGACACCAGGCATACTTAATTCGCCTGGTTCAGAAAACGCTTGTTCTATCGCGTTTTGGGTAATTTCATTAAACACCACGCGCTTATATTTATCATCATCGGCACCAATAATTTCTTTCAAGTGCCATGCAATCGCTTCTCCCTCGCGGTCCAAATCGGTTGCGAGATAGATAGTGTCAGCATTGTCTGCAAGTTTCTTTAATTCTGTGACGACCTTTTCTTTGCCTGGCAGTATTTGATAATCAGCCTGCCAATCTTTTTCAGGGTTTATCCCCATGCGATTAAATAATGCTTGCTTATCACGTTTTGCTTTATATTTTGCTTTTGCTTCAGGCGCCATTTTTCTTACTTCAGCCGGCGACTTGGCAGCAACTTTTTTTCCTGAGCTTCCCGTTGGAAGATCACGGACATGACCAACACTCGATTTAACGACAAAGTTTTTGCCTAAGTATTTGTTGATCGTTTTAGCTTTAGCTGGTGACTCTACAATGACCAGTGATTTTGCCATATGTTCTAAAATTCCTAAATAAAGGGGTGATTCCCCTAGCTTTCATGTATCGCACTATATAATGGATGAGCTTGGGCGATGATGAATAAAAACACTTATAACAAGCTTTTTAAAATAACTATTAGATATATCTATTATTCGCGAGGCTGACAAGTAATAATTTTTTTATATTAGCCAAATATTTCTATTTAGATATAATGACGCCCAAATTTTTGGCGCCACATCATAATAAACTTTGCATGAAAAGGTAATAGCTTTTTTCAATAAAAGCCAAGCAATTGCCATCTTTTGCAAATAAAAACAATAATTATTCATAAGATGTGGTCATTTTCACTTCAAACAAGTAAGTTCGAGAAAATTATGACAAGCTCTAAACAGGAATTTTTTGAAAACATCAAGCAAACCCTTTGCCCACCTGGCAATGGTGTATTTACGGTAAATACAGCAAAAGAACGTAAAGAAGCCCTTCACTACAGCTTGTTTGGCCAAACAAAAAATATTGATGCGCTTTGGCACCAGTCATTTGAAAAACTACCGTCGGCCTGCAACGCAGTGATGTTGGGGATTGCCTCTGATTGTGGTGGTGGTATTTTACGTGGCGCTAACTGGGGACCACTATTTGTTCGCTCGACATTACTTGAGCAGCACCCTAACCTATCCGTATTTGATTTAGGTGATGTGCGTGTTATTCCACATTTATTGCACGACAAGTATTTAAATGAAGCGACATTAAGCAACTGTCGACGCGCCCTTTATCAAAATGAAAACAGTACCTTACCGGTAAGCCCACTCAGTATCACAGAAGAAACGCTGCATGATTTCTACCGTGAATTCCCTGAAAAAGGCATCTTTGGTATTGGTGGCGATCACTCAATTAGTTACCCACTGACAAAAGCATATTTAGTCGCGAAGAAAGCGCAAGGTAAGCGCGCTGCAATTATCCATTTTGACGCTCACACAGATTTATTGCATGAACGATTAGGGATAGATTTATGTTTTGGCTCTTGGTGTACACATATTTTAGATGATTTACATGCACCAAATCATTTAATTCAAGTTGGTATTCGTTCAAGTGGTAAACCTAAGTCACATTGGGAAGATACCTTTGGTGTGAAACAACACTGGGCGCATGAAGTACGTGAAGAAGGTGTTAATGTCATTATCGAAAGGATCAAAGCGCAGTTAGCGCCAGAATCGATTGATGAGCTTTACGTCAGTTTCGATATCGATGCAATTGACCAAGAATTTGCTTCTGCAACAGGGACACCAGAGCCAGATGGTTTATACCCTCAAGAAGCAGAGGAAATTATCAAAGCATTAGCTGAAATCTACCTGATAACGGGTGCAGACATGATGGAAATAGCGCCATTTACTGACAGTACGGGTCGCGGTCAAGAAGCTGTGGCTAAAACACTCGAGGTAGCAGGTAACCTTTCTGCATTGATGATCAATGAAATGAATAAATAGCAATAGTTAACCAAATACAAAAAAGGCAGCGTATTTACGCTGCCTTTTTTATTCGTCGTTAATGACTAAAGGATAACAATATTAATTGCATTATATGTAGTTACCGCACCGCCTGGTGTTTCAACTTCAATAAGCAATGTGCCTGATTTCGGCTCTGTTTCCCCTTTAATTGACACACCAAATGCACGACCACCGTTATGGTTATCATTTGGCCAAGTAAAACTTGATGTCCCCTGCACTGAGCCGACCGTAGCATTAAAGGTTACTGTTGTACCTGCAGGCATTGGTTGATTATGTAAATCAGCAATAATAACGCTTGCTGAACCAACATTTTCACCAGCGATATACACCGTATTATCATCTACATCATAATTTGGGTTTGGCACTTCTGGTGTAGCAGGATCATTGTCATCATCAATCGTTGAAACAACAGCATCACTGGTTGAAACCGTCACGAAATTTGCTGACGAGCCAGACATGACAATCACAAGTTGTTGACGTACGTTGATTGACTTTTGCGCTGAACATCCAGCATGAGCTGGAATAGCACACAATACGCCATTGTATTGAGTATCGTTAACGGTGAAGTCTTGTGAGTTATCAAAATCAACAAATGTTTCGATATCACCGCCAGCTTCACCACCAGTTTCTTGCGGGTTATATAAGCCATCTTCGTTATGATCAACAAACGCTTCTTTCAGATCATAGACAAACCCACTGATATTTGTGCCTTCAAATGCAGTTTGTTCGCTTGCATCAAAACGTCCATTACCATTTAAATCTGGGAATGACTCTTCACCGATCGCCGTTGCTAAAATCGTTGCTCGACCACCATATTTTTGCCCCATAGTATTATATTCTTCTGGGACACGACCTTCTTCAGCAAGCGTTTTACCTTCAGGGCGTGGGAATTGGCTAAACCAAGTCACGCTACATTGGCCATTTACCGTTATACATGCTGGCTCTATTGAACCACCTTCCGTAGTAAATGAAACAGCCGTACCATCAGGTACTGGGTTATTAAAAGCATCGGCTAAACGCGCAGTAACTTCTACTTCTGTCCCATCAACTACCCAAGCTTCTGGGTTTAAGATATCGGCAGATAAACTAAAACTGTCTTGATCAGGGATACCGGTTGAAACCACAAGTAAACTTGATTGTGACGTGATCGCCGGATCGCTACCATCGATAACCGCTTGCACACGTACTGATGTTGCCACCGTACCTGAGTTAACTACCGTTTGAACTAAACCTTCAGCGTTTGTCGTTGCACTGTCAGGGCTAATTGAAACGTTACCAACATCAGTATTTAAACTAAAGTTTACTGTTTGACCATTAACTGGGTCACCGTTTGTATCTAATACTTTAAAAACAACCGTCGCACTTTCTGAGCCTCCAACTGCACCAGTACCTAATAAAGAAATAGTTGCTGGTGTTGCTGATTCAAATTCGATACTGCCAACATCTGCGGGTAAAACGTTGACAACGGCACTTGCTGATAAGTTAATGCCACCTGCATTAGCAGTAACATTAATGGTGTCATCACCGACACAACCTTGCGCAAGGTAAGTCGTTGATGCTGTACCATTAGACGTATTAATAGGAGAGCTTATAACAGCCGTTGGCGCTGCTGTACTTGAACAGCTAGAGCTGAAGTTAACATCAATCGCTTCTGTAAACGGTTCGCCTGCTTCATCAACAATATTGACGGTAATGACAGCCGTACCACCAGCAGACAAGCTACCAGCTAAGTCAATGTCAGCAACACCTTCTTCAAATGGTGTACCGCTTCCCATAAATACTGACGTAGAGCCGATAACAAAAATTTCTTGCCCACTTTCACCTGACTCAATACTCGCTGTGATTGTTCCCGCACCTAAACTGGTACCAGCAAATAAATCAACACTCGCTTGATTATTTTCGTCAGTAATAGCCGTAGGAATAGGTAAATCACCAATGCTTGCGTCAAATGTCACTATCAACGGTGCAGAAATACCATTAACTGTAGCAATCGCTTTAGCCGGTTTAGAAGCGGTGATTGAATCAGTAGGGTTACCCTGAGCATCAACAAGTTCAACGGTAATATTAATATCACCCACTACACCAATATCATCACCTTGTGTAGAAAAAGTTAAACTTGCGGTTTCACCAGAGTCTAATGTTGCAGTAACAGCACCAGCGCCACGAACCGAGCCTGCCGTTAACACAATATCAGCAATACCATCTGCGTTGGTACGAGCAGTACCTGATGTAGGAGACAAAGCGCCAAGCGTTGTTGTAAAGGTAACGAGTTCGCCTTCTTTTGGCTGAGAATTTTCAAGTACTGTTGCACTGATAGTAACAGGTACTTGCCCAGTGACATTCGTATCTGTACTGGTTAGCGTAACGGTTATAGTACTGTCATCTGTACCACCATTATCACCCCCCCCGTTACCATCCCTTGATAGGCCATCACCACCACCGCCACAACTGACGACTGTAACAAGCACAAGCAATAAACTTAAGCGACGAAGTAGCTCCATATACAGGCTCTCCCTAGTGTTATTTTAATAAGCAACATTATCTTAACCGAATAATAAGCAATACGTCACGACAAAATTCGAAATCCCTGTTTTCAGAGGTTTTTTATCAAGCCAAATACTGCTACGCTAAACAAAGTAAATAACTCAATCCTTTTATAATTTATGACTGAAAATAAATCTAATAATTTAACTAAACGCATCGTTATCGGCATGATAGCTGGTATTTTAACGGGCTTCTTGCTAAAACTCTTAATGCCGCAGGGCACAGACTTTGTTATCCCACTCTACTTTTTTGACTTTTCATTCCGCTCATTTTTTGTTGATGGTATTTTTGAAATTGGTGGCCAAATATTTGTAGCCAGCTTAAAAATGTTAGTTGTTCCCCTTGTTTTTGTCTCATTAGTTTGCGGCACGTGCTCACTTAACGATACGGCGAAATTAGGCAGAATTGGTGGTAAGGCTATCGGTTTATACTTGATTACGACGGCTGTCGCGATTACCGGTGCAATTACATTAGCGTTACTAGTTTCACCTGGAGAAGGCGTTAACATGGTTTCAGACACTGCCTTTGTCAGTAAAGAGGCTCCGTCTTTAGCACAAGTTATTATCCAAATGTTCCCTAGCAACCCTTTTACTGCTTTTGCTCAAGGTAATATGTTGCAGGTTATCGTTTTTGCTTTACTTTTTGGTATTGCAACGGCGTTAGCCGGACAAGCTGGTGAACGTATTGCTGAGCTATTTGTTGACTTAAATGAAGTTATCATGCGCTTGGTGACTATTTTAATGAACTTAGCACCATACGGTGTATTTTGTTTATTAGCTAAATTATTCACGGACATTTCAATTGATACTATCAGCAATCTCATCGCTTATTTCATGGTGGTTTTAGCTGTATTATTTATGCACGCATTGATTACCTACCCAATCGTGCTAAAACTGCTAACCGGTTTAAACCCAATTACCTTCTTAAAGAAAATGCGTGATACCGTGATTTTCGCTTTCTCGACCGCTAGCTCGAATGCTACGTTGCCCGTCACATTAGAAACAACGACAAAGAAAATGGGTGCTGACAATTCCATCGCCTCATTTACAGTACCGCTAGGTGCAACCATTAATATGGATGGTACTGCTATCATGCAAGGTGTAGCGACGGTATTTATCGCTCAAGTTTTCAATGTTGACTTAACGATATCTGACTTCTTAATGGTTATTTTAACAGCGACATTAGCTTCAATTGGTACAGCTGGTGTGCCAGGTGTTGGTTTAATCATGTTAGCGATGGTACTGAATCAGGTTGGTTTACCGGTAGAAGGCATTGCCTTAATTATTGGTGTTGACCGCCTATTAGATATGACGCGAACTGCTGTCAATGTAACGGGTGATTCAATGGTTACTATGGTAGTCGCTAAGTCTGAAGGACATTTAAACGAAGACATTTTTAATGATCCAAATGCAGGCCAAAAGATTGAAGATATTGATTTCCATAAAATGAGAGATTAATCGAAATACCGACAATAAAAAAGGCGCTCATTTGAGCGCCTTTTTCGTATAACAGCGAGTAAAAGCTTATTGGGTTATGCATTTTTAGCCGTTATAAAATACAGCCTTTCAACCAACGAACTCACGTCAAAGGTACGCCTTGCAAACTGCTTATCTGTTAATTCTCTCGTTGCAGCATGCTCTATGTTAAAGTCTGAAAAATATGTTTGTACATCAGCTTTAAACACAGGAAATGGTGGACCTGACATTTCATGCTCTGGGAACTCCAGCGTAATTAAAGCCAACGTAACGCCAGGGGTTAACTTTGCTTTAATATAGTCAACATATTCAGCCTGCAATGCTTTAGGTAAAGCAATGAGCGCAGCACGATCATAAATCCAACTAAAGTTAGCAACCTGTTGATTGTTTAAGTTAAAAATATCACCTTGAAACAATCTAATTTCATCTTTTTGATAGCAAATAAAGTCAGGATACGTTTGAGTTGCATAAGTTAGGTCGTGATCCTTAAAAAAATCACGACATGCGATCTCACTGAGCTCACACCCATCGACCTTCATATGTTCAGCCCAAAAGAACATATCTAGCGACTTACCGCACAAAGGAACAAACACTTTAGTATCGTTTGAGTTGATTCTTGGCGCGATATATTCGGCCAAAAATGGATGAATACTATCTTGGTGGAAACCTATTGAGTTTTTTTGCCAGCAGTTATGCCAAAAAGTCGCTTCCATATTGTGAACTACCCTTTAAGCAACTGGTTCTTTTGCCAAAGCTTACTCCAAACCTCTTCGATAGATAAGCTTGCTGCTTTCGAAAACTTTTCCGCTAAACCTTTTTTCACTTCGTACTTTAACAAAACAACTTGCTTGTCTTTACTTGCGCTCATCAAGTAGTCATCACTGGTTTGAATGTCATCAACTAGGCCAAGTTCTTTCGCCTTAAGACCAAACCAATGCTCACCTGTTGCGACTTTATCAATATCTAAACTAGGGCGATGCTCACGAACAAAGTCTTTAAATAGAACGTGCGTTTCTTCAAGCTCTTCGACAAATTTAGCTCGACCTGATTCAGTGTTTTCACCAAACATTGTTAACGTGCGTTTGAATTCACCTGCGGTAAGTTGTTCAAACTCAATATCGTTTTTCTTTAATAATTTATTAAAGTTTGGAATTTGTGCGATAACACCAATTGAGCCAACAATTGCAAATGGCGCCGATAAGATTTTATTCGCTACGCAAGCCATCATATAACCACCACTTGCCGCAACTTTATCTACAGCTACCGTAAGTGGAATATTTTGTTGACGAATACGATCTAGTTGAGAAGCAGCAAGACCATAGCCGTGCACCATGCCTCCACCGCTTTCAAGACGCACAAACACTTCATCGTCAGGTGTTGCAACCGTTAATAATGCGCTAATTTCTTCGCGCAAACTGCTGACTTCTTTTGCATCGATACCGCCATTAAAATCAAGCACATATAGGCGATGCTTTTTATCTGCGTCTGCTGTCTTTTCTTTTTTCTTTTCTTTAGCTGCTTTTTTATCTTGTTTTTCCTTTTCTTTTAACTCTTCCTTGGTTAAAAGATGATGAATAACGTCTTCTTCAACTTCTTTAAATTGTTCACTTAAGTCGGTTATTTCTAACTCACCTTTTTTAGACTTTTGTTTTACTGCCGTTGCGGTAATCGTTACTACAACAATAATAAATGCCAGTACAAAAGTGACTGCCTTGGCTAAAAACAAGCCATATTCGTATAAAAATTCCAAAAATTGTCCCAACCTATTTTAGTTATTTAATCTATTAGTATCTTTGTGCTCATTGTACACAATTCAAGTATTCTAGCGATAAAAAAAGCCCTCACAAGTGAGGGCTTTCGTCATCTTTCTTTTAAGAAACGCTAGGCGTTTGCACCATTACTGAATAACGTCAGTATCAGTTACTTGAACCATTTGTCCTAACGTTGCAAAGAAGGTTGCAACTTGCGTTTGCATTTCTGTGGTCGCCGCAGCACTTGCTACTGGGCTTAACACTGATGAGTGTGAGCCTTCTGTAAAGCGAACAGCCGTTGAACCAATAACACCTGTACCACCGATTGGTAAATCAGTTAGGTTGTCACCTGCGTTCTCTAAACCAAGCAACGCAATTAAACCTTCAGTACCGCCAATTGGCGTAGTAGAAACGCGATTTGGAATCACTTGGTCTGATAAGTTATCCATACCGTCACCTACCACTTCAATTAAATGAATTGGTGTTTGAGTCGCCGCTAAAATTGCCGCGTAGTTAGCCGGATCACCCGCATCAGTTACTGTTTGCGCGGCAAACGTAAACTCTGCGAAGCCACCGTCTAACTCAGCCTGCTGTTCAGTAGTTAACGCTGCATAGAATTGCGCATAAATACCGACAAGTTCAGCTTCAGTTGGACCATTTGGATAAGTTGCTGCAACTAATGCTGCAAAATCTTCAGAAAGCTCTAACGTTAAGCTTGCTTTAATTAAACCGCTAAACGAAGGAGATTCTAATAAGAAGTTCGCTACGCCAGCGCCAGGCATTGCAAGCGATGAAGCATTCACAGCAAATAATGGATCAATTTGTGGATCCAATGGGCTATTCGCCATTGCTGTAAAGCCAGTACCCGTAATAGCACCTAATGAGTGACCTAAGTAAGTTACTTTTGAGCCATCAATCAAGCCTGGTAAGGTATTTAAACCTAAACGTAAACCTAAGGTATCAACGATTGATTGACGAAGATTGTCACGCGTTGTTAATAGACTTGCTAAGTTCATGTAATGAGTAGCAGATACCGTTGTTGCGTTGATTTCGTCACCAGGTGATGTTGGGTCTAAATCAAAACCACGGCTGCCACCTAATGCCGGGTCACCGTGTAACGGATGGTTAATTGCAACTGTCGCAATACCTTGTAAAGATAGTGCACCAGTAATAGCTAACATATCTTCTTTCTTAGAGGTAATACCGTGCTGTAAAATAGCAACGGGCCAACCCTCTGCTGGCATTGCAATGTCACCTAAACCTAAACTCGCACGTACTGCATTTGCAACGGCTACATCAGGTGTTGTCATCTGAATAGCGACAGGCAATGTCGCTGTTGGTGCTGGTACTGGGTTAAATTTAGTTAAGTGGCGCTCTGTATCAACACCTAAGTTACGTAAACCTGGTGCTGCTAATCCACTTGCTGCAGAAATAGCCATACATTCACCGTCGATAGCATCAACAGGATCTGCAGGAATTGCACCTGGGTTTTGCGCAGCTAAGCCTGCTAATGTAGCAGCAGAGTCGCATAACGCTTTCCACCAATCAGTAACTGGTGCTGTCGGGTTTTCTGCCGAAGGGACACCTAAGTAATATGGTAGGTTAATTGTTGCAGCATATAAATTAGCGGTGCTGTAAAGCGGCACTGATTCAGCTGGAATTTGACCTGTTAATGCATCAGCGACAGATAAACCTGTATCAGTTACACCGGTAATTGATAACGATGGTGGAAGCATCATTGCTGCTTCAGTAGCAAACTGTTGAGCCATCAATGACTTGACTGTACCTATTACATCGACAGTTGACTGTGTCGTCATTGCCATCGTGTAGATCACTGATTCAGTATCAATACCTGCTTGGCCAATAGCACTTTCGTAGCTATTCACTACGCCTTGCAGATCTAACTGAGCTTGGCTACCTAACGGATGCGTTGTAATGTCTTGCTTAACAAGCTCATAAGTTGTAGAGCCTTGAACAGCTTCACCATTTGTATCAGATAAACCATCAGTTAGCGCCACAATATAGCTTGTTTTGGCTTTTAACGGCTGTAAAGGAACAATTGCAACGCTGCCACCGCTGGCTTGCGCGATAAAATCGACACCGTAAATTAATTCACTCACGACTGTACAGGCTGCACCTTGTGGTACTTGTGCACAATCTTCATAACCTGGATTTTGAACTGGACCACCCATAACCGTCTCGAATACACGAACAGTATTACCGTCAACACTATCAGCATTAAGGCTAACACCGTCTTGATAAGTAATGGCAATGGTAAAAGGGTTTACAGTCGACCAACCGTCTAGCGCACTTACTGCGACAGAAGGATCTGCATAATCAGTTGGATCAGCAACAGGTACGTTTAATGTACCGTCTGTTGTACCTGAAAAAAGAAGGTCATTTGGTATTGATAAAACACCATTTGAAGGATCAAACACAACGCGAGATGCTGGTAAAACCGTTGTGCCGTTATTCTCTAAATTATCTTGTACTCTCGAAATAGTCTCGTCGCCACCACAACCGGCTAAACCGAGTGCGCTGGTGATTGCCAGACTAAGAACTAGCTTTTTCATTATATCTCCCCAAGGACTAGTCTTTATTACTGTTGTAATTAACTTGCTCTATGTTTGTACTTAATATTTTGTTATTTGAAATAAGTGAAATCAAACAAGTTAGACCAGTTAACATTACCTCAAGATTTACCAATCTGCTAGCGATTTTTTTATCTATTAGTAACATTTTGCTGATAAGTCGGTAATTTAGTCACTTTTGTCTCGTCAGCGTCGCCCTTTATGTTTAAAATACGCTTTTATTCATCATTGTTCAGATATTTATGTTCGATTATCAAATCAAAGAAAACAGCTTACAAGGCAAAACCATTCTCGTTACAGGTGCTGGTGATGGCATTGGTAAGCAAGCTGCACTAACTTATTCAAGTTTAGGTGCTACGGTTATTTTATTAGGCAAAACCGTTGAAAAACTAGAAAAAGTGTATGATGAAATTGTTGCACAAGGCGCGCCCGAGCCAGCCATTATTCCTCTCGATTTAAAAGGCGCAACGAAAAAAAATTACCATGATATGTCATCAACGATTGTTGATCAGTTTGGCAAATTAGATGGTGCACTGTTAAATGCCTCAACATTAGGTGAACTAACGCCTTTTGAAACAATTCACGAACAAATTTGGACTGACGTGATGCAAATTAACGTCACCGCTCAATTTTTATTAGCACAAGCATTATTGCCAGCCTTGAAACTTGCGCCAAACGCCTCATTAGCTTTTACGTCTTCTGGTGTTGGCAACAAAGGTCGTGCATTTTGGGGCGCATATAGTGTCTCTAAATTTGCCACTGAAGGCATGATGCAAGTGATTGCTGATGAATATGACAACACGAACATCCGCTGTAATGCGATTAACCCAGGGGCGACTAATACGCCTATGCGTAATAAAGCGTATCCGGCAGAAGATAAAACATCAATTGCGACACCAGTTGATATTATGCCGTTATATGTTTATTTAATGAGTGATGATAGTGTTGACGTAAACGGTGAGCGTATCAACGCACAATAATTACGTATTCGTATAAAACAAAAAGCCACTCAGTTGAGTGGCTTTTTAGTATCTAGAAGTATTTGTCGAAGCTAGCTTGAATTAACGAAGCTCACGACGAAGAATTTTACCCACATTTGTTTTTGGTAGTTCTTCTCTAAATTCAATAATTTTAGGTACTTTGTAGTTTGTTAGGTTTTCACGACAGTGCTTAATCAGCTCAAGCTCTGATACGTTTTTGTCATTCACGACTACAAATACTTTAACTATTTCACCGCTCACTTCGTGAGGCACACCAACAGCTGCGGCTTCAACAACAGCAGGATGCATCACAATAACATCCTCAACTTCATTCGGGAATACGTTAAAGCCAGAGACAATAATCATGTCTTTTTTGCGATCGACAATTGAAAAATGGCCATTGTCGTGACAAACGGCAATATCACCGGTTGCTAACCAACCATCTTTTAATATTTCTTCAGTCGCTTCTTCACGGTTATAGTAGCCTTTCATGACCTGTGGGCCATATACCCACATTTCACCTGGCTCACCCATCGGCGCTTCGTCGCCATTTTCTAACATAACTTTAATGTCAGTAGATGGCGCTGGTACACCTATCGTGCCGTTGTATCCATCTTGATCATAAGGGCTCATTGAAACCATGGGTGAACACTCTGTCAGACCATAGCCTTCAAGTAATCGTGTTTTAGTCACCTGTTGCCACTTGTCAGCCACCGCTTTTTGAACAGCCATACCACCACCTAAAGCAAGCTTTAGTCGGCTAAAATCAATATCACTAAAGCCAGGCGTATTTAATAAACCATTGAATAACGTATTTACGCCAGTTAACGCAGTAAACGGATATTTATTTAACTCTTTAACAAAAGCAGGCATATCACGCGGATTTGTGATTAATAAGTTGGTACCACCAATCGTCATAAACGTTAAGCAGTTCGCCGTTAACGCAAAGATATGATAAAGCGGTAAAGCAGTAACAACGAGCTCTTCACCCTCTAATAGCAATTCTTTGATCATTGCTTTGGCTTGCTCTAAATTGGCAACCATATTGCGATGAGTAAGCATTGCGCCTTTAGAAACACCTGTTGTACCACCGGTGTATTGTAAGAACGCTAAGTCATCACCATTCAGCAATACTGGGGTAAAAGGTAATTTTGAACCCGCTTTTATGACATGATTAAAGCTAATGGTGTTTGGTAAATGAAAAGACGGTACCATTTTCTTAACATGCTTAACGACCATGTTGACAATGCTACCTTTAATCGTACCTAAACGATCACCAAGTGACGTAAGAATTACGTGTTCTACCGGCGTATCAGCAATCACTTCTTCAAGGGTTTTACCGAAATTTTCAATAATCAGCATCGCTTTCGCGCCAGAATCATTTAGCTGGTGCTTTAATTCACGTGCCGTATAAAGCGGATTAACGTTTACGACAGTAAGACCTGCCAACAATGCACCAAATAAAGCAATTGGGTATTGCAATGTATTTGGCACCATAATGGCAAAACGATCACCTTTAACAAGGCCCAAATCTTGCTGCAAATAAGCAGCAAATGCTTTCGCTTGTTCTTCTAATTCTTGATAGCTAATCTCAGCACCCATATTGATAAACGCGGTGCGATTTGCATAGATACCAACATACTTGTTGAACATTTCAACAAGAGATGAATATTTATCTGGATTTATATCGTGGGGAACACCCGGCGGATAACTCTTCTCTAGCCAAATTTTTTCCACTATTTCCTCCTAATTGTACGACTCGTTGGGCTCATATTCGTTTTTTACTTCTATATTTTTATCATTGAGCACTTAATTTTCTTAACTGAGTTTTTACTCGAAAGTTGCGCATAATTCCACACTTCATGGCAAAAGCCCAGTAATTTGTTAATAAAATACGTTAATGTGCCGAAATAAACGACAAAATATAACGTACGGTTTTCTCTGGGTGTTCCATGTGTACATGGTGACCACCATTTATTTGAATGGTCGTTAGTTGTGGAACTAACGGCTTAAACTTCTCTAGCATTTTGCCGACAAAATCCATACCTTTATCGCCATAAATCAGCTGAACCGGCACAGTTAAATCACGCATTAATTGCTGTGCTTGACCATAGGTAAACCGATAAGGCGAAACGTTTCTAAGCCGTGAATCTGTGCGCCACTTAACGCCCTGCTCAGTTTGCTCAGTTCCTCGCTCCACTATCAGTGTAGCTTCTTTCATAGAAAAATCAGATACCGTTAAACGGGCTTTTATTGCAGACTGCAGATTTGGGTGAAGTTTTACGGTTTTTTGCTGTTGCTTTAATCGACTTTCAATACCCTGTTTAATTTGCTTGGTGGTATTTTTTTCTTGATCACTGATGAAGCCAAAGGCATCGATCAGTGTCAACGAACGAACATACTCAGGAAAAGCGGCTGAAAAAGCTGTCGCTATCATACCGCCCATTGAATGCCCCACAATATGCGCGTTAGACCAAGATAATGCATTGAGCACTTGATAAAGATCGTCGACCCAATCAATAAAATGATAATGGGCCCCGACACTTTTATGATCTGACAACCCATGCCCTGGCCAATCAATAGCCACAACATGATAATCTTCAAAAAAAGGCAATAACTCAGAAAAACTGGCCGCGTTATCAAGCCAACCATGTAAGAAAATAACTTTGGGTTTATCTGATGCCATTGTTGCTTGATTGGACACGGCAGCAACCGTTAAATGGGGTAGTGAAATACTTACATCAAACATAGCATAAATCTCTATTACAACTTATAGCGACTGGCTGCGTTTAGCTAATAAAAACAATGAGAACACACCAATCGCGGACCAAAGAACTACCCAAACGAATTCAGGAATAAACGCAAGGTTAGCCAACGTTGCTCCATCCCCCATACTTCTACCGTCAATCAAATACAATGGTGAATAAACACTGTTCAATAAAACAATGATTCCGGTGAATTTCAATAATATGTTTAATGAATAGCCACTTTTTATGCGCCATTTCAACGCGAATAGGCCAATCAGCATTAAGATAATGACAGCGGTAAGAATATCCGACACCCAAAATATTAAGGTAATCGCCAGAATACCTATCATTAAGCCACAAAGGGCTTTGGCATGCAGCAAACGCTTACCTGATAGGCTATAGATTAGCGCACCAAAACAGGTTGCACCGAAATACCCCATAAAACTAACAAAAAAGCGGATACCTCCTTGTGTCGTGCATAGGCCTGCACCATTGGTAAACAGTTCAATACGGACAATACGCCCACCGGTCATAATGGCCGCTAAGCCATGGCTGAGCTCATGAAAATAGCTTTCCAGCCAGTTAAATGGCACAGAAACGATAGGAATTTGACGAAAGATAATGGCCGCTAATAATAGCCAATAAAAATGATATTTAGAAAACAGGGACGTTTCTTGATTAGGCATTAGGCGTAAAGATCAACACCAAAAAGTTGTTCAATGTCACTACGTTGTTGAAGGTTTTCTACACCTTGGTACGCTGAAACAGCCGTGAGATTTCGATTATTTACCTGCTCTACCGAGGTGTTATTGGTGTCACCTTCAGACGACAACACCAAGCTTTGCTGCTGAGCTTCTTGTTCCGTTTGTTGTTGACGTTGTTCATCAACAATAGCCAACGCCTGCTCATTAACGTCTAAGCGCTCAACCGGGCGTTCACTATTTTGGGCAGGTTTTTTCGTAGTATCTTCAACATTTTGCTCACGAGCGATCCGTGACGAATCGCGAGCCACATTTTGACCCGAATTTACGCCCTGAGTAACAGGATATGTGTTGGTTGAAGAATTGATTTGCATAACGTTAATTTAGCAAAGTTAATAATAAGCTACAAACTTAAAATAAAATAAGCCGACAACTACTCTCTACCTGGAAGTTTTTTCCACGAAACCGTATCGCGTACATAAACAGGTTGAGCATGTTCGGCGGATACTGACTTGCCGTCGTTAAATGCCTGCTCGCCAATTTTTAACATATACTTGGCATGAGGAAATAAAACATCAGGTTGTCCGGCATTTTGCTGCATCGGTGCAAGTGCTTCTTGATAAGCTTGCCATGCTGTTCCTACACAATATAAAGGCTGACTCACCGCTAAATGCTCTTGGGCAAGTGCCGGCTTAATTACAATTTCATCTTTTATACTTTGCATTAGGCCAGCGTCATCTGCGTTAAAGTGCGCTAAATAGATTTCCGACATGCGTGCGTCAATGCCTGACAAAACATCTGACTTGCCATGCTCTTCAAATGCTTGTTGTGCCATGGCTTGCAAGGTTGACACACCGTATACCGGTAAATCTGAAGAAAAAGCTAAACCTTGTGCTACGCCAATACCAATACGAACACCCGTAAAACTGCCAGGGCCACGTCCAAACACTAAACCATCGAGTTGTGCTAATGTCACATTAGCCTGTTTAAGCACTTCATCGATCATCGGTAGTAACAACAACGAATGCGATTGTGGGCACAAGTCAAACTGCGTGAATTGTTTACCTTCAAAATTTAAGGCGACGGAACATGCTTCTGTTGAAGCATCAATGGCTAGTAAATTCATTTATTACTCTGTTGTTCATTAATAGTAGAGAGAAACGCAATTGCACTATTTAAATCTCGAGTGCGTCTCATATTTGGCAAGGATTTTACAAAAACTTCGCCGTAAGGTCGATTAACAATTCTATCATCGCAAATAACCAATACACCTTTATCATGTACATCACGAATCAAACGCCCTACCCCTTGCTTCAATGCTATAACAGCTTGTGGCATTTGAATTTGAGCAAACGGGTCGCCTTGTTGGCGCTTAACGTCTTCACTTCTTGCTTGTAGCAAAGGATCGTCTGGCGAGGCAAATGGCAACTTATCAATGATGACACAAGTTAGCTTATCGCCTCTAACATCAACACCTTCCCAAAAACTTGCCGTTGCTAAAAGCACAGCGTCTTTAGAGGAAATAAATTGTTCGAGTATTTTACGTTTACTCATTTGCCCCTGTACTAACAACTCATTACTGATTTGCTCTTCAAGAAGCTCTGCGACCATATTCATCATGCGATAACTGGTAAAAAGTATAAAACAGGCCCCGCCGCTAGCTGCAATTAATTGCGTCGCTAGGTCTGCCAGCTTTTTTGCTCGATTCGGGTGGTTAGCACTTGGTAAGTATCGTGGAACTAATAATTGTGACTGTGCTAAATAGTCAAACGGGCTATCTAAAAACAATGCTTTAGCGGTTAAACCAAGTTGTTTTTTAAAATGATCAAAATGGCCGTCGACGGCAAGCGTTGCTGAGGTAAAAACCCAACCTGCGTTAGACTCGTTTACGTAAGCACTAAATTTATCAGCGACCGATAAAGGCGTTTGATGAAGCACAACATGTCGCCTTGTTGTTTCGTACCAAAAACTAATGCCAAAACTGTCAGTATTTGCCATCAAATCGTGCTTTTGCAAAAGCGATACCGCACGTTCAAAACAATGATCGATCTCTTGTGTTCGGCCTACGCATAACTTTAATACTTGATAAAGAAAATCAAGATCATCTTTTAACGCCTGATATTGTGTTTCAAACTGGCTTATGTTTATTTTCTCTCGCCAGTTACCTCGTTCACCGTCGTAAGGAAAAAGCAGCCTAAATTCCTGCGCTGTTTTATCGAGTTTTTCTGCCGCTTTACCAAGCTGTTTAACATCAGTCAGCGCCGTTTTATATTGCGCAATAACATCACTAGCCAATTCATGAATTTGTCGCGTAGAAAACGCATCGCCAAAGTACTCACTCGCAATATCTGGAATTTGATGTGCTTCATCAAAAACGACCACTTCAGCTTTAGGAATTAGCTCACCAAAACCGGTATCTTTTAACGCCATATCAGCAAAAAACAAATGGTGATTAACCACAATAACGTCTGCATCGATAGCTTTTTGCCTTGCATTAACCAGGTGACACTCTTCAATAAACGGGCAATCTTTTGCTAAGCAATTATCAACAGTAGACGTAACTAATGGAAAAATTTGCGAATCTTCAGCAACATCTACTAATTCTCCAATATCACCGGATTTAGTTGACGTTGACCACGTTTTAACTTTAACCAAGTCTTGTAAACCTTGAGCATCGAGTTGACCTCGACTACGAGAGAATTGATCTAAGCGCTCTAAACACAAGTAATTGGCACGACCTTTTAATAAGGCAACCTGACCATGGTACTTAAGGGCTTTTTTGATAAGGGGTAAATCTTTATGAAACAATTGTTCCTGCAGGTTTTTTGTTCCTGTGGAAACGATCACTTTCTTATCACTGAGTAACGCAGGTATGAGGTACGCGAAGGTTTTACCGGTACCGGTGCCAGCCTCAACCACCAAGGATGATTGCTGAGCGATTGCTTGCTCAACTTCAAGCGCCATATCAATTTGTGCTTGTCGCGGATTATAACCATCAATAATTTGCGCTAACGCGCCTGATGCCGAAAAAGCTTGTTCGACTTGAGCCATGGATTTAAGTGAAAAGTGATTTTAGGCAATTATAAGCGTAAAGCTCGACAACAAGATAGCCTAAACAAAAATATCTAAGCGATTTCCTTTAGATTTTTCGTTGTCTTTCGACGTGCTTTTATCTGCATCTTCTTGCGAGACATCACTCGCGTGATGCATTTCGCTATCAGAGCTATGCTCATCTTGTTGGTTATGATTGTAAACATCAACTTCATCATTTAAGCTATGGTCTTGCTCTTCGTCTAATTTACCCACACGATCATCTTTAGCTAAAGCCTTCACTTTAAGCTTTTCTGGTTTGATCCTAACAGGCACAACGCGCCTTAATTGTGTAGTAAAAATATCCATAACCATTGCTTACTTCATTCAACCTAACTTTGTATCGGCTATTATTTGAACAACTTAAATCTATTTCTAACATAACATATAGAAATTTTTCATAAAACAATCACAAAAGACACTTGCACAATCTTTTTTTTCCCTTTAGTGTAATTAGCAAGTGGCGAATGTGTCGTCAGCAAAAAATATTATAGTGTATACAAGCACATTACTAACAAGTACCAGTAAAGAGATTCAAGCAATATGTTAAACCTTAGCAACTTACATCATCATCACCATATTATCGGTTAGCTGCTCAGGTTTAATCGCTGAGGGGCTATGGACCTTTCAGCGGGAAAAATATTACGTAACCCCCGAAAGAGTCCTTCTCCTTCGGGGGTTTTTAGTTTTTAGGATTTAATTTTTTAGAAGTTCGAGTGATAATTTAAGGAAATATCATGACAAGTACAAAACGTTTAACAATCGCCATGCAAAAGTCAGGTCGTCTTAGCGACGATACTCAAAACCTACTTAAACGCTGTGGCTTAAAACTAAACCTCACTGACAGGCGTTTACTTGCTCATGTATCAAACATGCCAATTGACATTATGCGTGTGCGCTCTAGTGATATTCCTGGCTTAGTTATGGATGGCGTTTGTGATATAGGTATCGTTGGCGACAACACGTTAGAAGAAGCTGCATTAGAGCGCAAACTATTAGGTAACAACAGCGAATATATTAGAACCAAGGGACTAAACTTTGGTGGCTGTCGTTTATCATTGGCCATGCCTGAAGAATTTGAATACACCGGCATTGAATCACTTAACGGACTGCGTTTTGCGACGACTTACCCACAATTATTAAAACGCTATGCAAGTGAAAACAATATCGATGTTGATTTTTGCTTACTTAAAGGTTCAGTAGAGGTAGCCCCTCGTGTGGGTTTAGCCGATGGTATTTGTGACCTTGTGTCGACAGGTGCAACGCTTGAAGCCAACGGATTAAAAGAAGTGGAAGTCATCTATCGCTCTACAGCAGCATTAATTCAAAACCCAAATCCACTAAGCCAAGATAAACAAGCGATATTTGACACCTTATTGCAACGTATGCAAGGTGTCATGAAAGCGAAAGAAAGCAAATACATTATGCTTCACGCACCGATTGAAAAAATTGAACAAGTTAGCGAACTAATGCCTGGTAAAGAAACACCAACGGTATTACCACTTGCTGGCCGTGATGATTTAGTTGCCGTACACGTAGTGGCAACAGAAACCTTTTTCTGGGAAACCATGGAAGCGCTTAAAGCGTTAGGTTGTAACTCCATCCTTGTGATGCCAATTGAAAAAATGATGGAGTAGAAAATGTTTACCACTACCCAATGGTCAACATTATCTGCGCAAGCACAAGCTGCATTATTAATGCGCCCAGCAATCGCAGATAACGAGACGCTTAGCGAACAAGTCTGCGATATCATTAGTCAAGTGCGTGACAAAGGTGATGAAACCTTACTGGCCTTAACGAAAAAATTTGATGGTATTGCGTTGAGCGAACTAACCGTTAGCCAGCAGCAAGTTAAACAAGCTGTTGCGTCATTGAGTGAAAGTCGTTTAGCAGCACTAGAAAAAGCGTATAGCCAAATTAAAAGCTTTCACCAAGCACAAACGCTTCAAGAAATCAGTGTTGAAACATCGCCCGGTGTTGTTTGTCAGTTAAAGTCAGAAGCTATCGATAGTGTCGGCTTATATATTCCTGCTGGCACAGCGCCATTACCTTCAACGGTATTAATGCTTGGTGTGCCAGCTCAAATTGCTAACTGTCGTCGCAGAGTGTTAGTTTCACCACCAGATAGTGCGGGTAATATTGCGCCAGAAGTACTCGCTGCGGCCAAATTATGTGGTATTGAAGAAATTTATGCTGTTGGTGGCGCACAAGCTATTGCCGCGTTAGCGCTTGGCACAGACAGTATTGCGCCAGTTAATAAAGTTTTTGGCCCTGGCAACAGCTATGTGACAGAAGCTAAAAAGCAACTATCTCAACAAGTACCAGGTTTTGCTATCGATATGCCCGCGGGGCCGTCTGAGGTGCTTGTACTTGCAGATGAAACGGCCAATGCACAGTTTGTCGCTGCAGATCTATTATCTCAAGCAGAGCACGGTAGTGACTCACAAGTTGTCTTAGTTGCGACAAATAACCAAATAATTGAGCAAGTTCAAGCTGCAACGTTAGCACAGTTATCACAACTTTCGAGAAAAGAAATAGCAAAGGCATCGTTAACACACGCTCGATTCATTTTAGTCGACAGTATTGAAGAAGCGGTTGAAGTCTCAAATCAATACGCACCTGAGCATTTAATTGTACAAACACAATCGCCACGCGATTTAGTGGGCAAATTACGTAACGCAGGCTCTATTTTTCTTGGCAAATACACGCCTGAATCAGCTGGGGATTACGCGAGTGGCACCAATCACGTTTTGCCTACTTATGGCTATTCTAAAGTGGTAAGTAGCCTGTCATTGGCTGATTTTTCTCGTCGTTATACCGTTCAAGAGATTAGCCAGCAAGGGCTAGCAGCGCTTGCTCCATGTTTAATTGAGTTAACTGATGCAGAAGGTTTAGACGCGCACCAACGCGCCGTCACTATTCGACTTGATGGTCAAGAGGATTAAGACGTGACAATGAATACTAAAACACTTATTGATAACCTCGCTCGTGCAGAGCTCGTTGATATGGTGCCTTATCAATCTGCCCGTCGACTATTTTCTTCAGCAGATAGTGATACCGATGCTAAGGTTTGGTTAAATGCCAATGAAGCTCCAGGTTCAGGCGAGTATCAAATTAAAAGTAGCAATATAAACCGTTACCCAGACTTTCAACCTGACAACTTGCTCACAGGTTATAGCAATTATAGCGGTCTAGATAAAACACAGTTATTGGCAACTAGAGGCGCCGATGAGGGTATTGAGCTCGTCATTAAAACCTTTTGTAAAGCATACCAAGACAGCATTCTAATCTGTTCACCTACTTACGGTATGTATAGCATTAGTGCTCAAGCACAAGGGGTAAATGTCATCGACGTCCCGATGATAAGCAATACGTTAGATATCGATGGTATCAAAGCAGTTGCAGAACAAGTGAAAGTCGTTTTCCTATGTTCTCCTGGTAACCCAACAGGTAACCTATTGCCAGAGTCACAAATTTTAGACACGTTAGCTATTTTTCAAGAAAAAGCGATCGTAGTAGTAGACGAAGCATATATTGAGTTTAGCCCGCAAAACAGCATGCAAAAATTATTAAACCAATACGATAATTTAGTTGTGCTACGTACCTTATCTAAAGCGTTCGGTTTAGCTGGCTTACGTTGTGGTTTCACCTTGTCTAACCCTGCCATTATTACCATGATGTCAAAGGTCATCGCTCCATATCCAATTGCAGCGCCAGTTGCTGACATAGCGAGCCAATCACTTAGTGCAAGCGGTATTAAAGCTATGCAACAAGATGTCACTACGTTAAATCAGCTAAAGCAAGACTTTAGCCAATGGCTAAGTGAGCAGCAATGGTGTAAACGTGTTTTCCCAAGCGATGCCAATTTTGTTTTATTTGAATGCGATGATAAAGATGGCCTCTTCGACTTATTAAAAGCACAAAACATTTTAATTCGAGATCAATCCAAACAAGTACAATTACGCAATTGTTTACGTATAAGCATTGGTAACGAATACGAATTATCTTTAGTAAAAAATACAATAACACAAGCCTTAGCAAACACTTCGGCAAAGACGTTAAAGGTTTAGGAAACACCATGTCTCAACAAAACATTTTATTTATTGATCGCGATGGCACGTTAATAGAAGAGCCAATCACCGACAAACAGGTCGATTCGTTAGAAAAGCTCGTCTTTGAGCCAATGGTGATCCCTACACTTTTAAAATTGCAGGCCAAGGGTTACAGGCTTGTCATGGTGTCTAATCAAGACGGTTTAGGAACCAACAGCTACCCACAATCAGATTTTGATCTTCCTCACGATAAGATGATGGACCTATTTGCTACTCAAGGTGTGGTGTTTGATGATGTCTTGTTATGTCCCCACTTTGAAGAAGATAACTGCAATTGCCGGAAGCCAAAACTCGGTTTAGTTTCCGACTACCTGCAACAAGGCAAAGTTAACTTCCAAGACTCATACGTGATTGGTGATCGCCAAACAGATATCGAATTAGCCAAAAACATGGGTATTGTTGGCATTCAATACAATCGCGATACCTTAAATTGGTTGGCAATTGCCGATCAGCTGTTATCTAATAACCGCCAAAGTAGCGTGACACGCACCACTAAAGAAACAGATATCACTATTGACGTAGATCTTGATAAAAAATCACCGATTGCCATTAACACAGGGCTTGGCTTTTTTGACCATATGTTAGAGCAAATTGCGACCCACGGCGGTTTCTCAATGCAAGTATCCGTTAATGGTGACTACCACATTGATGAACACCACAGTGTTGAAGATACAGCTTTAGCGTTAGGTCAAGCCTTGAAGCTAGCGCTGGGTGATAAACGTGGTATAGGTCGATTTGGTTTCGTATTGCCTATGGATGAGTGTTTAGCGCAAGCAGCACTAGACTTATCAGGTCGACCATGGCTTGAGTTTGACGCAAAATTCACGGCGGATAATGTTGGTACCATGTCTACACAAATGGTTTCTCACTTTTTTAGGTCGTTAGCAGATTCAATGGCAGCAACCATTCACCTATCAACGACTGCAGGTAATTGCCATCACCAAGTAGAAAGCCTTTTTAAAGTCTTTGGTCGTGCATTAGGTCAAGCAATTTTAGTTAACGGAAACGAACTACCAAGTTCAAAAGGAAGCCTTTAATGACACAGCAAAACATTGTCATTGTTGATACTGGCTGCGCTAATATCTCATCAGTGTTGTACGCTGTTGAACGTCTTGGCGACCAAGTCACAGTGAGTGATTCACCCCAAGTAATTTCACAAGCCGATAAAGTGATTTTACCTGGCGTAGGTAGTGCTAAACATGCAATGAAGAACATAGAAGATAAGGGTTTAGTTGAGACCATCCAATCGTTAACGCAACCTGTATTAGGTTTTTGTTTAGGAATGCAATTGATGTGCGCTGAGTCAGCAGAGTCAGGCTTCAATAATGAAAACGAACAAGTAGCATGTTTGGGCCTAGTACCGACCACGATAAACGTCATGAAAGCAGATGGCCTTAGGCTCCCTCACATGGGCTGGAATACCTTAACCTTTGAAGGTAATCACCCTATTTTTAAAGGTATTGAGTCAGGTGCTTATGTTTATTTCGTTCATAGTTACTGCG
Organism: Thalassotalea eurytherma; assembly: GCF_030161415.1. GTDB lineage: Bacteria > Pseudomonadota > Gammaproteobacteria > Enterobacterales > Alteromonadaceae > Thalassotalea_G > Thalassotalea_G eurytherma. Next base: position 116,312 of record NZ_BSSU01000002.1, read on the forward strand.
CGCCTATTAGCCAATACACAATTGCCAGCTGCACATATGGGCAACCATTTAGCGCAGCAATTGCCAAAGATAACTTTATAGGGTGTCAATTTCACCCTGAACGTTCCAGTGACATTGGCAGTTTAATAATTAAGAACTTCTTGGAAATGTAAGACATGATGATTCCAGCAATTGACCTAATAGATGGTCAGGTTGTTCGCCTATTTCAAGGTGACTACCAACAAAAAACGCAATATCAATATACACCTGAAGAACGTCAACAAGCTTATTTTAATGCTGGCGCTAAGGTCATGCACTTTGTCGATTTGGACGGCGCAAAAGATAGTGCTAAACGTCAATTAGCCACGTTAAAGTCGCTGGTTAATTTCGAGGGCATGGTTATTCAAGTAGGTGGTGGCGTGCGTTGTGAAGATGATGTTGAGCAGCTACTCGCACTTGGCGCAGATCGCGTTGTGATCGGCTCTTTAGCTATTAAAGAACCTGAATTGGTTAGCCAATGGTTAGCTAAATTTGGTAGCGATAAAATTGTTCTAGCGCTAGATCTTAAAATAGACGCACAAGGCAATAAAACACTGCCAACCCATGGTTGGATTGAAGATTCAGGCGTTGTCCTAGAGTCTTTATTAGCACAATATCAAAACGCGGGTATTAAGCACGTATTGTGTACTGACATTTCTAAAGACGGTACGTTATCGGGCAGCAATGTTCAGCTATATTCTGAACTGTGTGAAAGTTACCCTGATATTGAATGGCAAGCTTCAGGCGGCATCGGTTCAATTGATGACATCAAGGCACTTATTCCTACGGGTGTCAGTGGCGTAATTCTGGGTAAGTCGTTACTTGAAGGTAAGTTTACCCTAAAGGAGGCTATTTCATGCTGGCCAAACGCATAATACCTTGTTTAGACGTTCAAAATGGTAAAGTAGTAAAAGGCGTCAAGTTTCGCAATCACGAAATCATCGGAGATATTGTGCCCCTTGCTCAACGATACGCCGAAGAAGGTGCTGATGAATTAGTGTTTTATGATATTACCGCGAGCAGTGATCAGCGTGTTGTTGACAAAAGTTGGGTAAGTAAAATCGCACAAGTTATTGATATACCTTTTTGCGTAGCCGGTGGAATAAAAACAGCACAAGATGCTCAGCAAATTCTCAACATGGGCGCTGATAAAATCAGCATCAACTCCCCTGCTTTACTCGATCCAGACCTTATTTCACGCCTTGCCGATCAATTTGGTCAGCAATGTATCGTTGTTGGTATTGATAGCTACTTCGATAAAGATACAGATCAATATCAGGTCTATCAATTTACCGGTGATGAAAAGCGTACACAAAAGACTCAGTGGCAAACCTTTGACTGGATTCAAGAAGTACAAAAACGCGGTGCTGGTGAAATTGTTTTAAATTGCATGAACCAAGATGGTGTTAGGCAAGGTTATGACTTAGAGCAACTCACACAAGCTAGAGCGATTACTTCGGTACCTCTCATTGCCTCTGGTGGCGCAGGAACTATTGAGCACTTTACCCAAGTATTTAAACAATCAGATGTTGATGGCGCATTAGCCGCTAGCGTTTTCCATAAAAAAGTAATAGAAATAAATACGCTTAAATCAACACTCATCAAACAGGGCGTGGCAATACGACCGCAAGGAATACTATGTTAGTAACATTAGAAAATATCGATAAATTGGCATGGGAAAAAATGGACAATTTATTGCCTGCTATCATACAAGATGGCGCTACAGGTAGCGTGTTAATGCAAGGTTTTATGAATAAAGAAGCGCTTAGAGCCACCTTAACAAATAAAAAAGCAACCTTCTTTAGTCGCTCTAAACAACGTTTATGGGTAAAAGGTGAAACATCTGATAACTTCTTAATGGTCAATCAAGTGCTCACCGACTGTGACTACGATAGCCTGTTAATCAATGCAACACCCAAAGGACCTACTTGCCATTTAGGTTTTAGATCTTGCTTTCCAGAAGAGTCGCTTACTCAACAAAACTTTCTGTCTCAATTGGAACAAGTGATTGCATCACGTAAAACGTCTTCTGCTGAAGAAAGTTATACCGCAGCTTTGATGGCTAAAGGGCTTAATAAAGTCGCTCAAAAAGTTGGTGAAGAAGGTGTTGAAGTTGCACTAGCTGCCGTTAGTGAAACAAAAGAAGACTTACTGGGTGAATGTGCGGATTTATTTTTCCACACCCTAGTATTATTGCAGCATAAAGACATTGCATTAAATGAGGTTATGGCTGTTTTACAAGAAAGACATAATAAACAGTAGGTTGTATGCAGTCAAAGTTGCTCTAGAAAAACGGGCGTATTAACAATCGTTTTCTTAGAGCAAATTTTTCTGACTATTAACGTTATTTTCATTGCTCATTATCATAATACCCGTAAAATACAACGCTCCAAAACACGCATATATTGATAACTAGCTAAGGAAAGGCAATGTTTAAATATTGGCATATCAAAAAGTATGGCGACAATCTCGCAAATAAATTAACTAAGCGCTATAGCGAAAAGCCGTTTTATTCGGCTTCAGAAATTAGAGCAACAGTTTACCAATGCAATTTTAAGCCAAACTATTTACCGTTAGCATACTTGTTATATCTTGAAAAATCGGCACTTGAAGCAACCCTTACCAAAGAGTTTCCTGAGCTTGATTTACCGAGCTATAAGAAGGAGATGCTAGATTACCTAGGTAAAAAGCAGTATTCAGGTAAGCTTTACCAACTAAAACAGAGTTAAGCTCCAATTAAATAGTCGTTAAGTAATAATTTACGTTGCGAGGCTCGTGATTTTAATAAAAAATACCTTTATCTTACTAGAGGTATTTTTTTATGTCTGAAACTTGGCAAGTAAAAACTTTTGAGCAACTTTCTTTAAATGAACTTTATGACTGTCTAAAACTTCGCATTGACGTATTTGTTGTTGAGCAAACCTGTTACTACCCTGATCTTGACGATTTAGATCGTCATCCATTAACTTTGCACGTGTTTAAATATATCGATGGAAAGCTTTCTGCTTATCTACGTATACTGCCAAAAGGCACAACATACGACGACTACGTAAGTATCGGCAGAGTGATTATCGCGCCAGCATTTCGTGGCCAAGCCCTTGGTCATGAAATCATTAAGCTAGCACTTGAAGAAACCAAAAATAAATTTACTCACCAACCGATAAAGATTTCAGCTCAACAGCATTTAGAAAACTTTTACCAACAACATGGGTTTATAACGTGTACAGAAATGTATTTAGAAGACGGTATAGAACATATCGGTATGAAGCTCACCTAAGGTGAGCTTCAATTAATAAGAGTTTCAACAAATCTTTATTGAATCAATAATAAAACGCTTAGCGTAATCAATACACCAAACAGCAATAAGGTACCAATAGCTCGTGGTAACGATGTTTTATGCGATTTAGATAAGCCAAATGCATGAGCAAGGCGGCTTAATATAAGTGCAATGCCAAAGCCCATTAGGTATTGTTCACTGCCACCATTAATTTCATAAAAGGCCATTAAAATAAGTGCTAGTGGAATATATTCACCGAAGTTTCCGTGAACACGAATCGCTTTTAAAACCTCAATCTTACCTAGGTCCCCTAACCCGACTTGATGCTTAAAGCGCATACGTATAACGTTAATAGAAAGCGCGATATATAACAGAGTTAAAATTGCGGCAAAGATAGATGTTGTATCAAGAGAAATCATTGTTATTTTTATTCATTTAAAGATATGGAATATTTAGATTAACAAATAACCGGTAAAAAAAAAGCCCGCTAAGCGGGCTTTTCTTCAATAATACGTTTTATGCTAGTTTCTCAGCGAGTAATGAACTTACTGCTTCAACTGCTTGAGTACCTTCAACCGTAAGGTATTGACAGTTGCCCGAATTAGCTTCGCTTTGGTAGTACTCTACTAATGGCTTAGTTTGCTCATGGTAAATACCTAAACGCTTACGAACTGTAGCTTCTTCATCATCTGGGCGAATGGTTAAAGGCTCGCCAGTTTCATCATCAACACCTTCAGCTTTAGGTGGATTATATACTACATGGTAAACACGACCAGAACCTGCGTGCACTCGACGACCGCCCATACGTTCAACGATAACCTCATCCGGCACATCAAACTCAATCACGTGATCAACAGCAATGCCATTAGACTTCATCGCGTCAGCTTGCGGAATTGTACGAGGGAAACCATCAAGTAAAAACCCATCTTTACAATCTTCTTGGGCAATACGCTCTTTTACTAAACCAATAATCAGTTCATCTGATACAAGTTGACCTGCATCCATAACTTCTTTAGCTTTTTTGCCTAGTTCAGTACCTGCTTTGATAGCAGCACGTAGCATATCACCAGTAGAAATTTGTGGAATGCCGAATTTAGCCATTAAGAACTGTGCTTGAGTACCTTTACCAGCACCTGGTGCACCTAATAATATAATGCGCATATCGCTTTGACCCTAAATGTTTTATGACGGTTTCATTAAAAGCCAACACTATACAAGCTCGCCTGAAAGCAAACAAGTCTGATTTCTTGCCCCAGAACAAAAAAAACGACATCTTTCCATTTTTTTTTCAAAACGTTTTAAAAATCGACAACTTAGCCAACCATAAACAGACAAAATATTCTGCATAGATAAGAAAAAAACCGCTAAAGCCGTACATAAAAGCTCTAGCGGTTGAAAAATAAAACACTGAAAACTATGAGTGGATAGACAGTCGCGCGTATTGCTCGTTATAACGTGTTAGTTGTGCAAGGTTTTTATACACTACGCCAACACCTGTTGCAGTTGTCGTCACGGTATAACTTGCGTTGTGAGTAACAATTGAACCAAAGGTCCCTAACTCACTTTGTGTCATTTCAACAGGGTATTGTTGACCATTTTGGTATATAACACCTTGCCATGAAAAGTCACCATTGTTTTTTAGTTGCCTCGCAACAACATCAATTTCTAGATTTGTTCGACATGGCAGAGTGAGCATCACCTTTTCACCGACACCTACATCCAAATACATGGTTTGATTAAACGTCACTGTTTTGTATTGCTCAACAGCAAACCGCTGTACCAAAGCATCGGTTTCAAGTGACTCATCGATGTACCAAGGCACTTGTATTAACTCGCCTTTAGCAACATCGAGTTCTTGATGTAAAGCGAGTAAGTGATCCGCAATAGGCATTTCTTCTTGCAGTGAGGCGTTAACCTGTTTGAGTTTAAGCAGTTTATTTTCAAGATTGAATTGCCCTGCTAAGCTATTTTCTGTTGCTGCGTTGTAAGCCGCACGGGAGTCATTGGTAACACTTAAGGTAAGTAAAACAACGGCCCCAGCTAAACAAACAATAATAAAAATGACTAAATAGTTTTTCATAAACCAGACCTTCTCTTTCATATGCAGTACTAAGCTTCCTTAAAAATCTTAACGATTGCTTTTATAGGAAGAGCAAAATAATTCAGCCCTATTACTTCGCAGGAACAGCAGATCCGGTTTAAAAGACAAGATGGTAAAAGCCCACTAAAATCAAGATGAGTAAACTTTTTTGGTTTGGTATAGATAGATTTAACGTGTACTGAATGTTCAGCACAGAACATGATAGGTAATATAAATTTTGAGTAGCCCATAACGGCGCTCCTAAACTTTACTTAAAACCATTCCGTGGTTCCCAATTGGCGCGCATCCATTAAAGTTAGGTTACTAAGAAACGTCTATTAACGACCTCTTAGTGAAGGCATATTAATCGAGACATAAACAATTTAGCAAGTGTTTTTTATCACTTTCGTAACTGTTGAAAGTTTTGAGCGAAGAATAATGAGGAGATATTTGCAATGCGTTTCAAACTTTTAATTTGATCTTCTCGCCACTGAGCAACCTGACGAGTTGACTCACAACAAATGATACCAACCGGTTCAAAATCGTGGTGAATAATATAATCAAATAATGAAAAAATATCGTTGGGTATGAAGTAGCCTTCATTAAAGCAAGCAGTCGATGGATGCTTTCTCGCATCAGGCGCGTTAACCACTTGATGTTTCAAAATAGCATCAAAGTATTCAGAGAAATCACGCTTTTCCAACACGGTATTACTGGTCGTTTGCCCTGCACTATCTATCATCAAATGACAAACAATATTGTCTTTAGCATCACTTAAGCTCCACAAACTAATACGGTCAGCTTGAGGGATAAGCCTTTGGATACAAAGGCAAATCTCCTGAAGTTTACTGTCAGTTGATTGTCTTGGTTTAGATAATGTCATTGAAAGCTTAGTAACAGCGTCCATTTATCTCTCTTTAGTTAGATTTCACCACACAAATAGCAAAACTCGATTCATGCTTAGATTGACAGGAAAAATAATGAAACTGTCGAAAAGTTTGATCTCTCAACTGTGTATCAACAATGCCAAACCTATCAGTAATCACATCAACAGAATCTAACCATAATAGAGATTCTGGATGTTTCAATAATTTCAGAATAGCCTTCAAATAATCTTTCGGTGACAATGGATTATAATTTTTTCCTTGTTCTTTTAAAGCATCGTAGCCAGTGATCATATGAGGTTCAATTTCTTGTTTGATTTGTCTTAACATTTTTTCTAAAAAAAATTGATGCAACGCCTCTTTCAACTTTTCTGGTGTTCCCGTCGATTGCTCGACATGTTTCTGCTTAAAGTTGAGTACGGTTTTACGTGCATCCTGGATCACAGAATCCCCTTGTACCGCTGGCATAAAAACCTCTTTAAAAACAGGTAACGCCGAAACAATATGAAACGTCCCTTGTTCAGAAAGTGGCATTTTGAATACCGAAAAAAAATTATGACAAAGCTTTTCTTCAAAGAACAGCGCCTGTAAAAACGGTTCTGTGTCGTATTGAGCAACATTGGCGGTCATGTTTTTGATAACTTGGTTGGTTATATCTTCAAGGTAAACTTCAATACATGCTACTGACTTTCTCAGCTTTTTCTTGTAGTTATCAACGATTTTTATCCGCTTATTCGTTGAGTTAACTAAATGTTCTAAAGAGAGGTCAATTTGCTCTTTTTGACGTCGATGTGCTTTTCTTCGCTGCCACCAGGTTTGCTTAAAATCAAGGAAACGGATCTGCTCTTCAAAAAAACCACGAAAAGAGCGCTTCGATCGGGTTCTGGAATCTTTCATGTTGGATTCTTAGGTAGACAATTCATCTTTAACGGTTCGAATAACTCGTCTATCAATAGCAATAACATCATCATTTCTTTCGGTGTAGTCAAATTGATTTAATAAGTATTTAATAGCATTTATTCGAGCACTTTTTTTATCATTAGACTTAACAACAACCCAAGGTGAATCAGGCACCGAAGTATAATAAAACATATCTTCTTTTGCTTTGGTGTAGTCGTCCCATTTTTCTTGGCAGACTCTATCTATTGGACTCAATTTCCATTGTTTTAGTAGGTCTGTTTCCCTACTTTCAAAACGCTTTGCTTGTTCGTCTTTCGTCACAGAAAACCAAAATTTAATTAAATGTATGCGCGAGCGCTGAATCATATTTTCAACGGTAGAAACAGTACGTAGAAACTCTATGACTTCATCCTTTGAACAAAAGCCCATAACACGTTCAACACCAGCACGGTTATACCAACTGCGATCAAACAATGCGATTTCCCCAGCACCAGGCAGGTGCTTTATATAGCGTTGAAAATACCATTGAGAACATTCTTTTTCTGATGGCTTTTCAAGAGCAATAACGTTACAGCCCCTCGGGTTTAAGTGCTCAATTATGCGCTTGATGGTACCACCTTTACCGGCGGCATCTCGCCCTTCAAACAGTGCAACGACTTTAATTCCATTTTTTTTGACCCAGCTTTGCCACTTCACAAGCTCGACATTAAGTAGCGCAAGTTCGGTTGCATAGTCAGATTTAGACATTTTAACGGGAACAACACGTTGCTCGTGTTCAAGTTGTTGTTCACCGCATTCTTCTAATGCAGATTGTTCTTCAATTGAAATGGGTTTACCGACCGCTGCCATTGCATCACTCTATAAAAAAGAAGTCTTTTATAAAGTTAAAAGACTTCCCATAAAAAGCAAGGTAAAAATCAACTAAATAATTGATTGTTAAGTTATATCAAGATTTTTGGAATGGATAAACGCTACCAATATTTAAAATTTGAGTTAGCTCATCAAGTGCCGTTCTCGACTCAATTAATAATTGCGGATCGGCTAAACATTGATTGGTAATTCGGTCACGGTAATGCTTTTCAACCCATGACGTTAATTGACCATATAGTGCATCGTTCATGATACATTGAGGGTTAACAGCATTTAACTCTGCCTGAGTAAGCGCGACACGCAAACGCAAACAAGCTGGGCCACCGCCATTTTTCATGCTTTCATTAACATCGAAGAATTTCACCGACTTAATAGGCGTATTTTGTGTAACTAGCTCATCTAAATAGGCTTTAACATTGCTATTATTAGCACAATGCATAGGCGCTATGATCGACATTTCACCATTTGGCATCGTGACGATTTGTGTATTAAATAAATAAGTTTGCACTGCATCTTGGACACTTACCTGCTCATTGTTGACACGAACAAAATGAACATCAAAATCTGCTTTTTGCTGTACTTCATTGATAAACGCTTGTTCATTTAAAAACGCTTGTTCGTGGTAAAATAAGACATTTTGATTGCCAACGGCAATCACATCATTATGAAATACCCCTTGATCAATCACGTCAGGGTTTTGCTGAACAAACACAGCATTTTGACTATCTAGCTGGTGCATTCGAGCAACAGCTTGTGATGCTTCAAAGGTTTGCCTTGCGGGAAATTTCTTTGGCTCCGGCATACCTTTTTTGAAGGCATATCGACCGAAAGTAAAGACTTCAATGCCGTTGTCTCCATGTGCGCCACACAATCGCGTATGATTAGCCGCACCTTCATCGCCAAAATGTTCATTTTCTGGTAAATGCAGATGATGGCTGAAGTGTTGTTCGTCATTGAAAACAGCGCGTAGTACATTGCCGGTTACTTGTGGCTCAATTGAGCGGTGAAATTTATTGGTTAAATTTGCCGGCGTGAAGTGTAACTTGTTGTCTAAGCTATCTGCTGATGGCGTTACTGTTGCAGCATTGGCTGTCCACATACTTGAGGCTGAGTAACAACTAGCCAAAATGGAAGGCGCTTGTTGATAGGCTTGTTCAATGACTTGACTGTCACTTCCTGTGAACCCGATACGCTTTAATGTTTCAATATCAGGTCGTTCTTGAGGCGCTAAAACGCCTTGGACAAGCCCTAAATCATGTAAGGCTTTCATTTTAGCTAAGCCTTGTAAGGCAGCTTGCTTAGGGTTAGAAATATCTTTCGCGTTATTTAAAGAAGCGACATTTCCTTCAGAGAGACCAGCGTAGTTATGAGTAGGCCCCACTAAACCGTCAAAGTTTGCTTCGATTGTCGACATGCGTTGTGAACTTATGAAAATAATAGAGTATCCACACTATATCGAGTTAGCAGATAAAAACAATTTGTTTTAAAGAAAAACCACCTGTAAAGGTGGTTTTAAGCGAACATTACATTGAACGTTTACACCTGTGTTTGATACAAGGAATTGACTTTCGGTTGGTTGTTTTCATAAGCGCTAATTGGATTAGAACGAACCGGTTGAATAGTCATGTAGCCATCTGACTTTGGTAACTGTTCGTCATCCACATCAACGGGAAAATCGCCATGTTCAAGAACATAGGCACGCTTATAAAGGTCAGTTAACGATAAATCAGAAATAAGCTCACTTGATTCCTCATTACTGTCTTGTGTATATGCATCAATCATATTTTGGGTATGCTGAGCTTGGTTCTTAGCTAAACCATATTGTAATGCTGTATTAGCAGTAGCATACGTTTCTGGCTGCTGAGCAACCGTTGCGAGGCCATTTTCTGGTAGGTTTTTATCCGCTGAACTACTCGTTACCTGTTGGCTAACAAAAGCTTTTTGTGTACTAACACTTGTCGATGATGAAACGGTATTAACCATTAAACGCCCTCCTAACATATTGCTAATATTTTAGAGTAATTCTCTTAATGAATTGGCAGTCGATTGTTAACTATTGGGATCAATTTGTAACCACAAAAAAAGCAGCCGAAGCTGCTTTTTGTTTTCAAGTTTATTCGTTAACTTTCATGTGTTGTAAATTCTTCATCGGCGAATTTATCAACCCAAAGAGCAATCGCACCGTCACCTGTAACATTACAGGCCGTACCAAAGCTATCTTGTGCAAGGTATAACGCTATCATTAATGCTAACGCGGCATCAGTAAAGCCTAACATACTTGCAAGTAAACCCAATGCGGCCATCACTGCACCACCCGGAGCGCCTGGCGCAGCAATCATGGTAACACCTAACATTAAGATAAAGCCTATCATTGTACCAATCGACGGTAACGATAGTTCAGGTGTTAACAACATCACAGCTGTTGCACAGGTAACAATCGTAATTGTTGAACCACTTAAATGAATTGACGCGCACAGCGGAACGGTGAAATTCGCCACGCCATCTCGCACATCGTTGTTCTTCGTTGCTTTTAATGACACAGGAATAGTTGCCGCACTCGACATTGTGCCTAACGCCGTAAAGTATGCCGGTAACATGTTTTTCAATAACCTGATTGGGCTTTTGCCTAACAAAATGCCTGAACCAACATATAGTACAGTGATCCACAACCAGTGCATGACAAGCGCAAGTACAAGCACAACACCAAATGTTTTTAAGGTATCAAACACAGTACCTGCGTAGGTCATTTCTGCAAAAACACCCGCAATGTATATTGGTAATGCGGGGATGATAACCTTAGATAGTAACAACTCAATGACATCACGTGATTCGTTTAAAACCGTGCGCAAATTAGTCGCATTAATTGCACTTATGCCGATACCAAAGATGAAGGCTAATGCTAAGGCAGTCATAACATCAAATAGTGGTGGAATTTGTATTGTTAAATAGCCAGTAAGTGCAACCGTTTCTTCAGCTGCTTGCACCGTATTACCATCAGTAAGATTTGGTAAAACACTACTGGCAACTAAATAAGCCAATGTACCTGCAATAATTGTAGAACCATATGCTAAGCCAACCGTTTTACCAAGCAAAGAGCCAGAGCCTTGTGGTAATGAAGCAATCCCACTAGCGATGTAAAACAAAATAATTAATGGAATAGTAAACTTGATAATTTGGCCAATAATATTTTGAATCGTATAAATAAATTGAATGACGAATTCAGGGGCAAACTGGCCGATTAAGATACCGCCGACAATACCAGCGATGAGCTTAACGATGAGGTTCATGGAATCTCCTAGAGTTGAGTTATTGTTATTATTCTTCAGATTCTAACGTGAATCTTGAGAAAAAGAATAGTTAATGGTTAATTTAGTTGAATTTTCATCTGGCTTAAACTCTTTACAGACAAAGTGACCTAATACCGCGACTAAGGCCTCATCGTAATAAACAAAAGGGACCCTTTTTCGTTGCCATGGCGCTATATTGAGCTCTTTTAGCACCTTTTTTAATGACGTCCTATGTGCTCGATTTTCAGGATGACATTTAGGGTTGTTGTGACTAAAGCGAATACTAACTTGTTGATTACTGTTTGGTGGACGCACTTGATGAAGTGCTGCGTTGTTTTGTGGCGTCACCGACAAACCGATACCAACTTCACCAAGATTGTCGGGTAGCGTAATCAAATGAGTATCAGCAAAAGCGTCATCTCGATGTGACGACCATCGCCAGTCACTGATATCTTGAAAGTGCTTGGTAAAATATAGCGTTTGTTTGAAGCGGCGCACCACGACATCACCGAGCACAATTTCAGGCATTCTATCTAAAGGTGATAACATCTGCTGTTTAATTTGTTCTAGTTGAGAACTTGACGGCGTCGTCCCAAAACGGCGTTTTAAAAAGTAAATAACAAGATTGTTAAAACGTTCTTTTGACAACGATAACAAGGGTTCTACCGATAAACTCTCATCGGTTGATTCAATAGTCTCAAGATCTTTGCTTGCTAGATCATCCAACAGGATTTGCGTTTGTTGACAGTTATGCGCTGTCCGAGCAACCGTTTTGGTAAAGCTAGGCCAACGCTCAGAAATAACAGGTATAACACTGTGGCGAATAAAATTACGATCAAAATTTTCATCGATATTTGATTCATCATCAATAAATTCAAGCTCATAACTTGATGCGTATAACTCAATTGTTTTACGCGATACATCAAGTAGCGGGCGAACCACCTGTCGTTCAAAGAGCATTGTCGAAGACTTCATCGCCGATAAACCGGCTACTCCTGCCCCGCGCTTTAATGCCAGTAAAAAGGTTTCTGTTTGATCATCTAAATGATGGCCAGTTAAAATAATTGATGATGCAGGTGTTAACGACTGAATAGACTGATAACGAGCTTCTCTTGCTAAAGCTTCCAGACTACTTTTCGATTCAATATCGATATCAACACGCGCTGTAATAAATTCAACACCGAGCTGCACTGCCTGCTGCTGACAAAACTGTTGCCAACTATCGGCATTTTTGCTTAAACCATGATGAATATGACAAGCAATAATTTGATTGGTTATGAGTTGCTGCTGTTTTAATCGAGATAACCCGAAAAGTAATGCTTGCGAATCAACCCCACCGCTATAGGCGACATAAATAGTTTTGTCTGCATAACAATGTAAATTATCTAAAAGGGATTGTTCAATAATGTGCATGAATAATGAAGGTAGCAACGAATATAAAGCGTGCTTTATCTTAAGGGATTTTATATAAAAAAACAGCCAGCAGTTTGCTGGCTGTTTAATTCGTACTGACTAACAGTAACCGTAAGTCATTAAACGCTGATAACGTTGTTCAATCAGCTCTTCTTTTTCTAGGTTACCAATTTCGTTTAGATCTTTTTTAATGGCCTGCTTCAAAATTGCAGCCATTTCATCCGGATCACGATGCGCACCGCCAAGTGGTTCTTCAATAATACTATCAATAAGCTCTAGCTCTTTGATACGTGGCGCGGTTATCCCCATGGCTTCAGCAGCTGTTGATGCTTTCTCTGCAGTTTTCCACAAAATTGATGCACAACCTTCAGGTGAAATTACCGAGTAAGTTGAATAACGCAACATGTTAACGCGATCACCTACACCAATGGCAAGTGCACCACCTGAACCGCCTTCACCGATAACAGTACAAACAATAGGCACGGTTAAACGAGACATGACTTTTAAGTTCATCGCAATCGCTTCACTTTGACCACGCTCTTCTGCGCCTATACCAGGATATGCGCCTGGCGTGTCGATAAATGTAATGATTGGCATGTTAAAGCGTTGCGCCATTTCCATTAAACGTTTGGCTTTACGGTAACCTTCTGGGCGCGGCATACCAAAGTTACGTTTTACTTTTTCTGTTGTAGAGCGACCTTTTTGTTGGCCGATCACCATCACTGGCATACCGTCTAAACGAGCAGTACCGCCAACAATGGCAGCGTCGTCAGCATAGGCGCGATCACCAGCTAACTCGTCAAACTCTGTAAATATACGTGGAATGTAGTCTAACGTGTATGGACGCTGAGGGTGGCGAGCGACACGTGCAGTTTGCCATGGGTCTAAATCAGAAAAGATTTTTTGTGTTTGTTCTTTATTCTTTTCTTTTAACTGGCGAATTTGGTCTTCTAAATCAAGATCAAGATCTTGGCCATTATTAACTAATTGTAGCTCTTCTATTTTTGCTTCTAACTCAGCAATTGGTTGCTCAAAATCTAAAAAGTTTAACGACATATTTGTATTCTAACCCGAGGTTTTTATTGGCTTGCGCCTTAATTTATTTAAATTGCAGAGTGACATTGTCTTCACCGAGCAATAACTTTAACTGGTGTAATAACTTATCAGCTGGCGTTACACGCCACTGAACGCCCAACTCTAGTGTTGCTTGCGCCTCTTCACGCAAATAATTCACCTTAACTGGGCAGGTACCGTCTTTGTACTCAGACAACACCTGACTAAATTGTTCAAAAAAGTTGTCATTAACAACTTGACGATCTAATGACAAATCAATGCTTTGAAGATAATTCTCCCGTGCATCGGTAATCGTCATTATATCGCGACCCGACATTGTAATACCACCGGAGTAATCATCAAAGCTGACCTGTCCGCTACAAACTAAAATAGCATCTTTTACCAAGATATCTTGGAACCTATCAAAGTCATCTGGAAACAGTCGCACATCGATACGCGCGCTCTTATCATCAAGCGTAACTAGTGCCCAACGTCGTCCACGTTTATTCACCAAAACACGTACGCCAATCACTAAACCAACGGCTGTCGCAGATTTATCTCTACCGGTTGGCTGCATACCAACTAAACGACTGGTTGCGTAGCGTTTTGTTTCTTTTAAGAATCGGTCAATCGGATGGCCAGTTAAATATAAGCCAAGCGTTTCTCGTTCACCATCTAGCCAAACTTCTTCAGGCCAAACAGGTACATCTTTAAAAGCCTGTCGCGTATCGTCCGGCTCTTCATTAATCAAGCCAAATAAATCATGTTGCCCAAGTGCTTGAGCCTTTGCATGCTGATCGGCGGCTTTAATAGCCTCGGATAAGGTTTCAAACATAGCGGCACGATGAGGACCTAAATTATCCATCGCACCCGCTTTAACCAAACGCTCTAATACACGCTTATTCGTTTTCTTGATATCAACGCGGGCACAAAAATCAAATAAATCAGCGAATGGACCTCCGGCATCACGTGCCTCAATAATGGCATCAATCGGCCCCTCACCTACCCCTTTAATTGCGCCAATGCCGTAAACAATTTCATTTTTTTCATTGACGGTAAACTTATGCAAACCTGAATTAACATCAGGAGGTAGCAAGGTTAACCCCATGTTCTTGCATTCATCAACCAAGGTTACAATTTTATCGGTGTTATCCATATCAGCAGACATTACCGCCGCCATAAATGGCGCAGGAAAGTGTGCTTTCATCCATAACGTTTGATATGAAACGAGTGCATAAGCAGCTGAGTGAGACTTGTTGAATCCATAGCCGGCGAATTTTTCAACCAAATCGAAGATTTTCATCGCCAATTCGCCGTCAATTCCGTTGTCTATTGCACCTTGTTCAAAACCAGCACGTTGCTTTGCCATTTCCTCTGGCTTTTTCTTACCCATTGCACGACGCAGCATGTCGGCGCCACCTAACGAATACCCAGCAAGTACCTGAGCAATCTGCATCACCTGCTCTTGATACAAGATAATGCCGTAGGTTGGTTCTAAAATTGGCTTTAAACTTTCATGTTGCCATGTAGAATCTGGATACGATATTTCCTCTCGCCCATGCTTACGCTCAATGAAGTTATCAACCATACCAGATTGCAGTGGCCCTGGTCGGAATAAGGCTACCAGTGCGATAATATCTTCAAAACAGTCGGGTTTTAGCTTATCAATCAGTGATTTCATACCACTTGATTCAAGCTGGAAAACAGCGGTTGTTTCTGACGCTAGCAGCAATTTAAATGATGCTTTGTCATCAAGAGGAATGGCCGCAATATTAATGGGCTCTTTCCCTTGTTTAAGCAACTTTTCATCGGCCATTTCTATCGCCCACTGCAAGATTGTCAGTGTTCGTAGACCTAAGAAGTCAAACTTAACCAGTCCGGCATCTTCAACATCGTTTTTATCAAATTGGGTAACAGGGTTTTTACCCTCTTCATCACAGTAAAGCGGCGCAAAATCAGTAATAGTTGTTGGCGAGATAACAACACCACCGGCATGTTTACCAGCATTTCTTGTTGTTCCTTCTAAAATGCGACACATATCGATAAGATCTTTAACATCACTATCTTGTTCGTACACTTCAGGTAAGCGTGGTTCAGCTTCAAAGGCTTTGGCAAGCGTCATGCCTGGATCAGGCGGAATTAACTTAGAGATACGATCAACGAATCCATAAGGATGGCCTAATACACGACCAACATCGCGTATTACCGCTTTCGCCGCCATGGTGCCGAAGGTAATAATTTGTGATACCGCATCACGGCCATACAACTCTGCTGTATGATCAATAACTTCATCACGTCTGTCCATACAGAAATCGACATCGAAATCCGGCATTGAGACACGTTCAGGGTTTAAGAATCGTTCGAATAGTAAGTCATATTCTAATGGATCTAAATCTGTGATTTTTTGTGCGTAAGCAACTAATGAACCGGCACCAGAGCCACGCCCTGGTCCAACAGGAATATTGTTATCTTTGCTCCATTGAATGAATTCCATTACGATTAAGAAATAACCTGGGAAACCCATATTATTGATTACTTCGAGTTCTATTTTTAATCGTTCATCATAAGGTTTACGCTTTTCTTCAAAGTCAGGCGCATCTTTGTCAAACAAAAATTCTAAGCGTTCTTGCAGGCCCTCTTCAGATACTTTAACTAAAAAATCTTCTATTGAGAGGCCATCTGTTGGGAAGTCAGGTAAAACATATTCACCAAGGGTGACAGTAACGTTGCATCGTTTGGCTATTTCAACGGAGTTGGCTAACGCTTCTGGAATATCAGCGAATAGCTCGCACATTTCTTCTTCTGAGCGCAAATATTGCTCAGAGCTATATTTTTTCGGACGACGCTTATCGTCTAAGGTATAGCCATCATGGATAGCAACACGAATTTCGTGCGCTTCAAATAATTCAGGAGCAATAAAGACAACTTCATTGGTAGCAACAACAGGAAGTTGAACTTGTTCTGCTAACTCGACCGCTAAATGAATATAATTCTCTTCGTTATCTCGACCCGTTCGAATAAGTTCTAGGTAAAATCTATCTGAAAAGTATTGTTGGTAAAAACCGACCATTTGTTCGACCAGGTCTTTATTACCTTTGATTAACGCCTTACCAATATCACCTTCAAGACCACCAGAAAGCAATATAAGCCCTTCACTGTACTCTACCAACCATTGCTTATCGAGTACGGCGCGGCCTTGAATATGACCACGCAAATAGGCTTTAGAGATGAGTTCAGTCAGGTTTTTGTAACCTTTGTTGTCTGTTGTGATGACAACTAAACGGAAAAGCTCATCGCCAAGCTCTTCACTTTGTACCCAAAAGTCAGTACCAATAATAGGCTTAATACCTGCGCCATGCGTTGCATGATAAAACTTCACTAAACCACATAAGTTCGTTTGATCAGTCAGAGCGATTGCCGGCATATTTAGCGCTTCAGCTTTAGCGACAATCGGCTTAACTTTATTTAAGCCATCAGACATTGAAAAGTCACTGTGCACGCGCAAGTGCACAAACTTTGGCGGTGGTAATTGGGTGTTTTCTCGTTCAGTATCTTCAGACATTTATTATTCTTATAGGGACTTATTATTTAATCACTAGGAATCATTTACCTTGTTGATTGGCAATCACTTTAGCAACGGGTTTAAAACTTCTTCGATAATTATCGAGCACACCGAGTTCAACAATCTTTTCCATATGCACTTTAGTTGGATAACCTTTATGGTTAGCAAAGCCATATTCAGGGTAAAGTTTATCTAATGCCAACATATCATTGTCTCGCTCAACCTTAGCAAGAATTGAAGCGGCACTAATCTCTGCGACGCGGGCATCGCCTTTGACAACAGCCATCGATGGAATACCTAATTCAGGACAACGATTTCCGTCGATCAAGACATGGTCTGGCTTAACAGATAAACCTTGTACCGCTTTTTGCATTGCAAGCATAGTAGCATGAAGTATGTTTAAGGTATCTATTTCTTCAGGAGAGCAACGACCGATAGACCAGGAAATCGCTTTTTCTTTTATTTCTAAGGCAAGTGCTGTGCGTTTTTTCTCAGACAGTTTTTTGGAGTCCATCAGCCCTTCAATAGGGTTATCTGGATCGAGAATCACGGCGGCGGTAACGACATCGCCAACAAGTGGACCACGCCCTACTTCATCAACACCGGCGATACAGTAGGCGACGGGATAAACAAAGGGTGGTAACTCAGTTTTTTTTTTCGTTTTGCGACTAGCAGGTTTTGAGGTGGTCATAACTAACTATTCATTAGGGCAATAATGGCTTGCGCTGATTTTTCATCTGCATTTTGTTTCAGCTCGTGGTGAATGGATTCAAAACGTGCTATTAATTGAGACTGATCTTCAAACAAGCGTTCTTCAATCGCTTTCGTTAAGTGCTCTACTTTGACGTCATGTTGTAAAAATTCTGGCACAATCTCTTCATTGGCTAGTAAATTTGGCAATGAAACCCACTTTAATTTCACCATACGTTTCGCAATTTGCCAGGTTAATCCATTGACTTTATAACAAACAACCATAGGTCGTTTGACCAAAGCTGCTTCAAGTGTCACTGTGCCTGAAGCAATCAGCAAACAGTCACTGGCAGCCATCGCTTGATGAGTTTGTCCAACAACTACATGCACGTTAACTTCAGGTGCTAGCGATTGATGCAACACATTAAACATATCCGCTTTTTCTTGACTGATCATCGGCACGACAAATTGAATATTATTATGCTTTTTGAGCAGGGCTTTAGCCGTTTCTAGGTAGTCTGGAATCAAAAGCTTCAGCTCGCCAGAGCGACTGCCCGGCATTAACGCTACAACCTTTTCATCACCAGCAACATCAAGCCCTAAGGCACTGCGTGCGGTGTTCTTTTCACTTACCATCGGGATTTGTTCAGCAAGTGTGTGACCGACAAATGTACACGGTACGTTATGTTTGTCGTAGAACGCTTTTTCAAACGGTAACAGCGACAACACCATATTGGTGGCGCGTGCTATTTTAAAAATACGCTTTTCACGCCATGCCCACACAGAAGGACTCACGTATTGAACTGTTTTAATACCTTTAGCTTTAAGCTTCTCTTCAAGCGTTAAATTAAAGTCAGGCGCATCAATACCAATAAAAACATCGGGTTGATTAGCACTAAAGTATTCAACTAAAGACTTTCGAACATGCAACAAACGTCGAATTCTGCCAAGTACTTCTACTATTCCCATGACGGCTAACTCTTCCATATCAAAAAGAGATTCAAAACCTAGGGCAAGCATTTTAGGGCCACCAATACCAATAAATTTGGCATCAGGGTAATGAGTTTTTAGCTGTGAAATAAGACCTGCACCAAGCGTATCACCTGAGTGTTCTCCAACGACAATGGCAAACGTAGGCGCAGTATCTAAAGTAGATGATGTCATAATCGCGACTATCGAATAATGCCGCGAGCTGAGTCTTTAACAAAGTTAGCAAAATCAGCAACTTGAGGTGTTTGTGATGCTAAACCCTGCATTTTCTCTATCGCTTCATCGGCATGCAAGCCTTGACGATATAAAATTTTATATGCTCGACGTACGTTTAAGATAGTTTCTTTATCAAAACCGCGACGTTTTAAGCCTTCTGAATTCAAACCAAAAGGTGATGCACTGTTGCCTGATGCCATGACAAAAGGCGGAATATCTTTAAGTACAAGCGAAGTGGCACCCACAAACGCATGAGAACCAATTTTACAAAACTGGTGAACGCCCGACATACCACCTAAAATAACCCAATCGCCAACTTGTACATGGCCTGCAACAGAGGCATTGTTTGCCATAATGCAGTGATTACCAATAATACAATCATGGGCAACATGGGTATAAGCCATAAATAAGTTATTAGAGCCTATTGCCGTTAAGCTGTTATCTTGCACGGTACCACGCTGAATGGTGGTACATTCACGAAAAATGTTATTGTCGCCAATCGTTAATTGAGTTGGCTCACCGGCATACTTTAAATCTTGGCATTCTTCACCAATACTGGCAAATTGAAAGAATCGATTATTTTTACCTACCGTTGTTGGGCCTTTAATAACAACATGGGAATTGATTTGGCAATCATCACCAATTTCAACATCAGCGCCAATTAAGCTATAGGCGCCAATACGAACGTTATTACCTATTTTGGCGCCAGGCTCAATAATCGCCGTTTCGTGAATTAAATTGTCTTGCATGTTTACTAAAGCTCTCTTCTTGCGCACATTAACTCTGCGCTACAAACTACTTTTCCATCTACTTTTGCTTCACCGTAGTACTTCCACATGTTTCGGCGCTCTTTTACAAACTCAATATGCAAATGAATCGTATCACCAGGAAATACTGGTCGTTTGAACTTTGCATTGTCTATTGAGGCAAATAAAAACATTTCGCTTTCGCTTTTAGGGTTGCCTTCTAATTCACTCGTTTTAAACCCTAACACACCACTCGCTTGAGCCATGGCTTCTAAAATCATCACACCTGGGAAAATGGCATAATCCGGAAAATGCCCTGTAAATACTGGCTCGTTGATCGTAACGTTTTTAATTGCGTGAATACTTTTACCTGGTTCTAAGTCAACGACTTTATCGACCAGCAACATTGGATAACGATGTGGGATTAACGTTTGAATTTCTTCAACGGATAGTGAAATTTGCTTACGTTCCAAGGTCATTCCTTACTTATCTTCTTTATTTAAAGACTCTACTTGAGAGCTTAAGGTCTTAACTTGCTTTTGAAGAGTCTCTAATCGATTAATTCTTGCATTGGCTTTTTGCCACGCTCTATTTGGCTGAGCAGGTAAACCCGATGAGTATACGCCAGCCTGTGTCGTGCTTTTTGTTACCATTGCCATGCCAGTAAAAATAGAGCCATCAGCAATATTAATATGACCATTAACACCTACCATGCCACCAAACATGCATTGTTTGCCAACGGTTGTGCTTCCCGCAATGATTGTACCACCTGCAATACAGGTGTTTTCACCTACGACAACATTGTGAGCTAAATGAATTTGATTATCTAAAATTACACCATCTTCAATAATAGTGTCTTCGAGTGCGCCTCGATCAATCGTAACACTCGCACCTATTTCAACTCGGTCGCCTACGACTACACCACCAAGTTGAGGAATTTTGATCCAGTTGCCCTTGTCATTAGCATAACCAAAACCATCACTACCAATAACCGTATTCGCTTGTACTAAACAATCTTGACCAATCGTAACGCCATGGTAAACACTGACATTGGCCCATAACTTCGAGTTATCACCAATTTTAGTGGCTTTACCAACAAAACAACCAGCGCCAATAATCGCACCGTTACCTAGCACGACGTTGTCTTCAATCACCGCATTGGCACCAATACAAACCCCCTGACCTAATTGAGCCGACTCGCTAATAATAGCACTTGGGTGAATATTTGTAGCCGGCGCAGGTGTGGTGTCAAGAAGCTGTGCAACTTTAGCAAAGCCTACGTAGGGGTTATCTAACACTAACGCATTTGTAGGGCACTCATCGACAGACGCTGGTGACAAAATTACCGCAGTAGCGCTGGTACCGGCCAATTGATCTTTATATTTTGCATTACTCAAAAAAGTGATCTGACCTGTTTGGGCATTTGCTAGGGTCGATAAACTAGAAACGGAGCAACTGTCATTTCCATGAACAGTGGCTCCGATTTTTTGCGCTAGCTCAGCTAGCGTATAATTTGCAATATTGCTCATTACTGTAATTTACTAACTTGCTCTACTACTTTTGAAGTTAAGTCAGCGTCAGGCTTAGCAAAAACAACTGCTTTTTGTTCTACAATGATGTCGAACTTTTCTTGATCAGCAAGGTTGTTAACCGCTTGACGAACCAAAGCTAAGATTTTGTTCGTTTCTTCGTTTTGACGCATCTGAATCTTTTGTTGTAACGCTTTACCTTTAGTTTGGTAATTTTGGAACAACTCAGCGATTTGCTTATTTAACTCTTCTTTTTCTTTTTCGCTCATTAATGCACCATCACGCTTTTGCTTTTCTTGATAGTACTTAATGTCTTTTTCAATTTGCGCTACTTCAGCTGTCTCATCTTTAAATTCAGCATTTAATGCCTGAACCATAGCTGCAGATTGTGGTAATTGCTTCATAATCGCTTGCACGTTAACAACACCTAATTTTTGGTCTGCTGCCATTGCTGCAGTTGATAATAGGGCTGTTGATGCTACGGCTGCGATAGCAGCTGTTTTAAATAACTTTTTCAAATCTATCTCCTAAAAAAAATTTGTTACTTAGACTTTATTATTAGAATGTTTGTCCAATATTGAAACTAAAGAAACTGGTATCATCATCTTCTTGCTCTTTTAATGCTTTAGCAAAGCTAAATACCATAGGTCCCATTGGTGAAATCCACTGTACAGATAAACCGGCTGAGCTACGGAATGTGTCAATATCAGAGTAGTCGACAATCTTGTTAAACTGATCCTGATCTAAATCACGGTAATCGTCAATATTAAATTCAGTATCCCATACGTTACCAATGTCTATAAATAAACTTGTACGTACACTATTACCATATGATTCATCAATCACAGGCACAGGGAATATCAATTCCAAACCACCTAGTGCTAATGCGTTACCACCAACTGAGCGTTGAGATAAATCAATAACATCATGATCTGGACCTAAACAACAACCACTTGAGCCACCGGCAGGATCTGGGCTACCCGGAATTTGTTGCGGGTAACGATAAATCGCTCGAGGACCAACGGTGTTGTTTTCAAAGCCACGTAAGGTGTCATTACCACCCGCTCTGAAGTTCTCCCAAAATGGTAATAACTGATCATTGCCATTTACTTTGCTATAACCGTTACCATAACCTAACTCTAATCTTGTTAAGAATGACCATTTTTGGTTACGAGTCAGCGGGAAATACCACTTACCATCAAAGTTAAGTTTAAAGTAATTAACATCTGAATTTGGTGTAGTCACCTTACCAGATAACGCCATTGATGAACCCGCTGTAGGGAATGTACCACGGTTTAACGTCACACGTGAAATTGAAGACGATAAATCAAAGGTTTTAAACTTCAGCTGTGCATCTGGGTTATTAGGATCTGAGTAAATTTCATAGAAGTTAGAAATTTGCTCATAGGTTTCTAATTGTGTGATGCCGTTACTCTTGTACGAAACACCCCAGTTGATACGGGTATATTCGTTAATGGGGTAGCCTAACGTTAAGCCAACACCGTATGTCTGGTTGTTATA
The DNA here is from genome assembly GCF_030161415.1 of Thalassotalea eurytherma. Classification (GTDB taxonomy): domain Bacteria; phylum Pseudomonadota; class Gammaproteobacteria; order Enterobacterales; family Alteromonadaceae; genus Thalassotalea_G; species Thalassotalea_G eurytherma. Next base: position 139,348 of record NZ_BSSU01000002.1, read on the forward strand.
CTGTACAAGGTTAGCATTTCCTGCATCGAATTCTTGGTAGAAAATGTTACCACCAAGCGAGACACCATCAACGGTAAAGTATGGATCGGTATAAGATACTGATGCTGACTGAGAATATGTCACCGTATTGATATTAAAACCTAATCGGTTACCAGTACCTAAAAAGTTATTTTGCTGAATACCAGCATTCAAACTTAACTTAGTTGTTGAACCGTAACCAACACCCGCAGTAAATGAACCTGATGGCTGCTCTTTAATGTTGAAATCGATATCAACTAAGTCGTCTTCATTTGGTAATTGGTTTGTTTCAAACTCAACCGTTTCAATGTAAGGCAAACGAGCAATACGCGCCTTTGAACCTTCAACATTTGAGTTTGATAACCATGCACCTTCAAATTGGCGTAACTCACGACGTAATACATCATCAGCGGTAACATGGTTACCTTCAAAGTTGATACGGTTTACGTAGATACGTTTACCAGGGTCTACCGAAAGCGTCAGTTTTACGGTTTTATCTTCATCATTAATATCAGGGATAACTGTTACTTTAGGATAAGCGTAACCGAATCGACCTAGGAACTTACTGATAGAGTCTTCAGTATAGGTAACCAAAGCACCGTTATATAGTTCATCTGTCCTTAATGGGTTAATTGCTTCAATTGTTTTTTCAAAGCCAGCCATATCACCCATGTAGTCGATTTCACTGATAGTGTACTTTTCACCTTCAGTCACGTTAAGCGTGATATAAACACCTTTTTTATCGGGTGTCATTGAAACCTGGGTTGAGTCAACTTTAAAGCGTAAGTAACCCTTATCAAGATAGTGAGAGTTTATGGTCTCCATATCACCTTGTAAGGTTTGCTTTTGATAGCGATCTTGTGCCATGAAGTTCCACCAAGGAGAACCGAAGGTTAATTCAATGTTTTCCAATACCTCGGCATCAGAAAACACTTCATTACCAACCACGTTAATTTGTTCAATTGAAGCGGCATCGCCCTCATCAAAATTAAACTTAATTTTTACACGGTTTCGAGGTAAGTGGGTGACTTCAGCGGTTACGTCAGCGTTATACTTTCCAACACTGTGGTAAAAGTCTTCAAGGCCTTTTTCGATACCTGAAATAACGGTACTATCTAACGTTTCACCAACACGGATATCACTACTATCAAGACTTTCAGTTAACTGTTCATCTTTTAGATCTTTGTTACCTTCGTATTCTATTTCACTAATGGTTTCACGTTCTTGAATTTTAAAAATTAAACGCGTGCCATCTCTAAAAACGGCAATATTGTTAAAGTGACCTGATTTATAAAGTGACTTAATTGATTGCGAAATACGAAATTCATTTAAAGTGTCACCTACGTTAAAAGGAATATGCGTAAGCGCAGCACCTAGTGCTACACGTTGCAATCCTTGGACGTCAATATCCGTCACAATAAATTCTGGTTCAGCTGCTGTCGCTGTAGTTCCTAATGTGCCTAATAATACGGCTAAGGCTATTTTTTTAATTGTCATACTCAGTTTATTCTACTTCTGTTTACAGCCGTGAGATGTCATTAACTATTGCGATGCTCATTAAGGCTAATAAAATTAACGCACCGAATCGAAAACCCATTTCTTGTATTTTTTCAGGAACAGGCTTTCCTGTTAAAAGTTCTATAAGGTAATAAAGTAAGTGCCCGCCATCAAGTACTGGAAGGGGTAAAAGGTTAATTATTCCCAAATTAATGCTAATTAAGGCTAAAAAGCTTAAAAAATACACAATTCCATAACCCGCACTTGAACCTGCTCCTTGGGCTATTGATATTGGACCACTTAAATTATTTACCGAAACATCGCCCGTTATGAGTTTGCCTATCATGTCGAAACTTAACGTAATTAACTGCCATGTTTTGCCTAAAGCTTGTGGTAGCGCTTCAAGTGGACCATAGGTTAAGTCAATTAAGTATTCTTCAGGATATGGCTCGCTTTTAGGAGAGACGCCAAGGTAACCTTGTTCTTTCCCGTTTACTGTTCTACTTGCCAGCTTGACGGGTATTGTTAGTTCTTCGACCGTTGAATTTTGCTTACGTTCAACTGTAAGTAAAACTTCTTCATCGGCGTATTCTTTTATTGAATTAGAGAGCAACTGCCAATCATCTTTTATCGCAATGCCATTAAATGCAGTGATGTAATCACCAACAAGCAAACCTGCGTCACCAGCGGGTGTTCCCTTACCCACAGCAATCAGCTCAGGCTTAGTATTCGTTTGATAAGGTTTGATCCCTAAACTCGCTAATGACGATTGCTGCTCAGGCTGAAAACTCCACTCGCTTGTATTGAGTACATAAGGTTTTTGAAATTGGCTATCAGGCAATTGCGCTGTTAATGCGATGGTATCATTACCAATTTGACTAACTATCGCTAAATTAACATCTTGCCAATCACGTGTACGCTGACCGTCTATTGAAATGATTTCAGAACGCTCGGGGACATTGACCTGAGCAAATATTGAGTTTGGCTCCGCTTCACCAACAATAGGTTTAACACTTGGAACACCAATTAAAAACATTAAATAAAATGCGAATATCGCAAAAATAAAATTAGCGATAGGACCTGCGGCAACAACCGCAATACGTTGGTAAACAGATTTACTATTGAAGGTAACATGCTGATCTTCTGGTGCGACATCGTCAACACGTTCATCGAGCATTTTTACGTAACCACCAAGGGGAATAAGTGCTACGACAAACTCAGTACCTGTTTTGTCAACTTTGCGCCAAATTGGCTTACCAAAGCCAACTGAAAAACGTATCACTTTGATACCGTTTTTACGCGCTACCCAATAATGGCCGTATTCGTGAACCGTCACCAATATTCCAAGGGCTACGACAAATGAGGCTAAATTCCAGAAAAAATCAAACATGGCGTTACTGCATTGCTTTTAGAGTAGTTATGGCAAATTCTCTTGCTCGACCATCTAAGTCAAGCACGTCGTCGATTGTTATTACTTGTTCTAAGACAAACTTTTTAACTGAAGTTTCATTTATTTTAAAAATATCAGTAAATTTAATTTGCTCATTCAAAAATGCTTCAACGGCTATTTCATTTGCAGCGTTAAGCGCAGTGCAAGCAGCCTGCCCAGCTTTACATGCCTCGATAGCCAACTTTAAGTTTGGATATCTTTCAAAGTCAGGCGCTTGAAAGTCAAAAGATGCTGTTGTGAAAAAGTCTAGATTATCAACACCAGCGTCAACCCGCTTTGGATAGGCAAGTGCATGAGCGATTGGCGTGCGCATATCTGGATTTCCCATTTGCGCTAATACACTACCATCTTTATATTGCACCATTGAATGAATAGTAGATTGAGGATGAAGAACAACCTGAATGTCTTCAGGCGCAACATTAAACAACCATTTAGCTTCTATAAATTCTAAGCCTTTATTCATCATGGTTGCAGAATCAACCGAAATTTTTCGTCCCATATCCCAATTTGGGTGCTTACACGCTTGTGCAGGCGTAATGGTATCAAAATCTGCTAATGGGTATGTTCTAAATGGACCACCAGACCCCGTTAATAAAAGCTTGTTAACGCCATTATCTTTTAGCTGACATTCACCAACGTGTTGTTGTTCAGCCCAAGGTAAACATTGATAAATCGCATTATGTTCACTATCAATCGGTAATAGCGTCGCATTTGATTGCTTTAAAGCATCAATAAATATTTTACCAGAGGTGACTAACGCTTCTTTATTGGCTAACAACACGCGTTTGTCGGCTTTGATTGCTTGGTAAGTAGGTAAGAGCCCCGCTGCACCAACAATTGCAGCCATAATGGTATCGGTTGACTCATCAACCACTAATTCACAAAGTGCAGCTTCGCCTGAAAGCACTTCAATTGATAAGTTAGCATCGTTCAGTCGCTGGGCAAGTTCTTTAGCGTGAGGCTCTGATACTAACGCTACACGACGAGGAGAAAAGGTTCGACACTGTTCAAAGATAACATCAACATTAGTATTAGCAGCTAAGCTTGCCACTTGAAATAACTCAGGGTTACGTTGGATAACATCAAGCGTACTAACACCTATAGAGCCTGTTGACCCTAAAATACAAATTTGATGCATAAATTACCAACCAATGAAGATATAGCAGAGCGCGAAAACAGGTGCAGTAGACGTTAGACTGTCTATACGATCTAAAATACCACCATGGCCTGGTAAAATACTGCCTGAATCCTTAACACCGGCTTGGCGTTTAAACATGCTTTCGTTTAAATCACCTAACACTGAAATAGTGGTAATTAACATGGTAACTAACAGTACTTGCGTAAATTGCGTTGAATTCCATTCAAGTACATAACCAACTGCTACAACTAATAAACACGCGCTAACGACACCACCGATAAACCCTTCAAGCGTTTTACCAGGGCTCACATTCGGCATAAGCTTATGTTTACCTATCGATTTACCGACAAAATATGCGCCTATATCTGCAGACCAAACCAAGCCAAATAAAAACATCATGAGCTGTGCACCATGATAAGGGTCGGATGAATAATCTACACTTCGAACAATCATTAAAGCAAACCCTGCAGGCACAAGCGTTAGCCAACCAAACACACCACGCACACTGCGGTGACTTGACCAAAACGCACTGCATTTAGGGTAAACAAACGTTAAAAAGGCAGAAAGTAACCACCATATAGAGGCTACCCACAAAACAATTTTAGCGTTAGCCGCGATGTTTCCTTCAGGTGTCCATAATTGGTCGATGGGCATAAATGAGAACAATAGACCTAACAGGACAACATTCGATAAACTAAATAGCATGCGTTTACCTTTTGAAGTAATGCCCATTAAAGGACCCCACTCCCAAGCACCTAAGCCGATTAATACGAAGAGTAACCAAGCAAAATTTTGCAATGACAGGTAAAAAATAGCTGCAATAGCACAAGGTGCTAATACGACTGCAGTTAATACGCGTTTAAGTAACAAGGGGTAATCCTTTTTATTATTTCTGTTTAACTTGATCGCCGGTTTTACCAAAACGTCGTTCACGTTGTGTAAACGCCTCAAGCGCTAATTGGAACTGCTTCTCGTCAAAGTCAGGCCATAACGTTTCGGTAAAATAAAACTCCGCATATGCAGATTGCCACAGTAAAAAGTTACTAATGCGGTAATCGCCACCGGTTCTAATTAACAAATCAAGCTCGGCAAACTCAGATAAAGATGTTTGTTCATCTAGTGTTTGCTCTGTTATTTCATCAAGGGCCAATTCATCATTTTGAACCCTTTGAGCTAACTTTTTCGCCGCTTGGGTTATATCCCAACGACCACCATAGTTAGCGGCAATAGATAATACCATGCCGGTATTGTTTTCGGTTAATGATTCAGCTTTTGCGATATTGCGCTTTAACTTATCAGAAAAGCGAGACAAATCACCAATCACTTTGAACCGAATATCATTTTTATGTAAGCGCTTAACCTCTTTCGTTAAGACATACATAAACAAATCCATAAGTACTGAAACTTCTTGTTCTGGACGTTGCCAGTTTTCACTACTAAAAGCAAATAAAGTTAGCGCCTTTACGCCTAGCTTTCTAGCCGTTGACACGGTTGAGCGAACACTTTCTACACCCGCTTTATGACCAGCAACTCTTTTATTTCCTCGCATTTGCGCCCAACGACCATTCCCATCCATGATGATTGCAACATGCTTAGGAATAATAATGTCTTGTTGTACAGCCGCAATAGTTTCGCCCACGTTAACTCCTTTATACAAAAACGCCGTAGTTATTATCTACGGCGTAGTTGAATTAGCAATGAAAACCTTAGATTTCCATTAACTCAGCTTCTTTTTCAGCTAAAATAGCGTCAACTTGTTTAACAAATGTATCAGTGATCTTTTGGATCTCATCTTCAGCTTGATGCATTTCATCGTCACTGATTTCTTTTTCTTTGTTTAGTGCTTTAATATCAGAATTAGCATCACGGCGAATATTACGAATAGCCACTTTGCCATTTTCAGCTTCACCTTTCACAACTTTAACTAAGTCTTTACGACGTTCTTCTGTTAACGGAGGAAGCGGAATACGAATCAACGTACCTTGTGACGCTGGATTTAAACCCAAGTCAGATTTTAAAATCGCTTTTTCAACAGCGCCGATCATTCCTTTATCAAAAACAGTAATAGCTAGTGTGCGTGCATCTGGTACAGACACGTTACCTACTTGGTTAAGCGGTGTATCCATACCGTAATATTCAACCGTTACATTGTCTAATAACGACGGATGTGCACGACCAGTGCGAACTTTGTTTAAATTAAGTTTAAGCGACTCTACGCTTTTGCCCATACGCTCTTTAGCGTCTTGTTTAATTTCGTCATTCACAATAAATATCCTTGGTAATTAACCTATACAAATATAGGTGGTATCACTTAATAATTTCTAAATCTATGCGTTTTCAGCGTGATCAATGGTTGTGCCTTCGGCTTCACCCATAATCACATTTTTTAGTGCGCCAGGTTTATTCATGTTAAAAACACGAATTGGCATTGAATGATCTCTGGCAAGTGTAAACGCAGCCAAATCCATTACTTTTAATTCTTTCTCTAGTACCGCTTGGTACGTTAAATGGTGATAAAGCTCAGCATCTGGGTTTTTCACTGGATCATCTGAGTAAATACCATCCACTTTCGTAGCTTTTAATACGGCATCGGCTTCGATTTCAATACCACGTAAACACGCAGCAGAATCTGTGGTGAAGAAAGGATTACCCGTACCGGCACTGAAAATGACCACGCGGCCTGATTTTAATAAGCTAATGGCTTCAGCCCAGTTATAGGTATCACAAACACCCGCTAAATCGATGGCAGACATTAAACGTGCGTTAACAAATGCACGATGCAGAGCATCACGCATAGCTAAGCCGTTCATTACTGTGGCTAGCATGCCCATTTGGTCACCAACGACTCGGTTCATGCCCGCTTCTGCTAAGCCAGCACCGCGGAATAAATTACCACCACCGATAACAAGACCCACTTGTATGCCCATTTCAACAAGTTCTTTAATTTCTTGAGCCATACGATCTAGGACTTTTGGATCAATACCAAAACCTTCGTCGCCCATTAAGGCTTCACCACTAAGTTTTAAAAGAATTCTACGATAAACGGGTTTAGGATTGGTGCTCATAAATATTTTCCTGTTGATAAAAGCTAGCCTTTTAGGCCCAACTTAGGCCGCCAATATTCTACTTGTTTTTTTTGACTATCTAAAGGTTAAAGTAAAAATTAGTGACTGTTCGTATCAAATTTAGCCTAAAATAGTAACTTGTTGAAATAAACAGCACTATTAAGAAGAGAACCACAAAACTAGACCTTGAACAAGACCAAGCGTCGTTTTACAAATCACGGCAATTTCATTTGCCCCAAACAAAAAAAGAGCTACCCGTGGGTAGCTCTTTTCAAAATCTTTATCAAAAACATACTCAATAAACTGTGTTCAAAACACTATATCGAGTCAAAAAGATTATTCGCCTTTAGCAGCTGCAATTTGTGCTTCTACTTCAGCAGCAAAATCTTCTTCTTTCTTCTCGATACCTTCACCAACTTCTAAACGAGTGAAGCTAGTAATAGTTACACCTTTCTCTTTTAAAATGTCACCAACAGTTCGCTTTGGTTCCATGATGAAAGCTTGACCAGTTAAAGAAATTTCACCAGTAAATTTCTTCATACGACCAGTAACCATTTTCTCAGCGATTTCAGCAGGCTTGCCTTCATTCATCGCGATATCGATTTGGATTGCTTTTTCTTTCTCAACTACTTCAGCTGGAACATCTTCAGGGTTAACAAACTCTGGCTTAGACGCAGCAACGTGCATAGCGATGTGCTTTAATGTTTCAGCATCACCGTTACCTGAAACTACAACACCAATTTTTGCACCGTGCTTGTATGAAGCTAGCGTTTCGCCTTCAACATATTCAACACGACGTACATTGATGTTTTCACCAATTTTAGCAACTAAAGCGATACGCTCTTCTTCAAACTTCGCTTGTAAGTCTGCAATTGCTAATTTTTCAGCTGCAGCTACTTCAGCAACTTTGTTAGCAAACGCTAAGAAGTTGTCATCTTTAGCTACGAAGTCTGTTTGACAGTTAACTTCAACTAATGCACCACCATTGATGATGATTTGACCATCAGCAGCGATATTACCAGCTTTTTTAGCTGCTTTCGCTTGACCTGATTTACGCATGTTTTCAATTGCAAGTTCCATATCGCCATCAACTTCTTGAAGCGCTTTCTTACAATCCATCATGCCAGCGCCAGTACGCTCGCGTAATTCTTTTACTAATGCAGCAGTAATTGCCATGAGTAAATTCCTCGATTTAACAAGAGATAGTATCTAAAATGCGAAGCTCTGCTTCGCATTTTAGAAATTAAAAAAGGTTTATTTTGTAAGCTTATTCAGCTTCAACAAAACCGTCTTTTTCAGCAGCAACAGCGATGTTCTGCTCACGACCTTCTACTACTGCGTTAGCAGCTGAGTCTGTGTATAAAGTAATTGCACGGATTGCATCGTCGTTACCAGGAACGATGTAATCAACACCATCTGGGTTCGAGTTAGTATCAACAACAGCAATTACTGGAATACCTAAGTTGTTTGCTTCTTTAATAGCAATGTGCTCGTGGTCTGCATCAATAATGAAGATAGCGTCAGGTAAGCCACCCATGTTTTTGATACCGCCTAAGCTTTTCTCAAGTTTTTCCATTTCACGAGTACGCATTAATGCTTCTTTTTTAGTTAAAGCATCGAAAGTACCGTCTGTGCTTTGCGTTTCAAGATCTTTTAAACGCTTGATAGATTGACGAACTGTTTTCCAGTTAGTCAACATACCACCTAACCAACGGTGGTCTACGTAAAATTGATCACATTTGATCGCCGCTTCACGAACTGATTGAGATGCAGCACGCTTAGTACCAACGAATAAGATTTTACCTTTCTTAGAGCTTACGCCAGATAAGAAAGCTAAAGCTTCGTTGAACATTGGAACAGTTTGTTCTAAGTTGATGATATGAACTTTATCACGAGCACCGAAGATGTAAGACTTCATTTTCGGGTTCCAGTAACGAGTTTTGTGACCGAAGTGAACACCCGCTTTAAGCATATCGCGCATAGAAACGTTTGGCATGATTTTTCCTCTTGGGGTTAAGCGTTCATACATCCAATATACACGACTCCTATCAGCATATAGACTATGCTTTGAGCACCCCGGTATACCTTTGCAAGATGTATGTGAGTTTAAATAAATACTGACACATTAGTGTGACAGTACGGTTAAAAATTTTCGCCAAACACACATCAAATAAGGTTGAATAGTGTTTTTAGCGGCGCACTTTATACCATATCCCGGCTTTTTAAACCAGTAATTTTGTTAATAATGTTTAGAAAAACAACAAACAATGCTTTTTTAATACTGAAATGAGAAATCAGGCAGAATTTCACCAATAAATTATTAAAATAATTCACCTGAACATAGCTAAGTTTTCGATAAACAGATAAAATTATCGGCTTAGATAAATCATTCACACATATGGCTGAACTATGAACGCAGAGCTAATCTTTATTTATGATACGCATTGCCCTTGGAGTTATGCGACAAGTGCACTAGTTGAAGAAATTGCCAACGCTTTTCCTGATATGAAATTGAACTTATGGCACTGTGGCTATTTTCAAGGTGATCAAGCAGTTGATGAGTCCCAAATTAAAAATGTTGAAGCTGACAGCAACATACGCTTTACCCAAAACTACAAAAAAGCGTTACCGAACGAGCCAGACTCAACAATGGCGGCTAACCTAACTGCATGGGCAAATAATAAAGCTAATCATCAAGCGATTGAATTGATTAAAACCATTCAAAAAGCACATTTTGAAAACGGCTTATCAATGGACTCAAAAGCAGAGCTTAGCGATATCGCCACACAGTTGAAAATGTCGCCACCAGCTAAAGTATTTAAAAATGATATGTTTTCCAAAGATGCAGAATTTATCATACAAGATATTTTTGATTTACAAGAAGTAATTGGCACGCAATCAATTCCTGCTCTTTTACTAGCGTTTGATGATAATTTAGTATTGTTAAACCATAACTTATATTTAACAGAACCAAGTGCTATTGTTGAAGCCGTTAAATTAGAACTTAAGGCTTAACAGATAAACAAGCTAACGAATAGAGATTTACATGACTATTAAAATTAAAACATCTGATGAAATTGAAAAAATGCGCATAGCAGGCAAGTTAGCTGCTGACGTGTTAGAGATGATTGAGCCGCATGTTAAAGCTGGTGTTACCACAGATGAGTTAAATACACGTTGCGCGGAATACACAGAGAAAGTACAAGAAGCGATTTCAGCGCCTTTGAATTACCACGGTTTTCCAAAGTCTATCTGTACTTCAGTTAACCATATTGTTTGTCACGGTATCCCTAACGACCAGCCATTGAAAGATGGTGATATTCTCAATATTGATATTACTGTGATTAAAGACGGTTATCACGGTGACACATCAAAAATGTTCTTAATTGGTGATGTTACGCCAGAAGACCGTCGTTTATGTCGAATTACCCAAGAAGCACTTTATATGGGTTTGAAAAAAGTAAAACCTGGTGTTGCCTTTGGTGAAATTGGTGCCGCCATTCAAAAGTTTATCAAGAAATCTGGACGTTTTGGTATTGTAAAAGAATACTGCGGCCATGGCATAGGCGCTGAGTTTCACGAAGAGCCACAAATTGTTCACTATAAAAATAATGATAAAACAAAAATGGTCGAAGGCATGTGTTTTACTGTTGAACCTATGATAAATGCAGGCAAATCAGGCACCATCTTAGACAAAGAAGATAACTGGACAGTTTATACCGTAGATGGCAAGAAGTCGGCCCAATGGGAACATACAATTGTTGTCAATAAAACGGGTTGTGAAATACTAACTCATCGCAGTGACGATACCATTGCAAAGGTACTAGTTAACTAGTACCTTTTCTTTTTCTAGGTTTAATTACGCACACAATAAAAACAATACGGCATAAAATGAGCGCATACATACCATCACAGTATTTTGACACGTTTGCTATCACCGCAGCGCCTTTAACGATAAAAGATATCTGTCAGCAAAATGATGAATTTTCTCAATGGCTACTCAAACAATTTGAGCTTCAAGATACTGAGTTCCTAGTACAAGCTCGTGCACAATATGTTGACCTCGTGTTGGCTAAATTATGGTGTCAGCATCAGCTAGACGAATATCAAGTTAGCTTAGTTGCCGTTGGTGGTTATGGCCGCGCTGAACTACACCCCCATTCTGATGTTGATATTTTGCTGTTAACACAAAAGCGTGTTGATAAAGCATTGGAAGAAAAAATTGGCCAATTTATTACTCAATTATGGGATGTACGCCTAGATATTGGTCATAGTGTCCGCGATGTTCAAGAATGTATAAAACAAGCAGTTAATGATGTCACTGTTGCGACAAACCTCATGGAAATGCGCTTGATCAGCGGTTGCCGTAATTTATATGAGCAACTTCAACCACTGCTGCAACAAGATGTATTTTGGCGTTCAGACAAATTCTTTATCGCCAAGCGCAACGAACAAAAGAAACGTCATGAGCAATATCATGGTGCTTCATATACATTAGAGCCAAATTTAAAAGCAAACCCAGGCGGCCTTAGAGATATTCAAACCATTGCTTGGGTTGCTAAACGCCACTTTTTAGCTGATTCAATGGAAGAGTTAGTTACCGCGAACTATCTGACCCGAAATGAGTATTATGAATTATTAGAGTGTCAAGATTACCTGTGGCGTATGCGATTCTGCTTACACTACGTCGCCAAACGAAGTGAAAATAGATTACTGTTTGATTACCAAGCCGATGTCGCAAAAATGATGGGCTTTGGTGATCATGGAAAAGTTGCCGTAGAAAAAATGATGAAACGTTTTTTCCGACTAATTGCTCGTGTAGCTGAACTGAACAAAATGTTACTTCATCATTTTGAAAGACAGTTGATACCAGCAAGTCACTCGCCAAAGGTAATTGAAATTAGCGACGATTTTATTGTCGAAGACGGTTTACTTAAGATCACACGCAGCAGGTTATTTAGTCGACCTGCAAAAATTTTAGAATTGTTTTTACATGTTGCTCAAACACCGGAAATAAAAGATCTCCATCCAGAAACACTACGCTTATTACGCAATGCAAGAAGACGTTTAATTTCTCGTATGAATGACTATGTCGACTGCCGACGCTTGTTTGTTGCAATTATCAAACACCCTAGAGGTTTAGGCTTAGCTTTTAACCTAATGCACCGTTATTCAATACTCGGCGCCTACTTACCGCAATGGCGAAACATTGTTGGTCAGATGCAGTTCGATCTATTTCACGCCTATTCAGTTGACGAACATAGTTATCGTTTAATTAAAAACCTATATCGCTTCTCTCAACCTGAGCATAATCATGAATTTCCGTTATGTAGCAAAATAGTTCAACGAACAAGAAAGCCAGAGCTGCTTTATTTTGCGGGTATATTCCACGACATAGCAAAAGGTCGAGGTGGTGACCATGCAAAACTTGGCGCGATTGACGCCCTTGCCTTTGCCAAAGAGCATGACTTATCTGCTCATGATGGTCGTATGATTGCATGGTTAGTAGAACAACATTTATTAATGTCTGTTACAGCACAACGTAAAGATATTTCTGATGAAACCGTGATTAGAATATTTGCAGAAGTCGTAAAAGACGAAGCACGTCTTGATTTACTTTATTGTTTAACTGTTGCAGATATGCGCGCAACCAATGAAAGTTTATGGAATAGTTGGAAAGAAAACCTTTTAGAAGAGCTCTATAACTCAACCAAGCGAGCCTTTAGACTTGGTCTTGAAAAACCAGTTGATTTACGCGCTAAAATACGTGAAAACCAAGCACAAGCGCTAGAAGTATTAATCAACGAACACGGCTTACATAAAGAGCAAATAAAACACTGTTGGAAAGACTTTAGAACCGATTATTTCTTGAGGTATCTGCCAGATCAAATTCAGTGGCACACTCGACATATTATTGCTGTAGAAAAAAATGAACCACTGATATTGATCAGTCCTGAACCATACCGAGGTGGTACTGAAGTATTCATTTACACCAAAGATTTACCGCATCTTTTTGCGCGCACAACAGCATTATTAGGGCAAAAGAAGCTATTAATTCATGACGCGAAAATCATCACGAGTAAAAATGGCTATACCTTGAACACCTTTGTTATCTTAGATCAGTACAACAAGCCTATTAATGATGAACACCGAGCACAAGAAATTATCGATTCATTGAAACGCGTGCTCAGTAGATCTTCGGCTAACGATATTCAGGTGCAACCAATACCGAGAAAGAACGAACAATTTTTAGTAAATACGAGTGTTAACTTTTCAAAAACGACGAGTAAGAATAGAACGATGCTTGAAATCATTTCGATGGATCGCCCAAGTTTATTAGCAAGTATTGGTCAGGTATTCCAAGATCAAAATCTTGTCATTCATTCTGCCAAAATCACGACCTTTGGTGAACGTGCAGAAGATGTTTTTACCGTATCAAATGAACATGGCACTACGCTAACAGATCAACAAAAAGAAATGTTGCGCATACGCCTATGTCACGATTTAGATTAACCATTAATTGGATAAATAAATGAGCGAATTACAAAATATTATTGAAGCTGCGTTTGAAGAGCGCATGTCTATCACTCCTACTTCCGTCAGCACTGAAATAAAAAATGCAGTACTCGATGCTCTTGCTATGTTAAATGATGGCTCAGCACGTGTTGCAGAAAAGGTTGCCGGTGAATGGGTTGTACATCAGTGGTTGAAAAAAGCCGTATTGTTATCCTTTAGAATTTGGGATAACGAAGTCGTTGATGGCGGGGATAGCAAGTACTTTGACAAAGTGCCATTGAAATACGCTGATTACGATCAAGCTATGTTTGATAAAGATGGTGTACGTATTGTGCCGCCCGCCACAGTTCGAACAGGCTCATACGTTGGTAAAAATGTTGTTGTTATGCCAAGTTACGTAAATATTGGAGCATACGTAGATGAAGGTTCAATGGTTGATACTTGGGCTACGGTAGGTTCATGTGCACAGATAGGTAAAAACGTTCACTTATCTGGCGGTGTTGGTATTGGTGGTGTGTTAGAGCCATTACAAGCAGGCCCAACCATTATTGAAGATAATTGCTTTATTGGCGCTCGTTCTGAAATTGTTGAAGGCGTAGTTGTTGAAGAAGGTGCAGTTATTTCAATGGGTGTTTTTATCGGCCAAAGTACCCGTATCTTTGATCGTGAAACGGGCGAAGTACATTATGGCAGAGTACCTGCCGGCTCAGTTGTTGTGCCAGGCAACCTACCATCAAAATGTGGTACATACAGTCTTTACGCCGCTATTATCGTTAAAAAAGTAGATGCAAAAACACGTGCTAAAGTGGGTATCAACGCCCTATTACGTTCTGTTTCTGACGAATAAAACTTTAGTGTCATAAAATAACAAACCAGTTCTTTGAACTGGTTTTTTTATCTGTTGTTTTTTTGACACCACAAAATAAATCATTAAAAAACAACAAGGTAAATACTCGAATTTAGTTTGGCATAACATCTGCAAACAACAACTTAGAAGCCCTATTCGTTACTTTAAGTTGTTGTTATGAAATTTACTCAATTAATCGGTTTGCTCAGTACAGTATTGTTGATGACTGCCTGCCAATCTACACCATCTGTTGTTGAAACAAGTCAACAAAGTCAACACACCTATCAAATGAATCAAGGGTTTAAAGCAGAAACACAACCGCGTATATATACCAATGACGGTCAGCTTGCCTACTCATTAGCTAACAGAGCGCTACCACAAGATCAGTTGATGGTACTCGCTTTTGAAAAACAAACAGCGCAAAGCCTGTATGTGCAAAACGGATACTTTGTCGAAATCAAAGGAAGTCGTGCTGACGATCCTGGAAAAGCTAAGCAACAGCTGGCATGGCGTCATTTTGATGCAAACGCAAAACGAATCTCTGGTCCGAAATAACGTCGCAAGATAATTTGCCTTCAGCGATTACGCATTGAGACTATGCCAGCCTAAATGGTCAAACACCTGTTGCCATTGCGCGTCAAAATCCGAGGTTATGTCAATGGGTTCATTAGTCATAGGATGAACAAACGACAACGATTTAGCATGTAGCATTAATCGCTTAAAACCAAAGTATTGATGGAAAAATGGGTTTTGTTTGTTATCACCATGATTGATATCACCAATTATGGGGTAACGTAAGTGAGATAAATGGCGTCTGATTTGATGCTTTCTACCCGTTTTCGGCATCAATTTTACTAAGCTATAACGAACACTCGTATATTTACCAACAGCAATCGGTAAGGTTGCCGTTGCAAGTGATTGATAGCAGGTTACAGCTTCTTGTGGTGCTTTATCTTGTTGAGCAAACTTATCAGCGATTTTATCATGTTGCTCTTTTAATGCATGATCGACAATTCCCTCACCTAGCAAATGCCCTCTCGTCAACGCATAATAAGTTTTCTCTACTTTTCGCTCTGAAAATAACTCATTCATTGCTCGGGCTGTGTTTTCAGTTAAAGCAAATAGCAGCACACCTGAGGTCGGCCTATCTAAACGATGAACGGGGTATACGTATTGTCCAACTAAATCACGAACTAACTGCAAGGCGAAGTATTTTTCATGACGATCTAAATAGCTGCGATGAACAAACAAACCCGACGGTTTATTAACTGCAACTAAATAGTTATCTTGATACAAAATCTCAAGTTGAGGTTTATCAAGATCAGGCGCTTCAATGTTTTGATTATTTTTTTCATTCATAGGAGGGTTGCTTGCAGCGAAATGCCTTACGAAGATCATTTAAAGTTAAGGCAATATTATCTATAATGCCGACAAATTTTGATAGCAATAATTAACATGAGCACAATAGATACCATTTCTGAATTAATTACCCTCTCAGGTAGCCAGTTTCGTGTTTATGATATCGGACGACGTATCGATAAAATCAGTAAAGCTGATTTTGAAAAAATTGAACATAATCAATTACCCTATCCGTACCCTATGCAAGGAAATGCGCATCTCGCACTCGCATTTTGGCAAAAGTCTTCAAAAACTCCCTACATTTGGTTTGTTAAGCTGCCACTTGATGAGCGAGGCTTGTTGAATCAAGGCGCTCGAAATCACTTTATTGCGATTATTGTTGAAGCCTTGGGCAGCGATTTAACGGTTGACCCAACACAGAAACAAGAAGAGTTATTAAAGAGCAACCCTTATAATTTTACACCAGCGCAATATAAGCTTGCTTCGTTAAATTCAAAATTAAACGTTGAGCTAAAGCAAAACGCAAGTAGCTATTATGAACACACCCAATTGTATTTTTCTGGTCAATTAGGCTGGCAAGAATGGCAATCAGTTGGTGTACAAGGTATTGCTGACTTTGCCGCTCGGTTAAATGACAAAGATAATGAACAGTTTTTACGTTCAGCTTTACCTCATATTCCAAGCCAAGTATTTAATGTGCTTTGTTCAGCCCTAGAAAACGAAACATTATCGGTTGATGTTATCGAGCAGTTAATTGAGCGATTTAATAACGCACCAGATATAGACGAAGCTCAACATGCATTAAGAGCACTGGCTAAAAATGCAGACCACCCTCATGTTAGCGAACTCGTCAAATCTATTTTAGCTAAAGAGCCGGTAACTGAGCTACTGATTATTTTATCAGGAAGATGCTGGCAGGCTCTTGCAAGCCACGAGCTGATGATGAACTATTTAGATAACCTTGCACAAAGCAACGATTCAAACTTGTTTGCAGCAATATTTAAAGATATTGTATCGATACCATTATTACGCCCAACCGTATTAATGTGCATACGCGCCGAGCAACGCAGTGAATCACTAGCAAAAGCAATTGGTACGTTATTCAACCAACAAAAAACGCATTAAACGAGCAGAACAACAATAAATACCATGGAAAATATCTATTACTTACTTTTCGCTTTTCTGATTTGTTGGTATTTCATATACCTTAGAAAAATTGCCGAAGCAGCAAAGCGACATGTACAGTTATATTGTCAGCAAAATAAATTACAGTTTATTGATATTGCTAGACGTAAAAGCCGCTTGAGCTTTACAACAAAAAATGGATTATTTTGGTCAAGTACCTTTGACTTTCATTTTAGTGGCGACGGAGAAGCCTCTTATCAAGGTGTGATGACTTTGCAAGGTTTAAAGCTGCAAGATATCACGACACCAGCATTTCGTATCAACTAACCTATTTTCTCTGGAGATAACATTGCCACTACTTAACTCTTTATTTTGCCTAAAAGGTAAAGACAACAGAGAACGATTCGCTATTGTTACAATAGTATCTATCGTGCTTTTCTCTGTATTAAGTATGATGCTGTCAGCTAACCCGTTTGCACTTTTAATCATGACGTTACCGATAATCGCACTGTTTGCAGGCAGTTGCATTCGTCGTTGTCGAGATGCTGGCATCACCAATTATTGGCAATTTTTACCTAGTGCTGTGTTCGGCTTAGCGGCATTGGTCATTGCCTTTACTGATCACAATGGCTTTATCGTAACCTTAATACTACCGTTAATATTGATCCTCATCTTACTCACCTACAAGAGCCAAGATAACCAATTAACGTACCAATATGGTTACAACGGCCCTATTGATTTAACAGCTTCACAGGCAAGCTACCAACACGGTAGCGTGCGACGTGTTGAGCCAACTTTAGTTGGCAGTGCTGGAGCATCAATTGATGGATCTATGGTTGGTACACACGATATTAATGAACAGCCTGCTCAGGTTCATATGAATCAAAACACTGACGAGGCAACTGAGCAAGATATCGGTGAACAAATAAGAATACTGGTATTAGCGCATAAAGTGAAAATAGCGATTGCCTTGGCTATCTTGTTTTTGCTCGTGGTGATTATTGCTGCGTTTAGTGGCTCAGAACAAACGGCCATTGAAGAGCCACAAATAGCGGCGCAATCTGCCAACCTCGATGAGTTTTCAACCCTCAGTAATACAGTGACTTTGGTTGATGGCTTTTCAATTTCGTCGAACCCATACCAAGGCATTGTTATTTCTTGGCAAGCTGATGAAACGCTACGTAAAGAGTTATGGCGTTTCTCAACTGCTGAAGGAGATGAAACATGCCAGCAGTTAACTTTTAACAATAAAAAAAGTATCCGTACGGCTAAAGTTTTCGTTGAAAACGACGCCAATTATTTTGCCGTTTTTTCACCGTTAGATCGCAATGAGTTAATTAATCAGCTCGCTAAACGTGGCAGTTTTAAACTTTGTGGTTATGACTTTTCTTTAAAGGGTAGCCAAGCAGCGTTAGGAAAGGTTCGTTATTACGGTGAAATTCTCAGCTACTAATAAGTGCTCTGCCACGCATAACGCATAATGAATAAAAAAGAGGCATATTGCCTCTTTTTTATTTAATACTCGCTGTTTACAGTGATAAACCTTAGACACGCAGCCATAGCTGTTCACAGAGTTGTTCAGGCTCTTGATAGTTACCTGCTAAGAGCCAATTAATTAATGGCGCAGGGTCACTAGGGAAGTTAACTTTCTCAACACCTTGTTCGGTAAGCCAATTATCAAGGGTAAACTCATTCAACGAATGCATGATGGTTGCTCGTTGCATATCGACTAAAACTTTCGCGTTTGACAGTTGCTCAAATTGCCCTTGCAACGGTTTTACCAGTAACTTTTTACCAAGCGTTAATGCTTCACTTGATAATTCAAAGCCTGCATTACAAATAACACCATTACAATTTTGCAAATCGTGAATAAAATTGACGCGATTAAGCGGGTTGATATGACAGTTTTCAATATGCTTCTTTTCAGTCATATCAGGGTGGTAAACGATAAAATCCTCATCACTAAATAACGTTAGTAACGAGATAATTTCATCTAAGTTTTCAAAAGGTAAATACACCAATTTAAAACTATGTGATTGTTTGTTATCACAGTTGACCTCAACAAATGGCGGCAGGATTCGCCCTCCAAACGGCAGCCAATGAACGCCTAAAGCAAGGTCTGATGGTGCAAATAACGAAATAAATCGTCGATGTAAACTCGCCACAGATAACATTGGCACCAACGGATCATAAAATGCCGCTTGATGAGAAATATTGATCACTTGTTTACCCGATAATTTTCCTGCCCATGCTGAGACTGGCTCAAAGTCATTAATAATTAAATCGTAGCTATCAACATTAAGCGCCCTAACATCTTTAATAAAGCTTAATAGGTTAAGTTTTCGTGCACTTTTAAACACTTGTACCTTGCCGTCTTCAGTGACAAAAGAAAGCCCTCTGAAGGTACAGTAAGGACCAAAAATATCCATATCAAAGTATTGAGATGGCTCACGGCCACTAAACATATAGTCAACACTTACACCTTGCTCGTGAAAGCATTTAGCCATAGCTCTTGCGCGGGTAATATGGCCATTGCCTGTACCCTGCACGCCGTAAAGAATTTTCATATCAAACCTATATATGCAATCAGCAAACTAAGACCAGCACCCGCTAAAATATCGGTTGGGTAATGAACGCCTAACGAGACTCTGGAAATACCAATTAAACCAGCCCATGTAAAACACAGCGCGCCCCATTGCGGATAATAAGCCTCAATCAAGCAAGCCATTAATGTGGCTGCCGAAGTATGTCCAGACGGCATACTAAACTTATCTGAAGCAGTAATATGTGATGACATATCAACAATTGAGTGGCACGGCCTTTGGCGTTTAAAGAGTTGCTTGAGTAAAAGGTAGATAGGAAGGTAAACACTAAAGAGCGCTAACGCGTGAAAAAAGAAAGCACGCCCGTTAATTGGTTCAAACAAATAAAGCAGTAATCCAACGGCGATATAAAGCTGACCGTCACCAGTTTTTGAGACGAAGCGACTAACGTCTTTGAGTCGAAAGCTTAAACGACTTACGAACAAAAACTTAAATACTGCGACATCAATCTGATTGACATTATTTTTGCTTACCAACATATCGATTTAACCTCATTGAAACGATATGTGGTTACTGTATAAGGGGTTTATGAAGAATAAATGACGTTTAAAAGATAGAAAGATGACAGTTTACAGACAAAAATCGTGCATGGTGTAACATTTGAGCCACCATGCACGACAACACATTACTCTTTAAGTTCTACTCCCTTACCCTCAGCGCGCTTACGCCAAAGTTTTCTCGCTAACTTTTGCATATCAACATCTTTGTCTTTTTCATCAACAATTTCTAACCCTAATAAGGTTTCAATAGCATCTTCTAAGGTGATAATGCCTTGCACACTACCATATTCACTTACCACTAGCATGATATGGGAGCGGTCTTTGATCAGTTTGTTCATCGCTTTGCTTAACATGAGTGTGTCAGGAATTGCGATGATTGGACGAGTATAATTGGCTAATGGCTGTTTACCATTTTCACGTGCTTGCGCCATTAATAAGTCCGTTCTAAAAACATAACCGACAATATTATCGGGATCATCTTGATATACAGGTATACGTGAGAAAAATACTTTATCGTGTTTGTGAAAGTATTCTTCAACGAGCAGAGATTCAGACAGTGCAAAAATCACGGTACGTGGAGTCATTGCGTCTTTTACTCTAATGGTTTTTAACAACATTAAGTTTTGAAGAAACTGAGCTTCCTGCTCTTCAAGTTGCCCTTCTTCTGTACTTAATTGAGCCATAGCAGAAAACTCTTCACGACTTAACCCTGACAAATTGTCTCCTTTATTGAAAAACGAGGTCAGATATTCAGCCATCACAATAAATGGATATAAAGCCCACACCATATACTTAAGTATGTAAGCAGAGGCTGGCGCTAATTGTCGCCAGAATTGCGCACCTATCGTTTTAGGGATAATTTCAGAAAAAACTAAAATTAAAAAAGTAAGAATTGCAGAAAACAAGCCAATATAGGCGCTACCAAACACCTCTGCCGCTTGGGCACCAGCGCCTGCAGCACCAATAGTATGAGCTATGGTATTAAGCGTAAGTATTGCAGCTAAAGGCCTACCTACGTTTTCTTTCCATTTTTTATATAACAAACCTGAAGGTCTGCCATCGTTAACTAACGTAGTAATATAAGCGCTATTAACGCTTAGTAATACCGCCTCAAGAACAGAACATAAAAAAGAAACGCCAATAGCTAGTACAATATAGAGGATCAATAAACTCATTAAGGGTGCTCAAAGGAAAATTACCAACATTTTGCATAGTGTATAACAGTCAATAACGGAATTTAAAGGTAAACAAATATCAAGTAACAATTATTAAGCCATTGTGTTTGTTATGATCTTATTTAAACAGTCTCTCGTATTCATACAAAAGTCTTCAACCCTCAATGATCATGGATATTCGACACCTGTTAGGTTACTTAGGGGTTTTACCGTTTATCGCTAGCTTATTTTTTCTGTCAAGCACTAGCAGTATCCCCGTAAAAACGTCACCGCCGCTTTTCGTTATTTATAGTATTGCCATATTAAGCTTTCTAGCCGGCACGCTGTGGCAAGCAAATATCGAATCAAAACGCACTGCTATCATCAGTAACCTATTATGTTTATTTGCCGTTGCGAGTATATTGTTACCTAGCCAAATCGGTTTGCTTTGGCTAGGTTTTGGGTATTTCTCTATTTGGTATGCTGAGCGCAGGCTCAGGCAGTCTAATACTATTTCTTACCTCGACACCTATCACACGTTAAGAAGTCGACTTACGTTAATTGTCATTTTCTTGCACCTGTTGGCAAGTGTAATGCTGATGGAGTTTTAATAGCCGTGATTATTCCTACGTTAACAATTTTTTATGATGGTCAATGCCCACTTTGTTGTTTTGAAATGAATAAACTTAAAGCGCATGATACAAATAACCAAATAGAATTATTCGATATTCACGATGAAGCTTTTTTAGAGAAAACCTTAACACTGGCAAATGGCGAGACATTAACAAAAGATCAAGCATTAAAAGTTATCTATGCCATTCACCTAGGAAAGCTAATTAGCGGGATTGACGTCAATTATTGGGCGTGGTCGTTAGTAGGTAAAAAGCACTGGGTTTTATTTTTGAAAATACCGCTATTTAGACAGTTATCGAAACTAGGTTACATGTTTTTCGCGCGTTATCGAAAAGCTATTTCCTTCTTCGCAAATAAACATTTCAATTTAGAAACGCCTGACTGCTCAACTGGATATTGCCATGACACAAGAAAAACACCTAATAATCGGCGCAAGTAGCGGTATTGCAAAAGCGCTTGCTAAAAAGCTAGCCACTAACCAAGGAGAAAACTTACTCCTCGTTAGTCGTGATTTTTCTCAATACGACGATGAACAATTTTCTAACTCAATGAAAATTAGTATCAGTGACTATAGTGAACAAACCATTTCTTTAACATGTGAGCAATTAACGAGCAGTTTACTTGAACAGGTGACGCAAGTTTATATGTGTAATGGCTTGCTTCACACACCAGCATTCTTACCTGAGAAGCAACTTGCAAATTTTAGTGCAAACCAATTTTGCCAAACAATGTTTGCTAACGCCTTAACACCAATGTTGTGGTTAACCCATTTGGTGACCAAGCTAAAGGCTAAGCCTTTTTGTAAAGTTGTTGTTTTTAGCGCGCGAATTGGCAGTATTTCAGATAATCAACTTGGTGGCTGGTATAGTTACAGAGCGTCTAAATCGGCATTAAACATGATGTTAAAAACGGCGGCGATAGAACTAAAACGAACGGCTAAACATATAAAACTTATTGCGTTCCACCCCGGTACAACAGACACAGCGCTTTCTAGACCTTTTCAAAAACGTGTTGCCCAAGATAAGCTATTCACGACTGACTTTGTCGCACAACAACTACTTGAAATCGTAAAAAGACATCAAGTAGACGGCGAATTGAGCTATGTTGATTGGCAAGACAAAGCCATAGCGTGGTAATTACATTACAGCTTGATACTTTGCTCAATCATGCCACCAAGACTGTCACCAGTGCCACACATTTCGTCATAGGCTGACTGCAATTTTAACGATGCTTGATCATAATGATGCGATCTCAAAAGCGCCTTTGCTTCCGATAAAGAATCACACACGGCAACACGCTCAAGTTGCGGCAATTTAGAGAAACTGCCAGTTTGGTCTGTCTCACCCACTAAATAGTGAGTGGCATCTGCAATACCTAAAATAGTAGCACCTGTTAACATAATCATTCCTTAGCAATAGCTTTTCGAAAATATGGTTTCAAGCTTCATTACGAGCAACATGGTAAAACAGACTACTTTTTGAGCAAAAACTTGTATTGGTTGATCGTAAAGCTCATCACTTGCGTAACCCATTTTATTGACAACAACGAAGATCTATATGAAACACTTATCTCAGCAACAGGTATATGATTTAGACAATAGGTACCGAGCTCACCTTATCAATAGCTTATCCGGATTCAAAAGTGCTAACCTAATCGGAACTGCTGACAACACTGGCGCTGCAAACTTGGCTATCTTTAGCTCTGTTATTCACTTAGGTGCTTCCCCAGCACTTGTAGGGTTTATTATGCGCCCAGATAGTGCTGAGCGACATACACTTTCCAATATCAAAGCACTTGGCCAATACACGATAAACCAAGTTAATCGTACGATATGGCAACAGGCCCATCAAACCTCAGCCCGATATTTAAAAACACAATCTGAATTTGAAGAGACGGGGCTCACACCTGAATTTAAAGCCGGTATAAGCGCTCCTTTTGTTAAGGAAAGTCAGTTGAAGTATGCCTTGAGGTTGAGAGAGATAATGCCGATTAGCCTGAACAAAACGATGATGATTATTGGTGAAATCACCGATATTTATTACCCATCACAACACATCACAAGTGATGGTTATATAGACATCGAAGCACTAGATACAGTTGCTGTGACAGGTTTAGATAATTATCATGTTGGTAATCGTTTAGGGCGATTAAGTTATGCTAAGCCCGATACGTTACCGCAAATTATTAGCGACAATAAGGAAGTGTAATTTGGCAACTCGCCGGCCATTATTGATTAGACGGCATTGTTGGTTATTACTTCCAGCCAATACGCCACTGTGCAGGATCTTTTAAAGTACGCCAGTTAATCGCGTATTCATTGTTGGTTTTAATGGCTTCTATTAGACATTTGACAACCTTTTGGTCTTCGTCAAAAGCAACGTCTGTGATCATAAAGTGCTTTTCTTTATTGATCACATCCCTTTTTGTCCATTTGCTATGCAGCAGCTTTTTTGGATTAACTTTGTTCATGTGGTTTACCTGACTTCTATAGCGGCGGTTTCCAGCACAGAATTATTGGCAAATACTATCTTATGTACCACTAAAGAAAAGGCCCCCGCTTTTTTGTTAGCAAGCAAAAAACCTACTTCTTTGATGCGCTCAGGGTAAACAGGTGGCGCATCGCTAATAATTCGCCCGTGATATGAGGCGCGAAATTCTGCCATTGGCAGTGAAATTTGTTGTCGAACGCCAGCTCGTGTTTCAAAGTTATGTTTGTATGGAATACGATAACCATTGATGTTTAACGCTAGTCTCAACTGGTAGGTGTTGCCATCGCCTTCAACGTCTATCACTACGGCATCAGTATCTGCTTCGAGTTGGTTGACGCGTCGATAAACCGAACTAAAGCCGCCGTTATTTGCTAACGAGATATTACCGCTGAAAATACCAAAGTTTTGCTCAAA
This sequence comes from Thalassotalea eurytherma, assembly GCF_030161415.1. Classification (GTDB taxonomy): domain Bacteria; phylum Pseudomonadota; class Gammaproteobacteria; order Enterobacterales; family Alteromonadaceae; genus Thalassotalea_G; species Thalassotalea_G eurytherma. The sequence continues at coordinate 164,156 of NZ_BSSU01000002.1, forward strand.
GGACATTTGGCCGGTTGATCTGCCCCCCATAACACCATCGTTGGTAGAAGACCAATTGGTTGCGTCTTGTTGATTGACTTCAATAACGAGTGAAGACTGGTCCTTGCGCAAGCCCGTTATTTGTTGTGGTTGACTATTCATAGTAGGTTCAACATAAAATGAAGTTGCGCTTAGTAAGCTGTAACTAGCACTCGAAAATAAACTAAGGCCGGTAATGATGGCGATTAAATAGATAGTTTTCATTATTTTGCGTTTTCTCGTTAAGCGAGCGCTAGAAGTCGCGCGGCTTTCTTTGAAAAATTGATAAATGTTTCTTCTTTCTCAAATTCAACCTGGAATTTGCTATGAAAAAGTATGGTAATGGTTACATCTTTATACGCAAGCCAGCAGGTATAGCCATCAAAATCGTGCCATGCTCTGATCCCTTCAAATTCATAAACAGACTCTTGTTTTTGACCTTGAGAAGTCACCAAATTAAAGAGCGTTAGAAACTGACGGGTTTCAGTTTTAATATTAGTCATCTTGCCCCTCCACCTTATTGCGCATGTTGTACTCATTGACAGCTCAATACCACCTTTGCTACCAATAACAGGTTATACGTGCCTAGACATATTAACGATCAAGCTCTTAAAAATTGTAGCGCGATGTGAACTAAATCAATAAGCCTTGCGTAAGATAAAGAAAAACAAAGATATTGGATATCTCTATGGCTTCATTGAAAACTATTTTTTGCTCGTTAATCATCGTTAGTCTATTATCGGCTTGCAGCACAACCTATCCCAACCAGTCATTAACAGGTGAAAGTTTCCCTTCAGTTAGCGGGCAATCATTAGAGCAGGAAGCGATCAATATTCCAGGTGATTTTGACAACGAATACACTTTGTTGTTGATTGGCTACAAACAAGATTCACAATTTGATATTGACCGCTGGCTGATAGCACTCGATTTTACGAGTACGAACTTACCGGTTTACGAATTACCTACCATCCAAGGGATGTTCCCGAGAATGTTCAGTACGTTGATTGATAATGGCATGAGAAAAGGCATACCAAAACCTTTGTGGAAAGGTGTAATCACCATTTACGAAGATGGCGACACCGTTCAAAAATTCACGGGTAACGAAAATCCAAATAATGCTCGGGTTATACTCATTAACCGAGCAGGCAAGATCTTGTACTTCTATGACCAAGGTTTTGGCGTTGAAGCACTCAAAAACATTAGAGATATCATCCAATAAATCACTGCTCAGACGCCAGTTTAACGCGCCATAGATTACTTGAACTGTCGTCAATAATACTGCAGGCAGCCATCGCTTGGTCATGAGATACATGACATGTAGAAGGCATGTCATCACTAAATTCATACACAACGTCTTTATTTTTGCTCGTAAGTTCAAAGGCGCTTAGTGTTGTGTTTTCCTTCAGATAGATCTTACTTCCTTTGAGTTGCCAATGCCGCCAGTTTTTTACTGGAAAGTCAGCCAACAACAATACCTCATCAGATGCGGAGAATGACAACTTAAATAACCCAGAACGATTAAACTTTGTATAATAGATCTCGTTTTCATTACCTTGAACACTATATCCACCCTTAAAAGTTACCTGTGTTTTATCGTCACCTTCAACGGTCATTCGCCAAATATTCCATTGTCCATCCACTTCAGCGCTATAGTATGCGTGCTTATTGATAAAAGCTACATGATGTACTTTTAAATGACGTTCAGTTAACGCTTGCCATGTGCGATCAATGATTGAATAGACATACACTCCTCCATTAATACTCGCGATAAGTAGCGAGTCGTCAATTGACCAATCCATTGCGCTAATGAAGTCTATATCGTCTTGAAAACTGACTCGATAACTTGGCTTACCCTCTGGTTTAATATGGAGCTCTACTTTGCCAGGTTTGCTTATTTGAAAAGCCAATATATTCGATAGATTGCCAAGCGCCGGCATATGATTCAATTGAACATTTTGAGTAAATGTATATTTACTGGTGTCTTTAAAGTGAGCGTTTTTTACACCCTTGTTTAGCAAAGGGACCCCATAAATATTCGCTTGCAGGTGGCTGCGTTCAGTCAACATTTCAAGAGGCTGTTCCCCATAACTTAAACGACCAAATTGGTCACTTTTCTCGATAACGCTTACCTGATTATCAGCAATACTAAAGACGTATAAACCGTCGTCTTTAGAATAAATCAGGCTATGTTCATCATGCCATAAAAGACCAAATATGCCTTGGTCAAAATCGGTGTTTAAAATCACGCTATTAGACGTCAAATCTATAACTTTAAGCCTATCTTTACCTGTATCATGATATTCAATTACAGCTAAGAAATTACTGCTAGTATTCAATGCAAAAATATAATCACCAAGCCCATTACCACCTTGTTTTGGCCGTGTTAATTGTTGCTGTCGCATTGTATTTAAATGGAACGAAAAAATACTATAAGGTTGGGCAATGTGCTCTCTATTACGATATATCAAACGGTTTTGTTTTGAATCCAATGCCAATTGTGAAACGATACTTTGCCCGCAATCAATTAACGATGAAATGTTGTAATCAACTTTGCTAATTTGAACAATCTCACATTGTCGCTCTTCAAGGTTATTTAAACGAGCTGCGAATATTGTGTCATCTGATGAAGCAATAACATCAGTGTAATAAAAACTATCGTCCGTTATCTGTTGATAACGACCTATTGAATCCATTTGATAGATTTGAGCACTGTCTTTCGGCTCTTCTTTAAATAAATAATAAACACTGTCATGACGTTTATCGTAAGAAGCATTAAACGAACTTCCTAAAAATGAGGTAAGTGGGCTGCGATGAACAATTTTTGTTGGGGTGATACTGAGTTTATTGCTGTTGTTTTGTAAAACCACAATGGCACAAATAGCCACAACAACTACTAACAAACATATCAACATGAAGCGCTGCCAATGACTAGCGCTTCGCGCTATTGAGCCATGAGTTATCACATTAGGTTTACTGGTGAAGCGATACCCAACCTTGCTCACTGTTTGAATATACTTGGGCGAACTTTGAGACTCTTCGATTAATTTTCTTAGTTCACCTACAGCTCGATTCACGGCAGCGTCAGATACGACCCTACCTTGCCATACACTTTCAATTAAACTAGCGCGCGTTATTGCTTCATGAGGGTGCATGCAAAAATACACGAGTAATTGGAAAACTCGAGGTTCGCACTCAACTAACTCTCCACTTTTCAACAATGTTTTTCGATCGTTGTCAACAATCACATCATCAAAAACAAATTGCATAAAACAAGTCCTTTATTTCGTCATTATCGTTTCCTTATCAAATCATTGTCACTTCTTTATTGATAAAAAACAACATGTTGCCAACACTACTGACAAATCCACGTAAATTATAATCACTTACTATGTTACAACGTATTTACATCCTATTGTGTGCCATTTTTGTTACAGCCTGTAATTCTGACTCTGCTACGTCAACACACGTTGCAAAAAACACAGAAATAAACGAGCAAACCATCAACGGCAATTTACCAATTCCTGATAACCGCTTTCAAACTCATTACAATATTTTGATTTTTGGCAATAGTCACGCCAATAGCATAGGTCCGCTCATTGAAAAAATGATAAAAGCAGAAAATAGCAACATACAAGTTGATAGTTTAACCGTTGGCGGTAGTTTCCTTGACAGCCAAGATGTTATGGGGCAACGCGCTAAATTGCTTCAAGAACAATCATGGAGTCACATCGTGCTTCAAGGACAAAAGTATTCTCAATCAGGGGCTGTTGAATACCCTACACGTGCAGCTAAAATGTGGATTAGTCAAGCGAAAGCCAACGCAATAATGCCGATCCTATTTCCTGAACACCCGCAACGTGGAAATCTAGAAGAGGCCTCGCGAGTACACAACATTCATAAGGGTATAGTGTTTGAACAAAAAGCATGTGTAGCGCCAATTGGCTTAGCTTGGGATAGGGTTATTTCACTTCAGCCTGATTTGTACCTCTATTTATCAGATGGAAATCATGCCTCTACCGTAGGAAAAGCACTAACAGCCTTCGTGCTTTATGAAGTAATCACTGGCAACCCTGCAGATTTATTGCCCTTTATTGAAGATATTGACGTTGATATGTCGACACAACAGCTATTTAGGCAAATAGCGAGTGAAACGATACAATCACATTTACCTTGTGATTTTTAACAAGCAATGTGGTTTAAGCTTCTAATTCAAGCCCATTTTCGATTAATAAGTGATAGCTAACTCATCTTAATTTTCGTAACTGCGTTAGACTAGTTTAACAGTGGATGATTCTCTGGTAATTGTTTAGAAATCCATTTAACCAGTTTAACTTTCATACTTGCTAAGTCTTCACTGTCTTCAGCCAATGGCTGGATCATATTATCGTTCACTAACAAGCGATATAAGCTTTCAACCTTTTCCTTTGATGAGTTAGTAGAAGAAAACCCGGTATAGCCTCGGTTTAGCGCGTATTTTTCACCAACACTAATGGCAACTCGCAACAACTCATTTTGATTTTTAATTTTTTTCATTGGCTTTAATCCGTTAACAACTTTTAATGTTAGTCATATAAACATATAAGATGCGTTTTACCAACAAAACATTTACAGTGTTATGTATTATTGATTGAGTAATGCGTTGCTCACTCACGAAACGGATTTTAAAAATTAGCGCAAATGCCACGTTCAAAAATATTAGTTTTACAGCTATTAGCTGTAATCGTCACTGTATCAAGTATTTACCTCTTAGCGCCTTGGCGTGCAGGCATCTTATACCTTTCGCCGCTACCTTCAACGGTGCAAGAGCAGCTTGATAGTGCTGTTGCTAAAAATATCGATGGCATCATTGTTTTCTATCATAAACTTGGTGAAGCTCCTAAAACACTTGTTAGCGGTTGGCATGATCGCAGCCAACAAATCAAAGCCAAACCTGACGCATTATTTAAAATTGCCAGTATAGGTAAACTATACGATGCATCTGCAATTGCTAAACTTGTCGCTAACGGTTCCTTATCTTTAGACGGTACGCTCGCACAATACCTACCTTCCTTAGCGTTGAGAATTGAAAATGCGGATGAAATTACCATACGCATGCTGGTAGAGCATCGCAGTGGTATTCCAAACTATACCGACCAACCAGGTTTTAATTGGGGTGAAACATCAGTCGGTGCAGATGATAACTTGAACTTGGTGCTCGACTTACCCGCAGACTTCAAACCCAATGCTGATTATGGTTACTCCAACACCAACTATTTACTGTTATCTATAATAATGAAAAAAGTACTTGGGTATGACCATTCAACGTTTATCAAAGAAGCAATATTAGATCCTCTTAACCTTAAAAACACACACTTCTCTGTCAATGATATTGATTTAAACGATCTAATGAGTGGATATCACATTGACTATGATTATGATTTTAAAGGACTTGATCAAGGCTTTGTTGCTACAGCAGAAGATGTTGGTGTATTTTTAAGAGCATTAAACGATGGCTCTTTATTCACTGAAAAAGAGCAAGAAATTTACCAGTCTATCTATGAATATGAGCATACCGGTTGGGTGTTGGGCTATTACAGTATCGCACGTTACCACAAAGATATTGATACCGTGGTTATTCAGTTTGTTAATACCGTAGGTGGCAATACACTTACATTTAACGACGTAATGTATCATCGCATTGTGAAAATATTAAGCCAACCAACCGAAAAGAATTAATCTATTACCTGGCTATTGATTTAGCGCACCTTTAAGTTGCTGTACTTGATTATCGAATACTTGGTTAAGTACTTCCATGACCGTGGTTGCTAGCTCAAAATATTCAACCCTGGTGATTTCAATTTTTTCACGATTAATAATTTCAGTGCTAATGGTCGTGGTTAGCTGATCTATTTTATCGTTACTCTCATTAATTAATTGTTTAGGTACGCCAACAACCTGTTTGAGCTCATCTAATACCGTATCCGACAATTCGTTAATATGCTTAACCAAAAACTTTAACCGAATCAGCTCAACACTATTGCATCGACCAGCCGTAACGGCACCAGTGCCAACGGCTCTAGATTGTCCAACACACTCTATCACATTAACTAGCTCTCCCCAGACCAAACTTACATGTTTGAAGTTAGGCAGTTCGTTCATATTTAATGCATGATGCTGTGCAACATCTTCAAGTAAATAGATCACGTTAGCAATCATATGAGTGTGTTGTTTAAAGTTGTTCTCTGCTTGCTTTGCACGTTGGTCAGTTGCTAAACGTTGCCAATGTTCTGTAAATGCTAGCCAGCGCTCTTGTTGAGGTATTAATTGATTTAATTGTGAGGACTGCTGCTGTATTTTGTTTTTCAAGGCCATTAGTTGTTGATCAACAGACGAATCGTTTTGACATTTAGCAGCACTAAGACCACGATGACTTTGTAACAATGAGATGAGCAATTTAATTTTCTCTACCTGCTCCACACCTGATAATTGCAAAGCACGTAGCTTTTTCTTCTTTGAATAATAGAGCCCACCAAAAGCAATGATAAGTAAAAAAGTAACGAGGGAAATAAGTACCACATTCATAAACAAAGTTCCTTTAATGAACAACTTCCTGAGTAAGGTTTTTTAGGTGATTTGCTAATTTGTCTGCTTGAGAAGCAATTTCAGCATTACTTCGTGCTCCTTCAACAACGAGCTCAATATGCTCTGATATTTCCTGTGTTGCCATTTTCTGTTGCTCTGCGTTTGTTGCAACAATAGCGACTTGGTTTTGCACACTTGCCGTTTCACATTCAATCGTTTCAAAATGCTCATCGACTTGATTGGACTGTGACAAACAATTATCGGCACTGTTTACAACCGTAGTCATACTGTCGACGATATGTCCGCTTTGTTGTCGAATATCGCCAATTTCTTTAATGATTTTTTGAGAAATATCATTACTATGCTGAGCTAAATAACGTACTTCGTTAGCGACAACAGCAAAACCTTTACCGAAGTCACCTGCCCTAGCTGCTTCAATTGATGCGTTTAGAGCAAGCAAATTTGTTTGCTCAGAAATGCCTTTAATAGCCTCAGACATTTTCAGTGCACTTTCACTAGTTTGGTCTAATAATCGCATTTGTTCTTGCGTATTATGAGCTTTTGCTTCCATGATTCGAATTTGTTCATGTAGCTTTTCTAGGCCTATTCGGCCTTGCTTTGAGTAGTCACTTGCTGAACTTGCGGCATGCTGCACGTTATTGATTTCGTGTGTGACTTCTTCAATCGACTGGCTCATTTGGGTAATTGCTGATGCTGTGGAGTGCGTCGCATCAGACTGGTGTTTGGCATTGGTTGCCACTTTGGTTGCGGTATCGATGACTTCAAGTGAGACAAATTCAACTTCATTCATTCGATCTGAATAAGCCAATTTGGTTCGACTCATTTCTTTGTAGGTGCGTAATAATTGCTGGTAAGAGGCCTGCAACACCGTAGGTTTATACGCTAAATTACGGTAGTCAAAATTATCGCCGTCAATGCCGTTTAGCAAACTAAACAGTAAGTTTATATCATTGATAATTATATAAAATAGTGCCGATAGATAATACGAAGTAATTAATGACAAAATGATAAAAACACTGGTGTTAGCCACATATCCGCTTGCGATTAATCCAGCAATAAGCACATAAAACATAAAGATATATTTTTTAATGCCTAAACTTTTTAGGATAAAACTCCCTGGGTACCAAAAAGACGCAACCATTCATGTCCTCATTAATACAAATTTGCTCCAATCCATTACGTTTGCAAACAACATACCAGAGAAAAACAGCTAACTTACTTTCGGCTAAATAATTTTAACTATATGAAGTTAAAACTAAATTCATAAGTTTCTGTGAACTGGTTATCGATTAAAAAGTGAACCTTAATTTACAGTGCACAATTACGGTGTGACCGATGCCCTAAATTAGTGAATTCAATTATAATCTTCGATAATTAACATGCTCACTCATTGTACTAAACGAAAAATAAATCAATTATTTTTCTATCACCGTGACACAATCTAACTTCCTTACATACTAACTATATATCCAAACAAATAATAACGAGCGCCTAGTGCAATGCTTAAAGAATTTGAACAAGTCATAAAAAGTAACCAAGGGCGATTAAGGTATATCGCTTCACGTTATTGCAGTAATGGTGACGTTGACGACTTATACCAAGATATATTGTTGCAGCTCTGGCGAAGCTTCAATTCCTTTGAAGGGCAGGCATCAAGAGCAACCTGGGTATATAAAGTGGCATTAAATACTGCCTGTACATACGTAAAGAAAGCAGTGAAACATAATGCGCTGAAACAACAAATAGCGAATATACGCCCACCTATCTGTGAGCCTGCCCAAAATAATTGTCAGGCGGAGCTACTTAATACTTTTATGAATGAACTTAACGACATAGATGCTAGCCTCCTGATGATGTATTTGGACGGTTTGTCTTCAGAGGCCAGTGCAGAAGTGGTTGGCATTAGCGCTAATGCAGTACGCGCTCGCATTAAACGTATCAAAGCAACATTTGAAAATCAGTATGTAGGGGCAGAGTAATGAAACTTGATGACTTGAAACAAGACTGGCAAGAAATCGTTGATGTACCTGCTGACAACGAAAACTTAGAAAAGGTAATTGCTATGTTAGAACACGAAACAAAGAAAGTAGATAAAGAGATAAAGCGTAGAGACATTCTTGAGATTACTATTGCACTATTGTTAATTCCATTTTGGGTGTTTGGACTGTTTTATTCCGCAGGCATAATTCAGTCAATAGGCTTGATACTTGCGATACTAAACAGTATCTACATTCCCTATCGGTTAGTCAGCGCAAAAAAAATTAATGTTTCTAAAGAAAGTAGCATCAGATCTTATTTAGAAAATGAAAAACAAAAAATATCGCAACAAAAATCCTTGCTAGAAGGTGTAGTGAGTTGGTATATCGCGCCAATTACCGTCAGTATTATTTTGATAACGTTAGGCGCAAGCGTTGACGCTTCTGGTATACCTCAACTTTCTGAATCACTTATGATTTACTATGGCTTTTTAACAATACTAATTGTTGCTGTTTATTTTCTAAATAAACGAGCAGTGACGAAAAAATTTAACCCATTGTTATCGAGTATTGATAAGAAACTTCAAGAGCTCAAGGAAGCAGATTAAAACCACGGCTTGTAAATTGATATGTACCAAGAAAGGTTAATGCTCTTTCTTGGTCACTTCTCCTCTTAGCTAATTATGGTCTTGACAGTGAGCGATTGTCTTCATACATAACGAACGTAATCATTACCTGTTATTTTGGGGGCACCAGCATGATAACTAGAGCGGCTCATTCAAAAAAATTGACCTTAATTTATTTAACCCTTTTCCTTTATTAGCAACTTTCCACGCCATATAAAGACCCTGGTGTTTAGACTTATCTGATAGCGACAACTGCGTTAACTGCCCTGCCTTTATGTACTGCTCAGCAAGGTAATAAGGTAAATAGCCAAAACCAATGCCGGCGAATATCGCTTCAAGCTTACGTGAGACATTGCTAACGTAAAATCGCTGACTGCCTTTGACAAGATTCACCGACCAGGGAATTTCGTTTTTGGCAGAATCATGAACAACAACACTTCGATGCTTTGACAGCTCACTCGTTTGAATCGGTATATCAACGGCAGATAATGGATGAGACTGATTAACCACCAATACATTATTGAGTTCAGCTATTTTTACCGCTCTGATGCCCTTTTGAGCAGGTACTGGGGCTGGCGCGCCAATCACTAAATCAACTCTATCTTCCATCAACGCTTCCCACGTCCCTTTCATTACCTCTTCTTGTACATCAATTTCAATCGTCTGATGCTCGTTGAGAAAGCGTTGAATCTTTTCAAATACTGGCTTAGTGTCAATAATCGAATCACAAACTATACGTATTTTGGGCTCCCAGCCATTGGCAATCGTTTGTGTTTGTTCAGAAAGTATATTGATGGCGTTTAACATTTTACGCCCTTCAATCAATAGATGCTTTCCCGCAGGTGTTAGTACCGCACGCCTGCCTTGACGAATAAAAATAGTGACGCCTAATTGCTCTTCTAACTTTTGCACGATGTAGGAGAGTGCTGATGGTACTTTGTTTAAATGCTCAGCTGCAGCCGCGTAACTGCCGCGATGTTCAATTGCATCTAAAACCATCAATGCTTCAATACTAAGCGGTGGTGTATTCATGCCGTTCTCCTACCTTTTATATTGCCCATAAAGATTATTCAATTTTTTTGAACAAACCAAACAAATACTATGGGTTATTTAATCACGATTCAACTTATAGAATAGTCTCACAGTTAGTTAATTACGTTTCAACCCAATAAAAGGTATTAAAAATGAGTATCACAAACACTTTAAAAAGAATCACAAATTCTGAACAATCTTTATCAACTATGCCGCTGCGTCTTATAGCGGGTATTATTTTCACAGCCCATGGCGCACAAAAGCTATTCGCATGGTTTGGCGGCTATGGCTTGCAAGGCACTGGGCAATGGATGGATTCAATCGGCCTATCTCCGGGTTATTTAATGGCACTAATGGCAGGCAGTGCTGAGTTCTTTGGTGGTTTATTACTTATTGCTGGTTTACTTACAAGGCCAACAAGCTTTGTTTTAGCCATAACCATGGTTGTTGCAATATTTAGCGTACATTTCGAAAACGGTTTATTTATGTCAGCTAATGGCTATGAGTTTGCCCTGATTTTATTGGCAGCGTCTGTATCGTTAGTCATTAGTGGCGCAGGAAAGTTATCCCTCGATAACCTTTTAGCTAGACGCTTTAGCTAAAAACAAATAAACACAGTAAATCTTTATTCATTAAAAAGAGAGCAATGATCATGGCTGACGTTAAAACAAGTTGGAATAGCAGTATCAAAGACGGCGAATATCAACGAAAAGAGTCACAATTTAGAAATTGGATTACCCCTGATGGTAGCGCAGGCAAGAGCGGTGTTGGCGGATTCAAAGCAGAAGCAGGTCGTTATCACCTATATGTTTCATTTGCCTGCCCTTGGGCACACCGCACCTTAGTATTTCGTCAATTAAAAGGGTTAGAGGATTTGATCACTGTTAGTGTGGTACACCCTGATATGCACGATAAAGGCTGGTCATTTACCCATGATAAAGAGTCAGCGCAGCTTTATGGCACAACAGGTGATGCGTTATGTGGTGATAACTTTATAGCAGAAAAATATCTCGCTCAAGACCCTAACTACCAAGGTGTAAATAGCGTACCGATTTTATTTGATAAGAAAAATAACGTCATCGTTAGCAATGAATCATCAGAAATCATTCGCATGTTTAATAGTGCTTTTAACGAGTTAACGGGTAATACACTCGACTTGTATCCTGAAACATTGAGAGAAAAAATAGATGAAGTAAACGAATTAGTTTATCACGCGATCAATAACGGCGTGTATAAAACAGGGTTTGCAACGACACAAGAAGCCTATAACAAAAACGTAAACGCGTTATTCAATGCACTGGATAACATTGAGTTATTGCTATCAAACCAGCGCTACTTAACAGGTAGCAACATAACTGAAGCCGATTGGCGTTTATGGGTAACCTTGATACGTTTTGATTGGGTTTACCATACCCACTTTAAGTGTAATTTAAAGTTGATTGAGCAATACCCGAATATTTACCACTTTATGTTAGAGCTCTATCAAATGCCTAATATTGCAAAAACAGTAAATGAAGCGCATATCAAGCGACATTACTACGCGAGCCATTTAACCATTAATCCATACGGCATTGTTCCTATCACGCATAAGCAAGATTGGACTGTGCCGCATGGTAGAGACAAGCAATTTAGTTAACTGCACGCTTATAGTTACAGGAGTAATATTATGTTAAAACAATATCCATATAATCGTTTAGGTAGTGCGAACCATGGTTGGCTAAAATCTAAACATCATTTTAGCTTTGCTCACTACTATAACCCTGCGCGCATGGGCTTCGGTAAATTGCGTGTTATTAATGACGACTGGGTTGAGCCAGCAACAGGCTTTCCGTCTCATCCTCACCGTAACATGGAAATTATTAGCTTTATTCGTTCTGGCGCGATTACTCATCAAGACAGTACAGGTAATAAAGGGGTCACTAAAGCTGGCGAGGTTCAGGTGATGAGCGCGGGCACAGGTATTACTCATTCTGAATACAACAGAACGAAAGAGCCACTAACCTTTTACCAAATTTGGCTTGAAACAAATAAGCAAAACGTTGCGCCTCGCTGGGAAAGTAAACAGTTTCCAACAACGCAAACTAAATCATTAATGTTACTCGCTTCTGGCTATGACGAAGATAGAGGCGATGCACTTTTTATCAATCAACACGCCCGAATTTACGGTGGTAAGCTAGCCAAAGGTGCCACGATTGAACATGGTATTGACCATCAAGCCTATATTCTAGCTTCAGACGGTATGTTCAACATTGAAGATAATATCACAAAAGAAACAGCTTCAATCACGATGAATAAAGGAGATGGTGCCGAGATTACTCAAACAAGCTCAATTACAATTTCTGCGAAAACTGAATGTGAAATAATCATTATAGATACAATCAAATAGGAATGATAAATGCAACAAGATTGATTGCTAGTCTTTCTTTGCTAGATTGCTGACCACCATACGAAAAGAAATTATCGTTCATACGCTCAATTTCACTTTGTGGAATTGAGCCGTCTAAAGTGATCGTGCTCCATTCTGCTTTATACATGTAATCATTAGCGCTACGTTATAAAATCAAGGATGAATTCAATTCTGTAATAACCGCGTGATTAAAATCATGTAGATTACAGTGTGAACATCCCACTGATACGTAATGTACAACTAAGTGCTTTATAAAGAATAGCTTTGAATAGGCCTAGCTTCGCACTAGTTCTCTGGTAGTCTAAGACACTTGTGCTATGCTTATGCTGTTGCACTTGCACTGAAAAAAATGAATATAGCTACGTGTATAAATATCAATATGGGCATAATAATTTGAGTATATTAAATTGGCTCATCGCTGTTTTTATTTTATTGTTCACTAGTTATTCAAGTGCCAGCCTACCAATCAATTCTTTCAATGAAACCTCACTCTCCTACGCGAGTGTCAAGTTTGAGTATTTCGAAGATATAAATAGGGAATATAGCTTTGAAAGCATCGTTAAACTATCTGACGAATACTGGATAAAACCTGACAAGCCAAATACATCGTTCGGATTGAGTGATTCACAGCTATGGTTGAGGCTAAACATTCATAACTTGAAAGCCAAGACTGAAACTTTCGTCTTTGAGATCGCCTACCCACTTTTAGATGACGTAACATTTTATTCTGTAAAACAGGACGGGACGGTTCGCATATTAGATATTGGTGACAGCAAGCCCTTCTACCCTCGCGATATTGATCACCCTAACATGTTAATGCGCTTTCAATTGCAAGCAGATGAAAGTGTAGAACTCTTTGCGAAATTAAAAACTAAAGGCTCTATGATCTTGCCTGTTAGAGTATGGCAAGAGCATGAATTCTTCGAATTCGCTGCCAAGGAAGAAAAATTCCACTTTTTCTACTATGGCTCTTTATCCATCATTATCTTAATTAACTTAGCTATATTTTTTACTCTGCATGAAAAGCTATATTTGTATTATTCGTTGGCAACAACCGGTTATTTACTATTCTTTATTACAGCTAGAAGTTATGGTCAGCAATTATTGTTTGCTGACTCTCCCGCGCTTAATAGCCAACTTTTTCTCTCTTCAATGCCTATTCTTGCGCTATTTTCTTTGCTGTTTGCACGTGAGTTCTTACAAACAAAGCAACATAGTCGAGTGATGGACACGGCCATTCGTGGCATGATTTATTTCGAATATTTTAATATGGTTGCAGCCGTAGTTTTAGATTACAACACAGCGGTGCGAATATCGGCTATTTCCGCAATCGTACTATTTATTATCTTATTTTTTGCCGGCCCTATTACGTGGCTTGCTAAAAGGCGAGCAGGCATATTTTTTACCATTGCTTGGGTACCGCTCACTATAGGGTTCGTCGTAACTTCAGGACGCTCATTAGGTATTTTCCAGAACAATTTTTTTACCGAATATGCGATGCAAATAGGATCGGGACTAGAAGCATTCATCCTCACATTAGCTTTGGCTGACCGCTTGTATAGAGAAAGAGAAGAAAAAACGCTAGCTCAGATTAGTAACATACAAAAAGAGCAACAGCGACTTGAAATACAGAACCAATTGTCAGAAGCCATCATGCGTGATCCTACGACTAATTTAGCAAATCGCAACCGCTTTGAATGGTTTGTAAACAATATACTTAACGAACAAAAGAATGAGCGTTTTGTTATTTGTGTAGCCAGAGTTACACGTTTCAATGAAATCACTCGAACACTTGGGCTTTCAAGTGTCGAACGCATTTTAAAAGCGATTGCCGATTATATGAATAATGCTATCCGTCGTATGCCTGGGGTCATTACTACACAAATATCTCAAGGCTCCCATGATGCTACATTCCAACTAACCGGTGATACTTTCGGCGTATTAATAAAGCAAAGTACCTTTGAAGAAAATATAGAGCAGTACTATACCTTCGTTAAAAAACTATCATTGCCAATTGAAATAGATTCACTTTCTATTGACCTTGAACCTTTAGTGGGTTGTGCTATCTACCCTGAACATGGGCTTGATGCTGCCCAGCTCATTCGCAATGCGTTAGTCGCGATGGAGAGTTCACATCATGCGACCGATCAAATTGGCTATTATGATAACGCTTTAGATATTTACAATGAAAGTCGTTTGACACTCATGTCTGATTTGAGAGAGGCACTCAAAAATGATGAACCTGAATTGCATTATCAACCAAAACTCAATTTAGAAGACGATACTATTGTTGGCTTAGAGGCCTTGATTCGCTGGCATCATCCTAAGCAAGGGTTTGTTTCGCCGGCATACTTTGTGCCTTTGGCTGAGCAAACAGGGGTTATCAAAGAGTTAACATTTTGGGCAATTGGCCGTGCCGCTAGGGATCTCCAGTCGCTTCGTAGCATAGGCTATAACGGTAACATGTCTATAAATATTTCAGCGAAAGACTTGTTGAGTGAGCAACTAAAAGAACAAATTGAGGTGATATTAGACAAATACCAAGTAGTGCCCTCTAAAATCTTTCTTGAATTGACAGAAACAGCTGCAATGGATGACCCTGAAGCAGGATTAATCGCTTTGAATCAACTGACATCACTTGGCTTAAACATTTCAATTGATGATTTTGGCGCAGGTTATTCTTCGCTGTCTTACCTAAAGCAACTTCCAGCTGCAGGGATCAAACTAGATCGATCTTTGATTATGGATATAACTCACAATGAAAGTTCTCGAATTATTGTCAAAGCATCTGTTGATATGGCTCATGGCCTTGGATATAAGGTAGTTGCTGAAGGTGTTGAAAATATGGAAACTTATCAACTCATGAAAACGCTTGGCTGTGATGAACTACAAGGTTTTTGGTTGTGTAAGCCTATGCCGTTGCCAGATATTAGCGATTGGTTATCTTCTAGATAAACCAACAGGAATGGTTCAACATTGATAGAACAAGCACCACAAGACTTTACTTTTACTTATCAAGTAAAGGTTTTATTGAATCCAGTCACAACCCTTTACCAATGAGCTTTGTTTGACAGCCAGGACCGGCGCACTATTGTTATAAGTGGACCAGAATCGACTGCTGATCTTTCTTGGTCATTTTACTGACCACTAACATAAACGAGTTATCTATCATGCGCTCAATTTCACCTTGAGGAATTGAGCCGTCTAAAATGATCGTATTCCATTGCGCTTTATTCATATGGTAGCCCGGAATTACCGAAGGAAATATGTCCCTTAACATCAGCGCTTCTTCAGGATTACATTTTAAATTCATGCAATAAAACCCAGCCATTTTACCCTGGGTTCCTTTTTCGTTTCCTTTACCAAACGATAAGGTCGCAAACATTTTTCCTTTTACTTTATATACTTCAACGTCGGCGCCAAACGGGTAATCGCAAATGGTTTCCGGCTTTGCAAGCAAGTATTCTTGGCTAGCTTTATAATCCATCAATCAACCTATTTAAAAAGTGCAATCTCTTCTTCAGTTAAGTATCGCCATTGACCAAAATCAAGATCTTCATCTAACGTAATAGTACCTATTTGCTCACGATGTAGTTCAATGACTTTATTGCCTACTGCAGCTAACATGCGTTTTACTTGATGGTATTTACCCTCAGTAATCGTTAGTAACATCTGTCGACTATCTAAAACCTTAATTTGTGCTGGCTTAGTTGCCTCATTTTCACTTCGAAGTTCTACGCCCTGCTCTAACTGTTCAACCATTTCAGTCGTTATATCAGCCTGAGTAATAACACGATAAGTTTTCTGGCAAGCTTTATTGGGTGAAGTAATATTATGTGACCACTTACCATCGTCGGTGATTAAAACAAGGCCAGTTGTATCAACATCAAGTCTTCCAGCGATGTGTAAATCAAAAACACGCTCAACTTCAATTAAGTTCAACACCGATGGATGCAGCTCATCTTTTGTAGAGCAAATCATATCTTCAGGCTTGTTGAGCATGATATAGCGATGACCAATAATAGATATTTCTCGCCCTTCAATCTTTACTTCATCGTTATCAAGTAATTTAGTAGCGCCACTGCTGACTATCTCATCATTAACAGTCACTAATTTTGATTTTAATAGCCTCTTGGCTTCATTGCGTGTGAGCTCTGAGCTCTTACAAATAAACTTATCTAATCGCATTGGGGAACCTTTTGATATTTCTTTGCTAATTATCTCACAAGCGCAATTAATACGGTAAAGATATCTTTCGATTTTTCTCTTAATAAAGAGTTAAACGATAGTTACTATTATTGACACCATGTAAAAAATAACAAACTGAAAGTAAAAAATATTGGCTCTATTTGCGTTAGTTGTTGAAAGTATAACTAACAAGAATTAGTTAATTAAATTGGTTGAGATTACTAAATTAATCGAGCAATTTATTGGGTGGGTAAAAATCAACTAGAGGCGTTCAATCTTGGATAAGCATTTATCATCTGTGATATCGCAAAGTATCCCTAATGTCTCTATATCTGTTTCAATAATATCGGTTTGTAAAAGATTAGAAACAAAATCTTTTAATAAAGGCTTATGGATTAACCCCATCATTTCGAGGTGATTTAAGTCGTTGTATGTGTTTAATACTAATTGACTTAACTGTATATCACTCCAATCAGAAGCTGGCGTTACCCTATCATCAGTAGAAGCATATACATATGTCGGTACAGTGGTCGATTTAATCCTACGCATTATGTCTATGTCTTGAACATCTACATTTGATTTTTCATACACTAATTGAACCGCATCTTCCACATCTACTTGTGATATGAACTTGGAATAAAACTTTTCTTTGTGCAAAATATCCCATATGGCGATGGTCGAGTGTTCAAAGTTAGTCATCGGAGCAACTAAATGAAGGTGAGGGTTGTCAACTTTCTCTGAAACAGCTTGAGCTGCAACAGCCCCCATAGAAAAACCTATTAGGTGAACTTGGTTAGGCTTCTTTTTCTCAATGTATGAGACTATAGGCGAAACATAATCTAAGCCAAATTGAAACGAATCAGATTTATCCGCACTTTGAATTACAATGACTTCTGCACCACTTATGTATTGTAACCACTGTTGATGGATATAAATGATTTCGCTGGGCTGGCTATATCCAGAAAATATAAAAATTAGATTGTTGTCAGAATTTGAATTCACTACATCAGCATTTCTTAACTTGAACAGCCACTTCTTATGGTTTTTATTTACTTTGAAGTTAAACGACAATTCCATCTTATCAACTTCTAAGTCTTTAATCTTTTGCGCTTTAATACAATGAAAATCGTTATCACATAAATCAACTAAAACAATACGTTCAGCAATATTTCCTGAAATATCAAGTGTATTTGAAGATGTTATTTTATTAGCAATAAAACTCGAACAGCCCCCAATAAAAAGAGTAAAGAAAATAGTTATGTATAGCTTCATTTAGCAACCTTTCATTCCATTGAATTTATAGCTTCACCAATTAGCCTAAAACGATGTATGAGTTCAGGCAAACCAATAAAATCAGACAGTTATCTTAATGGCATGATTAGGAATGTCAAACATCATACTGGTAATGAGTATGCCAGATTTTCATTTATCAAATACTCCACTTTGATCTCTTTGTACTTATCTTGCTTGCTATCCATCATTCTCATCCAACCTAAGTAGTTTGGGAGATATTCTGTTCCAACGCCATTAAACCTTCGCATCCAGCCCCGTAAACGGCTCATATAGCCATTTACGTTCTGGATATGGAATTGACCACCGATCACTCGCTCACCTTTACTGACAATCGTGCGATAATGCTGGATATTTTCTTCCTTGGCGAAAGAACGATAGGCGTGTGCGCCATCGCTACAGAGAATACTGTCGTGATTTACTATTGGTCTCATTGCATTGTGAATTTCATCGCTTGAATGATCATCAAGTACAAAATCTGTTAAACCACCGCTTCTATCTACTACGATCAATACAGGGATTTTATCATCAACTGTACGTCTATCGCCCATGCCACCTCGTTTTCTAGGCTTACGATCATATATCGTCTGGTTGCCTTTAAAGCTCTCCATGAAAAACATTTCATCAGCTTCGATGATTCCAGCTACTTCTGATGGTTTGCGCTGTGCTGGAGCTTTGAGGAATCTATGTCGCCATCGAAACGCTGTAGTCTCTGCAACTTCCAAAAGTTCAGCAACTCTTCTGATTGGCAAGCCATCTAACATGTACTCTAGGTTCTTTGCCCAGAGTTCACGCTTTCTCAATCGGGCTAGAGGTGTTTTCGTTAGAGCATTAAAAGTTTTTTCGCATGAAGAGCTTTTACATTTGAAGCGTTGTAAGCCAGCAGCCATGCCCCATTTGCCAATTTCCTCATTACCACAGTGGGGGCAGATAACATCATCGCCTTTACATTCATTGATCAAGTTATCAGTATCGCCACGTTTGAGGTCTTCAACAACGTGATGGTGTAGCAATCGTTTTTGGTTATGTGTTAGCTTAGATAACGATTCAATTATTAGTGTGAATTGATTTTTCTTCAATGTCCCGACCTCTCTAGCTTTGGGACAATTAATTATAGTACAAATTCAGAGATCAACAACTAACGCAAATAGAGCCAAAATATTTGACACGCAACCAAAGTCTAACTATTGTTACACCATGTCAAATATCTTTAACATCAATTTTAGGGTTACGTTATGTCATTTATTCACAAAAGTGTATGGGTTCAATTTTTAATAACCTTATTCATCGGCTATCAATATATCGATAGCTTTATCTATTTGTATGAGTCTCACCAACTGACAAATGATGGCTATACAGAGTTGCTGCTCTTTACGGCTTTTCAATTAGTTATTTTGAATATTGCAGTGCACACTATTGTTGCGATATTAAGCAATAAAGATGAGCTAGAGCAACAAAGTGATGAACGTGATGAGTTGATCAGTTTAAAAGGCGGTAACATGGCCTACAACACATTAAGTACCTGGGTAGTTATTGTACTTGTTAGCCTTTGGGCAACGTCATTAGAAAATGCCCGTTATTATTTCGATACGCTAAGTGGCGAATACAACGTACTGAATATTTTACTTGTTGGATTTTTAGTAGCTGAATTACTGCGCTTTGCAACACAACTTTATCATTACCAAAAAGGCGTTTAAGCATGGCAAAAGTATTAGTTAATAATATTCGTGTATTGCGCTTTAACCATAATGAGATGACCCAACAAGCCTTAGCGCAAGCGGTTAGTGTTTCGAGGCAAACGATAGTTGCTATAGAGAAAGGAAAATATTCTCCTTCGTTAGAAGTGGCGTTTAAAATCGCCGACGTATTCAATGTGCCGATCGAAAGTGTGTTTAGCTATCAAGAAGAAGCCGATGAGTAATCATCGGCTTTTTTATATCAATTAGGTGCTTGTTGTTTTAACAGTGCTTTTATTTCTTGTAGTTCTTTTTCTAGCTTATCTATTTGAGCGCGGCTAGCAGGCTCACCGCCTTCAGCACTTTCGCCATGAGCTTGGGCACGAAAGTTTTCATGCTCTTGGCTCATCACTTCTAAGATTGTACCTACCATCATATTCAGGAAGATAAACGCAGTTAAAAAGATAAACGTTAAATAATAAATCCAACTAATTGGATACACCGCCATTGTTTCATACATAACGTCTGTCCAGTCTTCAAAAGTAGCAACTCTAAATAACGTTAACATTGAGATAGAAACGTCGCCCCATAAAACGTCGTTAATTTCATTAAAAACAATTGAACCAATCGCCGCATATATATAGAAGATGACAAACATCAATAGCGCAATATACCCCATACGAGGAATCGCTTTTATTAATGCGTTAATCAAAAGTCGTAACTCTGGCACCATAGACACCAAACGCAGTACTCTAAATACTCGTAATAAACGGGCAATCAATACGCCAGAGCCACCTGCTGGTATTAAACTACCGATAACGATAATGGTATCGAATATATTCCAGCCACTTTTAAAAAACTGCTTTTTCTTAGGGGTAGCCATAAAGCGTATAACAATCTCAAAAACGAAGAAGAAGGTTACCGCTACATCTAAAATACCTAATATCTGAATGGCTAACGGGGGTAAGTTGTGTGTCTTCGCGCCAACTAACAATGCCGATAATATGATGACACCAATAACAACACCCTGAAAGATTTTTGAATTATCAACTTTCTTTAAACGACGTTGAAACTTAAAAACCAAAGACGACATCTATGCTACTCCATCAGCCACATAAGGATTAGAGCGACGCTCATTGCCAAACGTGCTCATTGGTCCATGTCCTGGGATGAATTGAATATCATCACCTAGTGGAAATAGATTTTCGCGAATCGACTTTATTAGTGTTGGATGATCGCCTCGTGGAAAATCAGTTCGCCCAATAGAACCTTTAAACAGAACATCGCCTACTTGGGCCAGTTTTGTTTCTTTATCAACAAAAACAACGTGGCCCGGCGTATGGCCAGGACAAAAGTATACGTCTAACTCAACATTACCAAAATGCACTTTATCACCTTGGTCTAACCAACGGTTTGTCGTGAAAGCTTCAGCATGAGAAAAACCAAAACGTTCTTTTTGCATTGGAATCAAATCAATCCAAAACTGATCTTCTTTATGAGGACCTTCTACCTTGACATCAAAAAAATTAGCAATGCTTTTCGTTGCGCCAGCGTGATCAATGTGCGCATGCGTTAACAGTACTTTGGTAATGTTAACGTTGTTTTGCTTAACCGCAGCTTTGATTAATTCAGCGTCTCCACCGGGGTCAACAATAGCCCCTTCTAACGTTTCATCGCACCAAAAGAGCGTGCAATTTTGTTGAAATGGCGTAACGGGGACAATTTGATAGCGCAACATAGCGTGAAACCTTTTAATTATACGTGCCGATTTGGGCTTTATTTGCCCAGTATTATATGGCTATTGGGGTAATAAGATAAATAGCCAACGAAGAAAACACTAAATTTTACTCGATGAATGTAAAAGTCTATGTCAGCCGACACATTTTTCACGCAGGTAGCCAAGTAACTTTTCAATTACTTAGCGATGAAATGCAGGTTTATACGGTAGGATTATTTACATTCACGGGGAGTTTAGAAACACTTTATTGAATCAAGCATGCCATGATTAATTTGCCAATAAGGCATAAATATGAAACGGAGAGATATCATGGCTAAGTTAATTAAATCAGTAGCAGCATTATCAGTAACCGTAGGCGCTTTAGTTTTTTCTGCAACTAGTGTTGCAAAAATGGAGCCTCAACTAGAAAGAGCATTAGTTAAAACCTGCGAGGCTGCTGCCAGTAATAAGCCTATTCAGTTAAAAGTCGCATTAGATGATTATAACCTTAAACAACGTGATGTAGCGTTAGGCGTTATGTGTAACAACGTCGACATCATTGATTTTGCCGAACAGCACGGTGCTTATAAAACTGCTGGTCGCCTACAAAACAGTATTGGTTCAGTGCAAATTACCGATGTTGCTGCTGTAAGTAGGGTAAACGTAAACTTCTAAGAATTTTCGCTCGCTGTGAAATGACTTCCCTTATAGAGTTTTGTTGTTATAAGGGATTCGCTCAGCTAATTAAGCCCCATTTCAACCTCGAAAACCAACACTTCGCCAATTAGTACTTCACTAATGCCATACAACTCGTTAAGCTTTCTGATTAAAAACAATAATTCAAATATTTATGGCATCAAGAGATTCATTTCATTCCCGTATAGGTTTCGTATTAGCTGCCGCAGGCAGTGCAATCGGTTTAGGTAATATTTGGGGGTTCCCCACTAACGCAGCTAACAATGGTGGTGGTGCGTTTTTATTCGTATACCTTGTCGTTACCTTTTTACTGGCGTTACCTGCACTGTATGCAGAAATTTACATTGGTAACCAAGCACAGAAAAACCCTGTTTCTGCGCTAGGTGAAGCTTGTGGCGAGAAAATGCCAAGGTTTGGTCGTTTTGCTGGCAAAATAGGCTTAGTTGGCGCCATCATGATGCTAAGTTTCTATACGATTGTTGCGGGCTGGATGCTTTCTCACGCACTATCTGGCTTTTCAGCCATGGCAGGCTTTAGTGAACTCTCTAATTGGCTTGCTAGTGATTCAACACTAAGAAACATCATCTTCACCCCAATATTCATTTTACTTGGCGCTGCCATCATTCATCAAGGCGTGCATAAAGGCATTGAAAAATGGTCAAGCCGATTAATGCCGATCTTATTAGTGATGTTAGTTTGTTTAATTATTTATATTTTTCAGCAAGATGGTGCGATGGAAGGATTAAAGCAATATATCATTCCAGATTTTAGTCGTATCACAGAGCCCAGATTAGTTATCTCGGCAATGGGACAGGCGTTTTTCTCTTTGAGTATTGGTGTTGGCGGTATGATGATTTACGGCTCATACATGGAAAAAGATAAAGACATTGGTAAACTTGTTTTATCCATTGGCGCTTTAGATACCTTAATCGCATTTTTAGCGGGTTTATTGATTATTCCTGCGCTGTATGTTGCTCAACATGCCGGCCAAGAAGTTTTTTCAGACGGTAACTTAATTGGTGAAGGACAACTGATTTTTAATATTTTACCAACCTTGTTTAGCTCAATGGGGAGTATTGGTCTATTTGTTTCAGGTGTCTTTTTTGCCCTGTTATCAATTGCTGCGTTAACCTCGACCATCTCATCAACTGAAGTACCTGTATCATATTTAGTAGAAGAAAAGTCGATGAGCCGTCGCAAGGCAACATGGTTAGTTTCTGGTGCTGTATTAATAGCAAGTATGACGCTAGTAGCATTCTTTGACCTGTTATTTGGTATTGTTATTCAAGGCTTAACGACAATCCTACAGCCACTAAGCTGCTTGTTTTATTTCATCGTTGTTGGATGGATTTGGAAGCGAGGTAATAAGCTAAAAGATCATGCCGTGATCGCACAAAGACCTTGGTTAAAATATTGGGGCTATTATTTACAGTACGTTTGCCCTATTCTTTTACTTATTGTGTTTTATAACGTTGCGTTAGCGTAGCGATTAACCCAAAGCACAATATGCGTCTATACTAGCTAATACTAAAAATAAAAAGTGGAATATAACAATGAATAAAGTAGTACATATTATTTTAGCTATCTTGTTACCACCTATCGCTGTTTTCCTAAAAAGTGGCGCTGGTAAAGATTTGCTAATCAACATCGTTTTATGTTTTTTCTTTTGGGTGCCGGCGATATTGCACGCCATTTGGCTTATCACCAAAGATTAACAGTCGTTATTACGAAGAAAGCCCAAGTAAGTTTACTTGGGCTTTTTTATTTCAACGTTTGCTACCTGTAGTTGGTACCGTCAATCTGTTTATTTGGTGACGTTATTGCGCCCACTTTTTTTCGCTTTATAAAGCAGCTCATCAGAGGCTTTTAACACTTGCTCAAAAGTCTGTCCTTTCATACGTTGGGCAACACCAATAGAAATAGTGACACTCACCGTTTTCTCACGCACTTGTTGTTTGCCTTTAGGCGTTCTGTCTTTCTTGGTTTTTCTGACGCCTTGCCTGATGACCATTTGATAATCAGCAATTGATTGTCTCAGGTTGTCAAGCTCATCGAACACTTGCTGCGCACTTTTTCTCGGGAAAATAACCGTAAACTCTTCGCCACCATACCGAAAAACACGCCCGCCAGCTTTCACTTGTTTTAACTTCGCTGCAACTAATTTTAATACTTGATCGCCAATATCATGACCATAGGTATCGTTAAACTTTTTAAAGTGATCAACGTCCATCATAGCTACACTATAATTTCTGCCTAAAGATAAGGCTAACTGGTTTAATGCCCTTCTCGATGGTAAGCCCGTTAGCTCATCTCGATACGCTAAAAAGTATGAACTTGCGACAACACTAAGCAGGTAATAGCTCACCAACAAGGTTAATGATAATTGCCAACTCACGTCGATAAAGTGTGCACGGGTGACATACCACAACAGTAAACTAGCTAATGCAGCAGGGTAAAATAAATGGGTTGTCGTTGCGCATTTAAACATATAAATCAATATGACGACGCCAAAAATAACATCAATTGCCAGATAGGGTTTTAGCAACGGGTAAAAAGGAATAGCGGTTTCATAAGTAGCTAAGCTCTCCAAAATGAATAACCAGCCTAGGCTAGCCAAGTAAGCAAAAACAAATAGCGCTAAACGAGGAACTAAGTGGACAGAGAATAAGCTTCTATCTTTGAAAAATGCGAGGCCAGCAAAAAAGAACATCACACTAAGTTCTATCGTTTGTGATGATATAGCTGGTAGTGAAAAATCAGATAATTTACCTGATTCAAGTACCACGACACTGGCAAAAAGTAGAATCATCAAGGCAAAACGAGAATGATTAAACTGACAAGCAAATAAGAAACTTATTAGCATTAACAGTGCGAGTTGATTAAATGATACTTCGCCCAACAATTGAGCAATGGCAGGGACCTGATGTACAGCTATTATTGCAACAAGTATAAGGAAAACACTGGTGATACTTGTTTTCAATCCGATCAGTTTACTCAATGACTCCCCCAATTATGAAAAAAATAAGTAAATGTATGTTTAAGGCTATTCTTATTTTGTTAAAATACCGATAACAAGCGCCCTTTCTCGCAATATCATAACACAGGCAAGATTATGTCTTTAAGACAAGTCATTAATTTAGGCACAGAAAATCAACCTTTTGCTGTTACAAGTAGAGCGAAATTGATCAACCTCATTTCGCTATTCACATTTGGCATCTCATTACTGTATACCATTAATTATGTGTTTATTATTCAAAACTCATTAGTCGCAGCGATTAATGCAGCCTTTACCATTAGCTATTTAATCACCTTAATTGTTAGATGAAATTTCACTAAGATTGCTGTCAGTTAAACTGGTATCAACTTGCTCAATTTTTTCGAAGCGATTAGCGATCTTATTTGCTGACGTGTTAATTTGCTTAACATCACTTGCGGCCTGATCAATATGCTTTGCCAAGTTATCGAAGCGTGTTCTAAAACGAGCAAAATCAGACGATAAATGGCCTAAATGCGCCTGTATGATATGCACTTGTTCTTTGGTCGCTTCGTCTTTAATTACCGCTCTAGCAGTGGTTAAAATTGCCATTAAGGTGGTAGGCGACGCTAGCCATACTCGCTTTTTATTCGCCAACTCAACGAGGTCACTATGGTGAGCGTGTATTTCGGCAAACACAGCTTCAGCAGGAATAAACATTACCGCACCTTCTGCGGTTTCATGCTCAATTAAATACTTGCTACTTATATCATTGATGTGCTTTTTGATATCTTGTTTGAATTGTCGTTGCGCGGCTTTTCTATCGCTCTCGGCCAATGTGATATCGGTAAACGTTCGATAGCTTTCAAGCGGAAATTTAGCATCAACAACAACGTTGCCTGTGGGTTGTGGCAGAAACAATACACAATCGGCAATCTTGCCATTTGATAACGTATGTTGAATGGCAAAATGACTTTCAGGTAAAACGTTTTTAATCAAAGCATTTAGCTGTACTTCACCAAATGCGCCACGTGAACGCTTATCGGCAAGTACCTCTTGCAAGCTAACAACATTCGTTGATAGCTCAGTAATTTTTTGTTGTGCATCATCAATGAGTGCCAAGCGCTTTAAAATATCATTGAAGGTTTTAGTGGTTTTTTCAAAGCCATCTGAAAGACGCTTCTCTACTTGTTCACTGATATTCTGCAAACGATTATCGGTAGTTTCAGTAAGACTTGCGATATTTTTTGCCAAGGTATTAGCAAGCTCTTCCCTGTTTTCTTTGCCATTGCGCGCAAGCGTTTGATGCAAAGTATCAAAAGACTTGAGTTGTTGTGCATTGGTTTGCTGATGAAAATCGGCCTGCTGACGCATTAGCTTCATGCGAAGATCAGCAAGTTGTTGCTCCGTCGACATTTTTATTTCAACAGGTAAAGTTTGTAGTAAAGGCACCAGTTGCGACAACTGACTATTTAACGTGGTTTGCTGTTGGCTTAACTCTGCAATATGGCGTTTTTGCTTAAAGACCAGAAGTAATAATAAAAGACTAAAAAAAATGCCACCTGATGACAGCCATAATGTTATATCGATTTGTTCCAATTGAGCTAGCATACCAACCTTAACTACACTACTTTTCGCTTATCTTAGCGGTATTTAGAGATCGCGTAAATTATTTACGAAAGCTAAGTACAAAGTTGATGGCTTAACAATTGCAGTCTAGCGACTTTTCCTCGTTTGGGATGATATAAATTTCCCAATAACCCTCTAATTCTCTTTATAAAATGATTCAGCCTACTTCGAACGTACAAGGCTTCACAATTGCTACCAAAGTCAAGCATGTCTATATAGCAACCTAACAACAAACATTAATTATTAAAAAATTAGGCAAGTTTGTAATTTGTTGTATATATTTATTACACGATCAAGGATGTCTAGATTTAAATTGCCAAGTTCAGTGCATCCTTGTGAAAGTAAAATAATACACGAGGTATGCCATGATTAGATCTTTAGCACTAATATTAGTTATTTTTTTTGTACCTAAAGTCTATTCTATAAACTAGCTCGAGGTAACAAAAAAAAGTGGAAGTGAGGTGGCTTTCGATCCTCTTACGCATTACCTAAACATACATTTAGCGTCCCTAACACCCCAAAAGCCAGACACACCGACCTTATGGGATAGGGTATGGGGAAAACAAACTAGTTTCGGGCTGGTATACGCAGAGATTCAACAAGATGCATCAACTAAAAAAATCCCATTATTTACCTACTCAACAAATGATGAAAGTAAATATGAGATAAATAGTGTAGCCGTAAATAAAGGAATTTTGTTCCCTCTTGCTTCATCTATTATTTATAAAGATGATGACGTACCAAGAATAAAGCTAGTTGTGAGATATTGGGAAGATAAAAAGCAGGCGACATTGATTAAGGATTTAATATCATCTGCTAACCTTTTAGGACAAATGTCCGCAGGTTCAGTGGATGATGCTGTGGAGATATCAACGATGCTTGTATCTTTATTAGAGAAAATGTGGCCTTCAAAAGATCAAACATCTTCATCTCTTCTGATTTTAGACAAACAAAACATAACTAATGAGCTAATAGCTTTCGGATATGATGGACATGAGCTATTAACGTTAAAACTGTCTAAAACTGACGGGGTCTTTACAAATCGATCATTTAATGCCGCACTAAATAGTTTTAAACCATCTCAGTTAGATAGCTATAAGGGGGCTATAGAAGAGTTAGATGAAAACATTCAACAACATGGCCTTAGTGCATTAAGAGCTAGACTTTCAGAGTACTCTAAATATATTTCTACACTAAAACTTAATCACTCTGACAAAGTATTGCTTTTAGCACAATCAATTCAAAATTGGGCACCAAATGCACTTCAAGGGCTAGTTAATGACAGTAATGGAAAGCCTATACATATGTCTCAGGTTCACTATAGACGTTTAGATAATTCAGACTGGAAGTTGTTAGATGAGCTTACGGATAATGTTTTGACTGACTTGAAGGGTTCAGGAAATTGTTCCTTAGATAGTTGTAAAGTTATGGCTAACTTTTTGTCTGCTGCTGCAGGAGAGTTAGATGTTATATCCTATTATCTCCCTAAAAGAATAAACTTGATAATTGACGGAAATCGCATAGACGTTCATAAAAAAGACTTTCTGACTAAAGTTCGTATTGGAAACGATCCAGGTTGGACAAGGTTTTCGAACGTAAACGGTCAAGATGATAAATATTACGCAATATTTGATCCTGGTAAACTAGCAATTACTGTCGATGATAAAGATTACTCGAACCACAACGTAAGGATAGATATGTTCTCTATCAAAATAAACGAACATAAACATCACTATATTTCTTCTATTGAAGTAACCAGTACTTTGGCTATAAAACCTCAAACTCAACGACAACACTATTTACTTACTCAATCACAAAAATCCAGTAACGGTCTTGTTAGTGATTAATAACTATCGTTTTTTATTATTCAAAAGTAATTTAGCCATACAATTCTTCGATGAGTAAATGATGTTTAGCTCGAAAAGCTGTTCTACGATGTTAACTCAAATATTTGGGGTTTAGGATAAATTCCCATCAAAACCTATGAAAATATTCCTACCTAGATCAAAAACGGCACTGGCCAATTTCAGAGCGGACTAAAAACCTAAAATAGAAAGAAAACGATAGTTACGATAGTTACGATAGGTAGATAATATTTAGCGTGATAGATAATGCTATCCACATCAAAAAGATAAGCGGCACACCAACTTTAACAAAGTCTGAAAACTGATAACCACCCGCGTTCATCACTAATAAGTTAGTTTTATAAGCCATTGGCGTGGCGTAACTTAAATTAGCCCCAAAAAGTACGGCAAGCACAAAAGGCTCAGGTGGCGCGCCAAGTTGTTGGGCAACTGAAATTGCGATAGGCGTGCCAATAACCGCAGCTGCATTATTAGATACAACGTTGGTCAAAATGGCGAGTAACAACATTAACGCAGCTAAAACCCCACCTACCGGTAGTGATGACGAGATAGCAACAAAAGCTTCCGCTAAATATTGCGCTGCGCCTGTTTTAACCATAGCTGCGCCAAGTGCTAATGATGCAGCCACAATTAATATAACTTGAGTACTGAGTGACGAAGCAACTTCTCCCCAGTTTAAACACCGAGATGCTAATAAAACGAACACACCACAAATAGAGCTTATGACAATCGGCAATATATCAAATACAGGTAACATCACCACACCACAAATAACCGCTAATGCAACAGGTGCTTTTTTAGTTTGTACAACTTTAGAAGCGCCATCAACAACCAATATGCCTTGTTGAGATTTTAACTCTTCTATTTGTTCAGACTCTCCTTGTACCAAAAGAATATCGCCAACCCTTAAAGGAATACTGCCTATGCTTTGGCGCTCTATGTCCATTGGCTTGCCTTCTCGATGCAGGGCAATAGCTGAAATGCCATATTCAGAGCTAAAATTGGCGCGCTTTAATGTTTTACCAATTAAGCCAGAGCCGAGAATAACAACAATTTCAGCAAGTACTTGGTTCCCGGCTTCTAACGGATGCTCTGCGTCTATTTTATGTTTTCCTGAATGCAACGTAGCTTTTAAAACGTTTTCGTATTCTTTTAAGCGATCTGGATAGTCTTTGACATGAATCCGATCATTCACTTTGATCACTGTATCAGGCAGGGGTAATAACTTATGGAAGTCTTTACCACGTTGAATACTTTCTATTTTCATCATGCCGTCTGTTTGCTTAATAGCTTTTGAAACTTTCTCACCAACTAACGGGCAATCTTCCCCAACATACAAATAAGCGCTAAATAGGCGTGGTGAAGTATCAGGAAGAGAAGCATCTCGTTCTGGCAAAATTTTAGGCGCTACTAGCCATAAATAAAGTAAAGCAACAAAAGCGGCCACTAAAACAATAGGTGCAAAGTCAAACATACCAAAACGTTCCATGCCCATGTCAGCAGCAACACTAACAACAAGTAGGTTAGTTGACGTTCCAATAGTCGTAAACATACCGCCAACTAACGTAGCAAGCCCCATTGGAAGCAACATACCACTGACGTTAGATTGGGTGCGAATAGCAACACTAATTAAGATAGGCAACAACAAAACAACAACTGGCGTGTTATTCACGAATGCGCTTAACCCGCCTGCGATAATTAACGTAAAAAGTAATGAGAAAGATGGGCTAACCTTCCAAAGCCTTGAAAGGTTTCTGCCAATAGGCTCAAGCGCGCCAGTTAAGACAATAGATTGACCAATGATCATGAGCGCACATACGGTCACTAAAGCTTCGTGGCCAAAACCATGAAAAAACATCACAGGGTTTAAGTCTTCAGTACCATCATTAAAAGGAAATAAGGCGAAACTAACGGTGAGCATCGCAATAACGGCTAATGACGACGTTTCTAATGCAACATCATCTCGTTTAAATAAATAGAGTGCGCCCAATGTAAGAAGCAACACAAACAGTGCGTGAAAATTGGGTAATGACGGCAAACTATCAAAGAGCATTCCTAGCCCCTAAATGCTTATTGTTATTTCAATAGGTTAGCACCTTTTGTTTAAAATCTAGACATTTTTTTGATGAATTACCTTGATTGATTTTTACCCTTTACTTTATAACTCAGTATTCGTTTAATTCGCGCAATAAAAAAGCGCCTTGTCGGCGCTTTTTCTCGTAATGAAAAGCGTGCTTAGCTTAACGCTTTATCAAGATCTTCAATTTTCGCTTGCCAAATTGCTGGGCCAGTAACGTGCGCAGATTCACCCGTGCTGTCAACAGCAACGGTAACAGGCATATCTTCTACGTCAAATTCGTAAATCGCTTCCATACCTAAGTCTTCAAAAGCAACAACTTTAGCGTGTTTAATTGCTTTAGACACAAGGTAAGCAGCGCCACCAACAGCCATTAAGTAAACAGACTTGTTATTTTTAATTGATTCACACGTTGCTGCGCCACGTTCAGCTTTACCAATTGTGCCTAATAAGCCCGTTTGAGCAAGCATCATATCGGTAAATTTATCCATACGTGTCGCCGTTGTAGGGCCTGCTGGACCAACCGCTTCGTCACCAATAGCATCAACTGGGCCTACGTAGTAAATAAACTTATCAGTAAAGTCTACTGGTAGTTCTTCACCTTTATTCACCATGTCTTGAATACGTTTATGCGCTGCATCACGACCGGTTAAAATTTTACCTGAAAGTAAAACAGTTTCACCTGTTTTCCAATCACTTACGTCAGCTTTTTTCAGCTCATTAACATTTACTCGACGAACATTCTCACCAACTTCCCAAGTGATTTCTGGCCACTCTTCAAGTTTAGGCGGTGTCAACTCAGCAGGGCCTGAACCGTCAAGGTGGAAATGAACATGGCGCGTTGCCGCACAGTTAGGGATCATAACAACAGGTTTTGAAGCTGCATGAGTTGGCGCAGAGTTAATTTTCACGTCAACAACCGTGGTTAAACCACCTAAACCTTGCGCACCAATACCTAGTTTATTAACACGCTCATAAATTTCTAAACGTAACTCTTCTTCAGCGTTTTGTGGACCACGTTCAAGTAGCTCTTGAATGTCGACAGGATCCATTAAACTTTCTTTAGCTAGTACACCGGCTTTTTCTGCCGTACCGCCAATACCTATACCTAACATACCTGGTGGACACCAACCTGCCCCCATTTTAGGTAATGTTTCCACTACCCAGTCAGCTATTGAGTCAGACGGATTTAACATCGCCATTTTAGTTTTGTTCTCACTTCCGCCGCCTTTCGCTGCGATCATCACTTCAACGTGATCGCCGGCAACTAGATCTAAATGAACCACTGAAGGCGTATTGTCTTTCGTGTTTTTACGGCTACCTGCAGGGTCTGCAACAATTGATGCACGCAATGGATTATCAGGGTTCAAATAAGCACGTCGAGTGCCTTCATCAACCATTTGTTGAACGGTTAAATCCGTTTTATCCCACTTTACGTCCATGCCGACTTTAACAAAACATGTCACTATGCCGGTGTCTTGACAAATAGGTCGTTTGCCATGGGCAGACATTCTTGAGTTAATTAGGATTTGAGCGATAGCGTCTTTTGCCGCCGTGCTTTGTTCTTTGTGATAAGCCTTTTCAAGCGCTTGAACAAAATCGATAGGATGGTAGTACGAAATATATTGCAATGAATCAGCAATACTCTCGATAAAATCTTCTTGCTTTATAATTGTCATGAGTCTCTCTTTTTCATTTCTTCAACTCAAGTACTCACAGCTAAGTAAACTTTAGTTGAAAGTTATAATTTTGCCGATATGATACCCTGCTTAAATGCGTCTCGCTAGGGATTTTAGCGAGGGTTTTCGAATCATTTTGATAAATATCATTGAGTTTACGTTGCAAACAAATATACAACCCGTTCGGTTC
Organism: Thalassotalea eurytherma; assembly: GCF_030161415.1. GTDB lineage: Bacteria > Pseudomonadota > Gammaproteobacteria > Enterobacterales > Alteromonadaceae > Thalassotalea_G > Thalassotalea_G eurytherma. The sequence goes on from NZ_BSSU01000002.1 coordinate 196,778, forward strand.
TCATCTCAATTAATGGCAAATACATCCACACCGGATGCATTAGCCATCATTAAGTTTATGGCACAAAAGCCATGGTCGATGTGGTTAGACTCATGTAACAGTGAGCACGTAGACAACCGTTTTGATATTTTTGTCTGGCAACCTGTAGCGCAAGTTATGAGCAAACATGGCCAAACTATCGTTAAGCAAAATGATCAAGAACACGTAACAACTCGTGATCCATTAACTGCGGTTGAACAACAAATTAATCAATGTTTTTGTGACGTCGATATTGTCAAAAGCCCGCTTCCATTTAGCGGTGGTGCTGTTGGCTACTTTAGCTATGACTTAGGGCGTCAATTCGAAAAACTACCAACCGCGGCCCATAATGATCTTGATATTTATGACATGGCTGTTGGCATTTATGATCAGGCAATTATCATCGACAAGCGTCAAAATCAGGTGTATTTATTTTGTGAAGACTCTAAACGCAACGCCCTTACTAAACAGTTAATTAGCCAAGCTAAAGCGCCTCTGTCACTAACGCCGTTTATGTTAACAAGCGATTGGCACGCTAATATGACCAAGGCCGAATACATCGAAAAGTTTGAAAAGATTCAAGACTTTTTATTATCTGGCGATTGTTATCAAATCAATTTAACGCAACGATTTAATGCCCATTATGTTGGCGATGAATTTACCGCGTATTTATCCTTGCGTGAACACAATAATGCTCCTTTTTCAGCGTTTATCAACTTAGAAGAATTAAGTGTTTTAAGTATTTCTCCTGAGCGCTTTATTCAAGTTAAGGAAAATAAAGTCCAAACTAAGCCAATCAAAGGCACACGTCCTCGCAGTAAAGATCAAGCAATTGATCAAGCCAATAAAACCGACTTATTAAATGCAACAAAAGATAAAGCGGAGAACTTGATGATCGTCGATTTATTGCGTAACGATTTATCAAAGGCTTGTCGCGCCGGCTCTGTGCAAGTACCAAAACTATTTGATATCGAAAGCTTCCCTGCTGTGCATCACCTTGTAAGCACCGTTGAAGGTGATTTAGCTGCGGACAAGTTATCCGTTGATCTTTTGCGAGGAGCGTTTCCGGGAGGTTCAATTACGGGCGCCCCAAAAATTAGAGCGATGGAAATCATCGAAGCGCTTGAACCGCACCGAAGAAATATATACTGTGGCTCTATAGGCTATATATCTGCTTGCGGCAATATGGATACGAGTATCACTATTCGCACGTTAACCTGTTATAACAATCATATCTATTGCAGTGCTGGCGGTGGCATCGTTGCAGATTCAAAAGCCGATGACGAATATCAAGAAACGTTTGATAAAGTTAACAAGATACTGCCAATTCTAAGCCAATTAACTGATAACAAATAATAAATAACAAAGGAGGTAACATGGATAAAGCGCAATTTTATCGTTTATTCAATTTATCTCCTTTAAACTGTTCAACTCACCAATTTCGTTATGAACTGGTATCAAATAAGCCCACCAGACAAGCAGCCGTGCTTATCGCAATTACTGAACGAAATGGTCAGCTTGAAATCCTGCTTACCCGACGCTCAGCTCACCTAAAGCACCATGCAGGACAAGTGAGTTTTCCCGGAGGAAAAGCTGAACCAAGTGATGAAAGCCTGACTATTACCGCCTTACGTGAATTTGAAGAAGAAATCGGCATCGCTAGAAATCAAATTAAGTTGCTTGGTTGCTTAAACCCTTATCAGACCATTTCAGGCTTTGATGTATTGCCTGTTATAGGGTTTCTTGAGCCACCGATTGAAACCAATATTGACCAAAATGAAGTTGATGAAGTTTTTTTTGTCCCATTAAGTCACTGTTTAGATGTGCAAAATCACCTGCATGTTGATACACAAATTAAAGGGCAGCCCTATCAAGTGACATTCATCCCCTATCAAGATCACAATATATGGGGAGCTACTGCCGCCATGTTGAAAGATTTTGCCAATCATCTTCAACAAACTAAGCGCCTTGTATAGCAATTAACATTTCATAGCGTTCAAAGACTATACTAATAGCGATATCGGAATATATTTTGTTGTTCAACAAGATAACTTTCAGTTACTATTGCCGAAGATAATTCAAAATAATTACATTTATTACAATATTTATTCAGGTTTTAAGCATGATTAGTGTATTTGATATGTTTTCTATTGGCATCGGCCCATCCAGCTCTCATACAGTTGGCCCGATGCGTGCAGCAAAACTTTTTGTTGATGAGTTGGTTAAATTAAAAAAATTAGCTCAAATTGATCGTGTCAAAGCGGAACTCTTTGGCTCGTTAGGTCAAACAGGTATAGGTCATGGTACGGGTAAGGCCGTCATTTTAGGGTTAACAGGTCAAACGCCTGAAGATATCCCAGTAGAAAAAATTGATGAAACGCTCGCGCAAGTTGAGTCTTCGCAAACTATTTTAGTTAATGGTACGCATCAAGTAGCTTTCCCTAAAGGGGACGCCATTATTTACCATCGCCGTAAAACGCTGCCAGCACATGCTAACGCCATGACACTTTACGCATATTCTGGCGATACTTTGCTGTTAGAGAAAACCTTCTACTCGATTGGCGGTGGTTTCATCGTTGAAGACAGTGAGTTTGAAAAAGAAAAAGATAAAGCGCTTTCTTTCCACAGCAATATTGACCGCCCACATAAATTTACGACTGCTGACGAACTCATCACAGAAGCAACAAGCAAAGGTATCAGTATAAGTACCTTGATGATGAACAACGAGAAATGCCTTAACGATGAACAAACCATTCGTGAAAACCTCGTTAACATTTGGAAAGCAATGTACGAGTCTGTTCAGCGCGGTATTAGAACAGAAGGCATTTTACCTGGTGGTTTAAAAGTTGTTAGACGTGCACCTGCGCTTCATAGAACGTTATCTGTAGAAAACTCAAATGATCCATTGACTGCGATGGACTGGGTGAATCTATTTGCTTTGGCAGTAAACGAAGAAAATGCCGCAGGTAGCCGTGTTGTAACAGCACCTACTAATGGTGCTGCCGGTATTATCCCTGCCGTACTTTGCTACTACGATAAGTTTGTGAAACCTGTTGAAGACGAAGATTGTATTCGTTACTTATTAACAGCAGCAGCAATTGGTATTTTGTACAAAACTAACGCGTCAATTTCAGGCGCTGAAGTCGGTTGTCAGGGTGAAGTTGGCGTAGCCTGTTCAATGGCTGCTGGCGCATTAGCTGAAATTATGGGCGGTAGCCCTGATCAAGTAGAAAACGCCGCTGAAATAGGCATGGAGCACAACCTTGGTTTAACCTGTGATCCGGTTGGTGGCTTAGTTCAAGTACCTTGCATTGAACGAAATGCGATGGGCGCTGTTAAAGCGATTAATGCTTCTCGCCTAGCCTTGCGTGGTAATGGCACACAAAAAGTGTCATTAGATAAAGTGATTAAAACCATGTGGGATACAGGAAATGACATGAAAACCAAATATAAAGAAACCTCTCGTGGTGGTTTAGCAGTAAACATTATTGAATGTTAATCAAAAAAGCCCTTAACTTTCGTTAAGGGCTTTTTTTCTATTCTCTCTAGTGAGTTATTTAACTGGCAACTCAATATCAGCAAACATTTCTTCTATTTCCGCATTGTTTTTCAATAACACGGCTTTTGTCACCAAATCTTTGTTTAAGTGCGGTGCAAAGCGCTCGATAAAATCAAACATGTAACTTCTTAAGAAAGTACCACGTCTAAAGCCAATCTTCGTTGTGCTTGCTTTAAATAAGTGACTTGCGTCGATACGCACTAAATCACTATCAAGTTCGTCATCTAATGCCATTGTCGCAATAACACCAACACCGACACCTAATCTAACATAAGTTTTGATTACATCAGCATCGGTCGCTGTGAAGGCAATTTTAGGCTCACAACCTTCTTCTTTAAACGCCGTATCTAATTCAGAACGCCCAGTAAAGCCAAAAACGTAAGTGACTAATGAATATTGCGCGATATCTGCAATCGATATATCTTTCATCATTGCTAGCGGGTGATCTTTTCTTACGATGACGCTGCGGTTCCAGTGGTAACACGGCAACATAATAAGGTCGTTATATAGATGCATAGACTCAGTCGCAATTGCAAAGTCAGCCTCACCTTTCGACGCAGCATCACTAATTTGAGCTGGCGTACCTTGATACATGTGTAAAGACACTTTTGGAAACTTTTTAACAAACCCTTGAATAATATCTGGCAAAGCATAACGCGCTTGCGTATGTGTAGTTGCTATACGTAGCTTACCTTCATCAGGTTGAGTATGCTCACGAGCTACTGCTTTTATTGCTTCAACTTTAGACAAAATTTCAGTGGCAATATTTATCACCTCATTACCCGCTGGGGTCACATGGGTTAAATGCTTACCTGAACGACCAAAAATCTGAATACCTAACTCGTCTTCAAGCATACGAACTTGCTTACTAATGCCCGGCTGAGAGGTATATAAACTTTCAGCTGTGGCAGAAACGTTTAAGTTATTATTTAGGACTTCGACGATATAACGGAGTTGTTGCAGCTTCATAATGCATCTTAGTTAATTTACTTATATCAAAAATATATACAAAAACGCTCTAATATTCCATATTATTTTTATCAACTGTTAAAATTTATTTAATATCTTGATAATAAAATTACCAAAAGCCCCCTATTAACTAGCTATCTAACTATCATCAATGAAAAAAACAAGATTTAGGCTATGCTTATAGAAGCATTTTTTGTAGACTGCTAAGAGTCTGTAAAATCATAACTGAGAAGTGAAATATGGTCGCTATTATTATCGGCTTAATAATCATACTGATTGTTATCGTAGTGGTTGTTAACGCCATTCAGCAACAAAAACAAAAACAAGAACAAGAAAAGCGCGCAAAAATCGCTAAGCAAAAGGCTATTATTGATGAGAATGAAGAGCTCATTATTAACCTGTCTAATATCCCTGCTTCGCCAAATCTCAGCCTAATTCTTCACCGCAGAAGTTTGAATGCGGCAAAAGAAATGAAAAACTTATCTCCCGAATCTAAAGCGACCGCTTCACGTGTTGATGAGCTGCAATCTCGAATCGATAGTGCAAAAGACATAGCTCAAGCATCAACTGGCAAAGATGAGCAATTTATTTTGCCAGACAACGAAAAGCAAATTATTGCCATTTTGCAGTTAATTAAGAAATTACGCGTTGTACTGAAAAGCGAACTTACAAAAGGTGTGATAGATCCTCAAGTATTTAGCATGGAAGATAAACGATTAGATTCGATGCAATTGAAAATAAATATTGAGAGCCTCGTTAAGCGCGGTAACCAAGCATACAGTAACGACATGGTCGGTTCTGCTCGCCAATACTACGAAAAAGCACTTCAAACGCTTACTGATCATCCAAATCAATCAGAGTACGCTATCCAAAAGAAAGCTGAAGTATCTGACAAGCTAGCCGAAATTACTACGCAGCTTAAATCAGCAAATGCTGAAGACAGAGCGAAAAAAGCGAAAGAAGAAGAAGATGAATTAGATATGCTTTTTCAGCCGAAGAAAAAGTGGTAAGTATCAAATTGTTAAAAACAAAGCCAGCAATTTGCTGGCTTTTTTTTTGATGTTATGATGGGTGTTTAACAAACTAATTTATTAATATTGTGGCCGCTTTAATTACGATTATTTTACCGTCTTTTTTGAGGAAATCTCTGAAAGCTTATGCGTTAAAAGCATTGATACGAGATCATGGCTGTGCGTTAAACAGAATTGGGCGTTCGCGTAATTGGCAGTTAACTGGCACTACGGAGCAACTTGAGCAAATTGTTCATGACATCGCGCGCAGTAATGAAGAAAGTTGGCAATGGTTAGTTAAAAAACTATCTAGCCATGTTGAATACACTACCCATGAAAGTTTGCTGGCATTAGCCAAGCGCAACCCTAATATTACCGTCAATGAGCTAATGACTAAATCTAATTGTACGTTGGCTCAGGCGCGTCTTGTGATAGATGAACTTGAATGGTTGGATTAGCACGCCAATGTGCGCTGGCCACTGTTTTACCCTTTATTGACTCCTAGATACTTTTTTACTTTTACTACGGCATAGGTATCAACTTTACTTATGTCGAATTTTGTTATTGTTTAAAAAAATATCAATTTATTGTTGAAAACTGTTTTAAATTACAGTACTGTTAATTTATACAGATAATATACAGGTGAAATTTGATGGACATGCAAGCAACGAAAATCGTAAAGAATAATGTTATTCAGCAACAACAGAAAACACTTGCCAATATCTATAGTAACCATAAGGCTGAAAATAAATGGATACTCATGATTGATCCTGAAGATACTGCGCTTAAGTCACTATCGCAGGGTAATGATGTCGACACTAACAAGATTCTCAAAGTGCACAGTAATAAAGTAAGAATTGAAGCCAAAAGTATCCACAAGGCACTTAGAAAAGGAAATTGCAGTGCAGTTGTATTATGTAAACAACTTTTCGCCCAGAACCAAATTGACTGGCTTAGCCAACAAGCGCAACTTTCAAATACTGACTTTATTGTATTAGAGGCGCCTTTAACTGTTCATTAAAAGCCGGTAGCTTTATACTATCGACTCTAGTTTTTAGGGTCGATTCTCCAATGTTGTTATGTCCATGCCAAAGCCAACAAACCTATACCAACTGTTGCGAACCTTTTCATACAAATAGCCAACAAGCACAAACACCAGAGCAATTAATGCGTTCTCGGTACAGTGCTTACGCCTTAACATTAAGCCAGTATATATTTGATACTTATCATAGCGACAAGCAGGCAGGTTTATCACTTAGTGAACTAGAAGAGTGGGCAAAAGCAACAACCTGGCTCAAGCTTGAAGTTTCAAAAACAAGTGATACAACAGTCACCTTTATCGCGACTTATGCAGAAAATCGAAAATTATATAAAATTGGAGAGCATTCACGATTCGAACAAGAACAGATTAACCAACAAAAAGTATGGCGATATGTAGATGGTGATATTTTAAATCATCAAGCACTGGATAGACCTAAACGAAATGATCCCTGCCCTTGTGGCTCAATGAAAAAACTTAAACAATGCTGTGGAGTGAAATCGAAGCTGATTTAGCCATTGCCGTTTTAACGTTTTTTAACCAAGAAGCGACATTAGCCGGTTGAGGTGAAGCAATCGAATCTTTACCTTGGTGCGCTAATCGATGTTGTTGGCATAGTGATAAATTAGCTTTAATTTGCGTTGGAATATAAGACTTATCATCTCTAAATGACAATGGTTTAGGCGCTATACATTGCGATAAACGTACATCGTCAAACAATTCACTTTCTACCGTAGCGGCTTGATTAAACGAAGTGACTTCTTCTAAACTTTTTAATGCTAGAGGCTCAGGTTCAGGTAACTCAAAGAGGCTTCGCAAATCATTATCAGTATTTATCTGCTCGGCTTTATTCTCTTGATCTTGTTGAAATTCACTAAAGTCTCTTACGTCTTGACTTAACATGGCAAGCATCAGTGAAAAATCACTACGACGTTTGTCATGAACACAGTGATTTAACTGCGCTCCAAGCTGAGATTCATTGACTAAAAGTGTATCGATTTCCAAAACAACATGACCGATAAAGTTTGATTAAAAACTATATCGGTCATTAAACGAATTGCTTTAGTAATTTATTGAACTATCGGAAATTTTAGTCGAAATTTAGCACCGCCTAATAGACTATCTTCAACCAGCACACTACCTTGGTGCCACTCCATAATCCGTTCAACTATAGCTAAACCTAAACCAAAGCCACCGTCATCTTTATTGCGGCTTTTATCGGCGCGAGTAAACGCTTCAAAGACATCTGGCTTAATTGCATCATCTACACCGCTGCCATTATCATCTACATCAATAACCACATTATCACCTTCTATAAAAATCGTTATCACGATAAGGTCTTCACCGTATTTGATCGCATTAGTGATGTAATTGGCAATTGCGCGGTTGATAAAATGTTTATCAAGTTCAACATATAACTGCCCAACTTTATTTTTTATCTCAATTTTGCCATCGTATTGTTCATACTTGGTAATATGGCTTTCAATCAACTGATTAATATTATAATCAGCAAAATTTAACTGTGGGCGGTCAGACTCCAGCGACGAGTAAATCAATAATTCATTAATTAATTCATCAAGCTCTTTTGTGTCGCTATCGATCTGACGAATGTATTTAAGTCGCTTCTCGTCGTCTTTAGCATTCTCTAACATTTGAAGTGCGAAGCGACTTCGAGCTAATGGTGTTCGTAACTCGTGAGCAACGGCACTAGTTAACTCTTTGTGAGCATTGGCTAAATTCTTTAACCGAATAGCCATCATATTAAAGGTTTTCGTTAATGGACTTATTGTTGCCGTCATCGCCTTTGGTGCTTGTACATCAAAATGACTTTCGCCAATTTTTCTCGCTGTTTTATCTAACGAGTCTAAATCACGAGATAATGGCCACAGCCAAAAGAAAATAAGAATACCAAAAATAACGAGAATTAACGTGCGGCCGAATGTTGCGAGTTCAGGCCTAGTAGGAATTTGCATAGGACCTAAGATAAGGACTTCTTCTGTTTTACCGATGAGGTGATGCAACATAACGTCATCGCCCTTCAAAAAGATATAGGTTTTACCTTTTGCTAAGTGTTCTTGATCATCTTTAGTGAGCTTTTTAATCGTCGGCATCAATCGCATATTCAAATCAATTTGAAACTTTTCTGATATACGCTTAATTTCTTCTGGCCACTGTTCTTGTGGAAATTCAAGTAGGTGATCTTCAGCTGCCTTCATCACGACTTTATAACCATCGTATGAATCAACATCTTGCTCTAAATAAAAATGCCAGGCTTGATCTAAGAACCACATAATGGTCAACAAAGAAAAAACGATCAGCAAATAAAGGCTAAAAAAGGTACGGCCAAGTCTCATAAATAATAATCGATCTTTACATAAAAAAAGGGGAGTAAACCCCCCTTTAACATTCAAGTAGGGTTTACGACCAAGCGTCAGGCACGAATAAGTAGCCCTGACCCCAGATAGTCTTTATTCTAAACGGAGTCTCGTTACTATCATGTAACTTTTTGCGTAATCTTGAAACACGCACATCAACTGATCTATCCATGCCATCGTATTCACGTCCAACAACAGCTTTGTAAATATAGTCTCGATTTTGTACTTCGCCGGCGCGGCTAGCTAATAACCATAATAAGTCGAATTCTTGGCTAGTGAGTTCAATATTTTCACCCGATAACGTCACCTGACGAGAGCCACGAGAAATGAATAACTCGCCAATCGTTAAGTCAGCTGCTTCATTGCTAGACTGAGGTAATTGTCCACGACGTAATAAGGCATTTACACGAGCTAATAAAACACGTGGTTCTACGGGTTTAATAACGTAATCGTCAGCGCCAATTTCTAAACCAAGAACCTGATCAAAGTCAGTACCCTTAGCTGTTAGCATAAGGATTGGTCCATTAAAAGTAGGGCGTAAATCACGACAAACAGCAAAGCCATCTTTACCCGGTAGCATGACGTCGAGAATAATAAGATCCGGTGTGAAAGTTTCAACACGCTTCGCTACAGTATCACCACGAAACTCTTGTTTAACATGCATACCTTCGCTCTCTAAAAATTCTGTAATTAGATTTGAAAGTTGACGATCATCTTCAACCAATAGAATTTTCTTTACTGACTTATTTTCAGCCATTTCTTATTCTCCTATTTAGAATTGTAGCCCGTGCCTTGGCTAGCTTTATTAACATTTGGGTAAAGAAGCTTACCCATTTGTTAAGTTTCCGTATAAAACGTTTACAAATTGATGGTATTAGATTATACCCTTAACATTACGATAACAACTGTAACTACATGATGTTACCCTATTAAAACAATTAATTACATTTTGAGAATAGCGGAATAATCAATACTTAGAACAAGAACTTTGTCTTTACAATCCCCTTCGCCTAGCTATCATGTATCTAAACCCCTATAAGTAGTAGAAAATGCAAAGACAACAAGCGATTAACGCGTTATTAACAATGATGCTCGTTGTGTTGTTAAGTTGTGCAGGCATTGCCTTGCCCTACCCCATCTTAGCGCCACTCTTTTTAAATGAAGTTTCGCCATTGACGACATTTGGCGGCATTCATCCTAAATTACTCTTGGGTATGTTGCTTGCGGTTTACCCGTTAGGAGTGCTCATTGGTAGTTCAGTTATTGGCGCGGCCTCTGATGTTTATGGCCGTAAAAAAGTACTTATCATTTCACTATTTGGTTCAATGCTAGGTTATTTGCTGTCTGCATACGCACTAGTTAGCGAGCACTACCCATTGTTTGTCATTACGCGTATTTTTACAGGGTTGTGTGAAGGCAATATAAGTATTGCCAAAGCTGTAGCCATTGATTTGTCAAAAACGTTAGATAAAACGCGTTCGTTTAGTTTAATTAATGCAACAACTTACGCGGGTTGGTTAATTGGGCCTTTAGCCGGCGGGTTCTTGCAGCCTTTTGGCGCTGAAATTGTATTTTATGTTGCTGCATGTTCGCTAGCGCTTGCTTGTTTGTGCGTCTTCCTATTTCTTAATCATGAGCCAACAAAAACTAACAATGAAAAGTTTTCGTGGTATCAACTTATCGTTCAGAAAAACTCCCTTGGACTGCTTAAGGTACCATCGATTAAACGTCTATTTATTGTCTACTTGCTTGTTACCTTAGGCTTAAATGCTTTTTACAGCTTTTATCCTGTGTGGCTCGTTGAACGCTTTAACTTTAATTCACCTGACATTGGCACGATTACTGCGCTGTTAACAACCTTTATGGTGGCAACGAGTGCTTTATTTGTCACCCCGTTTAAGCGCAAGTTTGGCATGTTAAGAGGGGTATATATCGGGTTATTTGGTCTTGCATGTTTGCTCTTTAGTCACCCTACTTTCAGTGCTTTGACTGTATGGCTTGGCTATGCGTCAATCGGTGTTGCGATTGCACTTTTTAATGGCTTATTGCCTATTTATATCTCAGAGCAACACCAGAACGAACATCAAGGGCGGCTAATGGGGCTTCTTACCACAGGATTCTCAATATCCAATGTCACGATGGCCTTGTTAGGTAGTTTTATCGCCATATATGGCAGTATTTGGGCCATCATGCTAGGTGGAACTCTTATTTTACTCGCTATGATGACATTGTTTTACATCACTAAAATAAAGCCTATATAGGGTTAGAAATCCCCTGTATTATGAGATAAGCTTTGAACTAATAAAGGATTTTCTTTAATAAGCCGATTAATTTATGAAGCACCAACACCTGTACAATAGCCTTGAATCCGTTGTAAAGCTGTTATGTCTTCTAACAGCAGCAATAGCCTTGAATCCGTTGTAAAGCTGTTATGTCTTCTAACAGCAGCAATCGGCTTAGTCGTTATCTACGGTTGGTACACACATAACGAAACCCTCATCCAAATAAACCAAGCTTTTGTTCCCATGCAGTACAACACTGCGTTGGGCTTCCTCGCTTTAGGTCTTGGCGGTTTTTTCATGAATAAACAATACCAACGTGCATTATATGTTGTTGGTAGCTTTCTACTTTTACTCGGTTTAATCACCCTAAGCCAATTTATATTGGGTATCAATCTAGGTATCGATCAAGCATTGATGGAGCACTATATCAATGTAAGGGTCACGCACCCAGGCAGAATGGCTCCGGATACTGCGGTTTGCTTTGCCTTATGCGGTTTAGGCTACATCATTTCAACGACACAAAACAAATACTCTAATGCCGTCCTAAGTATATTAGCTAGTTGCGTGTTGTCGTTTGGTTTAGTTGCTTTCGCCGAGTATTTTACCGTTGAAACATCATGGGGTTGGGCTGGCTTAACTAAAATGGCAGTACATACATCGTTTGCCTTTATGCTTTCAGCATTAGCTACGTTTTTGTATTGTTATAAAGAACAACTAAAACATAACTATTTAAGCCTATATGAACACTGGTTAACGATACCCATTGGCATATTTGGCATCACGTTAACCTTAACATCATGGCAAGCTATTCATCGTTATTACAGAGAAGTTGAAGATCAATACAGTATGAATTCAGGCCTTGCAGCAGAAGGTATCCTTATTTGCGGCATTTTTGCAACGCTAAGTATTATTTTCATCATCAATGCCAAAGATCGTGCTAAAACACATAAAAATCAATCCTCTAGAATTAACATGCCGTTAGTAGTAGTGATTCTTGGTAGTATTTTATCGTTCTCTATCTACCAATTACTCAGTACTAACATAAAAACACAAACCCGTTTAAAGTTTGAACACCGAGTTAATCAACACGGTAAAACCCTTGAGCAAGGCATAAACTTTTATATTGAAGTGCTGCGCTACGTGAGAAATACCTATTACGTAGACGATTTGATAACGCGAGCAGAATTTAAAAGCGTAACGATGTCGGAATTGAATAAATTTAAAGGTTTACTTGCAATTGAATGGCTACCTAAAGTTTCTCATCAAAGTAGAAGTTCCTTCGAAAAAGCGTTGTCAGATGAGTTGGGTATTCATTACTTTTTAAAATCCTATGACAATGAAGGCAATGTCATTGTTGCGCCAGAGCAACCCTATTATTTTCCTGTCGCATATGTAGAACCTATTAAAGGCAATGAACCGGCATTAGGCATAAATCCGCTATTAATTGCCTCTAACGATTCCGTTCAAGGCATACAAGAAGCTATTGCCAATAACAGTGTAAGTATCTCAAGCCGTATTGACCTGGTTCAAACACCTAAAGAAGAATTCGGCGTTATCATTAATTTGCCTGTTTATGACCAATTGAAGTTAGCAGATGGCGTGCCATACAATGATGCCGTTGTCGGCTTAATTGCCGGCGTTATCTATTTACAGCCTACGTTTGAGCGAATTCTTAGTAATTTTTTAGAACCTGCGGGTTTAAATTTGACGTTTTCAGATGATGGCGCAGAAAAAGAACATGGTTTTTTATATCATCATCGTTCACGTGTTGCCAATGTCGATGACAACCTTGAATTCCTGCAAAAAGAATATAACTTTGACGTAGCTAACCGCCATTGGACGATTCACGCGCAAGCGGCTAACAGTAAAATTTACCCGTCTAGTTCAATCACCAATATTATTCCTCCTCTTACTATTTTTCTCATTAGTGTGACCTTAGCCATCATGCTTAGACTAATTGAGAAACGTATTAAGGAGCGCAACTTATTGATAGAGCGCATTACCGAGCGAGAGAATCATTTTAGTGCCTTAGTAAATACCATTCCTGGCATGGCATATACTTGTGATATTAGTGATGGTATGACAATGAGCTTTATTAGCCATGAAGTTAATAAATTGACTGGCTATGATGTTGAGCACTTTACTGAATCTCATGTCATTACATGGCGACAACTTGTTCACCCTGATGATATTGAACATGTAGAAAAAACCGTTAGCAACGCTTGTGAAAATCATGACACCTATACAATTGAATATCGCTTGTGTCATCGAGATGGCAGCACATTGTGGGTTTACGAACAAGGCCAAGCAGAATATGACGAGAAAAATGAAGCGATAAAAATTCATGGTTCAGTCCTAGATATCACCGACAGAAAAGTTAACGAACAAAAATTCCAAGGATTACTAGAATCTGCGCCAGATAGCCTTATCTTGGTTGATAAATGCGGCATCATAGCGTTTGTTAATAAGCAAGTAGAAAACGTACTGGGTTATAAAACTCACGAACTTGTTGGTAAGAAAATTGATGTGTTGTTGCCTCATGATTTACGTGCAGCTCACCCAGGCATGGTAAGCAATTATTTCAAACAGCCAACTGTCCGAGCTATGGGTGCAGGTAGAGACTTAACAGCCATTATGAAAAATGGTGAGCCCCTTTCTATTGAAATCAGTTTAAGCCCAATTGAAACCGCTGAAGGCATGTTGGTGCTCGCCGCAATTCGCGATATCACTGCAAGAAAAACATTAGAGCACGAACTTATCGAAGCTAAAGATAAAGCTGAAAGTGCGACGCAAGCCAAAAGTGACTTCTTGGCAAATATGAGTCATGAAATTCGCACACCGATGAACGCCATTATCGGGATGTCACAATTAGCTCTCAATACGCAGTTAAACGCTAAGCAAGCAAACTACATTGATAAAGTACACCGCTCAGCCGAGTCATTGCTAGGGATCATCAATGACATCTTAGACTTTTCGAAAATTGAATCTGGTAAGTTCGATATTGAGCATATTGAATTTAGGCTTGAAGATGTTTTTGACAACCTTGCTAATCTCGTTGTTTTGAAAGCTGAAGAGAAAAACCTCGAGTTGATGTTTAATATTCCAGATTCTGTGCCTACTTCACTCGTTGGCGACCCGCTTAGAATTAGTCAGGTATTAATTAACTTAGGGAATAATGCGGTAAAATTTACCGAATCTGGTGATATCGTTATTAGTGTTGAATACATCGCTAAACAAGACGAAACCGTAACACTAGCATTTCACGTAAAAGACACAGGTGTCGGTATATCGCCAAAGCAACAACAAAAGCTGTTTCAATCATTCAGCCAAGTTGATACGTCAACCACCCGTAAATATGGAGGTACAGGTTTAGGGCTGGCAATTAGTAAACGACTTGTTGAAATGATGGGTGGTAAAATTTGGTGTAAAAGCCAAGAGAGTCAAGGAAGTACATTCTCTTTCAGCATTGATCTTGGGCTCACGAAAGACGCATGGATTCCCAAAGAAAGTAGCCTGTTAGAAAACCTGAAGGTTTTAGTTGTTGATGACAATGAAACCTCACGTGAAATTCTCACAAGCATTCTGAGCCAATTTGATTTGCACGTTGACCAAGCTATCGATGGAGAGCAAGCTTTAACGATGCTTAAAGCTCAAGACACTACTGATAATTACAACCTTGTCATCATGGACTGGAAAATGCCGAAAATTGACGGTATTGAAGCAACACGACTTATTCAGTCTGATGAAACCCTAGAGAACATACCTACCGTAATTATGGTAACCGCATACGGTAAAGAAAAAGCCTATAGAGCCGCTCAAGAAGTTGTTATTAGTAGCTTTTTAACTAAGCCTGTAACACCATCATCCTTGCTTGATTCAATTATGGATGCCCTTGGTCGTAAAGTTATCGACGTGAGTCGCAGTTCAGCACGCCGAGAGCATACACAACAACTTATCGACAAGTTAAGTGGCGCCAAAATACTCTTAGTAGAAGACAACGAGATCAATATGGAGCTTGCCGTTGAAATACTTTCATCAAACGGCATTATCGTCTCCACCGCAAAAAATGGTGCGATTGCTATAGAGATGCTTGAATCACAAACGTTTGATGGCGTTTTGATGGATTGTCAAATGCCTGTACTAGATGGTTATGAAGCAACAAAAATTATTCGTCACAAAGAAAAATTTAAAGACTTACCTATTTTAGCAATGACAGCAAACGCTATGGTTGGCGATAAAGAAAAAGTGCTTGCTGTAGGTATGAATGATCATATTGCCAAGCCAATTAACGTAAAAGATTTATTTGGAAGCCTCTCTAAATGGATAACACCGTCTTCACCACAAGCTGTTCAAAAACCTAAAGTAGTTTCAGCAGCAGAAGGTGATGTTGAAATACCTGATATGTTGGGTATTAACAAATCACTTGGCTTGAATACTTGCCAAGGTAATAAACACCTACATAAGAAATTACTCATAAAGTTCACGGAACGTGAAGCTAATTTTGAGGAGCGTTTTAGAGAAGCCGTTATTAGCGATGATATAGATACCGCAGTGCGTTTTGCTCATACATTAAAAGGTGTTGCCGCTAATATCGGTGCGTCAGCTATACAGTCTCTTGCGTTAAATCTTGAGTCAGCAACTAAAACAAATACTGAAATGAGTCAGCTATTGCCTTATTTGTTGAGTTTGACGATAGAACTTAACGTTGCGATAGACTCTATTTTAAAAGCATTCAATCAATTACCAATTAAAACCGACATAGCATTGAAAAATGATGATAAAGACTTTATCTTAGCTCGTGTCGATAAACTACTGGTACTTTTAGATGATTTTGATACTGATGCGATTGAAGCATTTGAAGAAATCGATGAGCAATCGATGCTTGTTACTCAAAGTGACTTGTTAGCGCAAGTGAGAAAATCAATAGAAGATTATGACTTCGAAGGCGCGAAAACTCATGTTCTCGACTTGCAATCACATTTAAACTCGCAAATATAACAGTTAAGCCGTACCTAGGAAATTATGATTAATACCGTACTTATCGTTGACGATGAACCAATAAACATTCACCTTATCAAAGGTATACTGCCAGCAGAGATAAAACTACAAGCTGCGATCTCTGGAGCCAATGCATTAAGGCAACTAACCAAGTCTCAACCTGATGTTATTTTGCTATATTTAGTCATGCCAGAAATGGATGGCTTTGAGACGCTCGCAAAGTTAAAAGCGATGCCAGAATGTCAACATATACCAGTCATTATTATCTCAGGTAATGCATCATCAAAAGATATTAAAAAGACGACTGAACTAGGCGCCCTATCGCACTTAAAAAAGCCAATTTCAAAAGATAAGCTAATGGCATTACTAAACAATCTATAATTTCATCAACATGTTAAAGTAAGTGGCAAACGTGATTAACACCGCTTTTCGCTTACACATAAAAGAAAATCCAAGGTAAACAAATGAAAATCATCTCGTTTAATATAAATGGCTTACGCGCTCGCCTTCATCAATTACAAGCGCTTATTGATAAGCACAACCCAGATATCATTGGCCTTCAAGAGATTAAAGTCCATGACGAGGCGTTTCCTTTAGCTGACGTTGAAGCAATGGGTTATCACGTTTACTTTCATGGTCAAAAAGCACATTACGGCGTTGCCATGCTCTGTAAAAAACCTGCAGATGAAGTCATTAAAGGTTTCCCAACTGATACCGAAGACGCTCAAAAGCGGATGATTATGGTAAAAACAACCAATGAACATGGCGAACCTGTTACCGTATTAAATGGCTATTTTCCTCAGGGCGACAATATTGCCCATGAAACGAAATTCCCATATAAACGCCAATTCTACAAAGATTTAATGCAGTACCTAAACGATCACCATGACAATGAAGAAAATATTGTGGTGATGGGCGATATCAATATTTCTCCTGTTGATTTAGATATCGGTATAGGCGAACCAAACCGCAAGCGTTGGTTGAAAACGGGGAAATGTAGCTTCCAACCAGAAGAACGTGAATGGTTAAAAACGTTAATTGATTGGGGCTTTGAAGACACCTTTAGAAAATTACACCCAGATACTGGCGAAAAGTACTCTTGGTTTGATTATCGTTCACGTGGTTTTGACGATAACCGAGGCCTACGTATTGATGTTGTGCTTGCTACACCAAGTTTTGCAAGCAAGTGTATCGAGTCAGATATCGACTATGAGTTGCGCGGCATCGAAAAACCTTCTGATCACGCACCAATTTGGTCTACTTTTAAATAACTACTCAACAGCTAAGGCTAGCCTAGGTTAGCCTTCTAAAATCTATGTCTATACTTTATCGTTGTCCGCTTTGCCAATTACCGCTTTCTAAATCACAGCGCACGTTACGCTGTGATAACCACCATAGTTTTGACCAAGCAAAGGAAGGTTATTTCAACCTACTTCCCGTGCAGTTTAAGCAATCAAAAAGTCCTGGCGATAATAAAGCGATGGTAAATGCACGTCGCGCATTTTTAGATAAAGGTTATTACCAACCATTAGTCGATGCGATGCTTGCGCTTTATCAACAATATGGTCGAGAAAATGGCAGTATGTTTGACGCCGGTTGCGGTGAAGGTTTTTATACTCATCAACACAAAACACAAAGCAATTCAGTCTACGGCATTGATATATCTAAAGAAGCAATTAAAAAAGCCGCCAAACGATATAAAGCATGTCATTTTAGCGTTGGTACCCTGTCAATGCTGCCATTTAACGATAACAGTATTGACTGGATGACCTGTGTCTATGCGCCCATTTTAGAAGAAGAGTACACCCGTGTACTTGCAGACCATGGTTACTTATTAACAGTAACACCAGCAAAAGATCACTTGTTGTCATTAAAGCAAAAAATCTATATTGATGCACAACAGCACGATGACGAAAAACAAGCTATCAGCAACCTAACACTTGTTCATCAACAACAACTCACTTACGACATGACAATAACATCAGGTGAAGATGCGATTCATTTACTGGCCATGACACCTTTTGCCTTCAAAGCCAGTGAAGAAGTTAAAGCCCAATTGGCAGAAATTTCGGCTTTTTCATGCCAAGCAGACTTTATGATCCGCCTGTATAAAAATAACCAATAGTCCAGCTACTTTATACTTGATTGGTAGGTCAAATTGAGTAATTGGGCAAGGTCTATATAGCGTGGTTTTTGACTAGAAAGTTGCAGTTGACCACCACTTTCATTATATCTGGCAAGGCCTTCTTTATACCAAGACGATAATCCAGGCGGTAACATTTTATCTGCTTTTACACCAAGCATCACTAACACCTGTATAGGCATTGATAATGCAAAAACAACGTAAAACACCAACAAACTCATGTTTTGCTGTCCTGCCACTAACGTAAACAGCAGCAAAATAAATAAACTAAAACCTAAAAAGTTTCGCCATACAAAACGCGCAAGCGAAATCGCATAGTATTCTTGAAAATACTCACTAAGTTCTGGTCTTTCTGGCCACAGTTTCAAATATCTGTGACCTAATTTAATAATTTCAATAACGCTCATATTAATATTGTAACCTTAGCCTATCCTTTTGCCCATGAAAAGTTACTCCGAATATTTTTCTTATATTTTTTTGGTTTTAACGATGCAGATAGATATTTTTCTGAAATAACGAGCTATAGTAGAACTACATGCTCTAACGTCTTATTATTAATAGGTTTATGAAAAATAAATTTATACTTGTTATCAACTGTGGCAGTTCTTCAATTAAGTTTTCACTTATCGACCCTGCTACTGGTAATGAAAGGCTTAATGGTCTCGCACAAAGTTTAATGACTGAACAAGCTACCATCACCTTCAAAGTCGATGGTAATAAAGAGAAACAGTCACTCACCAGTCCTTTTGACCATCAAATAGCGCTACGTAGCATTGTTGATTTTTTGACGCAGCACTCATACAAAGAAGCAGTGTTTGCGGTTGGTCATCGAGTCGTTCATGGCGGTGAAGAATACAGTGAACCTGCGTTAATTGATAACAACGTGATGGCAACACTGCATAGGCTATCGCAACTAGCTCCTTTACATAACCCCGCAAACATTACTGGTATTGAAGCCTCGGAAAAAGCCTTTCCTTCATTACCACAAGTCGCTGTTTTTGATACGGCTTTCCATCAGTCGATGCCTAAAAAGGCTTACTTGTATGCTCTACCTTACGCACTTTATGAACAGCATGGTATTCGTCGTTACGGTTTCCATGGCACGAGCCACTACTTTGTTAGCCGAGCTGCATCACAGTTGCTTAACCTACCTGCGCTGAAAGGATCTTTTATTAGCGCTCATTTAGGCAATGGCTCGAGTATATGCGCTATTGAAAATGGTTTAAGTGTCGATACTTCAATGGGGCTAACACCACTATCAGGCATAGTGATGGGGACACGAAGTGGCGATATTGATCCTGGTATTATCTTTCACTTAATTAATAGTTTAGGTTACACACAAAAGCAGGTTAACGACTTACTAAATAAAGAAAGTGGCCTTTTAGGCCTATCGCAATTAAGTAACGACTGCCGCCTGTTAGAAGAAGCTATGTTAGCTGGCAATGAGCAAGCAAAGCTCGCTTTAGATATTTTTTGTTATCGGATTGCAAAACAAATTGCAGCGTATGCAGCATCGTTATCAACGCTAGACGCTATCATTTTTACCGGTGGAATCGGTGAAAACTCTGACTATGTTAGAGCACAGGTAACCCAATCATTATCGTTATTAAATATCACCATTGATAACGAATTAAATGTAGCAACTCGATTTGGCAAATCAGGTAACATTGCAGCGAATGAAAGTCGCGCCTGTTTGGTTATTCCAACTAATGAAGAGTGGGTTATTGCCAAACAAACAGCACAAGTTATCAACGCTATTTAAAAGGAAGTCATTATGTCGCATCGCATTATGTTAGTGCCCGCAGGTTTTGGTGTTGGCCTAAGTTCAATTGCATTAGGTGCCATGCATGCATGCCAACAGCGCGGTATTAACGTTTGTTATTTCAAGCCAATTTCTCAGCCAGCGCGAAATACTCGACACCATAATGAGCCTGAAAAACATAGCCACTCTATTCCTTTAAGTTATGTTGAGGAGAAAATGGCTGATGGTGATCATGAAGTCGTCTTAGAAGGGATCATTGAAAATATTTCTGAGTTAGAAAAACAACATGATGTCATCATTATTGAAGGGTTAATCCCTACTACTCGACAACCTTATGCTGGTCGAATTAATAGAGACGTTGCCAAAGCTCTTTCTGCCGACATTGTACTTGTTGCAAGCCCTGACAAAGACTCTTTGATCGAATTTGAAGACAGGCTTGAAGTTAGCGCAGAAACCTATGGCGGTCTTAAAAATAAGCGAGTTATTGGTTGTATTATCAATAAAGTTAACGCACCTGACAAAGACGAATTTGGATTATTACCTAAAGAAAGTAATATCGAAGCACCATGGCAACTTAGCGACTTTGAACAATTAGCCATTTTTAATAAAAGAAATTTCTCTTTGCTTGGTACTGTGCCTTGGGAGTTAGACCTAATCGCGCCTCGTGTTGCAGATATAGCTAACTACCTTGATGCAAAAATAATCCATAGTGGCGATATGGATCATCGCAGAATTCGTTCAGTAACCTTTTGTGCTCGTACAGTGGCTAATCTTGTTAGTCATCTAATGCCTGGACGACTCATTGTGACACCGGGTGATCGTGTCGATATCATTATCGCAACCTGTTTATCAGCACTAAATGGAACGAAAGTTGGTGCCTTGCTTTTAACTAATGGCTTTGAACCAAACGAGCAAGTTAGCAAACTGTGTATGCAAGCACTAGAAACTGGATTACCAATTTTGTCGGTACCATGGGACACGTGGCAGACCTCACGTTATATTATGAACTTCAACCCAGAAATTCCAGAAGACGACACACAGCGTCAAGATAAAGTAAAAGTATTCGTTGCCGATCATATAGAACCTTCATGGATTGAACAGCTATCAAGCCAAGTCACCAGTATCAATACACTATCTCCGCCAGCCTTTAGACATAAGTTAACTGAGATGGCGCGCCAAGCAGGCAAATTAATTGTATTACCTGAAGGAAATGACGTAAGAACAATAAAAGCTGCGGCGATTTGTGCAGAACGAAAAATTGCGCGTTGTCAGCTATTAGGTAATAAGGAAGAGATTTTGCGTATCGCTGAACAGCAAGGTATTACATTGCCCACTGGTCTACTCATCACAGAACCTAGCCACATAATTGAAAATTATGTGAATCCAATGGTTGAGCTTCGCAAACATAAAGGACTAACAGAGGTTGTTGCGCGTCAAGAATTACAAGATAACGTGGTATTGGGTACGATGATGTTACAACTAGGGCAAGTAGATGGCTTAGTTTCAGGTGCAGTGCACACGACAGCGAACACTATCAGGCCTGCGTTGCAACTGGTAAAAACAAAACCAGGTAGTTCACTCGTTTCTTCAATATTTTTTATGTTGTTACCTGATCAAGTGCTCGTTTATGGTGACTGTGCTATCAACCCTGATCCCAATGCGGAACAACTTGCCGATATTGCTATTCAATCTGCCGATTCCGCTATTCGATTTGGCATTGATGCAAAAGTAGCGATGATCAGTTATTCAACGGGTAGTTCAGGCACAGGTGCTGATGTAGAGAAGGTCGCAAAGGCGACAGAAATAGCCAAAGCGAAACGCCCAGATCTCTTAATCGATGGGCCGTTGCAATACGATGCAGCCATTATGGAAAATGTTGCCAAGAAAAAGGCACCAGATAGTCCGGTTGCAGGTAAAGCGACAGTGTTTATATTCCCTGATTTAAACACGGGTAACACAACCTACAAAGCTGTTCAGCGCTCAGCAGATTTAATCAGTATTGGCCCTATGCTTCAAGGTATGAATAAACCTGTAAATGATTTATCTCGTGGCGCATTAGTCGATGATATTGTTTACACGATTGCCTTGACCGCAATACAAGCAAAAGATTAACGCTAGTCCCTTAAATACCGCTAGTTAGTGTTGAGTTTATTGTAAATAACACGCTATTTATTAATAAACTTAACACTATCGCTACTTTTCCACATTGTTGATAAATCATACAAAAAACATCATTAGTACGTTTTTCAACCTAGCAAAAAAAACCATAAAAAACAGATACATAAACATTTAACCATAAGCTATACACAATGATATCCACAGCATTTGTGGATATTGTGGATAGTGCATTGACTTTAAATCATACAATCCACCACCGTTTTTACGTGATTAGTTATGAATTCTTTGCAAATTTAATAAAAATGTCATTAAAACCGCTATTTTCACAGGTATACCAGTTATCTTGGCGTCATTGAATAAGCACTAAAACGCGAGATAAGTAGCGAATTTCAATGTAAATCGGTATAGTGTTATCAACACTTATCAACAAGATAAATAATGAGTAAATTAACCCTAAGACTTACGAAAGATGTCATGGCAATTCATTCATTGCCAGCCAAAAGTAAAATCCCTGAGCAAGTGTTCAATGCACCTATATACTTCTTAGCAAATACACCACAAGAAGTTTCTATTGTTTTACCGTCAAACATTACTATCGAAAGTGATGATATCGAAGACGATTGGCGAATGTTTGAAGTTGTAGGACCTCTGGCGTTTAGTTTAACGGGTATTTTGTCAAATATATCAACGGTATTAGCTAACGAAAAAATTAGTATTTTTGCTATTTCAACGTTTGACACCGATCACATTCTTGTTAAAAGCAATAAAATTGAACACGCCAAAACCGCATTATTAGCGAATGGTTACGACATTATTTAAGGGAAATTATGACCACGATTTATGGTATCTCTAACTGTGATACAGTAAAAAAAGCACTTAAATTTTTAGATAAAAACAGCATCTCATATCAATTCCATGATTTTCGTAAAGACGGTATTGATGCAGCGCTTGTAAGTCAGTTTTTAGCGCAACTTGATATAAGCGAACTCGTTAATAAGCGCAGTACTACCTATCGTAATTTACCCGACATGGTTAAAGAAAACCTCAATGAAACGAATATTGTTGAGTTATTGGTGGCGCAGCCAACATTGATAAAACGCCCTGTTCTTGTGCTAAATGACACCGCCTACCTTGGTTTTAAAGAGCCTCAATACCTACAGATATTTCAGTCATGAGTCACCCTACCATAGCACTAGCACAAGCATTAATAGCTAGAGAATCAGTGACCCCAGAAGATGCTGGTTGCCAAGAGCTCATGAAAGATTTACTCGAGCAATGTGGTTTTACTAATGAAACCATGGTCTTTGAGGACACAACAAATTTGTGGTCAAGGCGCGGTAACGAGCAGCCAGTTTTTTGTTTTGCCGGCCATACCGACGTTGTTCCAGCGGGTGATCTTAGCCTATGGAAAACACCGCCATTTGAACCGGTTATTAAAGAGAACATGCTCTATGGTCGTGGCGCTGCTGATATGAAAGGCAGCCTTGCCGCGATGTTAGTTGCGACACAGCGGTTTGTTAAAGATCACCCAGATCACAAAGGCTCAATAGCTTACTTAATTACCAGTGATGAAGAAGGTCCATTTATCAACGGTACAACACGTGTTATTGATACCTTAGAAGCTCGTCATGAAAAAATAGACATGTGTATCGTTGGTGAGCCATCGAGTAGTCATCAATTGGCAGATATCGTTAAAAATGGACGTAGAGGTTCAATCTCCGCCAAGTTAACAGTTCATGGTAAACAAGGTCATGTCGCCTACCCTGAACACGTCAATAACCCGATTCATTTAGCGATGCCAGTGCTTGATCAACTAAGCACGACACATTGGGATGAAGGCAACGAATACTTTCCTGCGACAAGCTTTCAAATCACCAATATTGAAGGTGGTACAGGGGCACTAAACGTTGTTCCACAAACGGTTACAGCATGGTTTAATTTGCGTTACTCAACGGAATTAACAGATAAGTGCATTGTCGAAAAAATCGAAAATATTATTGAAAGCCACAATATCGCCTATGATATAGAGTGGACATATAACGGAAAGCCTTTTATCACAGAGCCAGGTAGTTTAGTTAATTCAGTTCAAACCGCCATTAAGCAAGTAACAGGGAAATATGCTGAACTTTCAACGTCTGGTGGCACTTCAGACGGTCGTTTTATCGCGCCTACAGGTGCTCAAGTTATTGAGCTAGGCCCAGTGAACAAAACCATTCATCAGGTAAATGAATGTGTTAATTGTGACGATTTAAAAGGCTTAACTGAAATATATTATCTTAGTTTGGTCAATGCTCTTACCTAATACGCGGTAACTATTCGATGGAAAAAGACAGTGCCTTAACTCAAACAATACTTGGTTTATCTAATCAGCACATTATTGAGATAAACGACGGTGCTCAGCAAGTAAGTGATGAGCATCATGCAAATCATGGCGCGCACTATGACGTGTTAGCGCCACTTCAAGCGTTAATCGCCCATGCTAATCAAGACGGATTTAGCTTGAGGCTCGCAAGTAGCTTTAGAAACTTTGATCGACAGCTGTCAATTTTTAATCGAAAAGCGTCTGGCGAGTTGGCTATATTAGACGAGCAAAACCAACGGTTATTACCCACTGAAGTATCTGAAGATGAGTTGCTCAAAGCAATCCTACATTTTTCTGCTTTGCCGGGCGCCAGCCGACATCACTGGGGCTCTGATTTTGATTTTTATGACCCTTCATTGTTACCTAAAAATACGTCTTTATCGCTAACACCTTGGGAATATCAACAAGATGGTTATTTTTACCCGTTAACCTGTTGGTTAGATAAGCACGCAATAAATTATGGTTTCTATCGCCCGTACGACACGTACCGTCAAGGTGTGGCTGTTGAGCCATGGCATTTCTCATATCTACCTATCGCAAAGCAATTTCAACGCGCATTATCTGTGGATACATTAAAAACACAATTATTAGCTTCTGATATATTACTCAAAGATAAAATCGTCGATAATATATCAACGATATACCAACAATACGTTATAAACGTAGCCGAGTTTCCGAATGTCTGATTACACCATTACGTTGATTATCATCATTGTTATTGTTCTTTTTATGATTGGTAACTTTTCAACGGTCCATAAAACATCGAGCAAACCATTGCGTAAAAAATCGTTAAACGATCTTGATGAAACCTTACCTCGCAGTAAAAAGAAAAAACACGTGATGCCTACTATTAATAAGAAGTAGCCATTAAAAAAGGGTCAACGTAATTACTTACATTGACCCTTTTTATTTAAAGCTTGTGTTATTAGTAAATGTTTCTAAATGATAAACCTGGCTCTACCACTGGGAATATGCGTTCTAATACTTGCGCAGGAACCGCTTCACCTGACTCGTTATAGATTGTCAGTGCCGTTTGTCTTGGGTTCTCAGTATCGAACAATCTAAATTCATACTTAGCATTTTCAATTTCTACGATTGGTGTATCACTACCCCAAATACTATCCCAAATACCAATTTCAGGCTTTTCGAAAGTAACGTAATAAATACGCTTCGTTTCATTTAAATCAGTTACTTTAAAACCATAATCATTAAAGAATAACGGTAAGTTCTGCCATAATCTGTCGCGTTGCATTTCAACTAAATATGATGGCTCTTGCTTACCATTTTCACCAATAGATAATAACTTCTGATTAGCAATCATTAAGCGATGTTCACGCTCTTTTAAGCGGTATTCATAATCGACATAACCAATCACGTTATTAAGCATGGCAATTTCAGCTCTATGCTGGTCAATTTGCGTTAACTCACTTTTCGATGCACTTGCTTCATAATCAATTAACTCGACTTTCAACAATAAGCTACGACCGTGTGGTTTCACATCAAACGTATAGCGATATTTTTCAGACTTAGAATCGATTTTAGATGAGAAGAAACTTCCTTCTTCTTTTTCAGTTTTGATCCAATTTGACTCAAAAATATAGTTTTGTGCATCGACAACCGTCATTTGAGCACCGTTATCTACTAACATGTCAGCAATAACTTGTTGAACAAAATCGGCTAACTTTACATCATCAAGCTCTTGGTCAAACCATACAACAGCGTTTGTCGCTTTAGGATCAAGTCTAGTAGAGGTTGCAATAGGTAACACTAACGAAGGTGCACGGATATCCATTTTGTCACCAACAGGACCAGACTGGTTAATCTCGTTGGTGATCATATAAGTACTATGTTGTTTTGGAGCTTTTAATGCTTCTGGCATAATTAGTGGCTTGCCTTCATCGACTTTTACGTACTCAAAGCCACCATCAGCCGTTCTTTTGTCATTACTTGAACACGCAACCAAAGCTGCACTAAGTAACGAAACATAAACCAATTGACGATTCATTAACACTCCCAAAGAATAACGTCTTCATACTAAGCATCGCACTTAGTAGTTTTCTAAAAAACCTTTTAGGTTTTATTTTTATTGTTGAACAATCGCAGTTAACTACTGCTAATTTAGTGAGCCTCATGGTACTTGGCTGATATTACAAACACAAGTGGCAAGCTAATAAATTGCATGATTTATTACGATTGCAATGAAATAACAAGATTGAGACTTAAATTATGATGAAAAGTTGCGTTACAATAAGACTTTATTTAAATTTTATTTAATGGTTTATCAATGTCTCAGTATTTAGTACTAACCGCCATGGGGCCTGATCGCATGGGCAGTGTTAGCGAACTGACAAAATTAGCAAGTGAATGTGGCTGTAACATTCTTGATAGTAAAATGGCAATTTTTGGTGAAGAATTTGCTTTTATCATGATGTTAAAAGGCGATATCGCTAGCATTAATCAATTAGAGGTTAAGTTGCCTGCGTTCGCGATGGAACTTGATCTATTAACCATGATGAAGCGTACATCGGCTTACAAACCATTAGATTACAATCAGCAATATCAAGCGCAGTATTCAGGGATTGATCAGCCGGGCGTGCTTAAATCCGTCACTGCGTTTTTTGCCAATCGAAATATTGATTTGTCGTCATTGCGTTCTGAAATTAACCCGCAAACTGACATCATGAGTGCAACACTCTTATTTACAATGCAAGATGACTCTTGTGTTAATGAACTTGAAAATGACTTTTTACAGCTGTGTGAGCAAATTAATGTTCAAGGTTGTATTAAAAAATCAAACTACTAAAAAGGAAGGTCATGAATACCTTAACTGCAGGCGATAAAGCGCCACAATTTTCATTGTTAGACGAAAACGAAAGTACCGTAAACCTTAATGACTTTATCGGTAAAAAACGCGTATTAGTTTATTTTTACCCAAAAGCGATGACACCTGGTTGCACAACCCAAGCACAAAATCTTCGTGATGCCAAAGCAGCGCTAGATGAAAACAACACGGTTGTTTTTGGTATCAGTCCAGATGAGCCAAAGCGCCTTGCTAAATTTTGTCAACGCGATGAATTAAACTTCACACTGTTGTCAGACGTTGACCACAAGGTCGCTGATGATTTCGGCGTTTGGGGCTTAAAGAAATTTATGGGTAAAGAATACGACGGTATTCACCGTATTAGCTTCTTAATTGGTTTAGACGGCAATATTGAACACGTTTTTAATAAGTTTAAAACGAAAGAGCATCATCAAGTTGTACTTGATGTGTTAGCTGAACTTGGCTAATTAGTGCATTGAACAAAAAAAAAGGCGCCAGAATAACGTTTATTCTGGCGCCTTTTTTATAGGAAATACCTATTGAGCTTTTACTTCTTCAACCACTTGTGTTGACCAAGCATTAATAATGGCTTTAACCAGTGTTGCTAAAGGAATTGCGAAAAACACCCCCCAAAAGCCCCACAAGCCACCAAAGAAAATGACCGCAATAATAATTGTCACAGGGTGCAAGTTTACCGCTTCAGAAAACAGTAATGGCACCAATAAGTTACCATCAAGAGCCTGAATGATACCGTAGGATAGCATGACATAGCCAAATTCAGCAGAAAAACCAAATTGAAATAATGCCACTAATACTACAGGAATCGTGACAATAGCGGCGCCAACATAGGGTACTAACACCGACAAGCCAACTAACACCCCTAGCAATACTGAATAACGCAAATCTAAGAACAAAAACGCTAACGTAGAGGCTGCACCAATAATAATGATTTCAATGATCTTACCACGTACATAGTTCAAAATTTGCTGATTCATTTCATCGCCAACTTGCGATGCTAAACGGCGCTCTTTAGGTAAAAAGCGTGTTACTTGTGCTATCAATACTTTCTTGTCTTTTAAAAAGAAGAACACCATCAAAGGCACTAAGATTAAATAAACCAATAGCGCGACAATATTAGACAATGAATTAAGAGAAGCCTCTAGAACAACTTCCCCCCAACCTAAAACTTTCTGTTTTGTTAAGTTAATCAGTGTTTGTAACTGATCCACATTAATTAATTCAGGATACTTTTCTGGTAAGGCAAATAAATACTCTTGTGATCTAGAGATCATATTTGGCGCTTCTTGGATTAAATTACTGCCCTGCTGCCACACGATAGGCATTAATCCTAAGATGGCTATCATCGCAATACCAACAAACAAAGCGACAATGATCGTCGTTGCTAGCTTTCTCCCTAAGCCAAATTTCACCAGTCTATTGACAGGTTTGTCGAGTAAAAACGCAACAGCTAATGCAACAAACACCGGCATTAAGATATGATTGAAAAAATAAAAAAGGATAAAAATTGATAAAAGAATCACAATTAACGCAACGGCGTTCGGATCAGAGAATTTTTCTTTATACCAATTGGTAATCATTTTAACCATGTAAGCTAGCCTGTAATAATATCTATTTGAGTGGTTAAGGCATCAATTTGCTTGAGACTAAACTGATAACCTTGCTCGTTGAGCAATTTAGGAATATCTTTTTTCGAACCTTTATCGGATACTTGAATCATACAAGTGTCCCTCGGTTGCATCTTTTTCAATATAACACGCAATTTCACCAAAGGCAGTGGACATTTGTCTTCAGTAGCGTTGTATTCAAAGTGCATAAATTTATCTTAACAAACCCTTTTGTTTGATTATCTATTTTGCGACAATTGATTACAATGGCTAGTTAAGACTATTGAGTTATTTTTTGATTTTAGGAGCGTTTTCTTCGTTATGCAGCAATTATCAAAGCATCCCAACCTTAAAGAGATTAATGCTTACAAGCGCAAATTAAATTGGGGAGAAGTACCTGCTATTTACCACATGGTGGCAAGTTCAGTAGGTGAAGTAGACGGAATTTTATCTCATGGTTTTGACAGTGCATATAAACAAATTTTAAATCCCAATAACTGGAACCTTTCGTTACTTGATGGTGAACGATTGCCAACAGGTGAAACGGTTGTCAATCGTAAGCCTCAAATAGCTTTACGTCATACCTACAATCAAATGGGCTACGAGTTACACTGTTTTCCGATTGCATTGAATGAAAAAGTAAACAGAACCTTAGTAAAAAGCCCACACTGCCCGTTTAAAGAATGGCATCCAGAAACGATGCGTATGTTATTTAGAATAAATAGCTTACCTTCTTTTTTATTTTTCACCCATGAAAATGGCGATGACGCAGATGTAGCTTTAGTTAAATATGCCTACATAACGGTTAGCAGACTGATCAAGATTCTTGAAGAAAAGTTCGACATCATTGAAATGCGCGGTTATTCAATTGTTGAATTTTATAAAGAAGTTGATGTCAGAGTACGTGGTAGTAGTTCAGGTTATAGCGAAATTACATCAGGCTTAATTGAAACGCCCGATGATTCTGCGGACATTTAATGAATAAATTTACAACTTCTTTATGCTCAATATTGTTTGGTCTTTGCCTTGCCAGCACAAGCAATGCGTTGGCAAGTAAACAAAATGATAAAAATGCCCTACCTGAAATAGGGTCAGCAGGCACAAGCGTCTTATCCATTGATAAAGAAAGACAAGTTGGCCTTGCTTTGATGAGGCAACTAAGAGCGAGCCAACCGTTAGTCAACGACCCCGTATTAATTGAATACATTAATGATTTGGGTAATCGCATGGTGCGAAATGCCAACGATGTAAATTACCCTTTCGAGTTTTTTATCGTTAATAACAATGAAATTAATGCTTTCGCATTTTTTGGCGGTCATATTGGTATCCATAGTGGCTTAATAACAACGGCAGATACCGAAAGTGAACTTGCTTCTGTAGTTGCCCATGAAATCTCTCACGTGACTCAACGCCACCTCGCAAGGCGACTAGAAGAGCAATCTAGAACACAATCACTCTCGTTAGCAGGTATGTTAACGGGTGTATTATTAACGCTCATCAACCCGCAAGTTGGTATGGCTGCCTTATCAACATCAATGGCAGCAACTCAGCAAGCATCGATTAACTACACTCGTGGTAACGAAAAAGAAGCTGACCGCGTAGGTATTGCTTTATTGGCATACAGTGGTTTCGATCCAAATGGAGCGCCTGAATTTTTTGGCAAAATGTCGGAAGCTTTTCGTTACAAAAGTAAACCACCAGCAATGTTGCTAACTCACCCACTTCCTGATTCTCGTATTTCTGACGCACGTTTGCGTGCTCAGGCTTACCCGCCGGTTCAACTGCCACCGTCATTAGCTTTTGAATTAAGTAAGGCACGTATTCAAGCCCGCTATCAAAAAGACGCTGAGCATAACATCGGCTATTACCAAACCTTACTCAATAAAAGCCGCTATCGCTTAAAAGAAGGTGCGCAATACGGTTTAGCGTTAAGTTACTATGAAGACAAGCAATACAAGAATGCGCGAAAAGTGTTAGAAGAGCTCTATCAAGCAGATGATCATAACCTGTTTTACATTGACGCATTAAGTGATACTTACATTGCACTCAAAGAATTCGAGACAGCGTTAACCATGCTAGAAAGAGCTCACAACTTTATGCCCAACAACCAAGTCGTTAGCTTGAACTATGCCAATGTTTTACGAGAAGCTGGCAAACTTGAACAGGCAGAACAACTGCTGAAAGACTTCCTGATCGTTAGTCCTGAAAACTTTATTGGTTATGATCTGTTAACAGGCATTTACCGTAAGCAACAAGACATGGGTAATATGCATGCAACACAAGCAGAAGTATTCGCTTTGCTAGGCGGATACTCTCGCGCAGTTGATGAGCTGCAAACCGCATACAACTATTTTGGCGAGAGCCCTTTGGTTCAAAAGCGTATTAAAGCTAGAATTT
Organism: Thalassotalea eurytherma; assembly: GCF_030161415.1. Taxonomy (GTDB): domain Bacteria; phylum Pseudomonadota; class Gammaproteobacteria; order Enterobacterales; family Alteromonadaceae; genus Thalassotalea_G; species Thalassotalea_G eurytherma. The sequence goes on from NZ_BSSU01000002.1 coordinate 228,256, forward strand.
TACAATTTCAAAATGAAGAAACTAAGTTAAAACGATTATAGAGAGAGTTATGTTAACGATTTATCACAACCCAAGATGTTCTAAAAGCCGTCAAACCTTGCAGTTAATCGAAGAAAAAAATGCGCCGGTTACAGTCGTTGAATATCTTAAAACACCACTAACTAAAGCTGAAATTGAAAATTTACAAGGACAATTAGGCGTTGACGTTATCAACATGATGCGAACTAAAGAAGCCGAATTTAAAGAGCAAAACCTAAAAGGTGCTGACAACGAAAGCTTGCTTAATGCCATGGTCAACACGCCAAAATTAATTGAGCGCCCTATTGTTACTGACGGTCAACAAGCGATTATAGGTAGACCTCCTGAAAATGTTTTAACGCTGATCAAATAACATGACTAAACCTCAAAAACACAGCACACAAACGTATAGGAAAATAGCATTAATCGGCTATTTTTCTTTGCTTATCTTCATGCCTTTATGGCTTATCGTGCTTGCTCCATCATCGGCATTGTCTCCAACTTTGTCATTAGTGATGTTTACACTACCTTTGCTATTTCCGATGAAAGGGTTATTGCAAGGTAATCCATATACCTATGCTTGGTCTAACTTTATCGTGATGATTTACTTTTTACATAGCCTAACAGCGCTATGGGTATCAGCCGATGAACGGGTTTATGCAGCACTTGAATTAATTTTTGCCAGTATGATGTTTTACGGTGGTACTTACTACGCGAAATATCGTGGCCAAGAACTCGGTCTTAGTATTAGAAAGAAAAAGGCTGAACAATAATTTAGAAATCGAAGGAATGTTATGAAAAGTTCATTAGGGTCTTTACTGACACTCGCAGGTATTACTGTACTCTCAGGTTGTGGCGGCGGAGGAAGTAGTTCTCCATCGACCCCACCTATTGTTACACCCGGTCCAACACTCGATGAAATTACGATTATCGATGAATCGATTAATATCAACCAAAGCGTAGAGCTTTTCTTACTTCCCCCTAATGCGAACCTAACGCCAACCAATATTAACTGGCAACAAGTATCGGGTGAGCCACTGCCTATATTATCGGCAACTGCACCGCTAATCTCTGTGTTACCGCAACAAGCAGGCAGTTACGAATTTCAAGTTAGCTTTACGAGCGAAGGACAATCACAAACGTTAATACGCACGTTTAATGTCTCGAGTGACAATGCCCGTGTAAGCATCCATTCAGGGCATAATGTCGTTGAAGGCAACAAAGTCTCGTTAAGAGCCGCGATCAGTGATGATATTGATGAAAACGCTTTATCCTGGCAACAAATACAAGGGCCAACAGCAACCCTCGAAGTAGGCGATACTGTCGATAACCGCGTTATTTATTTTGATGCGCCATCCGTTACTCAAGACACCTTAATAAGCTTTCAGGTTACCGATGCTAATTCAGGAGAGTCGGATATCGTAGCCGTACTTGTTGAAGACAAGCCGAGTATCGCTAACAATGCTTATTTTGACGACCCTGTTGCCACAGTGTTTCCCTACAATGCCAATACACCGTATGCAAACAGTATTGTAGGGTGTGTTTATTCAACCCAGTTAACAAGTTCATGTACATTAGGTACCTTGCCATTACTGGCGCAAGATACAACAGCACCGTCTGTTGATGACATCATGGACAGAGTCGTTGTCTCACACCGATGGATGGGTGACCGGTTTAAAAGCTTCCTAGAAAATCACGACCCTAATGATGACTTTAAAAATTTGCTAAGAGCGACAACAGCTGTTGTTCTTTCTTACGATGTTCGTCCATCGTTTTATTGGGCTGCAACAGGCGCTATTTATCTTGATCCAGAGAATTTATGGTTAACTGCACAGGAGCGCGACACGATCAATGAAGCACCTGATTACCGTTCTTCCTTCGGACAAGAATTACAATTTATAATGCCATGGCGTTATGTTCGTGATAACGATTATGCCTATATTAGGCAATCTAGAGAGCTCAGAGCCGATAGAGATATTGAAGCAGGAAAGCATCGATTAACCTCATTGCTTTATCATGAACTCGCGCATGCCAATGATTTTTTCCCGCCAGCGGAATGGCAAAGCCATAGTGCTTCAACACGCATATTAGACGCAGCGCAAGCAACTAACTGGGAGTCTGATAAGTTAACGGCTACCTACCCGCTGGATAGTCAAGTCATGCGTGATCTAGCACAAGTAAGCTTTAGAGGTGAAAGTGCAAGCGTTGTTCAACGTGCATATTCACCGACAGAAATAGGTAACATTTTTTCAAGTGACGCGGCGACCGATTATTACAACTATTCTTCTACCAGAGAAGATTTAGCCATGTTGTTTGAAGAGCTAATGATGCAAAGCCGCTACGGTATTCGCCGCGATGTTGCTGTGACCAATTTACCGCAAGGCGATAGTATTTCGGTGACTGACTATATCGTCAGTTGGGGTCAACGAGGGCGCGTTGCAGAATCAGGTATCTCATTACGTGCAGAATACGTGACTGAGCGCATTTTACCTGAGTTCGATGTGCAAGCGGCAATTGATTCACTACCTACACCAATTCCTATGGTTGTGGGAGATGACTGGCTTGAAAACTTGACCATATCCCCAACACCTAGCCCTATGTTCATTAATAGTGTAGATAACGTTAAGCCAACCATTCATCAACATGGTGCGATTGAAATATTGCCATATGGGCATAAAGCGTTACCGGAAAAATAATTAGCTAATCAATTATTGCTGATCAGTTATTTATGACGAGCTACAGCCCCAAAAAGCCTGCAAGAGCAGGCTTTTTTATTCGCTATATTTAGCAACCGTGACGTTTCTTTACAAATTTATATTAAATCACAACATAACAAATTTGTTATATACGATTTTCATTATATAATACTTTCAATCTCTCAAAGGTGATTTATGAAAGTTCTATTTTTGTGTACAGAAAATTCAGCACGGTCTTTATTGGCAGAAGCGCTATTGCGCCATCATAGCGCAGAAAATATTGACGTTTATAGTGCTGGTACGCAACCTTCTTGCCCAAGTAAAAAAGCGCTAAAAACGCTCGAAAATTTCAATATCGATTCAACGCGCTTGTCATCAAAATCAATAAACTCTCTGTCAGATCATGACTTTGATTTAGTTATTACCTTATGTGAACGTGCTGCAAGTGAGTGCCAACAGTTAAGTGATGGTGTTAACTACCTACATTGGCCAATCACTGACCCTAAAATAGACGATACCGAAACGAGCTTTGCCCACGCCTTTAATACGATAAATGGCAAAGTACATACCTTATTAACACAACTTCATGATTACAAAAAAATAGCCCTTCACCCTACGCACTTTTTTAAATGTTTAACTGACGATATTCGTTTGCAATCAATACTGCTTATTTTGTTAGAGCAAGAGTTATGTGTTTGTGAATTGATGACAGCACTTGATGAAGACAGTCAACCAAAAGTATCACGTCATTTAGCCCAGCTAAAAAAACAAGGCATTTTAGTTGATAGAAAACACCAACAGTGGGTGTTCTATCGAATAAATGCGACACTGCCAAAATGGATGAAAGATACGCTTCATACCACGTTGGTTAATGAACCGAGTTATATCCAAGATGCAATAAGTCGTCTTAAAGACATGAGAGATCGCCCCTCTCGTGAACCATCCTGTTAATAGAGGTTAGTAAAATGGGAATTTTTGAACGTTATTTATCTGTTTGGGTAGCTTTAGCTATTACAGCAGGTGTTAGTCTAGGTCATTTTGCGCCACAAATATTTGAGCTTATCGCTAGTGTTGAATATTCACAGGTTAATTTAGTAATCGCGGTGCTTATTTGGGTAATGATTTATCCAATGATGATTCAAATCGATTTTTCTTCGATTAAAGAAGTCGGCAAAAACCCTAAAGGGTTAGTGTTAACCGTCGTCATTAATTGGCTAGTGAAGCCTTTTACCATGGCATTATTAGGGTGGTTATTCTTTGAGGGCATATTCGCCGATTTTGTTGATCCGCAAACAGCTCAGCAATATATCGCAGGTATGATATTGCTTGGTGTAGCCCCATGTACCGCCATGGTTTTTGTTTGGTCACAATTAACCAAAGGTGATGCTAATTATACGCTGGTGCAGGTCTCGGTAAATGACATCATTATGATATTCGCATTTGCACCGATTGCAGGCTTTTTACTGGGTGTTTCTGACATCACCGTACCATGGCAAACACTTTTCTTATCTGTTGTACTTTATGTGCTATTGCCACTAATCGCAGGCTACTTTACGCGCAAAGCACTTGATAAAAAAGCCCATGGTATTGAAGACATTTTAGCGAAACTTAAACCGTTTTCTATCGTGGGTTTATTGGCTACCGTCGTCATATTATTTGGTTTACAAGCCAATACCATTTTAGAAAAGCCAGAAGCCATCGTATTGATCGCGATCCCACTGCTTATTCAAACCTACGGTATTTTCTTTATTACCTACTTTTCTGCTAAAAAAATGAAGTTAACGTTCAGTATCGCCGCACCTGCGAGCATGATTGCAACATCTAATTTTTTCGAATTGGCGGTAGCAGTCGCCATTTCATTATTTGGTTTACATTCTGGAGCAGCATTAGCTACTGTCGTTGGTGTACTTGTAGAAGTACCTGTCATGCTTTCATTATGTGCCTTTGCTATTAAAACCCAACACTGGTTCAACGAGAAGGAGTAACCAATGTCTCATCCATTTGACACATTAACGATTGAGAATGGTGCAAAGATTATCTTTACGCCATGTCCAGGCACAAAAGAAGAAAACTTAGCAGCGTCAGTAACAACATTGGCTAACGAACAAACACATGCCATTGTCTCTGTTATGCACAACGACGAGTTAGCTCGCCTTGGTGCCACAGCATTACCAGCACAATGCCAGTCAAAAAACATTGCCTGGTATCAATTGCCGATTATTGATGATGATGGGCCTGAAGACGCTTTTTTTGCTGCTTGGCATAAACATAAAGATGAGCTGTTACAACGCCTACGAGATAAACAAACTATTGCAGTACATTGTAAAGGTGGCTCTGGCCGAACGGGGCTAGTTATCGCTTTGTTACTTGTCGAGTTTGGTTACCGCAAAAAAGAAGCGAAAAACCTCGTTCAGTCCATTCGTCCTTTAGCGTTAACTAAAGATAAACAATTAACATTCTTTGGACATTATTAGGAATAAATTATGACAATTAAAGTTGGAATTAATGGTTTCGGACGTATGGGTCGTTTAGCACTTCGTGCGGCTTTCGACTGGCCTGATATGGAGTTTGTTCAGATTAACGATCCAGCAGGTAATGCTGAAACGTTAAGCCATTTATTAAAATATGATTCGGTCCATGGTATTTGGCCAAACGATGTATCATCAAATGATAAACAAATGATTATTGATGGCAAAATTATCGACGTATCACGTAACACGTCAATTGCAGACACCGACTGGTCAGGTTGTGATTTGGTGATCGAAGCATCAGGCGTGATGAAATCTAAAGCTAAGTTGCAAGCGTACCTAGATCAAGGCGTTAAGCGTGTTGTCGTCACTGCGCCAGTAAAAGAAGAAGGTGTATTAAACGTTGTTATGGGTGTTAACGATGACCTATTTGACAAAGACAGCCACCCGATTGTTACTGCAGCGTCTTGTACCACAAATTGCCTGGCGCCCGTTGTTAAAGTGTTACAAGACAGCATAGGTATCAAGCATGGCAGCATGACGACCATTCACGATATTACCAATACACAAACAATCCTTGATGCGCCTCATAAAGATTTACGACGAGCGCGTGCCTGTGGCATGAGCTTAATTCCTACGACTACGGGTTCAGCGACTGCAATTACGCACATTTTCCCAGAGTTAAAAGGCAAATTAAATGGCCATGCAGTGCGCGTGCCTTTGGCAAATGCTTCAATTACTGATTGTGTTTTTGAATTAAACCGAGCCACGACAGAAACAGAAATTAATGAGCTAATGGCCATAGCAGCAAATGGTGAATTAAAAGGCATTCTTGGCTACGAGGAAAAGCCCCTTGTGTCGATTGATTACAAAACCGATCCGCGTTCAACGGTAGTGGATGCCTTGTCAACCATGGTCGTTAATGGCACACAGGTAAAAATGTACTTGTGGTATGACAATGAGTGGGGCTATGCAAACCGCACAGCAGAGCTTGCCTTAAAAGTTGGTTTAGCAGACAAGTAAGTAGATTAAGCATGGCGACTTCTCTTTCACAAGACGTAAAAAAATACCTGATTGTTACAGGTAATTACTGGACTTTTACCTTAACGGATGGCGCACTAAGAATGTTAGTCGTGCTGTTCTTCCATCAATTGGGTTATTCGCCGCTAGAAGTGGCCATGCTATTTTTGTTCTATGAAATATTTGGTGTTTTTACTAATCTATTTGGTGGATATTTAGGGGCCAAACTCGGTTTAAATAAAACCATGAACATTGGTTTAGGCCTGCAAATTATAGCCCTAGCAATGCTTGCCATGCCGACAACCTACCTTGGTATGGCCTATGTGATGGCAGCGCAAGCGTTGTCAGGTATCGCCAAAGATCTAAATAAAATGAGCGCAAAAAGCTCGATAAAAATGTTGGTGGCTCAAGGCCAAGAAGGCACCTTGTTCAAGTGGGTTGCGATATTAACAGGCTCTAAGAATGCGTTAAAAGGCGTTGGATTTTTCCTTGGTGGCTTGCTATTAAGCATGTTCTCATTCCAAGGCGCGATGGTCATCATGGCCAGTGTGTTATTTCTTGTTTGGCTCTTTAGTATTTTCTCGTTAAAACAAGATTTAGGCAAAGCTAAAAACAAGCCAAAGTTTCGCGAGATATTTTCTAAGAGTCAATCGATAAACGTGCTCTCAGCAGCTAGGCTATTTCTTTTTGGCGCTAGGGATGTGTGGTTTGTCGTTGCTTTGCCGGTGTTTCTATCTCAAGCATTTAATTGGGATCATTACTATGTAGGTGGCTTTCTTGCCTTATGGGTAATTGGTTATGGCGCAGTGCAGTCTTTTGCCCCTAAAATTATCAATCGTAATGGCCATCAAGCACAACCAAGCGATGCCGTGTTTTGGGCGTCTAGTCTTGCTATTGTGCCAATGCTGATTGCACTTTGCTTGTACCTAAAAATTGCAATGCCTCACGCGTTGTTGATTGGTTTACTCATTTTTGGCGTGCTGTTTGCTATTAATTCATCACTGCATAGCTATTTGATAGTGAGTTTAGCTGACAAAGATGGCGTTTCACTCGATGTTGGCTTTTACTATATGGCAAATGCCATGGGCAGATTGCTAGGAACTGTGCTATCAGGTTGGGTGTTTCAAGCGCACGGGCTCACCGCATGTTTAATTGTATCAAGCATTTTTATTGTTATTGCAGCCATCATTTCTAAGGCGTTACCAACAGCTAGGTCATGCCTTTAGGGGCAGAACAAATGGCGTACAAAAGAAATGCTTAAAGTAAAACTTCTTTGATAAATGGAATGGTAATTTTTCGTTTATCGCGAATTGATGCTTTGTCTAACTCATCAAGGCTCGTGACGAGATTTTTCATATCGCGCTCAACACGATTAAAGAGAAATTTGGCGACATCTAAATGTAAAATCAAGCCACGTTGACTAGCGCGTAATTGAATAGCACTGATTTTATCATCATCTGATAATGGCTTAATCGATTCAACATAGCCCCAACCTAAACGCGAGACGAGATCAGGTAAAGTGATACCAAGTTGCTTGACAGACTTTTGACCACATATGATCAATTTATGTTGTTGCTCGATAACGCGGTTAAACAAATCAAAAACAGCCTGTTCCCAATCAGCTTTTCCTGCGATTAAGTCAACATCATCAAGGCAAATCACGTCGTAAAACTCTAAACCATCAAGTACTTCAGGGCTAAAGTTCATTAACTCATTGAATGACATGCAAATAGATGACTGACTTAAGGTATCGGCATGTGCACAACTAGCATGCAACAAATGTGATTTACCGACAGACTGAGCACCAAACAAATACATTGCTGGTGTTTGGTATTGGCTTTCACCGCCAATAAACAGTTTCAATTCATTGACGACACTTTGATTATCCCCTACTTCAAAACTTGCAAAGGTTTCGTCGTCAGGTAATTGCACCGACAATGTGAGTTGTGAACGTGATTTCATTACTTTTGCCAATAAAATACCGGAATCGCTTGCTCATCAATATCAGCAAGTGGGTCGATTATTTGTTGCAGCGCATCAACTAATTTCACTGACGCCATAAACGTTTGTTCAGAGCCAATTAACCCAATATCAAAACGTCGAACTTCACCTTCGGCATAACGTAACTTAACGCTACTTACCGCAGAAAAATCAGATAAAAATTGTGAAATCTCGACAAATGTTTTCATCGAACCGACATTAGCTATCTCAATTGTCATGACATTGGTTGTATCAGTACTTAATGCATACTGCTGGTGAATATGCGAACTAATCGCTTCTAGGGCTTGCTCTAATAATAACTCAGGATTATTACCATAAAGGCGTTCACCAAATTGTTGAACCCCCTCAAGGATACTCCAGTCAAGGGCATATTGATTAACCTGGCAAGGCGCCTCGCAGGTTTCTTCATCAACGAATACGGGCTCGACTAGCGTATTGTTTGAAACTCTAATGATCACCGAGGCTTCTGCTAAGTAACGTTCAGATGCCTCTTTTACAGGTTCGGCAAAACGCCCCCAGACATCTGATACTTGCACTCGGTTAATATCTTCCAAGTCCATTAATGGCAACACCATCGGCACCGCACGTTCGGCAGAAAACCCCTGCACTTTTTGGGCTAATAGATGTTCACTAGAGTGGTCAATTATCTTGCGCTCAAGATTATCTTCTTCAATCAACCAAACGGTAAGCAAAGGCCTAATACTGCCTAAAATGGGCAAACCTGCTTGATAAAATAGTTGGTTGATTTTCAATTCATCAAATTCAGCAATCAGCATGCTTTGTTGATCAACACGATCATAATAAAACTGCGCAACATAGGCTTGAGGACGTGTTAGTGCGGATTCAATTGACACATCTTGTTCAAAATCACTGTTACCGCCCACTTTTAGCATCACTTGCTTCATGGCTTGCTTAAGACCATTGGCTCGTTCAGCATTACTTTGGCCATCAACCGTTACTTTTGCCGTGTATAACTGAGTAACTTCGATAGCCCGGGCTGTAAAAACAAAACAATTTATCAACAAGAGTAAAGATAAAAAGAGTGATTTAGTCATATTTTCATAACGAATCGGTTGCATAATCAGGATCTTAACATACAAATACGTAATTTAATTAGTATTAAAAAATAATTTACCTTTATGTTTCAACAAAGCCACAGCACTGATAGAATATGCGCCACTAAAGATAGACGTATTAATTAGAGGTTCCACGTGAGTGATCAGAAGCAGTCGCTAAGTTATAAAGATGCAGGTGTAGACATTGATGCAGGTAATGCACTTGTAGAGAATATTAAAGGTGCTGTAAAGCGCACAACTCGCCCCGAAGTAATGGGTGGTTTAGGTGGTTTTGGTTCTGTTTGCCAATTACCAACAAACTATAAAGAACCTGTGTTAGTAGCTGGAACCGATGGCGTAGGTACTAAACTTCGCTTAGCAATTGACCTTAAAAAGCACGATACCGTGGGTATCGACCTTGTGGCTATGTGTGTTAACGATTTAATCGTTCAAGGTGCAGAACCATTATTCTTCCTAGACTACTATGCGACCGCTAAATTAGATGTTGAAGTTGCTTCTGACGTAGTATCAGGTATTGCCGATGGTTGTGTATTATCTGGTTGTGCTTTAGTTGGTGGTGAAACGGCAGAAATGCCAGGCATGTACCATGCAGGCGACTACGATATCGCTGGTTTCTGTGTTGGTGTTGCTGAAAAATCTCGCTTATTAGACGGTAGCGCAGTAAAAGCTGGCGACCAGTTAATCGCCCTTGGCTCTTCAGGTCCACACTCAAATGGTTACTCATTAATTCGTAAAGTATTAGAAGTAAACAATACAGATACCAATGAAGACTTAAACGGTAAGCCGTTAAGCGAACACCTATTAGCGCCAACTAAAATTTACGTAAAATCTATTTTAGCGCTATTAAAAGACGTTGATGTTTCTGCCCTTTCTCATATCACTGGTGGTGGCTTTTGGGAGAATATTCCTCGCGTATTACCTGAATCTGCGCAAGCAGTTATTAAGGGTGATTCATGGCAGTGGCCTGAAATTTTCAACTGGTTACAAGAAAATGGTAACATCACTACTCACGAAATGTACCGCACATTTAACTGTGGTGTAGGTATGATTATCGCTGTACCAGCTGACAAAGTTGAGCAAAGCTTGGCTATCCTAACAGAGCATGGTGAAAACGCTTGGCACATAGGTGAAATTAGCGACAAAGCCGATGGTGAAGAGCAAGTTGTGATTAACCAAGGTTAATTACTGATGCCTAATATTGTCGTACTCATATCAGGCAGTGGCTCAAATTTGCAGGCGATTATTGACGCCTGCAAAGCTCAACAAATTGACGCTACCATCTCAGGTGTTATTTCTAATAAAGCAGATGCTTACGGCTTAACACGCGCCGAAGAAGCTGGCATTGCTAACCAAGTATTAAGCCATAAAGATTACGCTACTCGTGAGAGTTATGATCTTGCGCTTATTGACGCGATCGAAGCCTATAACCCTGATCTAATTGTCCTTGCCGGTTTCATGCGAATCCTTACCCCAGCCTTTGTTGATAATTTTTCTGGAAAATTATTGAACATTCACCCATCTTTGTTGCCTAAGTATCAAGGATTGCATACACATCAACGTGCAATTGATGCTGGTGATGAAGAACATGGTGTTAGTGTTCACTTCGTTACCGAAGAATTAGACGGTGGTCCGGTAATACTGCAAGCTAAGGTACCTATCTTCCCTGAAGATAATGCTGATGATCTTGCCATGCGTGTTCATGAACAAGAACACCGTATTTATCCACTGGTAGTAAAATGGTTTTGCCAAGGCCGTTTAAAAATGGTAGAAAACCTAGCATATCTTGATGATCAACCTTTACCGGAATCAGGATACGCGAACGAATAATAATTAAAATAAAGGTGGTAATAGATGGTCAAACTTGTCGCGATGTTAACTTCTCTTGTTGTTTCAACAACGACATTAGCAACTACTCAAGATGTTCCTATTGCCCCCTTTAAAGCTCAATATAACATCCTTCATAAAGGCGATCCCGTTGGCAAAGGGTATCGTGAACTATCCATCCAAGACAACGGGCTAATAGAATATAGCTATCAAACTAAAGGTAAATGGATGATCTTTTCGGACAAACGAAAAGAGACTAGTTTATTAGAGTTAACTGATAATAACCAACTCATACTGCAAGAGTATAAATTTACTCGTTCAGGCACCGGACCAAATAAAAAGCAACACTGGCAATATTACCCAAACCAAAACAAAGCTCATAATATCGTTAAAGAAAAAGAAATACCGATTGATTTTAGTAATGGCTTACAAGACAAACTTAGTTATCACCTGCAGCAACGATTATCTTTTATTGACAACCCAAAGCAAGAATCCTTTGATCATGATGTAATCACAACCTCAGGAAAAATTAAAAACTACCGATACGAGTTTGTTAACGAAGAAGAGTTAATGCTACCTTATGGCTTGGTGAAAGCGTTAAAATATAAACGTGAGGTTGCCGAGAAAGAACGTGTCACTTATGCGTGGTTTGCACCTGAGCTTGATTATTTACTTGTGCGGTTATACCAAATTAAAGAAGGCGTTGATCAATTTGAAGCCCAATTAGATACGTTTGAACTCAAATAACCACTCAAGCTATTGATATAAATGAGCAGGTGGTACTAGTTAACCTGCTCTTGTCCTTGTAAAACCACTTCTCCACCATTGAACACAACCCACTGCCCAGGCTTATATTTATGCCAATTTTCATCATCAGTTAATGGCTGAGTTGCGATAACAGTTACCACATCTTTTTCCGTCGTTTCTTGCTGAAAGTCGACTACCATCTCAGCGTCAATTAGGCTTGCTTTGCCAAAAGGCGCTCGTCTTGTAATGTAATGCAAGTTATTAGCACAGTAGCTAAACAAATAATCACCGTCACTCAGCAACAGGTTAAAAACACCTAGCTTGTTAATCTCACTGCATAACTGGCCAATAAATGGCGCTAAGTTGCGTAAGCATAAACTCCCACCTTTACCTTGTTGTTTGGCCTCTAGTTGATCAAGTAACCAACAATAAGCGTGCTCACTGTCGGTTGTACCAATAGGAAAATTATTGTTAATAGGTAGTTTGTTTTTAAAATCAGCAAGTTGACCATTATGAGCATAGGTCCAATTTTTACCAGAGATTGGACGAATAAATGGGTGGGTATTCTCTAAACAAATCGCGCCAGAGTTAGCTTGACGGATATGACAAATAACCAACTCACTCTTAATTGGATATTCTGTCACTAGCTTGGCAATTGGTGAATCTGCACTTGGTAAAGGATCTTTAAAGTTTCGACAACCTTTACCTTCATAAAAGGTAATGCCCCAACCGTCTTTATGAGGGCCAGTATTGCCACCTCGTTGCATTAAACCACTAAAGCTAAAACAAATATCCGTTGGCACATTAGCGCTCATGGCAAGCAATTCACACATTATTTATCACTCTTTTTACTGCGATTTCAGCCTATTGTATTAAATATTCGTCAACAACGGAAAATTATGTTTGAAATTGTTATGATTACGTTATAACCTTTAGTGGTCAGACCTCTTATTTATGAATAAGGAAAACAAGTGGAAACATTAATTTGGATTTTAAGCGCCGTTGCGCTAACAGGCTTTATGGCCTATTCCCGAGCGAAGCTCTCTACATTTACACTGTTATTTACTGCTTTAATGGTAGTGGGTAGTTTTTACCAAGTTGTTTCATGGATTGGTTGGTTAATCTTCGTTGTATTAGCTGCACCATTAAATGTGACTAACATTCGTCAACAATATATCTCTAAGCCTTTGCTTAAAGCATTCCAAAGCATCATGCCTGAAATGTCTCGCACTGAGAAAGAAGCAATTGATGCTGGTACCACATGGTTTGAAGCCGACCTTTTCCGCGGCGCACCAGATTGGCAGAAACTTCATAACTACCCTGCTCCGCGTTTAAGCGCTGAAGAGCAAGCCTTTATCGACGGTCCTGTTGAAGAAGTTTGTCGCATGGTTGATGACTGGGATACAACCCACTCACGTGCCGACTTAGCTCCAGAAATCTGGCAGTATTTAAAAGACAACAAATTCTTCGCGATGATCATCAAAAAGCAATATGGTGGTTTAGAATTTAGTGCTTACGCACAATCTCGTGTACTTCAAAAACTAACAGGTGCTAGTTCAGTACTAGCAAGTACGGTTGGTGTACCTAACTCTTTAGGTCCAGGTGAGTTATTACAGCACTATGGTACAACGGAACAACAAGATTACTACTTACCGCGTTTAGCGCGTGGTGAAGAAATTCCTTGTTTTGCCTTAACAAGCCCTGAAGCTGGCTCAGACGCCGGTTCAATTCCTGATTTTGGTGTTGTTTGTAAAGGTGAATTTGAAGGTAAAGAAGTACTAGGTATGCGTTTAACTTGGGACAAGCGCTACATTACGCTAGCGCCAGTTGCAACGGTACTTGGTTTAGCATTCAAGTTACAAGATCCTGATGGTTTATTAGGTGATGAAAAAGAATTAGGCATTACTTGTGCGTTAATTCCAACAGACCTTGAAGGCGTTGATGTTGGTCGTCGTCATTTCCCATTAAATGTTCCATTCCAAAATGGTCCTACAAAAGGTAAAGATATTTTCGTTCCACTAGATTACATCATTGGTGGTCCTGAAATGGCCGGTCAAGGCTGGCGTATGCTTGTTGAGTGTTTATCTGTAGGTCGTGCTATTACACTTCCTTCTAACTCAACAGGTGGCGTTAAATCTATCGCGATGGCAACAGGTGCATATAGCCGAATTCGTCGTCAATTCAAATTACCAATTGGTAAAATGGAAGGTGTTGAAGAAGCATTATCACGTATTGGCGGTAACGCTTACATGATGGACGCTGTTAGTACCCTTTCAACTGGCGCTATCGATTTAGGTGAAAAACCATCAGTTATCTCAGCAATTGCTAAATATCACTTAACTGAGAAGATGCGTGATTGTATCTCTGACTCTATGGATATCCATGGCGGTAAAGGTATTTGTATGGGTCCTAATAACTACCTAGCTCGTGGTTATCAAGGTGCTCCAGTAGCAATTACCGTAGAAGGAGCAAACATCCTAACGCGTAGCATGATTATTTATGGTCAAGGCGCTATTCGTTGTCATCCTTATGTACTTGCAGAGCTTGAAGCTGCTGGCAATAAAGACTTCAGCCAAGCACTACGAGATTTCGACCATGCGTTATTCGGTCACATTGGTTTCTCTATGAGCAATGTATGTCGTAGCATTTGGTTCTCTGTAACAGGTAGTCGATTAATTTCATCGCCATACAGCGACGTGACGAAGCGTTACTACCAGTTATTAACACGCTACAGCACAAACTTAGCAATGCTTTCAGATATCGCAATGTTAACCTTAGGTGGTGACTTGAAGCGTCGCGAACGTATCTCAGCAAGACTAGGTGATGTGCTAAGTCACTTATACTTAGCATCAGCGACTCTTAAACGTTTTAACGATGAAGGTCGTTTAGCTGAAGATGCACCGTTAATGCAATGGGCAGTTGAAGATAGCTTATTCAAAATTCAAGAAGCGATTGATGAAGTAATCACTAACTTCCCGAACAAAGCAGTTGCAGGTTTCTTACGCATGACTATTTTACCATTCGGTAAGTCAGTAACGCGTCCTTCAGACAAGCTTGATCACAAAGTTGCACGTATTCTGCAAACGCCAAGTGCTACACGTAACCGTATTGGTCAAGGTCAGTACTTAACGCGTGAAGAAGAAAACCCAATTGGTAAGTTAGAACAAACACTAGATGATATTTTAGCAAGTGAGCCAATATTCGATAAAGTATGTCGTGCTATTGGTGAAAAACTACCGTTCTTCCGTTTAGATCTAGTTGCTGAAAAAGGTCTTGAAGCTAACGTAATTACTGAAGCTGAAGCTGAGTTACTACGTAAGACAGAGATTGCACGTAAAGCGGCAATTGATGTAGATGACTTTGATCCGATTGACTTACCTGCAGACAAATCACTGTATCAAGAAGAGCTTAAGCAAGAGCATAACGCTGCATAATCTTTTCTATCGTATTAGATAATTTAAAAAGCCCTGATTATTCAGGGCTTTTTTATTGGCATCCACCTATTTTTATCAACCGCTTCTCTCGACAAGAGCAAACTTGACAAAAACTGAAAATACCTACAGATACCTAAGGTGATGGAAAATATCATGCTGGTTGATTTAAAGAAAATCATAGAAATGGCATGAATTCGCGCATAATTAAACGGTTCAGCCTAAATGATGAGTGAATTGACTCGTTTTTTGAGTGAACACGTGTAACAAACAAAGCATTACCCATTTCACAACAAACTCGTTAGAATAAGACAAACTATTGTTCTTAAAATGGTATATACGTCGTTAGGTTATAATTCATGTTTTCGTTTTTACCCCGCTTTATCTGTTTCCCTATTACTTTTACTCTGTTTTGCCTAAACCTCGCATTTTGTGGTTTTATGGTTTTTCTTGGTGGCTTTATCAAATTTTTGGTGCCACTTAAGTCTTTCCACAAGCTACTTTATAAACCAATGCATTTCTTTTATCGTTTATGGTCGCTTAATAACTATTTGATTATTAGTTTATTTAATAAAGTAGAATGGAAAATTATCAATGATAGCTCGCTCAACAAACAATCTTGGTATTTACTAATTGCTAATCATCAAAGTTGGTTGGATATTTTTGTTATCGCCCATTTTGCTCGCACCAGGATCCCTGAGCCTAAGTTCTTTTTGAAAGAATCCCTTCGTTATATACCATTTCTTGGCATGGCTTGCTGGGCACTCGACATGCCGTTTATGAAACGTTATAAAAAATCATTTATCGCAAAGAACCCTCACCTTAAAGGCAAAGATATAGAGACGACCAAAGCCTCTTGTCGACGCTTTGAAAAAACGCCAACAACGATTGTTAATTTTGTTGAAGGAACCCGATTTACCAAAGAAAAGCATGATCGCCAAGGTGACAAGTTTAACCACCTGCTTATTCCTAAAGCTGGGGGAATCGCCTTTACACTTGCAGCAATGGGCGAGCAATTTGATAAAGTCTTAAATATTACGCTTGCCTACCCTGACAATCCTGGCCATATCATGATGGACATGCTGTGCGGTGACTTAAAAAGGATTGTCATTTACGTTGAGCCTTTAACGGTTGATGAAAACGTTATGGGTGACTACTACAACGACAAAAGCTATCGCGTTCAATTCCAACAATGGCTAAACGATACATGGACAAACAAAGATAAATTACTGACTAAGTATTTAACCTAAGCATTAATACTGTAATCATTAACGAATGAGGGCTTGCATTAATGCAGGCCTTATTTTTGCTCGCAAATAATGATTTACACTGGCAAAACGACAAATATAGTAATAGAGAAAGGTGTGTAATTTAGATATAGAAATAGTTATTTAGATTTAACAGTAGAAAATATCAAAAGGATATTTGAGGTAATTAGAAAAGACAACAAGAACAAACAATCGTGGCGGAGTGGACGGGACTCGAACCCGCGACCCCCGGCGTGACAGGCCGGTATTCTAACCAACTGAACTACCACTCCGCAGCAAATTGTTTATTGAGAATGTAAGTGGCGGAGTGGACGGGACTCGAACCCGCGACCCCCGGCGTGACAGGCCGGTATTCTAACCAACTGAACTACCACTCCGCAGTATACATATCAATAAGGCGCTATATCGTTGGCGGAGTGGACGGGACTCGAACCCGCGACCCCCGGCGTGACAGGCCGGTATTCTAACCAACTGAACTACCACTCCACTAGGATATAACTATCAAGGTTAAATTGGCGGAGTGGACGGGACTCGAACCCGCGACCCCCGGCGTGACAGGCCGGTATTCTAACCAACTGAACTACCACTCCGCGTCTAACCTTGTTTCAACAGCAAGCCGTTGAAAGCGAGGAGGATAATACGGTTATGATGCCCCCTCGTCAACACTTTTTTTAACTTTATTTGCTAGTTGAACATTTGCTAACCAAAAAGCAGAAATAAACGTCAACAACTGGCCAGTTCACTGCCTCAAGCCAACTAATTAGGTTGTTAACTCAAGTTCTTGTGTTTTCTTTTTCTTCTTCTTTTTACGCAAATAAACCACTAAAACAGTAATGGCAATAATGACAATGATCACGTTACCGCCAACAATAATAATGAGCTGCATTTTCTCTTTTTCTGCTTGCTCAGCTTTTACTTGGGCTATTTGTGCTGCGAGTTTTTCTTCACGCTCTTTCGCCATTTGAGCACGGCGCTCTTCTTCTGCCAGCGCTTTGCTTTCATCACTCATATTGCGCACATCGGGTAATAATGCGTTCCCCGTATGTTGAACGATAAAGCTAAACTCCGGCATAACTAAACGAAATTCGCGACCATTAACGGTTTCACCAAAGGCACTTATCTTGACACGATGAACGCCAGATTCAGTATAATCAACATCAACGGTTCTCGTGTCACCACTCCCCTCTAATACCGAGAAAGGCACTGCTTGTTTATCTGGGTACGTTATTTTCCCTTGGAAAATTAAACTGTCGGGTTTTACATAGGTATCAGCAATATTAAAGTGAATTTTATGCGGAACCTCTTCAGACGATGAAGTATCAACTTCGGTTGTGATAGGACTACGGTGCAAAATAATCGGTTTTTGCTGTAATTCTCTTGCTGCCATTGGCAGCGTCAACTTATAAACAGGTACCCATTCGCCTGGCGCTATCGTTAATTCAAATTCACCGGTAAACGTACTGTCATTGGCGAATTCATCGAGTTCTCTGCCGTCATCTCTAAATGTTGTTAAACGAACAAGGTCAGCGCCGAAATTGTCAAAGTCTTGATTATTCGAACTAAAAAAATCAACATCAATTGATATCACATCATCAAACCGTGGTGTATCAATGGCAAGCTCACCATTAAACAATTTTGCCGTTAATTTTACGGTTTCGCCTGCAAGTAAGATTTCCGGTAACGGCTCAACTTCAATACGTACATCAGAAACCACCATAATTTGGCTTTCAGGAATAATATTTCCTAACGCTTGCCATGGGCCTGGCATCGGTTTTTTAATTTTTATCATGTCAAAGGTACGGTCGTCATACCACTCAACTTTTTCTTTATCGTGGGACTCTACTTTTACTTTAGTACCGTCTGGTTGAACTAAGATAATAGGAGCAGAGCCATGTGTGCGATAAAATAGCAACGTAATTTCTTCGATGTTTGCATCAATTCTAAATCGATTATCAAAGTACGGTATTTGATTGGTAACGTTATCTACACGATAAAAATCGATTTTATCGCTTACTGATTGTGCCAAAGACGATAGCGATATCATTGCCGCCATCATCGAGCCACCAAGCGCAGCTACGATTGAATTCTTTTGCGCCATATAGGCTCACTCCCTTTATCTGCCACAATATCTAACCTTTCTTCGTGTGCACTCATTTCATCGGCCGAAGCCTGAATAACCTTAAGAGGTTTTCGATCAGCAGACAATCGAATAATTGCATTATTATCGCCATCAGAATCTGCACCAGAATGTAAATTCAACGTTTCTTGCTTTCTGGTCATTTCGATATAAACGAAAGCCAATAACTGCGCATCGATCAAGGCGCCGTGATAGGTACGGTCGATAAGGCCGTCTACACGGTAGTGTTTAGCTAGAAAGTCGAGAGTCTTAGGTGAACCAAATTCATCTTTAGAGGTTTTAAGAGTATCTGTTACGGTACAAATGTCGCCTGTTTGTGGTAATCCACGGCCAACGAGGTTAAATTCATGATCCATAAAGCCAACGTCGAACTTAGCATTATGGATTACAAGCTCTGCACCTCGAATAAACTCTATAAAGTCTCGAGCAACTTCAACAAACAACGGTTTATCAGCAAGGAACTCATTCGTTAATCCATGGACATCAATAACCTCTTGTTCCATTTCAAATTGAGGATTGATATAAGCATGATAGCTTCGCCCTGTTAATTGACGATTAACCATCTCTACGCAACCAATTTCAACAATCCTATGACCTTCTCTTGGGTTTATACCTGTGGTTTCCGTATCGAGAATCACGAGGCGTTCTTGTTTTACTTCTTGTTGATGTCCCACTTAACTAACTCTTTATCGATATCATTGATGCCATTATACGGACAGATTCAAATAAATAAAAAGATTCGAACAAATAGGTAGAGCTTTGATAAGATGAAACAAAAATTTTATGAGTAACATAATGAAAGAAGTAAGCATTTATACTGATGGCTCGTGCCTAGGTAATCCCGGCCCAGGTGGCTATGGAGCAATTTTAGTATATAAAGGGCATAACAAAGAGTTATCACAAGGTTTTAAACTGACAACCAATAACCGAATGGAGATGTTAGCGACAGTTAAAGCACTCGCTTCATTAAAAGAGTCTTGTAAAGTGACATTAACAACAGATAGCCAGTATGTGAAACAAGGTATCACTGCCTGGATTAAAAACTGGCAAAAAAACAATTGGAAAACGTCAGCCAAAAAGCCCGTTAAAAACGTCGATTTATGGAAAGCGCTTTATGAACAAACCCTGCGTCATGAAATAAATTGGAAATGGGTCAAGGGACATAGTGGTCATGCGGAAAATGAGCGCTGTGATGATTTAGCGCGTGAAGCAGCTATGTCGAGTGACTTGCATGACGATGAAGGGTACCAAGCGTAAATTATCGTTGGCAAAGTGCCGTTTCTTGTTTAATATTCCCAAAAGACATAATTTATCACTTTTGGGAATATTAAAATGCTTCATCCCATCATCAAGGCATTTTTTCATCACGATTCTTCTACGCTTACTTACATCGTCCATTGTCAGCGTACTAAAAAATGTTGTGTTATCGATGCTGCGCTCGACTACGACATATACTCAGGCGACATATCGAGTAGCCCACTTGAAGAAATCACGCACTACATCATGACAAACGAATTAGATGTTGAGTGGCTCCTCGAAACCCACGCACATGCTGATCATGTCACTGGCGCACGCCAGTTAAAAGAAAAAGTCGGTGGTACTATTGCCGTTGGCGTCGGCATTAGAGATGTTCAACAAAGTGTCAAAACGATGTTACATCTGAAGGACGATGTCTTAACTACTCATGTCTTCGATAGACTTTTAGAAGATGGGCAATCACTTGAATTAGGCGATCTAACCATTAATGTTATAGCAACGCCTGGACATACGCCCGATAGTTTAACCTATGTCATTGGCAATAGTGCCTTTGTTGGTGACACCTTGTTTATGCCTGATTCAGGCTCAGCACGTTGTGATTTTCCCAGCGGTAGCGCAGCTACACTTTATCAATCTATCCAGCGTATTTATCAGCTTGGTGACAATACGCGCTTATTTATGTGTCATGACTACCGACCGCAAGGTCGTGAGCTTGCTTACATCACAACTGTTGCAGAACAAAAACAGCATAATATTCAAATTAATGCGTCGGTAAGCGAGCAAGAGTATGTGCAAATACGTGAAACACGTGACGCCAAGCTGGCTATTCCTCGTCTACTATACCCAGCTTTACAGGTTAATATTCGTGGTGGTTACTTGCCTGCCCCAGAAGACAATGGCCAATGCTACATCAAAATGCCGATGCAGCTTATCTAATGTAAACTCGTTACTTTTCGGGTAATGGCTCAGGAAACTCTTTGAGATTAAGCGACAACCGTTTATTTTTAATACACTTATAAATTAAATAAACGGTGATAGCTAATTGGATGAACAGCCAAGTTTGAGAAGTAAGCTGCCAATAGAAAAAAGCAACAACATTGACAATAAAATCAAAGATTAGCGCAACAACCAATAACGTACGAAAGTGAGGCCAAAGCCTTTTCACCCATGAAGGAGCATTGGCTCTACGTAAACTAACAATCGCAAGCAACAACAACCCCAACATGCCGGAAATCAAATTCAAATAAAACACCTGTTTTTCAGGATAAATGATCGAAATGATGCTGCTTCTGTCTTGAAAGTTACTTAATGAGATTAGCCAAACGATATAAGCACGCATGACGAATAAAATAACAAAATATGCGACTTTGGACAGTTTCAAACAATCATACTTATCAAAGTCGTTAACACTATAATGAGCGTACTGCTTACTCATACATTGATGCCCTACTGCTTTTTAATTTCGATATCGCGCTCTTGATTAAGAATTTCTTGCCCAACAGTTATCGCTCTTACTGCTTTTGACTGAAATTCTCGAATATATAAGGTATACACGACAAAGCCACTAGCAAACATAAAAAGAAAAGGGTGATATAACCAACATAGCGCCGCTAACGAAAAATAGTAGGCGCGCAATCCATAGTTATAGGAATGAGCAGCCTGATCTTGAACGATAGCCATTTGACGCGCATAACGTTTAAGGTTTTCATTTTGTCGCTCTTCGTCTAGCGGCATAGCACCCACCATAACATTCAAGAAACCATATTGGCGCATCGACCAAGTAAAGTTAAAGAAGGCCAGAACAAAGATACAGACCAACAGGCTGATTTTAATTTGAATTAAACTTTCTGTCGCAATAGACGCGTACGGCAGCGAGTTGATAACAGTTTCTACAGGCCCCACCTTAGCAAACAAGGTTAATAAACCCGCCAATACTAATAAAGTACTTGAAGCGAAAAAGGCAATATTACGTTCTAAATTGGCGAGTAACGATGCATCTGACACCCTTACGTCATGACCTATCAACTCATGCATCCAGTGGATTCTATGTTGATGTAAACAGTGGGCAATACAGTTGGTTGTTTTCGCTTTTTTACGAGCAAAAGTGGTATATCCATACCAACAAGTGACAAAAAATATTGCCGCGACAATATCAATCAACGATAGCATCATAGTCTTAAACAGGCTCCCAAAATAATTCCCCCTATCATACCTAGATTTAATTCATTTATTAATTATTTACTTACATTTATTCACTAGCCTTTTTAAACCTTTTAATTAAAACCTACAACTCATTAACAAATGCAAACTAACGTAAATTTAGTACCGTCAAACGTAAACGCTTTGCGCCAAAATGTAATTATTTGCGACACTACAACAAGAAAAAATTAATCTAATGATGTTCAGGAAACCCATGCGACCAAATTGGCCAGCTTTATTATGCACTTTAATGACATTGTCGTTTAGCGCAATCGCAATCGAAAAAGACGCCCCAACGATCCCAATCCCAAAAATTTCTGGCGAGATTCAAGTTGACGCGAAACTTGATGAACTACAGTGGAAAAACGCTAAAAAGGTGCAAGTGAATAATGTCACTCGTCCTTATGATAATGTCCCTAGCCCTGTGCAAACTGAAGCGCTATTGATGGAAGATGGTGAAACATTTTACATTGCCTTTATCGCTCAAGATCCAGACCCTAGCCAAATTAGAGCTTTCCTTAGAGACCGAGATCGTTCTTGGGGCGATGATATTGTCGGTATTAAAATTGACGCTTATAACGATCAACGACTCGCATATCGCTTTCTAGCCAATGCGTTAGGTGTACAAATTGATGGTATTGAAAATGCAGTAACACGTCGCGAAAGTGATTCGTGGGATGGCATTTGGCAAAGTAAAGGCGAAATAAACGACAACGGTTATATCGTGGAAATGGCATTACCTTTGCGTATGCTTAATTTTAACGAAGGATTAGACATTCAAGAATGGGGAATTGAACTCGTTCGCTTCTACCCTCGTCAAGAGCGCCTGCGTATCTCTAATATTTATTTAGATAGAGACAATAACTGTGAGCTTTGTCAATTAGCAACCGCTCAAGGCTTTAGTGGTGCAAAACAAGGCCAAAACTTAACGATAGCGCCATCAGCTGTACTTGGCAGACGAGAAGAGCGTGATGATGATAGCACTGACTGGAAAAGCGAAGATCTCCAAGAAGTTAGCTTAGATGTTCGCTGGGGCATTACGCCTGATATCCTACTAAATGCGACCATCAACCCTGACTTTTCTACCGTAGAATCAGATAGTGCGCAACTAAGTATCAACAGCACCTTTGCTTTATTTTTCGAAGAAAAACGTCCTTTCTTTTTAGATAATGCCGATTATTTCGAATCAGATTACAACTTAGTTTATACCCGAAATATTAACTCGCCTAACTATGGTGCAAAGTTAACAGGTCGCCATGGTGATCACTCACTGGGGGTTTTCCTTACCGACGATGAGTATACAAACATCTTGATTCCTGGCAATCGCAGTTCTTCAGTAGGTACGATTGAGGATGAATCAAAGGCATTAGCATTTCGCTATCGTTACAATCTAGGTCAGGATATCACCTTAGGCTGGATCAGTACGATGCGCGATGGTCAATACTATGAAAACCAAGTTCATGGTATTGATGCAAATATTAAGTTTACTGAGTCTGACACCTTTAAATTTCAAAGTGTTTATTCAAATACCCTATATCCAGAAGATTTTTACGAGCAATTTTGTGACGCAGAAGATCCTCTCGCCTGTCAAGATTCTACCAACCTACCGCCATGTAGTATTGAAGAAGGTTGTGACACAAATGAGTTGGTTTTACGCACGTTAAAAGACGGTGACTTTAGCGGTAGTGCCTTTAAAGCAGACTATCGTCATAGCGACAGAGATTGGTTTTATCGGGCATTTTATAACAAACAAAATTCAGGCTTTCGTGGTGATCTAGGCTTTATGTCACGTGTTGACCACAACCGCGCAGGTTTAGCGGTTGAACGTAAATGGTATGCCGAACAAGGCAATTGGTGGAATCGCTTTAATATATACAGTGATTACGACATTAGCCACAACGATGCTGGTGAGTTGTTAGAAGAAGAATATGATCTGAGTGCAAATTTAAGCGCTAAATACGAGTCATTTTTCCGAGTTGGTTATACGTATCGTGACGTTGTCGGTAGTCGCATTGATAAAAGTAGTTTAGCCATTGAAGGCAACACAACATTGTTCCACCAAAACGAATTTAATGTATTTGCTGAAGTTAAACCGGTTTCTGGGCTTTACTTAAATACCCGCGTTGAGTCGGGCGATGGTATTGATTACTCGAATAATCGCGCAGGTAAAAAGCTTCAAGTTCGCCCTGTTATTAACTGGAGTGTGAATAAGCATTTAGAAATCAAACTACGTCATACCTACCGAGAGTTAGATGCTGACAACGCGAATGTGTTTATGGCGCGTTTAACGGATTTACGCACCACGTATCAATTTAACGTACAAAGTTATTTGCGCTTTACTATTATCTACAATAACACCAGTAGAAACCCATTCAACTCGCCATATACGTTGCCGGAAGATATTGATGCAAATAGCAAAGATATATCGACTGAATTACTGTACGCCTATAAATTGAACCCACAAACGGTATTTTATGCAGGCTATTCAGATCATCATGATTCAACGACGGGTTTTAGCAACTTAAGCCAAGACAACCGTGCTGTTTACATGAAATTTAGCTATGCATGGCTAAAGTAGTGACATTAATATCTTGATTTAAAATCAGTTTTTAAAGAGCCGCAACTTAATAAATTTGCGGTTTTTTGTTATGTGGAGGCCAGCAAACAGTTGAGTTAATGATAATATTTTGTAACAATCGAGCAAAATAAGAATAAATGCGGTTAGGGAGTATGCATGGTTCGGAAAAAGAGAACATTTCAACGAATACTGTTATGGGCAAGTGCGATAGTTTGTGGAACGAGCTATATGGCTGTAACCTATGCCGCTCAAGAACAAATTGCGACCAATACAACCCAAATTCATATTCCTAAAACAAGACACCAAATTAACGTAGATGGCGAATTAGACGATAGAGCTTGGCAAGACGCCTTAACGATAGATCTTAATATCGTCAACCACCCTTGGAACAACCGCCCTTCTCCGGTAAAAACAACGGCGAAAATTGTTGAAAATGGCGAATATCTGTATATTTCCTTTTTAGCTGACGACCCAAATCCTGAAAAAATTCAAGGCGTATTGGGTGATCGAGATACCACGTGGTTTGATGATATCGTCGGTATTAAAATTGATCCACAAAACAACAGACGCAGCAACTATGCGTTTTTTGTCAATCCATATGGCGTGCAAAACGATCAAATTAGTAATGAAATTACCGGCGAAGCTAGCAGTTTATGGGATGGCATTTGGGACTCATACGGCAAAAAAACCGCCAATGGTTATCAAGTCGAAATGGCAATTCCCTTTCATATTCTTAACTTTAAAGAAACAGATGGTCCTAAATATTGGGCATTTGAATTAGCGCGCCAATACCCGCGCGATACACGTTTACGTATCTCTCATGTACCTTTAGATCGCGATAACGCTTGTTGGTTATGTCAATACCCCGTGGCCGTTGGCTTTGAAGATGCAAAAGTAGAAAATGATTTAACCATTACCCCTTCAATCGTGGCGGGGTTTGAGCAACAAAAAGACATTTATACGCCAGGTAGTAAATGGCAAGACGAAAAAGAGCTCAATGCGGGTGTTGATTTTCGTTGGGGCATAGATGCAAATACCTTAGTCAATGTTACGATAAACCCTGACTTTTCAACCATTGAGTCTGACGCTGGCCAACTTAACGTCAATACAACAAACTCATTATTTTACGATGAAAAACGCCCGTTCTTCCTTGAAAATAACGAGTATTTTGAATCACAGTTAGATTTAGTTTATACCCGAAATATTGCTGAACCTGATTACGGCGCGAAGCTTACTGGTTCAAATTCAAACCATACTTATGGTGCGTTTTTCGTTCAAGATAGTGAAACAAACTTTTTAATGCCGGGGAATTTAAGTGATGAAATTGCATCACTTGATCAAGAGAGTTATTCCGGTGTTCTTCGCTATAGATATGATTACCAACAATCATTATCCGTTGGTGCAATCTCAACGTTGCGAAAAAGTGACAATTACCACAACTATGTTGCAGGCCTTGATACCAAGTACCGTTTCGATGACAACAATAGCCTAAAAGCTATGTGGTTAGGCGCTAGTACCGAATACCCTGATGAACTCTTCCAAGACTTTTGTTTTGATGACGACTGTAGCGACATCCCACCGAGTTGTGAATTTGGCAATTGTAGCTACTCAGAACAAGTTATTCGCGCTAAAAAAGACGGCGAGTTTAGCGACGATGCGTTTATCGTAAAATATGAGCATGAATCAGAGTTTTGGGATTTTGGCGTAGAGCATGAAAATATCGGTGAAGATTTCCGTGCTGATTTAGGCTTTATGTCTCAGGTTGATGTAAAAAGCAATGAAATTGAAGTTGCTCGCAAATTTTACGGTACAGATGACAGTGCATGGCAAGAGGCAATCTTATCAGGTAAATGGCGTAAGAAGAAAAATCAAAACGGCGAGCTAATTGTAGACGAATACAACGCAACATTTAGCATTGATGGCCCTATGCAGTCTTACTTTGAACTTGTTTACGAATATGCCGATAGAGTAGGTTTACGCCACGATGACAGCTCTTTAGCCATTACTGGTAATACTGACTTATTTAATGAAAAGCTTGTTACAGGCTTTGCCTCTGCACAGTTTACTAACCGCATTTACCTTGATGCGGCTATTACTTTAGGTGACAAAATTGATTATTCAAATAATCGAATTGGCGATATCACGGAATTAGGCGCAACCTTGGAGTGGAATCCTACAGATCATCTAAAAGCTACCCTTGGCTATATCAATAGTGCACTAGATGCCGACGAACAAGACGTATATGACGCTCAACTCATTGATACTCGTATTACCTATCAGTTTAATGTCCGTAGCTATTTAAAACTCAGTGTGGTGTATCAAGATATAGATAGAAACCCTGATAATTATTTGTATGATGATGTCAATAAAAATACAAAAAATCTTGCGACGCAATTAATCTATGCGTATAAAATCAACCCGCAAACAGTATTCTTCTTAGGCTATTCAGATAATAGTTTTGAAGACGATGAATTAGCTTCGTTAGAGCGTGAACAACGCACTTTCTTTACGAAAGTTAGTTACGCTTGGCGATAGTGGTAAAAAGTAGTAAAAAATATGCAAAAACATAATGGTTTTACGTTAATTGAATTAGTCGTCGTTATCGTCATTTTAGGGATTTTAAGCGCAACCGCCCTGCCAAAGTTTATCAACCTATCAAGCGATGCAAGAACAGCCGCCTTAACGCAAATAAAAGCGAGTGTTAAA
Organism: Thalassotalea eurytherma; assembly: GCF_030161415.1. Lineage (GTDB taxonomy): Bacteria > Pseudomonadota > Gammaproteobacteria > Enterobacterales > Alteromonadaceae > Thalassotalea_G > Thalassotalea_G eurytherma. Next base: position 255,682 of record NZ_BSSU01000002.1, read on the forward strand.
GCAGCAAACGATCTGATTTTTATGAAATCTCAAATGCCAAGTTACGCAACCCAAGCGGTGCCAGGTAGAGATGATTTGCTTGATATCGATTTAAATGGCGACGGTAATTACGATTTACGTTTGAAAAATAACTACCTAGACAACACTGATATTGAAGAGCGTATTAACGTCTCTGATGAATTTATTTTTGAAGAAGAAGGTATTGACTTTACTTACGTGGGTTACGATCTAGATCAAGACGGTCAAGTTAAAGATGATCAGTGCTACTTCAGCTATACCCAAGCTCAAAGTGATACTGCGTCCCCTTCATACGATATTATTGCCGATGGCTGCTAACTAGGATCTGTTGATCTTTCAGTTTGTAACTCTGTTGCCTTGAAAAAGATGAGATTCGCGGCGCTTAAAGTAATGTTTGGTTGTTCCAAATACACTTTAAGTAACAAAGAATATCGCTTCTTCAAGCAAACCCAAAGGGCTTTGGCTAAAATGAAAGATCAACAGCCCCTAGCTAACAGTTAAACACGCAATAAAAAAGGTCGCATTTGCGACCTTTTTTACATTCAAGTTGCACTTAAAAATTGGCTAATGCCATTTGGCATTGCTCATCAGACGCTGGAATGTCATCACTTTGCTCTACAATACCTGTACTACTAGTAAACTCTCTCACTTCATCATCAAAATCGAATGAAAAACGTAAGTCAGTAATTTTTGCCACTTGGCTTACCTGAGTTGTACCTGCAATTTCAAGGTTAACCGTTAAGTGATAGTCGCTTAAGCGTTGCCATGAACCGGAAAGCAGTTTACCTTGTGTATTAAGCTCATCATCAGGATCTTGGTTGTCTTGATATTTCACACAAGCGCTTAAGGTGCCTTGCTCGGCAAATAAGTCGCCACCAAAATGTAAGCTTGCCGCGATATCTTTGTCGCCGTACTGAGCAAAGGTGACGTGATTATTTGCAAGCGAATCGGGCAAAGCATTAGCATCAAGCGTTAAGTCTTCGCTAGTTACATAAGTATTAACCACTTCAGCAATCGCCTCTAGATCGCTAACATCAACACCTTGTTGAATAACTACTTCGAGAATCTCTTGTGGCTCAAATGCATCAGCATTGAAGTTATCTTGTGCAATCACGTTCAGTAGTTGCGGTGTAAAAATTGGCGCTACTTGTTCTGCAATACTGGGTAATTCAAAGGCTAACTCGCCTATGCCTTTGGTTGCTTTTGTTAAGCCTGAAACGATATGACCACTAACATTTTCAACACCCAGATCAGGGTTACCTTCAATATACTCGACTAATAAATTCGCGTTATCGATAGTCAGAATTTGACGACCTGTCGTATCAATCGCCGATATCGCATCAGCTATTAACGCCGCTTTGATAACCTTATTATCGATATCTTGTGTTACTAACCCTGCACTTTCATAAGCGTCTTCTAATGCCGATTCAACTAACGCTAATAATACAGTCACGTCTTCAGTATCAATATCTGAAAGTAATGCTTCAATAGAGGCATTTTTTTGCTGACCAATGGTTTCTAGTGCTTGATATATAAAACTGCTTAAATCAGAAGGTAGGTCTTCATGATCACCGATTTGGCGATAATCATCACCTATCATTTCGGTAATTTTCTCAATAATAAGGGCAGTACTAAAGGCCAAACGCAGTGATTGAATTGATTGCTCATCAGCTAATGGATCAGTCATAAAATTAACATCGCTGTTCACCGTTTGCTGATTATTTACTGCCAGTGCGCCTAATGAGCTAAGCGGCGATATAACAACGTTTGTATTACTGCCTTGGTAATCAAAACTAAAACGGGTATTGAGTTTTGATAACGTTGAGCGATCATAGCCCCCCACCGCTTTGATGGTGACATTGTCGGTTGAGTTTAATTGTAAACAATAGTCTAGTTGTCCTAATGCACAATAGTCCTCACCCTGTGCGCTAACACCAAAGTAACCATCTTTATCGGTAATAGCTCTTGGCTCAAACGGGTCAAGTACATCGTCATTGTTGTAATCGGCAAACACAATTGCGCCAGTCACAAAAGGGTCAATCACGACACCCGATACACTCGGATTGATTTCTTGAATGGGTAACTCTGGGCTGTCTTGGTCGTCGGTTGAACAGCCGATTAACGCACTACATACGGCGGTAGATAATAATAACTTCTTCATATTGCTTCTCCACTAAATGGCTTTATTCAATGACAAACCAATAAACACACCACGTGGTGACTTATCGCCATCGATTTCGGTATCTTCTAATGCAGCACCTAAGCTTAAATTAAAAATCCCCCAACCAAGGTTACCTGATAAATAACTTAATTCAGTACCCACTAGGTTTTTACTGTACGTTAGGCTTAAATTAGGCATATATTTTGATTCTGGGCGACCTGAAACCGACACGCTTGCCCATTGTTCTTCGATACCTACCGGAATGTTATGCTCAGTTTCAATGCTAAAATCGATTGCCATCGATTGACTGTCATTAAAGATACTTGCTTGAGCCGTAACATAAGCATCGGCTTTATAGGTTTCAGACAAGGCGATACGATCGCTAAAATATTGTGCGGTATAGCAGTTTATTTGAGCGGCCTCGGTAGGCTTTTCTTCACAGTTTTTACCAATATCACCAAACTTAAAGCTAGGTTGATTAATATTAAGAATGTTCAAACCTAAGCTATAGTTTTGACTCATGAAAAACGCTGAGGCATCTATTGTTACACCAACTTCACGTTTAATATTATCTTCATAGTCATCTAAAATAATATCCCCTAAGTCTTCATCTGAATCTGCTGCTTCGAACGAAATAACTTGCTTAGACAAACCGTATTGAACAAGATTAGCGCGCACACCAGCATATAAGGCGCCATATTTACTCTCATTAATTTGTCTTGAGTAACCTAAACTCACTTGTAATTTCTCAGCCGCCTTAACATAACCACTACTGTTGGTTTCTATGGTTTGTTGCAATTCGTTATAACGAACCTCATCATCCAGTACAATGCTATGCAAGAATGCTGACATTTGCGTACCAAGCGTAAACGTGCCCACGTCATTTTTGTATTGGAAAGAAAGCGGTAAATCACTACTTAGGTGAATATTGCCATATCCTTGTTCGCCAGCAATCGGCAAAATTTCATTAAACCGGTCAATAATTTCGGTTGCTTCATCAAGGGTAATATCATCTTCATCGAGGATATCAATCAACTCTTCAATTTCATCAACAAAGTCAACATCGCCGGCTTCAGCTTGTACATTGACATTGAAAATATCAAAAAATGCAAAGCCTTCTTTAGCATAGACAGCTGGCACTGCAGCGTTAACACCATGCATCGACATTGCATGATGGTTTGATACGCCATAGGATGAATAGCCTGGTTGATCAGCAGTGCTTGCCATCGCAGGTAAGGCAATCGCGCTGGCTAAGGGTAACAAGTAATTTAACTTCTTCATGATCGTTTCACTTTGTTTTTTTAGACCGTTACGATCTAGTTACAGATAGTGACACTTTGTAACACAATTCTTGCCATTTAAAAGTTAATAATTCGTTATTCCCCTGGTCATCAGACCAATCCCTAGCGATAGGCTAAGCCACGACTAATCACTGTTCATACAACTTTAGAACTAACATTTAATTTACAACTTGGATTTACAACTTGGATTTACAGTAATAATATAAAAAAACAACAAGGGATTAGGATGACAGTATGATATGTCGCATGAAAACAGTAAGGCGTACCGTAAAATTACCCACCTACTTGATCGCTACCCTATCACCAACACGAGTATTCGCCGATCAGCATGATATCGTCTAACACCTGACTTTGCGTTAACTAACATAAATGGATTCTTGAAATTAAGTCATAGCATTGCAGTTAGTCGCTTGAATAAAAAGGAGTAAAAAATGGTGTTAATTGATAGCTTCATGACATTAACCATCGCAATAATTGTCTTTTTTATAGGAAGCTACATAACAACGAAAGTGCAATTTTTACAACGTTTCAATATTCCAGAGCCGGTGACTGGTGGGCTGTTGGCTGCAAGCATTTCTTTTCTATTATATTTTTTATGGCAAATAGAAATTAATTTTACCTTAGATACCCGAGATACCTTATTGGTTTATTTCTTCACCTGTATTGGTATCAACGCCCGCATAAGTGATTTGTATAAAGGGGGAAAGCCTCTCGTTATCCTACTCGTGCTCACACTTTCCTATATCGTTATTCAAGATATTATCGGCGTTTCAAGCGCAAAGCTGCTCGATTTAAACCCAGCGATGGGTGTGTTAACGGGGTCAGCATCACTCATTGGGGGGCATGGTACAGCGATAGCGTGGGCTGACGAAATAGAAAAGCTAGGTGTAAATAGCGCACTAGAAATAGGTATTGCATCAGCTACCCTTGGGCTCGTTGTCGCTAGTTTACTTGGTGGTCCTATTGCCAAATACTTAATCGGCAAATACAAGTTAGAAAGTGAGCAAATAAATGAACCTGTGGTCGGCGTTAGCTATGAGCAACAGCAAGTAGGACGCCTTAGTCATTTAAGCTTTATGTCGTCTATTTTAATCATTCATATTTGTATTATTATTGGTTACATCGCTAACTTATGGCTCAACGAACTAGGTATTAAATTACCGCTATTTGTCACCAGCCTAATTGCAGGTATTATTTTATCCAATACCATTCCCGTTATCTTTAAAAAGGTTAACTGGCCAGATCATACCAAAGCGTTGGCGATTATTTCTGACTTGTCATTAAGCCTGTTTTTAACGATGTCACTGATGAGTATGCAACTATGGACCATTGCAGGTCTCGCGGGGCCACTATTGCTAATTCTCTTTTTCCAAACAATCGGGACGGTTTTCTATATCTTGTGGGTGGTGTTTCCATTAATGGGGCGAGATTATCAAGCTTCTGTATTATCGGCAGGCTTTGGCGGCTTTGCCTTGGGTGCGACCCCCACTGCTATCGCTAATATGACGGCAGTAACCAAAACTCATGGTCCAGCGCCAATGGCGTTCATTATTCTACCGTTAGTAGCGGCCTTTTTTGTTGATATCACCAACTCATTTGTTATCAAATATATCTTAAGCTTAGTGCAATAATTTCAAGATAATTTATAGCCAGTATTTAGCCAACTCGACTCTACTGGCGTAAGATTTTTAAACAGCTCAGCTTAAGTTTTCCGTAATGTGAGGTCACGCTAGACTTTACAAAGCTAGGTTTCGAGATATCAACTGTATTATTAGCTGTTGGCACTTGTGCATACAAGTATCAAAAAAGGCCACCTTATCTGATGACCTTTTTTAATCAACTATCACGATCTTACCTATTCCACACGATAATTTAAGGAAGTAGTCGATAAACGCCGACACCGTCTGCGCCAACATATAAGTAACCATCTGGCCCTTGTGAAATACTGCGTATGCGCGTTAAGTTTTCTTGAACAATTTCCTCTTTAACGACTTTGTTGCCATCTAACGTTAACATCACTAAATAGCCAAATTTCAATGAACCAACCAGCAAATTACCTTGCCACTGAGGATACTTGTCACTTGTCACAAACACCATATCTGAAGGGGCTATTGATGGGTCCCAATACCACAGAGGTTGCTCCATTCCTGCTTTTTCAGTTAAGTCAGTAAAACTAGTACCCGAGTAATTAACACCATAACTAATTACTGGCCAACCGTAGTTTTTACCTTTAGCAATAATATTAACTTCGTCACCACCTTTAGGGCCATGCTCATGTGTCCAAATATCACCCGTTATAGGGTGTTTTGCCATACCTTGAGGGTTTCGGTGTCCATATGAAAAGATAGCCGATTTAGCATCTATATCACTAACAAAAGGGTTATCTTCAGGAATACGACCGTCATCATGAATTCGATAAACTTTTCCTGCATCACGACTAATATCCTGCGGATTAATATCACGCTGTCCACGATCACCTATAGAGAAATAGAGGAAACCTTGGTTATCAAAAGATAAACGGCTACCAAAATGCACGCCTTTTTCGCCATAGGCTTGCGCGACATAAATATCTTCTTGCTCAACCAAAGACATATTCTTTAATTTTGCACGCATAATAGCGGTACTAAAATTACCTTCACCATCTTCCTTGCTATACGACAAGTAAATCCAGCCGTTTTTCTCGTAGTCTGGGTGTAACGCAATATCTAGTAAGCCACCTTGTTGCTTTACCTTTATTTCAGGTAGACCACTAATAGTTTGATCAAGCAATATGCCATTTTTCACCATGCGTAACTCACCTGCTCGCATCGTAATAAGTAACTCACCTGACGGTAACCACGCCATAGCCCAGGGGATACCGGTATCTTCAATATATTTTTCAACAATGATTTGTTGATTCACCTTACTGACCTCAACAGGCTTGCCGTTTAGGTTATCAGAGCAAGAAAAAGTAGAGATAGAGAGCAGTAAACTTAAAAATAAAAGCTTTTTTGTAAATGACATAATCTTTGGCATGTTGTTGTAATTTGAATTGATGATATCGAATTCAACAAAAAATATCAGTAAAAGAACAGAGATTCACTTTTCTTAATGAGTTAAATGACGCTTGCTCCATTGTCAAGGTGTGGGGCTAGACCATTTTTTTATGGCCTGATATCGGCACATGCGTCGCTATAACAAAATGTTATTGCGAATGGCGAGGTAGGGGATTGAGTGTCTATAAGCAGCATTTTGGTCGACTAAAAATACTTGGATTCATTACTTATCATCTCAATGATAATAGTTAGCTATGTTTTATCATTCATCATAATTGATGACAATTATTCCCTCCGGTTGGAAACAAAAAATGGGCAATACAAGCCCATTTTCATTGATTGTAACTGCTAGATATCTCCACGCCTTTCTACTAATACAAGTTTAATTTCATTGGCTTTTTCTTCAGTCAGGTTATAACGCCACATAACAATAATGGCAAAAAAAGCCGTTGTCGCAGGAATAACAATATCGGCAATGCGCAAGTTAGTCATGGTTTCTACAGATTGCGTTGCCGCACCTGCATCAAAGCCAACATATTTAAGTACAGCGCCACCTAAGACAAATGCTAACGCCTGCCCTATTTTGACCATTAACCAATATATGGCACCAAACGTTCCCTCTTTACGTGGCATACCATTTTTCATTTCATCTAAGTCACACACATCAGCTGTCATACTCATCATCAAGGTAAATAAACCACCTATACCAAACGACATGAGCGGAATTGGCATAAAAATAAGCCAAGGATTTTCAGGGTTAAACCCATACCATTTTAAGCCATAGCCAATAATCGAAATAAACGTTGCAACAATGAAAGCATTCTTTTTTCCCCAGCGATTAGACATCCATGTGACAACCGGGATAACAAGAAATGCTGTTACTACTGCACTAATGGTTGAAAACCATGCAGGCCAAGTTCCAGCCAAACCGTAATCACCGTTGAACATATGAAAGACAATAATGAAGTAGCTAAATGAGGCCACTAAATAAAAGCCATTAAAGACTAAAAACGTTGCTGTACAGAGCTGAACAAATTGCTTATTTTTGAAGGTTTGCGCAATACTACGAGCAACACCAACTAAATTTACCCAAATGGTACTAAAGGAAATTTCTGCCCTATTTTCGATTTGCTCGCTATCAATTCCTTTACAAAATAAGCCTGGCATTATCCCTAAAATGATACAACCAGCAGCAACATATAGTGAGAGCGTACGAACCCCTTCAGCCTGTGTCGCAAATAAATCAGGATCCGCAATAAGTACCCAGAACCATGGCACTATCATCCATGCAATTTGCCCCATAAACTGAGAGAACGCCATAAGTCGAGTGCGTTCATTGTAGTCAGAAGTAATTTCATATCCTAGCCCAACAAATGGCGTTGCGTACATCGTATTGCCAATGGTGAATGCCAAGGAAAACAACATCAGATACCAAAAAATATGATCTTGTGACCACTCAGGATTAAGCTGCCACATCGCGGCAAAGAAAGTACCACTTAATATAGCGCCAATAACAATATAAGGTCGGCGTCGCCCCCACCTTGACTTTGTATTGTCAGTAACGAACCCCATAATTGGATCGGTTAACGCATCAAATAATCTAGGTGCGCCACTTAAAATACCAGCAAGCAATGGATCAACACCAAAGGCAGTAATTAAGAAGAATGAAAAAATCCCTAATGAAGCAGGGAGTAAGTTAAGCACTAAGGTACCTGTACCGTATGCTGTTTTTTGACCAATTGGCACTTTGCCTCTTGCGGACATTTCTAATTGCGTCATATCGACTCCTATAACCCCTTGCAAATTATCAAGAAATCTACTGTATGACATTTGAACAACTAAGTGAGAAAAATACGCTGACCTGTCCCCGATAACACGACAATACGGACAAACACGCTATTAAGACGGTTTTCTTTTTTCAAATTTCAGCTATCGTTTTACAGTAAAAAGGATTAGATTGAGGATGCGCTATCTTCCCTCTGTACATCGCTATTTTACTAGCTTTGACCGCTTAATCTTGACCCGAGTCCACCTGAGCTTATTTTGATTGCTATCTTTGACTGGCGAATTATTGTGCCAACTATATGCAGTCACTTGCAGGATAAATATTGCCTGCAACAGACAAAGGTAACTCAATAATGCTAACAATAATTAAAAATTCCTTTGTGATAAGCGTACTTACTTTACCGGTATTAACAGGTTGTTTTACTCAATCTCATTCTGGTGATTTACGTGATAAAGGATCTAAGATGTCGAGCAGTCAAAACCTAAACCTTGTTGCAAGTGCAAACTCGGTTGAAAACGCCTATGCCAATAACATTGTTTGGGCGGTAAACTTTGGTGGTAATAAATACCAAGCTTTAAGTGGCGTTACATTTGAATCAGACCAACTTTCCCACAAATTCTTACTCGGTAATGTTGATAATATTTTAGGATCACAAGACCCTACGCTTTATCAAACCTACATTGAAGGCAATATTTCAATTAATCACGCTGTAGATAATGGCACCTATGATGTCACCTTTCTGTTTGCTGAACCGGAAGACATTGCAACCGGCGAGCGTATATTTGACGTTAATATTAATGACGAAAAAGTATTATCAGCGATTGATATAAGAGGTATGCGAGATGGGAAGGCTTTTTCTGCTCTCGATAAAACCGTCAATAATATTAACGTTGATAATGGAAACCTGTTTATTGACTTAGTCCCGATAAAAGGTAGCCCGGTGCTATCAGGGATTATTGTTCGAAGCCATGACGAAAACACCAAGCAATGGCAGCTTGTCTGGCAAGATGAATTTGATTATGAAGGTCAGCCAGATCCAACAAAATGGTCTTTTGATGAATGGCCAGCAAGAAAGGTCAACGATGAAGATCAAGTTTATACCAGTCGTGAAAAAAATGTGCGTGTCGACGGTCGTAAATTAATTATAGAAGCTCATAAAGAACCCTATGACAATGGTGAGTATACGTCTGCAAGAATACACACCTTAGGAAAAGCAGACTTACTTTATGGAAAAATTGATGTAAAAGCGAAGTTACCCGCTGGTCGCGGCACATGGGCTGCAATATGGATGTTACCTTCAGACCCGTTTCGTTATGCGACTTCTTGTCAAGCGGGTGCCGATTGGCAAGGAAGTTCAACATGTGATGCTTGGCCAAATTCCGGTGAAATAGACATCATGGAACACGTTGGCTTTGACATGCACAACGTGCACGGCACGGTCCATAACAAAGCATATTACTGGATTAACTGGGAGCAACGTAAAGGCGCGATAAATGCAAGAAGCGCTGATCAAGAATTTCACGTGTATAGCGTTGAATGGTCACCTCAACAAATCGTTGTGCTAATGGACGGCACCCCCTACTTTTCTTACAGCAACGAACAAACCGGATGGCGAGCTTGGCCATTCGACCATCCTTATCATTTAATACTTAATCTCGCTATAGGCGGCATGTGGGGACGTGCCGGTGGCCCGATCGATGACTCGATATTCCCAGTAAGAATGGAAATCGACTACGTACGTATGTACACCAATCGATAACACCCAATTCAGCCAACCTATTTAGCTAATATATACATCACATTCGGAGTAAGTAATGTCGACTTCTGTGCAATCTCATGCAAACGTCACTGGAGAGTTTATCGATCTCAATGGTGAACGTTACTATGCAATTAAAAACGTTGACCAAATGGCGCCTTTTTTTATCAGCTTAGTTTCTGATAGCGATCATTGGATGTTTTTATCTTCAAATACAGGACTAACCGCCGGCAGAGTCTCTCCTGATACTGCGCTGTTTACCTATGAAACAGTAGATAGAATTCATGAAAGTCACCCACATACAGGCTGTAAAACCTTAGTGAAGGTCTTGCGTGATAACCAAGCTCAACAGTGGGAACCCTTCAATAAAGAGCATGACTTTAGATATAAAGTGACTCGTAATCTTTATAAAAACTTGTTAGGTAACAAGATTTGTTACGAAGAAATTAATCATGATTTACAGCTATCTTTTTGCTACACATGGGCTAGTAGTGCCGAATATGGTTTTATTCGCTCGTGTCAGCTAACTAACTTATCTTCATCAATGGTTGAAGCAGAATTGCTCGATGGCTTTCAAAATATCTTACCTGCTGGCACCCCAAGACATACTCAAACAAATTCAAGTAACCTAGTTGACGCTTATAAGTGGTCAGAATTAGAGGAAACCTACAATTTAGGGATGTTTAGCCTGTTTTCTGGCATCACCGATCGCGCGGAGCCGTGTGAGTCTTTAAAAGCTAATACTGTTTTTTGTTTAGGCTTAGATAAGCCAACTATGTTGATGTCGTCTAATCAAATTTCAGCATTTAAACAAGATAGTACCCTTGAAAGTGAATCAATTATTAAAGGGGTTCGAGGGGCTTATTTAGCAAACTTTTCGACTTCTCTAGCAGCCAAGCAATCAAAAACATGGCAGTTTGTTACCAATATTGAGCAAAGCCAAAGTCAGATAGTGGCATTACTTTCACAATTATCTAAAACTGACACGTTGCAAAAATCGATAGCGGATTCAATCGAGAATGGCTCTGAAAATCTGGCTAAGAAAATGGCTGCTGCAGATGGTTTTCAATCGACAAACGAAGAGCCAGTTAGCGCACATCATTATGCGAACGTACTATTCAATGTGCTACGAGGTGGTATTTTTGATGATCAATATAGTATTTCGACCAAAGACTTCATAAAAACCATCAAGCATTTTAACTCAGGCGTTTATTACAAACACAGTAGTTGGCTAAACAGCTTACCTAACTTTATTGGTTTACCTGAATTACATAAACAAGTGCGATCCTTAGATTGTCACCAATTAGAACGTTTGGCGATGGAATACTTGCCTATTACTTTTGGCCGACGTCATGGTGACCCGAGTCGCCCTTGGAATCAGTTTGAGATAAAGCTACTTGATGATAACCAAGAAAAAATCCTTTCATACCAAGGTAATTGGCGTGACATTTTCCAAAACTGGGAAGCACTAACCTTTAGTTACCCTGAGTTTATTGAGTCTGTTGTATCTAAATTTGTTAATGCCTCAACCATCGAAGGCTACAACCCATACCGCATCACTAAAGAAGGTATTGATTGGGAAGTTGAAGATCCTGAAGATCCGTGGAGCTACATTGGCTACTGGGGTGATCATCAAATTATTTATTTGCAAAAGCTCTTAGAGCTAAGCCATCAATTCCACCCAAATAAGCTCACTGAACTACTGGGTAAAGAAATCTTTAGTTATGCCAACGTTCCCTACCGCATTAAGTCTTTTGACGAAATTAAAGAGAACGCCAAAAGCACGGTACTTTTCGATAACGAAAGTGCAGAAGAAATTGAGCATAGAGTGGAATCAATGGGTGCCGACGGTAAGCTTGTATTAGCAGCAAATGGCACGGTTTATCATGTTAACTTAGTTGAAAAGCTCTGTGTCGCCTTGCTTGCTAAATTGGGTAATCTAGTGCTTGGTGGCGGTATATGGTTAAACACGCAACGCCCTGAGTGGAACGATGCCAACAACGCATTAGTTGGTCAGGGCATTTCCGTTGTTACCTTATGCTATATGCGACGCTACACGGCATTTTTAATTAACTTACTTAAAAATGAAAAACATGATGTTGCGTTGTCTGAAGAAGTCGCTACATGGCTAGCTGGCACAAGTGAAATACTTTCTAAAGCAGCCATCGACATCAATGCTGGGCGTGTTGATGAACACACACAATTAGCAATGACCAATCAACTGGGCGAGCTTTCAAGCTGGTACCGTCAAACAGTTTACGATAAAAAAGGATTTTCTGGAAAAACAAAGGTTTTAGTATCCGATATCGTCAATATGTTAAGCCATGCGCAAGTAGCGATAGATTACACGATTAAAGCCAATCAAATGGCCAATGGTATGTTCCACGCTTATAACCTATTGTCACTCTCTGATGATAGCTTAGCAATTGACCACCTTTACCCAATGTTAGAAGGACAAGTAGCCGCATTAAGTTCTGGTTATTTAAGTGCAGCACAGACAAACAATGCCTTAGATAATCTCTTTGCTAGTGATGTATATCGTGAAGATCAGCATACCTTTATGCTTTACCCAGACCGTGCGCTGCCTTCATTTTTGAATAAAAATGTAGTTGATAGTGCTCAAGCCAAGAAAAACCCATTAATTAACGCATTAGTAAATAATCAAGATACCAGCATTATCGAAAAAGATGTGGAAGGTAATTATCGGTTCAATAGCGCATTAACAAACAAAGATCAGTTAGAAGATGCATTAGTCAGTCTGCCAAACTCCTTGCAACCTGTTGTTTTAGAAAACAAAGCTGCTGTGCATGCACTTTATGAGCAGGTATTTAACCATAAAGCATTTACGGGGCGCTCTGGCGGCATGTTTGGTTTCGAAGGGCTTGGCTCAATCTATTGGCATATGGTTTCTAAGTTACTTCTTGCTGTGCAAGAATGCTATTTCACTGCGATTGCAGCGAGTGAAGATGAAGAGCAAATCAACCGGTTAGCCGTTCATTATTATGCCGTACGTGAAGGCATAGGTTTTAACAAAACACCATTAGAGTATGGTGCTTTTCCTGTAGACCCGTATTCACATACGCCGATCCATAGTGGCGCGCAACAACCCGGTATGACAGGCCAAGTAAAAGAGGAAGTACTGACTCGATTTGGTGAATTAGGCATTAGAGTAAACCAAGGACAAGTCAATTTTGAACCTTCACTTTTACGTCAATGTGAGTTTTCTTCTCAACCGCACGAATTCAAATACCTTGATGTTAACAATCAGTGGCAAGTGTTGTCTCTACCTGCGAAAACATTGGCGTTTACTTGGTGTCAGGTACCTATCGTTTATCAATTGACCGATGCCGATGAAACGTTAAAGGTCCAGATAGGAACACATGAACTGGTTATGCCAAATCTGCAATTAAGTAGCGATATTGCTCAATCAATATTTGAACGCACGGCTAAGGTTACGTCGATAACCTTAACGTTAAATCCGTCTACTCTTTCTTCGTTAAGCTAAGGACTTATTAATGTCTAACCGTAAGAAAAAATATATGTCAATTTCAGGCATGAATGTGATTAACCTGCCTGAAGATGAATTAAAAGCTAAAGCGAGAACAATTCTCGACGAAAAAATTCACGGAATTTCTTTCAGCCCTTATGGTGAAGGGCAAAAGCCAGGCGATAAAGTCACAATGATGCAAATCAATGAAAGGCTAAGTGTTATCGCCAACAACATACATTGGATTCGCAGTTTTTCTTGTACCAAGGGTAATGAACTTATTCCTGAAGCAGCTAAAGCAAAAGGTTTGAAAACGTTAGTGGGTGCATGGCTAAATGACGACTTAGAAAACAATGAGAAAGAAATAACGAACTTAATTTCACTGGCTAAGGCAGGGTTTGTTGATGTCGCAGCTGTTGGCAACGAAGTACTCCTTCGAGAAGAGCTAAGTGAAGATCAACTTATTGAATATTTAGTGCGTGTTAAGGCTGCTCTACCAGATATCCCTGTTGGCTATGTTGATGCTTACTATGAATTTGAAGATCACCCTAGGATAACGGAACAATGCGACGTAATTTTAGCTAATTGCTACCCTTTCTGGGAGGGATGTGCCCTTGAATACTCTATCTTATATATGAAAGATATGTTCAGACGGGCAACCAAAATAGCAAATGGCAAGAAAGTTATTATCACTGAAACCGGTTGGCCAGACCAAGGACCCAGTGAATGGGGGGCGGATCCAAGCTTTGTTAATGCAATGAAGTACTTTATTGGTACCTATCAATGGGCAGGTGAAGAAGATATCGACGTTTTCTATTTCTCATCATTCGATGAAAAATGGAAAGTAAAAGATGAAGGCGGTGTGGGTGCTCATTGGGGGCTATGGGACACACACGGAAACTATAAATATTAATAATTAGGGGCTGTTGACCTTTCATTTTAGCCTCTGCTTTAGGCTAATTTTGAAGATAACAAGGCGAAAAGAGAGTAATGTAGTTGTTCTACCTTAACGATTTTCAACGATGTTAGGTTTAAAATTAGCCAAAGCCCTTTGGGTTGACTTGAAAAAGCGATATTCTTTGTTGCTTAAAGTGTATTTGGAGCAACCAAACATTACTTTAAGCGCCGCGAATCTCATCTTTTTCAAGGCAACAGAATTACAAAATGAAAGATCAACAGACCCTAAATGTCGAGTTGGTGTAGAAGTATGAGTAATGACAATGTACTGCCGTTTGCAACGGCAATCTGCTATTCAGGATATCGCGAAGGTCAAAACCCTAGAGAAGGTATTTACCCAAGCTATGAACAAGTAAAAGAAGACCTGTTGATTCTACATGATCAATGGTGTTATTTAAGACTTTACGATTGCGGGCCACATGCTGAAATCGTGCTAAATGTTATTGAGTCTGAACATTTAAATTTTAAACTTATGCTCGGTGCTGATATTGGCGCTGAACAAGTAAACCCTAATTGTCCTTGGGGCGCGCAATATAGTGACGATGAATTGGCTAAAAATGCCAAGGCTAATCAAGCACAAATTGAAAAACTCATTGAGCTAGCAAATGCATATCCTGAGATTATCTCAGCAGTTTCGATAGGTAACGAAGCAAGTGTTGATTGGACTGATCATTTAGTGCCTGTTGAACGATTAGTCGGCTATGCTCAACAAGTTAAAAACAATGTTAAGCAACCAGTAACTTTCTGCGAAAACTACGTACCTTGGTGTCAAAAGTTGCAGCCACTTGTTGAGGTGATTGACTTTATCTCAATTCATACCTACCCGGCATGGGAATACCAAACCATTGAAACGGCGCTGGCTTACACCATCGAAAATTATCAAAGTGTTGCAAACGCCTATCCTGATAAGCAAATAGTTATCACCGAAGCTGGCTGGACAACCGCGTCAAATGGCAGAGGAATTGAGTGCTGGAATGCATCTCCTGAACTACAAGCTATTTATTACCAGCAATTATTGGCTTGGAGCAAAGAAAACAAAATAACTACATTTATTTTCGAAGCCTTTGACGAACCATGGAAAGGCTCAGGTGATGACAATGAACCAGAAAAACACTGGGGCTTATTCTATGTTGATCGTACCCCTAAACTGGTGATGAGAGAAACAGCATAATCCTATAAATAATTTTAATTTAGCATATAAAAAAGCTTTACCTTGTCGGTAGAGCTTTTTTTATCGTATTTCATGCCAAACAAAATAACTGGCGATTGAGCTACATCAATCGCCATCATATTTACAGCGAATTTAAAAATGCCATTAACGCGCTCTTATCTGCAGCGCTTAGCTCTTCAAAGGCTAACTTAGCATTCTCACCTTCGCCACCATGCCAAAGAATAGCTTCTTCAATAGTACGTGCTCTGCCATCGTGTAAGAAGCCAACACGATTAATATCGCTAGCACTTTGTGACAACGACACTGAATCATTGGCTTTGTCATCCCTCACCATAACATCGACAGCGTGACCAAGGCCCCATAAAGGTGCTGTTCGCCATTCTGCGCCACTAGCACTACCTTCTGCGAGATTATCAGCTAAATCTTCTCCCATATCATGAAGCAACATATCAGTATATGGCGCTATTGATTGGTTGCGAAGTTCAGCCATAGGGTGAAAAACAGATGTCGTAAAACTTGGAGTATGACAAGAGGCACAACCAATATTAGTAAAGATGTTCTCACCAGTTACTTCATCGTAGTCACGACGCGCTGGCACGCCAAGCAAGGCAACATATTTAGCTAATTTATTTAAGTTCTCATCGCTGAGCTCCGCAATACTATCGCCACAATCTGTTTGTTCTGTGCCACAATCAGGTGTCGGTAATACTGAAGTAAGCACGCCAATATCGGTATTAAGCGCTGCTGCGATTTGATGAGTTAGGCTCGCTGTACTTGCTTTATAACCAAAACGACCAACACGTTTATCATTAGTCACTGGGTCAATCACCTCAGACACACGCCCTGAAATCCCATCACCGTCAGCATCATCGGGATCAGCCAATGCTATAATGTCTGCTTCATTTACCGCTTCAAGTAAACCAAGCCCAACAAGTTGTGGTGCTATACGTGCAGAGAACTTAGCAGGCCTGCCTTGGGTAAACGTATAGTTTGGCGAACGTAAACCGTTTTCAAGCTCGGTCCACGCGGCTAAAGATACACTGCCTTCAGAACTAGCACCGATGGCATGGTCAGCAACCTCAGGTTGCAAGACACTGCCTTTGTTCGGATCAGGCTCACCGTTTTCATCACCTATTTTAAAGACCCATTTATCAAGTGGTTCGCCAACATCTGAAACGAGTGCTCGGCCATTGCGAATATGGCAATTGGCACAAGATTGATTAATGTATCTAGGACCTGCTTTTCCAATTTGTTCGGTCCAAATAATATTATCGTGGCGCTCATCATGCTCACCCGTTTCAAAATTTGTATGATGCACTCGCCTTCCTTCAACCCAAGGTTGCGCATTACCCGGACTCATATTGGTCGCCATGCCCATAAAGCGACCAGCAGGCTCCTTACTATAGTTATAGCCAAGTGATGTATCGCCACCAATTAAACCTTTTTGAGGTATCGGGTAGCTATCATCATATTCATTTCTATCCCACTCAAATGGATGCACACCCGGCTGCCCAGTTAAATATAAAAATGTAGTTCCGTAATAATTTAATCTTGTGCCAGCAGGTGGTGAAAGTAAAAACTGACTCGCTTCAAATTCCATTCGACGACCGGTACTAAGTGGAATGATTGGTCCATTAGATTGCCACTCGTCTACAATATCTAACGTGTATTTAAATTGATGTCCTTCATCGCTAATCTTTTCAAAATTATCATCCCACGTACCTTGACCAACATATACCGTCCCCGTTTCTGTTGGGCTAACCTTTTCTTCTTCTTTCTGTGGGTTGAAATTGAACTGGCCGGTTGTTGTAATACCGTTATACCAAACCCGAAACTCTCGCGCTCCAAGCTCAGCTTCAGTGATCCACGTTACTTTAATTAAGCTTTGACCTAGCGGCGTATAATCTTCAAGTTGAATGCGAGCGGTACGATATTGCCAATAATGCGCGAGAAAGTGATCGTAATGATCTTGGAAAGTAATGTCTTTTGCATGGCGATCACGTCCGCGATCTGCAATACGAGTCACAGCAACACCGTCACTACGAACAAAAGATGCGATCGGAGCTAGCTCAGTAGCATTGTTAAATAATGAAACGAAATCACCAACAAGTCCTAATTCTATAGTGTGCCAAAGCTCACCATTACCAAGTGTTTGTCCAGGCGCTTCATCACCAACAAAAAAGTATAAAGGACGATTATCATAGGTGACTTGCTCACTACCATCGTCACGAATAATAGTCGATAAATTTGCAACACCTGAAGGTACGTCATCTGATAATAGCAGTGGTGGCCAATTTCCAGCACAACCATCATTACAACTACTTGAGCTTGTCCCTAAATCGTTGTCAAAAACATACAAACTAAAACCAGGCTTAATTGAATCTTTACCCCCGACGAGTATATTGTTTTCAGACGTTACTTCTTCTAGTGGTTCAACGACTGTGCAGCCATCAATATCTACTACATCACCTTCAAGTGTGCTCGGGCAGCTATCAGCGCTATCATCTACACCGTCGCCGTCACTATCAGGGCAACCTATATCGTTAACCGATAAACCAACGGCTGTGTCAGGGCAAACATCTATTGTGTCTCCTACACCGTCAAAATCCTGATCATCAATTTGTGCTAGCAATAACCAGTTAAGATTAAAATCACCAGTAATAATGGTTACTCTAAGCGTGTGCTCGCCGGCAGACAAAGCAATAGAACCAATACTTTCAGTGGAGTAGGTTTGCCAACCACCGGTGTTTGGCAACGAATCCGATTCAATTTGTTGGTCGCCAATATTAATACGAAACCTACCATTGCCAACTTCAGAGGCAACACGCGCATCAATTTGATATGTCGCTGCTGATGACTCAAAAGTGTACTCTAACCATTCGTCAGCTACCGTCCAGCCAACATTATATTCACCATTGGTATCTGTGGTTGCTTCAATGTCTACGTTGTCATTTCTATATTGGCCCCCCGTATTACCAACGTCTGAATCACTATAATTGCCATAATCTTGCGCCTGTATCGTGATACTTTCGATCACTGGAATTGGCGCTAAGACAATCACTAAACGAGTCACTTGCGCCTCGTTACCAGCATCATCTGTCGCAACATATGTGAGTTGATATTCGCCAGCCTGATTTGTATCAACACTACCCGTTACCTCAACATCAACATTCGTATCAACATTGTCAGTAGCTGAAACGCCTGGATCATCAAACGATGCCCCATGTTCTAGTTCTATTGTCGCTTCACCAATTAACGCAATAACTGGTGCTATTGTATCCGGGGTTACCGTTGGCGTTGATGGTTGAACAACAGTCGTTGTTTCTCCACCACCGCCGCCACAGGCACTAAGCGTAACCAATGCAAGCATCCATAGGCTCGCACGCACCCTTCCACCGACCCGCGTATGGGTCAAAGAAATGAATTTCATTCTAAACCTTTAAAAATTGTTGTTTTCTGGAAAATAAAACACACGTTTTATAAATAAACGCCATGAAGAAAAATGCCACTGCATTGCAGTGGCATTTTTAGGTGTTAAAACTTAATACGCCCGCCGAGCGCGTAACGGCTACCGTATTGACGAGCAAATAAGAATTGCTCCTCGTAACGACCGTACCCTTGCTCAGTTTCGTTATTAATATTTACACCTTCAAAGAAGATAGTAATGTTTTCAGTGATGTCGTAATTAACACTCACATCCCATTGACCATATTCTTTTGCGTATTGTGGTGGTGTATCTATAACCGTACCCTGCGCTTGGCCTAAACCAATCAGGTAAGAATCACGCCATGAGTACGTTGCTTTAACAGATAAGCCATCTAAGTCGTAGAACATTTGAAAGTTAGCTGAATCACTCAAACCTGGAAGAACAGGCTGTTCTGCGTAAATAGCAGGATCATACTCAACATCGCCGTCAACAAAGGTAGCGTTTAATGCGACACCAAAGCCAGACTCACCAAAAAGGTGTTGAACAGCAAACTCTGCACCTTGTACCGTGCGCTTATCAACGTTTTCAGGTGAATTAATACTCCAAATCAGTAATGGATCTGTTGCTGCATCAGCTTCTATAGCGCCATCGGCATTACCATGACCATTGACAAGCATTTGCTGGAATATCGCAGAATCAGTGGCAATTTCACCACGTTGTTCTATCTGGTTAACGGCTTGATTCCAACGTTCACCTTGGTAGATGTCGTGCACACCATCTAAGGTTTGATCAAAGGGTGAATTAGCAATCCAGTCATCCACATCTTTTTGGAATAAACCAAGAGACACGTAACTACCTTGCTCATAATAGTATTCAACAGATAAATCTAAGTTTGTTGACAGGAATGGTTTCAACGCAGTATTACCGCGAGCACCTGTTCTAGCACCAATTTTTGGACTACCTGTATAAGAAATACCTCCAAGTAAGTTGCCTAAACCTGCACGTGTCATTGACTTACCCCATGATAAACGAGCAACAACGTCATCCGTTAAATCAAATTTAAAATCAATCATTGGCAACCAAACATCATATGACGCAGAGTTTGAGGTTGCGACAGCATCGTCTTGGTAAAGTGTAATCCACTCACCAGCAGACACCCAGTTTACTTGCATCGGAATACTATCTTCTGAAGGGCTAACAACATCTGTGGTTTCATAACGCAAACCTGCATTAACAGAAACATAGATATCACCTAACTCAAATTCCCAATCCGTTTGCACGTAGAAGCTATCGGTATTTTCTTCAACTCGACTCATAGTGTCTTGTGCATAGTACGGGTCAGTGTAATAGGCATTGTCACCAAGAATTTCTTCAGTTAATACCGCTAACTGTCGCGATACCGCTTCATCATAGTCATAGGTGTAAAAATAGTTAGGCGACAAACCAGAGCCACCGCCAGAGAACTGGTCTAAGAAATCGCCAGTATCGTGAACGGTGAACATGTCATCAGGAAAGATAGCGGTAAAGCTTGGGTTAAAACCAGGGCCACCACGTAATCCACTCCAACCATTTCTGCCCGATAGTGATTGTTCAGTGCGTGCAGCACCAAATTTCACTTGTGTTAAATATTCGTAGTCTGTTGCCCA
The DNA here is from genome assembly GCF_030161415.1 of Thalassotalea eurytherma. GTDB lineage: Bacteria > Pseudomonadota > Gammaproteobacteria > Enterobacterales > Alteromonadaceae > Thalassotalea_G > Thalassotalea_G eurytherma. The sequence continues at coordinate 276,427 of NZ_BSSU01000002.1, forward strand.
CGCAAAGTGTAGTTGCAGCTGTTCAATTTCAGACTTACCAGGTGTATGAAGAAACTGACTAAAGTTAGAATCTATTTCACTTGCCATTAACTGGTTAGTGCCGTTATCCCAGTTGATAGTGTAATGAGGAATTTCACCACTGGTAAAATCATAAACTTTCGACACTAACTTATCAGAACCCAAGATCACTTGACCTTGGCTGCCACTACCTTTGTCGGCGCCATTGTCCACTTCACTGGTTGAGTCGTGATAATCGATTTCCATGTTAAAGCTATCAGTTATTTGCCAATTAACATTGAAACCTATCGATTTAGAGTCAACGTCAGTTGTCCCTTTACTTGAGGTAAATGAACCATCGTCACCGGCAATATCGGCGTAAATTGCCGTACCGTTTTGGTCTAGCTCATAACCAATAATATTTGAGCCAAAGTTATTCCAAATACCCCAACCAAAAGACTCGACAGCTGTCGTTGCCTGGCTAGCAGTATAGTCAGCAGTAAATGTTAAGTTTTCTGTCGGTGCGTATTGCAAAGTTAACTGGCCGTTATTACGTTCACGACGGATATCTTCATAACCGTAGTTCAAGTCTTTAGGAAAAAAGTGAGCGCCAATACGTTCGCCATTTTCATCAATCGCTCGAGGATCTATAGCACGCGTATCGTCTAATGTCGGTAATCGACCAATACCTTGCTCTTGTGCAACAATTTCACCTAAGTCGTTTGGACCATATAAAACTTCACCATATTGCCAACCTTGAATGTTAGCCTGTTGCTTTTGAAAGTCGCGACGTTGATGTGAAAAGCTCAATGACACACCAAAGGTATCATCTAACATAGTGCTACTCACAACACCGGCAATTTCAGGTGTTACGTCGTCATACTTGACGTTTGACTCATCATATATCCCTTTTGCCATAAATGACCCTTGTGTACCTGGGTTATTCAATGGTTTTGTTGAGACGATATTTACCGTAGCACCTAAGCCACCTGTAGGTGTTTCGGCACGCGCAGATTTTTGAATCTCTAGTGCACTTACACCTTCTGATGATAAGTTTTCAAACGCGAATGAGCGGGTAAAACCTGTACCAGGCATTTGGCGCCCATTTAACGTAACTAAGTTAAATTCAGGACCAAAGCCACGAACGGTAATTTCACTACCTTCACCATTTGAACGGCTTACCGAAACACCTGTAATACGGCCTAATGATTCAGCTAAGTTAGTGTCAGGGAATTTACCCATTTCTTCGGCTGAAATCGCGTCCATAATGCCATCGGCATCACGTTTTAGATCCATTGAGCGAATCATACTGCCACGAATACCGCGAACCTCAATCACTTCGACTTCAGGCTCAGCTGTTTCTTGCTCACTCTCCTGAGCAATTACATAGTTAGGCACTAGCATTGAAGAACCAAGTGCTAACAATACTGACAGAGATATTTTATTTCTTTTCAAGTTCATCTTATTCACAATGACCTTCTTATTTTTATCTGGCTCTTTGATGACCCAATTGAATCATCAAAGAGTATTTTTGATATCAACAAACAATGTTTAATTGTTGTTACGCGTCAAGTTTGCCACTTTTACTGAAAGCTAATGTTGTCAAAGTAAACGACATTATCTTGACCACGGCCTGCCAAATCGAAATCTGGGAAAATAATGATTTGGTCAATATCAATTGACTCTGTTAAACCAATATATCCAGAAAAATCAAAGGTTAACTCTTCCCATTGGTTGACAACCGTATTTGAAACCTTAATTTCAGGTTGCGCACCACCATTGGCAATCGCAAATTTGATTCCTACGTCACTAATCACAGACTTATAAACCATTATCTTCACTGTGCTGTTGTTAACATCAAGAGTTAATGGGCCAAAGTCACCGTGCGCTGATTCAACACCAACCCACGGCTGACCACCTGCTAAAGCGGTAATTTTCGCGACATTTGCTGAGTCATTAACGCTATCGACCGCAGGGTTAGCTGTAATTTCTAAGGCTGGGTTTGAGTCATTTTCGAACGTTGTCCAAGTAAAGCTGTTACCAACAGTTTCAAAATCAATCGTTGCTAAACCAGTTGGCTCAGATGAACCGCTGTCATCACTTGAGTCATCTGAATCAGCTGATGCTAGCACTAAACTCACATTATCAAGTTGTACTTGACCAGCTTCCGCCCCCATATCGAACAACACACGATTATTTTCGCCACCAAATCCTGTGGTCGTAAAGTTTATGCTGTAGTTGGTCCACTCAGTCGATAACATCACTGTTTCAGTTACGTTGGTCCAAGGATCTTGGTCTAAACCTAAACCAGCAACCACTGAGCGAGAATCGTCTGAACGCGCATCAAAGCTCAAGATGTAATCAGTATCGGCAATTAACGTTAGGTTTTGCTTCAAACTAACATCCCAAGGGTTGCCAGAAACAGCTACGTCAGCAGTGAATACACCATCAACGATGCTCTCAGCCATGCCGTCGGTACCACCCCAACCTTCTGAGCTATCAAAGCTAGAGTTTGTCAATAACTCGCTACCAGCATTATCACCACTATCACCTGAATCATCACCGCTATCGTCAGACGCTAACGTTAAGCTAATATTATCAAGTTGTACTTGGCCAGCTTCCGCACCCATGTCAAAGAAGACACGGTTATTTTCGCCGCCAAATCCTGTG
>NZ_BSSU01000003.1 GCF_030161415.1 Thalassotalea eurytherma
TTAAATCAGTGAGAAGCACCTTCTGCTCTTTACAACCCGCGCCATGTCACTGGTTCAAGCCCGCACTACAATAAAAAGCGTCCACCACATACTTTTCAAAAACTTCTTAACATATCTAAACTGAAATATTAGATTTAGTAACTTATATCTTACCTGACAATTAATATAAGCTTTAGCTTAGTCTTTTAATTGATATAGACCGAGTTAAACCATAAGCAGAAAGCAATGTTTGCAACACCTCGCCTTCCGCTGTTCTGGGATAAAAGTATTGCTGTCACCAGATAGTTAACTATGGGCAACGAATAAAGTAATGTTACTCGTAATGGCGTTGACGCTTTGTTTTGATAACGGCTATGTAAGCATGCCAACTTGCTAGAGCTAGAATAGGCATAGTGATAATAAAACCGAGCCCTAAAGTCAGCACACTAAACGTTATCATCGCGATAATAATAGTTGACCAAATCAACATAGGAACAACGTTAGCGTTAACAGCTTTAACTGACGTTGTTAATGCAGTCATAATATCTACACGTCGCTCTACCATAATCTGTGGTGTAAAAGCCGATAATGAAAATACAACAACTGAAATTATAGCCCCTGCTGATATTCCCATGCCAAGAAAAGTGATGAGTTCTTCAACAGTTGGGTTTATGTTGCTCGGATAAAAAACATGGATAAGTGAGGCAATACGCATCCACGCTATCATAATAATAACAAGTAATAATGCAAATCCCCACTCCCCTACAGGATTTCGAAACATTGACATAAAACTATGTTTGAATGTGGGCCTATGACCTTTTTCTAACTCCCATGCTACGTCATATAAGCCTGTAGCAAATACAGGTCCAATTAGTGAAAATGCAACGATAGAAGGGAGTATATATAAATGGTTGTTAGTCGATATGACTAAGAAGCAAATTGCTACTGGGATTATACTAAATACTATTCCATAACTTAATGAAATCAGAGGTGAATTTATTAAGTCTTTTATTGCTAAGCTCAACCAATGAAATGGCGCTGAGTTAGATACTGTATTGACATCAATAGCGCGGCTAAACTCTCTTTTTCTAATACGTTGTTGTTTATTTGCTTTATTTTCAATATGTGAAGAAGCCATATTATTAACCTTATGTATGCAGACATGTATTAGAAAATACGCTAGAAAGGCCTATTTAGTTCAATGTTACTTATATGAACATTTATTAATAAAAGAATGGAGATAAACATGAATATATTTTAGGTTGATTATTAATGGTCATTTAAAGTAAACAACCTCTTGCTAAGTTAATTTAGTTTATTCACTCATTGATACAGCAACCAGTTCTGCTTCCCCGCTCCCGAAATCGACATTACTACTAACTATTTGAGTTATTAACTCCCTGCCCTCTGTATTCAGCTTTGATAATTTCCTACAGATAAAAACAGCAATTAAACCTATAGAAAACATTCCGTAACGCAATTCCTTCGGATATTTATGGCATATTTTAACTTCGGTGCTAACTTTTAAATTACATAGCTAAAATATAGGTTAATAATGGACTGGTTAGCGGAAGAAGAAGAAGAAGAAGAAGAAGAAGAAGACATTATTGTCGTTAAAAGAAAGCCGTGGAAAGTGTTAATTATCGATGACGATGATGAAGTACATAAAGTAACACGCATGGCGATGAAGTCGTTCCATTTTCTTGGCAGAGAGCTCGACTTTGTAAGTGCATATAGTGCAAAAGAAGCAAAAGAGCTGTTAGCGGTGCACGCTGATATTGCAGTCATTTTATTGGATGTCGTCATGGAAACCGACGATGCTGGACTAAAGTTAGTTAACTATATTCGTAATGAGTGTAACAATACCACGACGAGAATAGTGCTACGTACAGGGCAACCTGGTACAGCGCCAGAAAGCGAAGTGATTAGAGATTATGATATTGATGGCTACAAAGCTAAAACTGAGATTACTCATGAGGGTCTTAATCATCTATTTTATGTTGCCTTAAGAACTTATCGCGACATTTGCCGTATAAATAACTATAAAGATGGATTGAAAGCATTGATAAGTGCGGTGCTCCGTATTGATAAGTTCAACAATGTAAACGATTTCTCAGCACATATACTGCAGTATCTATGTGAAGTGCTCGACGCTTATCAAGCAGAACTGGTTATCAATGATAAAAAGCCAGTCATTATTAACATTCGAAATGCTGAAGACGACGTATTGAGAAGTCACTCCCTGCATAGCAACAAATCAACAACGCAAAAGCTAATAGACCGCTCGCTCTCAACCCAATCTACGCAAACAGAAGAGAACTACACGGCTATTTACCATAAAAGCACAAATAACATTGAATCGGTAATAGTCATCGAAGCTGACTCAGAGCTCGACAATAACGCCTTTGACCTCATTCATGTATTTGCTGAACACGTCAGCATTCTTATTAGAAAAGTTTAAGCTAGAGCCGTAATTTTATGCAGAAAATTCAGATAGCTAAAATCATTCAATCGTTAAAGTCATCTTATGGCAAAGACATTTTAGACACGATTACCATGCAATTACATCAAGCAATAGGTGCTCAGTATACGTTTATTGCAAGGCTTGATAATCAACGTAACGTATCTAAAACCTTATCGTTAGTCGCCGATAATGAGTTTGCAGACAATATTGAGTACTCTCTTGAATTCACACCCTGTGCTGACGTTAGCGACAATTCAACCTGCATATATCCCAATAAAATTTGTAGCTTATACCCCAAAGACCAACTACTGAACGATATGGCCGTTGAAGGCTATGTCGGTGCCCCTTTACATAGCTCTAACGGCGATGTATTTGGTCTTGTAGTTGCCCTGTATTGCGAAGAAATAAGCTATTGCGATGAGGTTGCCGCCTTATTTGAACTATTTGCCGGTCGAATATAGGCTGAATTAGAGCGTACTGAAAAAGAAGATGCGTTAACAGAGCTCAATGCATCTCTTGAGAAAATCGTAACAAACAGAACAATCGAGCTAGAACATACCATTAAAAAGTTAACCCTTTCTCAAAAGCAACTTGTTGAGCAGGAGAAACTCGCATCACTTGGTCGATTAGTCGCTGGTATAGCGCATGAAATTAATACACCGCTTGGCGTAGCAGTGCTCGGTAATTCAACCGTTATTTCAAATATAGAAAGACTAGAACAACGCGTTAATGAGGGCAATTTAAGCAAAGCAGCGCTTGAACATTATATGGCTGATACCAAGGAGGCTAGCCAAGGTGTAGAATTTAACCTTGCTCGCGCGGCCGAACTTGTCGGTAACTTTAAACAGATGGCGACGGAATTTCATAATGACGAAAAATATGAAATTGAACTCGTAGAATGGTTAGTGACTTTATCGAGTAGTTTAAAACCTATGTTGAAAAAGCCAGGCATAAGCTTGGAATTAGATTTACCGCAACAGCCAGTAAAACTCAAAACCTACCCTTCACGTTTGGCCCAGGTCATCACGAATGTTATCGCCAATGCCAAAAGTCATGCATTTACAGAACAAAATAAAGCTCAGGATAAAGTTGTTACATTAGCCTTAGCGCGAGTTGATAACAGCATTGAAATAATAATTACTGACAATGGCATTGGTATGGATGAAGCTACTCAACAAAAAATCTTAGAGCCCTTTTTTACCACTAATCGTAATCAAGGTGGCATGGGATTAGGTATGAGTATTGTCCATAATTTAGTAACGAATTCGCTAGCGGGCACCTTGTCAATCTATAGTAAAGTAAACCAAGGAACAGAGGTAAAAGTCTGTATTGATAAAGCCTAATTCGAATGTATCAGGCTTGATTGGTTAGGTTTTATTAATCGAGCATAATCATTTAAGGCGTGCTTAAACAACAGTAATCGTTGGAAGCTTTACGTAGCTTAAACGTGACAACCGAAGTTGAGGCGATTCTCTAGTTAAGTTTCCAAGCTTACTTAGCCATTACCGCATCAATGGTAGAGTTGAAATGTCATATATTATTGCTGTACAAAGTTCTCAAAAAACTAATCCTTTGCTACATGATACATACCGGAACTGGAATTTTGGCCCGTAAAGTATGTTGCAGAAAGCAGTGTGCTCAGAAATTCAAATTAACCTTACTTAGATTGCTTTTTACTAATGTTCGTATTTGCTCTGCTAACTGTCTATAAAAACTTCGATTGGGAGAATTTATTCGCCATGCCAAAACATGAGTGCGATAAATTTGTAACTTCTCCACATTTCTGATGCTCAACTTTTGTAGGTGGTTTATTTCGGAGTTGATATAAAGTTCGGGTAGAAAGGTTAATCCCATTTTCATCATTACCATTTGGCGTAAAGCATCTAGGCTGGTGCCCTCGTAGTCTCTAGCAATATTGGCGCCTAGCTCTTTGCACAAAAACTCTATTTGGTGATAGCTACTATATTGTTCCTGCAATGTCAGAATATTCTGCCCATTAAGGTGATGGGGTTGGATTTTCTTTAGCTTAGCAAGTGGATGATCTTCAGGAATAGTGAGTTGAAGCGGCTCATGAAATAGCACCTCGGTCGTCAAGCGAGAGTTACTGAAAGGCAGGGGGATCATCACTAAATCCAAGCGACCTTCCAATAGGTCGATTTCCAGGGTTTCTGGCATGTTCTCCCTAACATAGAGCTTCAGTGAAGAGTAGGCACTTTGTAGACCGGGCAAAATATGCGGCAGCAGATAAGGACCGACGGTTGGCGACACACCGACACGGAAGGTGCCTCCTGGACCGCTATTAATCATATCCGCTTGATCCATAAATCCACGCATTTCTTCAATAACTTGTCGCGCATTGCTTAACAAATTTCTCCCTGATGGCGTTAAAGTCGACCCACTGCGGCTACGCTCAACCAAGGTAAGATTTAAAGCTTTTTCAAGGCTGTAGATTTGCGCTGTTAGCGTAGGCTGACTGATATTCAGGCGCTCTGCTGCACCGCGAAAAGTGGTGGATTCAGCAAGGCAGACAAAGTATTCCAGCTGCTTAATTGTTGGGGTTTTTATCGCCATTTTAATGCCTATCTCAAGATGATTTTTCTTGTTCGTGATAGATAAATACTATCAATAAAATATAACTATTTCTATTGCCCTATCATCTACAGGTCTTCAAAGTAGAAGTTGTACTTAATTGCAAGTGATGAGGAAGCGGCTACAGATAACCAAGCCAGTGGCGAACAAAAGTTGAATAAACAAGCCTTTGCAGATAATAAAACGCTCTTTGATGAGTTAACACAGATTGAATCCTGACGTGTTACTTTTTACCTGCACCGATTTCCGCATCGAGTTTCACCTGATAAATCAGGCAAGCCAGACAAAAGCAGAATACATGTCTGGGGTTAAGAAGTAGGTAGCAGCTAACTCTGCTGCAGCTATAGTGAGAAAAGCGATTATTAACCCATTACCTAGCACAGTAAAGCTGAGTAATATTACTTACTATTAATGTTTAGGAATGTAACGATGAACCAGTTATGTGTTGCAATCCTGATTAGGAGACTTTGCGCGTGACCAAATCAATACTTGTCGTTACAGACGAACATGATAATTTACCTATCGAAAAAGCTCATACTGTAACCTCTTATTTAGATGCAAAATTAGAATTTGTTCGTTTCCTAAACAAACTAGATACTGAAGACGAACAACAACGTCAGCAAATAATTGATGAAAATAAACAAATCCTGCAGCATGACATTTCCAAGATATGTGGCGAAGATGCAAATGTCACCTGCAATGTGGTAGCTACCGATGACATTGCTGGCTGGATATTGAGCGCTTGTAAGGAAAATAAGTTTGACTTTGTAGTTAAAGCGAGCAATCAAACTGACAGCCTTACCCATACGCCATTAGATTCGCTCCTCATGCAAAAGCTTCCCTGCCCTATCTTTTTAGCAAGCAATCGCAAATGGAAAAGCAAAAAAGTTATTTTGGCAGCCGTTGACCTATCTACGAATGATAAACTCAAAAAAGATTACAATAACATTGTATTAAAGTGGATAGCCTTGTTGTCTAGTGTTTTTGATTATGAAGCGCATATTATTTATAGCATTCCCATTTCAAGGCCGTTATTAGAGTTTGATGTCATTGACAAACTAGAAGTTCAAAAAAGTAAGCAGCCTGAAGCAGAAAAAAAATTGTCGTCGCTAACAAGTAATTTTAATTTGGGCGATGCTCACACCCACATTACAGTTGGTACTGTAGAAAAAAACATTCCTTCTCTTGCTAATAAGCTAAAAGCTGATTTAGTCATCATGGGGTGTGTGGGGCAAAAAGGACTGAAAGACTTTCTATTCGGTAAAACAGCCGAAAATACGTTAGATAAATTGCGCACCGACCTGCTAATTTGTAGAGGTCAGCGTTCCAAAATTAGAAAATAAATGTTGATTTCGTATGCTAGAAATATTTATGAGTAGAAATCAAAAACGCTTAACTAAAGGCTTTTCAGGTCAATTTATCCCAGCTAGCCATAATATACACCATAAAAAAGTAGGTTTTAATTAATGTATCTCATTAAATGGGCAATATTACTTTCCATGTTCTGGTTGTTACTTTCAGGATACATCCAACCTTTGTTGCTTAGTTTTGGCGCAGCATCTGTTGCTGTCGTACTTTTGATCATCAAGCGTATGGATGACATTGACAAAGAGCCATTTCAAACCGGTACAGGCCGTCAAATTATTCAGTACCTTCCCTATTTGACCGGGCAAATTATTCTGTCCAGCATTCAGGTAACTAAGCTCATTTGGCGTTCACCGGTGAAGTTGGAGCCAGCTACAGCCAAAATAAAAGCAAAAGATTTACCTCGAGACAAGCGCGTTCTATATGCAAATTCAATTACGCTAACGCCTGGCACATTGACCGTGGATTTGGTTGACGACGAACTCACTGTTCATGCATTACAAGGATCTTCCGTTGACGAACTTGCCGAAGGTAATATGGAAAGAAAGATAGACAGCATATGGGGGAACAAAAAATGACTACAGTTTTTGCCGTGGTATGTATTGCTATTTTAGTTGTTATGGCAATTGCGTTAGCAAGAGCGTTTATCGCGCCAACCGTGTATGACCGCATTATAGGTATCAATATGTTTGGCACAAAGACAGTGTTATTTATCGCTGCTGTTGGTTTCCTGATGGGACGCCCTGAATTTCTCGACATTGCTATTGTTTATGCACTTATCAATTTTATTGGAATGGTCGCGGTACTCCGCTTTTTTGAGGACACTACACCCGTTAAATAGGTGTTTTACTTACTAAGGATAAATATGCTTTTTTTAGACGTAATCAGTAGTATCCTGCTAATTTCAGGTGTATTTTTTGGCTTGAGTGGCGCTATCGGAATTTTTAAATTCCCTGATTTTTTCACACGCATTCATGCAGCAAGTATTACTGACTCGATCGCGACGATATTGATAGTGGGCGGATTGCTCCTGCAAACGTCTTTCGACTTAAATACTGTCAAGCTTATTTTTATTCTAGTGTTTCTTATGATCACTAGCCCAACAGCTTCTCATGCACTTGCTAAGTCTGCCCGCCATGGAGGTTTACTCACAATGGCGGAAGCAAAAGAGAAAAAACAGGAGAAAACGGGTTAATGGCTGAGCTGATTAATTTAGTATTGCTAGCAATGCTAGCACTTACCGCCTTAAGGATCATATTCTTAAAAGACTTATTTGCCGTTATTATGCTGTTCGGTATTTTTAGTTTTTTATCGGCCTTGATCTTCATAAACCTTGATGCTGTTGATGTTGCCTTTACCGAAGCATCAGTAGGAGCGGGCATTTCTACCGTGTTAATGTTAGGAACCTTGGCATTAACGGGTCGCAAAGAAAAAGCAAACTCTCACTCTTCGTTTTTACCTCTAGTGGTTGTATGTATCACAGGAGCCGCATTAATATACGGTACACTCGATATGCCTGATTTCGGCGATCCTGACAATCCCGTACACCAGCATGTCGCACCTCGATACATAGAAGAGTCACCAAAAGAAGTCGGATTACCCAATATGGTGACGTCTGTTTTGGCTAGTTACCGAGGTTTTGATACGCTTGGAGAGGTAGTTGTAGTCTTCGCTGCCCTCATCGCTGTTCTTTCTTTGTTAAGCATTCGCAAGGAAACAGAGCAAGATGCTTCTGAGTCTGGTTTAAAAAGCCATCACGTACTTCACGTGGTCGCAAAACTTGTTATCCCTCTTATCATCCTGTTCGCACTCTATGTCCAGTTTCATGGTGATTTTGGTCCCGGAGGCGGTTTCCAAGCTGGCGTGATAGCGGCTGCAGCACTCATTTTATATGCCCTTGTTTTTGGTTTACCAAATGCATTCGCCGTGATCGGCGCCAAATTTTTATATTGTATGGCCTCAGCGGGTGTTTTACTGTACGCAAGTGTGGGGTTATTTAGCATGTATAAAGGCGGTAATTTTTTGGATTACAACAAGATCGCAGCGGAACCATTAGCGGGTCAACACTACGGCATAATCATTATTGAATTAGGTGTGGGAATTACCGTATTTGCCGTCATGCTGAGTATTTTCTATGCCTTTAGTAGCCAGACAGCGAGGTCAAACATCAAGTGAATTTTATTCTCGATCATTACAACTACTGGATCACCATAATTTTGATGATGGCCGGTTTTTACATTGTTATCTCTGCTAACAATCTCGTTAAAAAAATTGTTGGTTTGAATGTATTTCAAGTGTCTGTGTTCTTGCTTTATATCACTATGGGTAAAGTGAGTGGTGGCACGGCACCAATTGTAGTTGACGGTGCTACTCAATATTCTAACCCCCTACCGCATGTACTCATTCTTACCGCAATTGTTGTAGGTGTTGCTACAACCGCGGTTGGGCTAGCACTCATTGTTAGGATCAAAGGAGCTTACGGCACCGTTGAAGAAAATGAATTTAAAGATCAGGATGACGCCATATAATGCTTGAACAACATCTAGCTGCACTACCTATACTAATTCCATTATTAGCAGCACCTATAACATTTATTCTGGGTCGTTCATGGTTTACATGGCTCTTTGCAACGTCAACCAGTGCACTCGCCTGCTTTTTTTCGTGGCACTTGTTAGCTGCCGCGTTGTCTGATGGTGTGCTCAGTTATGCACTTGGTGGTTGGCCGCCACCATGGGGTATTGAGTTGCGCGTCGACACAGCTAACGCCTTTGTATTGCTTGCCGTATCGACACTTTCAACCTTGGTATTAGTCTATGCTAAAGACAGTATCGAAAAAGAAATTGAAGCATCAAAGCATTCTTTATTCTATACCGCACACTTGCTTTGCCTTGCTGGTCTTTCCGGTATGTTATTGACGGGTGATGCCTTTAACCTATTTGTTTTCTTAGAGGTTTCTTCTCTCGCAACTTATACATTGGTGAGCCTAGCATCTGATCGTCGTTGTTTAACTGCGGCGTTTCGTTATCTCGTCATGGGCACGATAGGCGCTACCTTTATTTTGATTGGTGTCGGCATGCTCTACATGATGACTGGCACGCTAAATATGCTCGACTTGGCGAGCAGAATCGATGTCTACGAAAGTAGCCGCACGATAAACACTGGCATGGCGTTTATTATCGTTGGCGTCAGTATTAAGCTTGCTTTATTCCCCTTACATATGTGGCTCCCTCCTGCTTATACCTATGCGCCGTCGGCGGTTAGTGCATTTTTAGCCAGTACCGCTACTAAGGTCGCTGTCTACGTGATGATTCGATTTATCTTCACGGTATTCGAGGTGGAACATGTATTTGAAGAAATGAGGATGGATCTGATTTTAATGGTGTTAGCTATTGTTGCTATCTTCAAATCTTCATACACAGCTATCGTACAAAGTAATGTCAAAACCGTACTTGCCTACAGTAGTGTGGCTCAAATCGGTTACATGATTCTCGGTCTAAGCCTAGTGAGCGTTACCGGATTAATGGCTAGTTTTATCCATATCTTTAATCATGCACTTATGAAAGGGGCATTGTTTATGGCCGTTGGTGCGGTCTTCTATCGTGTAGGCTCTGTCGATATAAAAGCATTTAGAGGGCTGGGCAAACAGATGCCCCTGACAATGGCGGCATTTACCATTGCAGGTCTGAGCATCATAGGCGTGCCACTTACCGTTGGCTTTATCAGTAAATGGTACTTAGTCACTGCGGCACTAGAGCAAAACCACTGGGTTATAGCTGCTTTAGTTTTGGCTGGTTCTCTATTAGCTGTTGTTTATATTGGCCGCGTTATTGAGGCGGCCTACTTCCAAGAGCCAACTGAATCTCAAGCTCATAATAAAATCAAGGAAGTTCCTTGGCTTATGCTAACGCCAATGTGGGTTCTCGTATTGGCCAACATCTATTTTGGCGTTGATACGAGCTTAACAACCGAAGCCGCTAATGCTGCATCTGAGTGGCTCTTTCAAAATACTGAAATGGCAACTACCCGTCAGGAGGTGATCAAATGAATCTCTGGCAGAATGTAGAGCCTTCACAACTGATTACGCTATCGATTTTAGTACCTTTGATTGGTGCACTACTTGTTATCTTAACGGGCAAAATACCGAACCTAAGAGAAGCCATAACGCTAGTAACGGCAACTATCTTATTTAGTATTGTACTTGCCATTACAGACTTCACTTTCCAAGGTGAAGACATGCATATACAGGTGATTGAGTTATTTCCTGGTTTAGACATTAGCTTTGAAGTTGAGCCCCTTGGCGTACTTTTCGCTCTGGTTGCTAGCTTTTTGTGGATTATTACCAGCATCTATGCCATTGGCTACATGCGTGGACACAATGAACAAAATCAAACACGATTTTTCTGTTGTTTTGCGCTTGCAATTAGCTCCGTTATGGCAATTTGTTTTTCAGGCAACTTACTCACCCTATTTATTTTCTATGAAGTACTGACCTTTTCGACTTACCCACTTGTTACCCATGCCGGTAATGATGCAGCGAAAAAAGGTGGTCGAATTTATCTGGGAATTTTACTGAGCACTTCCATCGCATTTCTGCTCCTTGCGGTGCTTGGCACCTACTCCTTAACTGGCACCTTGGATTTCCGAGCCGGCGGAATTTTTGATGACTCTCATAATAAAGTCATTCTTGGTGGTCTACTTGTTTTATTCTGCTATGGCATTGGTAAGGCGGCAATTATGCCTTTCCACCGTTGGTTACCTGCTGCAATGGTTGCGCCGACTCCTGTCAGTGCATTGTTGCATGCGGTAGCGGTGGTGAAAGCTGGTGTCTTTAGTATTTTAAAAATTGTTATCTATATTTTTGGTTTAGAGGAACTTAAAACCCTCGCCACAACAGACATCATGCTTTATATCGGCGCCGCGACCATACTACTTTCTTCCTGCATTGCGATGACAAAAGATAACCTTAAGGCACGTCTAGCCTACTCTACCGTCAGTCAGTTGAGCTACATTGTCGTTGGCGCTTTACTAGCATCTTCGGTAGCGAGTGCCGGTGCAGCTTTACACATTGCAACGCACGCAGTAGGTAAAATAACGTTATTCTTCTGTGCTGGCGCAATCATGGTTGCCAGTCACAAGAAAAACATTAGCGAGATGGTTGGTTTGGGTAGGAAAATGCCGATCACCATGGTTGCTTTTGCTATTGGCGCTATCAGTATCATTGGCTTGCCACCGATGGCTGGAACGTGGAGTAAGTGGTATCTCACGATAGGGGCACTAGAAGCAGATAAATTATTTATTGTCGCCACATTGATGGTTAGCTCTCTGCTCAATATTGCTTATCTGTTGCCCATTCCTATTAAAGCGTTTTTCAATACCTCATCAGGAGAACAAAAACCTTGGTCATGGGCTGATACCAAGGAAGCACCGCTGCCAATGTTAATTGCACTTAGTGTGACTTCACTGGCTTGCTTTGTTCTGTTTTTCTATCCTCAACCCTTAATCGACTTAATTAATTTGATTCCGGGCGTTTCGACGGAAGTTGAGATGACTAACAACTTAAATGGAGATGGCTAAATGGCTGACCAGCATGAACCCCGTGACTTCTTCGACAAGCCAGAAAACATAGAGAAAATGCTAAAAGTTTTCTATGTAATTTGTGGACTTTTGGTTGTTGCAGACTTTATTGTCCATCGCCATATTTACCATGACTGGGAAAATATACCGGCCTTCTACGCTATCTATGGCTTTGTCGGCTGTTCCCTATTAGTGTTTGTCGCAAAGTGGATGCGAACATTTTTAATGCGCAAGGAAGATTACTACGATGAGTAATATGATTCCGTTTCTTCCCCTAATGCTGGGAGCTTTAGCTGCGTTATTTTTAAGAGGCTGGGCGCGTAATATCATCATGCTAGCGGCGCCTATAGTTGGCGCGCTTAACCTAATGGGCTTTGAGCATGGCGTGTTTTGGGCCATGGAGTTTATGGGCTACAGCCTTGAGCTCGTGAAGGTAGACAAGCTCAGCTTAATGTTTGGTTATCTTTTCCATCTAGCGGCTTTGATCGCCGTCATTTACGCCTTACATGTTAAAGATACTGTCCAACATGTGGCGGGTTTGGCTTACGCGAGTAGCGCGGTAGGTGCCGTGTTTGCGGGAGATCTATTGACCTTATTTGTTTTTTGGGAGCTATTAGCCCTAACGTCAGTATTCCTTATCTGGGCTCGTCGAACTGATCGCGCTTACGCATCTGGCCTACGTTACTTGATCATTCAGGTGCTGTCTGGCGTCTTATTGTTGGCAGGTCTACTGATATTCGCAAAAGTGAATAACAGCCTACTATTTTCCCATATTGGCTTAGATCATGATGGTATTGCACAAATTGGCGCATGGTTAATATTTGCAGCCTTTGGTATTAAAAGTGCTTTCCCATTTGTACATAACTGGCTTACCGACTCGTATCCAGAATCAACACCATCAGGTACCATATTCTTAGCGTCTTTCACCACAAAAGTTGCTGTCTATGCGTTTGCTCGAGCTTTCGCGGGCGAAGAGATTCTGGTTTGGATTGGTGTCACTATGGCATGTTTCCCTATTTTCTTCGCAGTAATTGAAAACGACCTACGTCGCGTATTGGCTTATAGCTTGATTAACCAGATAGGTTTCATGATTGTAGGCATTGGTATCGGTACATCTTTAGCACTTAATGGCGCCGTAGCGCACGCCTTCAATGACGTTATCTTTAAGGGATTGTTAATGATGACGATGGGCGCGGTATTACACATGACCGGCAAGATCAACGGTTCAGAGTTAGGAGGGCTATACAAAAGCATGCCCAAAACTACCATATTGTGTATCGTGGGTGCGGCGTCTATTTCGGCCTTCCCGCTATTTAGTGGTTTTGTCTCCAAATCTATGATCATGGCAGCTGCGGTGAAAGAAGGTTATGACTATGTGTGGTTGCTACTATTATTTGCCGCTGCGGGTGTATTCCACCATGCAGGTATTAAAATTCCATATTTCGCATTCTTCGCTCATGATTCTGGCATCCGCACTACAGAGCCACCAAAAAACATGCTCATTGCCATGACCATAGCAGCTATTGCTTGTGTTGTATTAGGTAGTTTCCCTGCACAAACAGTGTACGCCCTATTACCTTGGGAACATGATTATCAACCCTATGATGTCACTCACGTTTTAACACAGCTTCAATTGTTATTCTTCTCTGCACTCGCTTTTGTTTGGTTAAATCAGCGCAATTTGTATCCGCCTGAGTTGCCATCTACTAACCTTGATGTAGATTGGTTCTATCGTAAGCTAGCCCCTAATATCGTTAAAAAAGTGGCTTGTAAAACCTACGGCGCATACGAGAAGTTGGAAAACACCGTGGTTATTTCGATAAAGCACATGTTACAGAGTTCATATGATGAAGAGTCAGGAAAACCAAAAGGATACTTTGCAAAGCTATGGCCAATTGAGACCATGGTCGTGTGGGTCGCAGGATTGCTAGCGGCCTATTTAATGCTTTACTACATCATTGGCCTGCTTTAACGAACAGGGTCATTCGATAGAGAGAGTATCTAGCTATTGAAGTATTACGGCCGAACAAGTATTGATTATTGTTCGGCCTCGACAAATGTCATTTTGATGAGATGCTAGCCATTAATTTATGATATGCGGCTGGCCTCTTCTAAAAAGTGTGAAGGTGTCATCCCCGTCCATCGTTTGAATGAACGTCTAAAGTTTGTGATATCAGAAAACTTCAATTCATGGGCTATCTTTTCATTGTTAAATCCCTGCTCTGTCAATAAAAACACAGCAGTTTGTTGTCGCGTAATATCAATCAGTTGCTGATAACTGGTGCCATGCAAAGTTAATTTTCGTTTTAACGTTGCTGTGCTATAACCGAGCTTTTCTGCTAGCCACTCTAAGCTGATATCTGATCGTCTTTCTAGCTGTGCAAAAAGTAACTGCATAATAAATTGTAGAAATCCGACACGATGTGCTTCCATAGGGAGTTGCCTGATATAATGTGAAGCTAACATGGCATTACTCTCTTTTAGCTGCATTTTGAGAAGCCCTAAATCAAATTTAACTTGAAGTGAAGATAGCGATGACTGTGTTGCACCACTGAAATGATATGTTAAAGGTAAATAGGCTTGATACTGCTCTACGTGATTCGGTTTTTCATAGGGAAACCTAATTTGAATCCGGCTTAGTGGGATACTCTTTTGCTTGGCAATACTAACCAACAAGCTGACTAAGAGCTCAGTCATGAATCGTTGATATTCGAAATTTTCAATACTTATCGCTTGGTTAAAAAGTAAACACTTATGTTGCTTGGTCGCTTCAGCACGCATAAACATAAAAGGGAATTTTTTACCGAAGAAATTAAGTCACCTCTTTTTTGCAAGTGATGACCAAATGATTATGTTAGCAAAAGAATGTGCTGACTATTGTCGTAACGCTATTGCCTCACAAGAGATTAAAGCCTACTTTTCATTACGAAAGCCAAATAACCAATACGAAATATTGAATCAAATAAATAACTTTCCTTTAGACGAACAAAAAGCCGTATACGACGTGTTAGCTCGTTACGTAACGAGCTAACATTTCTTACGAAACTGTTTGTTTAAAAGATTTTCTGATGTTAGTTGGTGAGTTATTCACATACGTAAGCTTGTTAATCAATCCATTACAGTAACGGGAATGCTAATGGCTTCAATAGCTTATACACTGCAGTTTGCCTATCACTTTATAGACTAATCAAAGCTTGTTTAAGTGACGAAAAACAACATAGCCACACATCTGTGGCTATTTTTTTATCTATAAAGTCATGCTAACGTGTTTGTTAGTAAAACAATAAAAATTACAATAGGAAGTCCTACATGAGTATTGTCGTGAACATAATTAAGTTATTGACGGTTGGCTTTTATATCGTCGCCGCTTTTGCGCCGTATATTGATCCCGTCGCGTTATACGCTGAAGAGTTAATGCTCATTGCGTTAATATTGGTGGTTATACATGCATCTGAGTTTGTTGCGGTGAAAAAGAAGCTACTTGAAATTGAACCGAAGTTTTCTACTGCGCTAATCAATACTTTGATTTTTGGAGTGTGTTACTGGTTACCACTAGTTAAAAAGTCATCGTAAATTAATTCTAATAACAAGGCGCTCATCCTGCAAGTCCATACATAAAGACACGACTAATGTAGTGTCTTTATGTGTATTCATTATTTATCAAGCTAAATTTACCGTCTCTAGCGGAATTTTAACACTGTGTTCTATAAGTTCTTGGTAAAATAAACACTATTCGTATTTTTTTCTCAATGATTGCCATGAACCCGTCGATTGAGCTAACGCAAACAATCGACGTATTTCTTCGTGTAACTTAGGTTGCGTTGACGTAATAAAGGCCCTACGGCTATATTCATCATGTGATTTTTGAGAAACATGAAAGTTTCCCGTAAAGTCGCTTTGCTTAGCAAAATATTTAAAGGTTGATTCACTGATCAGACCAAAATCAGCTCTTCTTTTTTTGACTAATTGCAAAACTTGGTATTCAGCAACCGTGTCAATTCTTTGAGCCAATTCTTTTTCTACCGCTTCATTTACATTAACGTAATAATGACCAGCGACACAGCCAATAACTTTACCGGTAAGAGAAGCTTGATTGATGTATTTAAATGGCGTTGAGGTAAGTGAAACAAAAGCGTCTTTATCAGGATAAAAACCGGGTAACCATTGATAGTTTTGCTCGTTGGTATCATCAAACCACTTTGGCAAAACCCCCATCACAATACCATTTAGTTGTTGCTGCCCTAATAAGTAATCCAAGCGTTTTCTTGGTAAATAGGTCACTGTAAATTGATAGAGCTCACTTTGTTCATTAAAGTAGTCGACGACATCGTAATAAAACCCCTGTTGAGCATGTGTATCAATTAAAAAAGGAGGCTTATAATGATAGGTATACAAATGAACGAGAGGCTTTGCAGCGTTATTTTCTCCGCTACTCTCTGCACCCAAAACTGCCGATGAATACAGAACAAAAACAATAGATAATATTCTTAACAACAATGGCAACTCTCTTTATTTTGTTTGGATATGACATCTCTTATCATCAGTATAGGGTATATCAACTGATTAAATACCACCCTACGATGACAATGTTTTTCCCAAGAGATTATTTGTCACTCTTTCTTGCTAACAGAAATTCAATTATAGTGGCTAAACTATAAAATAAACCACTAAATATTATGGATTTTTTGTTTTTACTAAAAAAACTTTTTGGCGTTTTAGTGAGCCCCTTAGGCCTGACTCTTTTCCTTTTACTCCTTGGTATTCTTTTATTCAAATCCAAGCCTTCATTTAGCTTTAAAGCAATAGGTGTTAGTTTTGTTACCCTGTTACTCGCCACGATGCCCCCGATTGCTGATAGATTGTTGTTTCCGATTGAAAATCAATATGACGCGTTAAATACGATTCCTCAAGATGCAAACTATATCGTCGTGCTTGGTTGCACTCATGTTTCTGATGAAACCATGCCGGCGTTGAGTCAACTGAAGGATTGCTCGTTAGCTAGGATAATAGAAGCCGTTCGTTTATACCGAAAGAATCCAAATTTAACGTTATTAACCTCGGGCGCTGCTTTTTCTGACGAGACATCAAACGCCCAGAAAGTAAAACAGGCAGCTATCGAGCTTGGCGTGCCTGAACATAAAATTTTAACGGAAAACAACCCTATTGATACTGAGGAAGAAGCACAGTTAATTGCGCCAAGGGTTGAAGGCAAACACGTTATCTTAGTCACGAGCGCCAGTCATATGCCACGTGCCATGAATTATTTTATCCAACAAGGGGTTAATGTCACTGCCGCACCCGCGCAGTTTTTAGTGAAAAACTTCTATGGAGATAAAGACTGGGGCTACTATTTACCAAGACCATCAGCTTTAGAAAAAACAAGTCGCGCAGTATATGAAAGGTTTGGCCAACTCAGGCAATGGTTAAGTTCCTAAAGCGCTAAAGCCTAACTAAGAAGAGCAGCATAAGCACGACACTGCTCTTCTTAACTATGGTTTAAACAGGATTGTTGATATCAATAAAACGCACATCAATATCAAATTTTTCCGCTAAATGTTCACCTAATGCTTTAGCACCATAGCGTTCAGTTGCATGATGACCAGCGGCAAAAAAGTGAATATCCATCTCATGACAAATATGCGTGGTTTGCTCAGAAACTTCACCACTAATAAATGCATCAATCCCCTGCTGTGCTGCAAGCTCTATATAACCTTGACCACCACCTGTGCACCAAGCAATCGTTTTAATCGGTTTATTCGACGGAGGTGCAATATGTAAACATGCTCTATTCAACACCTTATCGATGCGTTGAGCTAATTGTTGCCCATCAATCGCAGATTCAAACGCTCCTTTAATAGAGACACTATGAGCATTACCAAGCTCTAATGGCCCAGTGACCTCAATATCTAACAAATTAGCTAACTGCGCGTTGTTGCCAAGTTCAGGATGAATATCAAGGGGTAAATGATAGCCAATCAAGTTAATATTATTTTCAATCAACTTTTTAATACGCTGATATTTCATGCCTGTTATTACTGATGATTCATTTTTCCAAAAGTAACCGTGGTGAACTAATATGGCATCAGCTTCGGCTGCGATCGCTTCATCAATTAATGCTTGAGATGCTGTCACACCGGTAATTATTCTTTTTATAGTTGGCGTACCTTGAACTTGCAGACCATTAGGACAAAAATCTTTTATTAATGGGGCCTGTAGCAACTCATCAAGATAATCTACTAACGATTGTGTATTCATAACTGCCTCAATATTGTAATCAATTGCTGACATTTTAACTTAAATCAATGATAAACAACACGTTTAATAATTTCCAACATTTGCATTTTACGAAACGTGTCGTAATATAAGATTCGCAATTCTTGTGAGTAAAGCGTTAATCATAAAATCTTACAATTGTCGGAAAGTTTATTAACACTTTGCAGGCAAGATGCATTATGCGAAATGCATAATTTTGTCATCTAATCGAGGGTTCGAAAGCTGTATTTGACGGATAAAACAACTATTATAAGGAATATTACATGTTAAGGTTTACGAAAAAGACCGCACTGGCAATTTCAATTTCATCAGCACTACTTGCAATCAATGTAGCTCATGCTGCAGAGGAAGAAATTGAACGTATCGAAGTTACTGGTTCCCATATCAAGCGAACCAATATGGAAGGCCCTTCCCCTATCACTAGCTTATCTGCTGACGATATTGAAAAATCAGGTGTGACTGATTTGATCAGCTTATTTGCTAAATTGCCAATTTCTGGTCAAGGAACATTCTCAACACAAGCAAACTCAAGTGATGATACAGCCAATGGTGGCTCTAGTGTTTCATTGCGTGGCTTAGGCGCAGATTCAACATTAATTTTAGTGAATGGCCGTCGCGTATCTGTTAGCCCATTTGCTAAAGGCATTGATACAGCTTTTGTTGATATCAATAACATTCCAATTTCTGCAATTAAACGCGTAGATATCTTGAAAGACGGTGCATCTGCCACTTATGGCTCTGATGCTATCGCTGGTGTAATCAATATTATTTTACGTGATGATGTTGAAGGCGTTGAACTGTCAGGTAAATGGGGTGACACCGCTGATGGTGGTGGTGAAGAGCAAAACGTGTCTATGGTATTTGGCACAAATAGTGACAAAGCCAGCCATACTTTTATTCTAGATTACTTTAAGCGTGATGAAGTGTTATACGCTGATCGCGATTACTCTAAGTCATCAAATCAAACAGCGTTAAGACCAAACGATCCGTACACGACTGACTTTAGAAGTTCATCTGGTATTCCGGGTACCATCGCATTAGCAGCCGATCCGTCGAATCGCCTGATTGATACTTTTGGTAATGATGTCTGTTCACCTGAAGATTCAGATCCAGCTAACAACCTATGTCGTTACGATTATGCGCCACATATGACGATGATCCCAGCAACAGAGCGCTTTAGCTACAACTACCTAGGTAAGTACGAAATTAATGATACGCTTCGTGTTTTTGGTGAGTTAAACGGCCAAAACTCAAAAACCACAATCCGTGGTGCTGGTAGCCCAAGTTTTAACGAGTTAACGATGGATGGCGACAATGTTAACCACCCATTTGCTGACATGCCAACCCACGAGTTTTACCAACAAGATTTAACGATGCGCCGACGCACTGTTGATATTGGTAACCGTGAAAAACGCGTAGATACAGATTACTACCGAGCAATTCTAGGTATTCAAGGTGAAATCAACGAATGGAGCTGGGAAGCAGCCTATAGTTACATCAAAAGTGAATCGGTAGAGCGTGGTGTGAATGGTTTCCCTAATTCTCGTCGCACTCAAGAAGCGATTGATTCTGGTTTATGGGACCCGTTTGAACCATCAAGCAATTCACAAGAAGCGCTTGATTACATCGAAACAACAACCACACGTGTAGGTAAGTCAACTAACCGTACATTTGATGTGAAATTCACAGGTCCATTAGTGGAAATGTCTCACGGTGATCTACTCTTAGCTGTTGGTGCTGAGTACCGTGAAGAATCTATCTCGGATAACCCTGATGACCAGTTCTTGCGTGGTGAAGTATTTGGTACTGAGGCAACACAAGCAAACGGCTCACGTGACAATATGTCGGTATTTGGTGAGTTAGCTGTTCCAGTACTTGATACATTAGAAGTGCAATTCGCCGCACGTTACGAAGATTATTCTGACTTCGGCTCGACAACAAACCCTAAAGTATCATTTTTATGGACACCAACCGAAGACTTAAACCTTCGTGGTTCATGGGGTACTGCATTTAGAGCACCTTCGCTGCACCAAATGGGCTTAGGTCGTACCGATGAGTCACCAAACTTAGTAGATACGCTGCGCTGTGCTGCCATTGGCAACCAAGATCGTGCTTGTGAGCCACAAGAATACACCGCTATTTTTGAAGGTAACCCAGATCTTCAGCCTGAAGAGTCAGAAAGTTATAACGTTGGTGTTGTTTATAACATTACCGATAACTTTAACTTCTCACTTGATTACTACAGCTACGCCATTGAAGATATCATTGATTCAGATACTCAGTACCTTATGGACACGCAGGGTTTGGATCCAAATGTTGTAGACCGCATTCCTACTGCTATTACTGGTGATCCTGGTCAAGTCGTTACGATTAACGATAGCTTTCAAAATATCGGTGATTTAGATACGTCAGGTCTAGATTTAGATCTACGTTACCTACTAAATACAGATATGGGTGAGTTTAGATTTGGTTACGTACTTAACTATGTTTTAGAGTATGAAGACAAACGCCCAGGTGAAAACGGTACAACACGTATAGATGCTCAAGAAGGTGATTTTGAGCAACCTGAATTTAGATGGACGGCTTCTGTTGATTGGACTCAAAATGACTTCAATGCCAACATGGCGATTAACTACATAGATGCATTTGAACAAGAAGCTTCAGTGCAAACGGCAGGCATGCCGAAAGTTGACTCAATGACAACCGTTGATGCGGCAATTAACTACTTTGGTATTAAAAACACCGTACTTACTTTAGGTGCAACTAACCTATTTAATGAAGAGCCGCCGATGGCTTATCATGACTTTATGGGTTTTGCGGTTAACGTACATAGTGGCCAAGGTCGCTTTGCATACGTAAAAGCCAGCTATAAGTTCTAACAAGTAAAACTTGAAAATATAAGGGGCCTATGCGTTATATAGTGCCCCTTTTCTTTTCTCAATCTAAAAATAACCTGCATTTATTATTTACATGAAATCATATTGTTATATTATAACATAACAAACCAACAAATAATGTAGTTATGATTTCACCTTCACAACGTTTACTCGATAAATTATCAATTAGTGCTTCAGTATTATGTGCATTCCACTGCGCGGCTTTACCGATAGTCTTGGCAACTTTTCCGGTACTTTCATTTTTGCCAAGTAATGATCACACGTTTCATCTTGCTTTAATCGCGTTAATTGCCCCTATGAGTGTTATGGCTGCTTTTATCGGCTGTAAAAAACATAGAGATAAATTGGTATTTACGGGCATAACACTGGGTATCTTAATGCTTGTCTTCGCTGCTATATTTGGTCATGATTTGCTCGGTGAAAGTGGTGAAAAAAGCATGACGGTGCTAGCGACGATTGTTCTGGCACTATCACATTTTCGCAATTATCAATTATGTAGAAAACAAACCTGTAGCCATTAAACAGCCAGTTATTTTTTACATTGTGGCGGGTTCATTGTAGACACTTTAACGGGTGAGAAACTTGGCCTTATTCTTACTTTCGGTTTGATCGGTGTCAGTGGCCATTCACGTTTTTTAGCAACAATGATGTAAATAGACCCTAAACTGGGAAAAAGATACTGCGCAACTTGTTGCCATTTTTTTGCGATAACACCAGTGCTTAATTCATTAGCAAGTGAAACATGCATAATACGATCATCAGAAAGAATTTCGAACCCCTTTAAATGTAGCCAGTCTTTCACGCGCATTGGCGAAAAGAAACGCCCATTCCATGGCGAGTTTTTACGTCTAAATGGAATAAAACAATTCAACCCAGCTAAACTCATTGCGTTGTAACCTGTAATAACAAGATAGCCATTTGGTATTAATACACGAGAGGCTTCACGTACCACATGATGAGGATCATCACTAAACTCTAGTGCGTGAGCAAGCACACAAACATCGACCGAGTGTTTAATAAACGGTAATTCGTCAACATCACCAACAACTTGCGCACTTTCCTTTAGTGGGCTTAAGGTCATTTGGTGCTTAATTGAAGAGCCTTTAGTTGAAATGTCTCCGCTTAGCGCGCCAATTTTTAATAAGTGGTAACCGAAAAATCGTTGCCACCATGGAGCAAGTGTTTTATTTATTTCAAACAATATGCTTTCGCCGTTTGGCAACTCTTGCCAAGTATAGGGGCGAATTGGCGGCTGATAGGACAGCGCTGGTTTCATCATTACGTTTTAAAACATTCCATTTAGTTAAATTACGAATCGGCTCTTAACCCAAAGACAATATTAAGTATAATAACTCGCTACATAGTGTGAGGATAACGTATGTCGCAATCAACTTATAGCATCGATGTCATTAAAGCCTTTAATGATAATTATATTTGGGTCCTAAGAAATCAACAACATATCGCTTTAGTAGATCCCGGCGATGCGAATGTTTGCATAGATTATATAGACGCGAACAACTTAGTATTAACCGACATTCTTATCACTCATCATCATCACGACCATATTGGTGGCATTGAGGCGCTGTTATCTCACGCTCATTCAAGAAGCCAAACCGTTGAAGTGTATGCTCCTGCAATTAACGAAATTTCAGGTACAACACACGCATTAAATGGCTCTGAAATTATAACCTTGAGGCATATCGATGTTAGTTTTGAGGTGATAGACGTACCTGGTCATACGCTTGGTCATATTGCATATTACAATCAAGATATCCTGTTCTGTGGTGATACCTTATTTTCAGGTGGCTGTGGTCGTTTATTTGAAGGTACCCCTGAACAAATGGCAACGTCGCTAGCTAAATTGAGTCGACTAGACGATCATACCCGTGTTTATTGTACCCATGAATATACGCTTGCAAACTTACACTTTGCACTCATGGTAGAGCCTAACAACTTAGATTTATTAAGCTATTTCAACCAAGTTACTGAGTTAAGAGAGCTAGACAAAATAACATTGCCATCAACAATAGGGCTCGAGAAACGCATTAATCCATTTCTAAGGTGCCAAGAGAAGGCTGTGCAGCAGGCTGCTAGCGAATACAGCAACCAAACAATAACGGATAATATCGCAGCTTTTGCTGCAATAAGGCAATGGAAAGATAACCCCTAATTAACCTTGAATTCACACAACAAATCGGTGACACTTGCTTTGATCAAGCAATGATAAAGACCTAAATGAAGTATCTATATTCTCCAATAAAAATTACCTTAGCATCGGCCATGTTTTTAACGGGTTGCCAAACAACCTCTTTTAATACTGCTGAACATGACACTGAGCAAGAAGAAGTCTTAGTTGATATTGCTAGCCCTAGTGAAATAAACCAAGCCATTTTAGCTGATCCTACAGCAAACGTTATTCACCCTGTTGCTGATATTGAATTCTCGTTAGGCGATCAAGATATTGATGTAACTAACGATATTTGGCAACGTATTCGCTTGGGCTTAACGTTCCCTATCGATGAAAATCCACGTTTACAATCACAACGTAATTGGTATGTAAAACATCCAACATATTTGGATCGTGTTGCTAAGCGTGCTGAGCCCTTCTTATATTACATCGTAGAAGAGTTAGAAAAGAACGATATCCCACTAGAGATTGCACTATTACCTATTGTTGAAAGTGCATTTGACCCGTTTGCCTATTCTCACGGCCGTGCATCAGGCATGTGGCAATTTGTTCCGGGCACAGGTAAGCGTTTCGGTATGAAACAAAACTGGTGGTACGATGGTAGACGCGACGTTATTGCCTCAACTGAAGGCGCTATCGCTTATTTAAAATATTTACATAAGTTTTTTGATGGTGACTGGTTGCTCGCATTAGCTGCATATAACTCAGGTGAAGGCCGAGTACGTAGAGCAATGCGAAATAACGCACGTAAAAATAAGCCAACTGATTTTTGGTCTCTCGATTTACCAAAAGAAACACGCGCATATGTCCCTAAATTACTGGCATTGGCAGACATTGTTAAACGTCCAGATGAGTTTGGCATCAAGCTGTACGAAATAGAAAACCAAAGTGTATTGACTAAAGTTGATATTGGTTCTCAGCTCGACTTAGCAAAAGCAGCGCAACTTGCTGATTTAACGCTCGGTGAATTGCAGCGATTAAACCCAGGCTTTAACCGCTGGGCGACAGATCCAGATGGTCCACATTACTTATTACTACCTGCATCCAAAGTTGACAACTTTAATACCGGCTTAGCAAAATTAACCGATAAAGAGCGTTTAGCATGGCAGCGATACAAAATTAAAAACGGTGATAGCCTTATTAAAATTGCCAATAAGTTTGATACTAATGTGCACTTGATTCAGCAAGTAAACAATATTAAAGGCTCACAGATCAGAGCGGGTAAATACCTATTAATTCCAGTAGCAACGCAATCACTTGATAGCTACATATTAAGCCAAGATCAACGCCTTGCGACCAAGCAAAACCGTACCCGTGCTGGTACTAAAATCAACTATCAGGTGAAGTCTGGAGACACGTTATGGGATATTGCTAACGCGCATAAAGTGTCGTCACGCAGTATTGCTAAATGGAATGGCATGGCGCCAAAAGACTATATTAAGCCTGGACAAACCTTAGTTATTTGGCAGAAGTCTACAAACAACAAGCATTTAGAAACAGAAAAAGCGGTCATGCGAAATATTACCTATCGCGTAAGGAAAGGCGATTCATTTTCACGTATCGCAAGTAAATTTAATGTCAGCATAAAAGAGATTGAACAGTGGAATAGCATTAGCCGTAAGAATTACTTACAACCTGGTCAAATGCTTAAGCTGTCAGTGGACGTTACAAACAGCATTTAATCTGTTTAATAATGCATTATAAAAAAGGGTCAGTGTAATACATTACACTGACCCTTTTTATTTATCACGCCATGCTAAATTTCAGTAATTGCAAAGCCAATCATTTGCTTTATTTGTTCAATAATGTCTTGTGTTTTTTCTGGTTCAAATGCTTTAATTTTCGGAGTGTGAATATGACCAACGGGCATTACCGGTGCAAAATCATTACGTAATAAAATACTACGATAAGAGATTTCATTGGATAAGTAACCGCCGCCAGAGCCTTGAACTGACGTTTCACCACGCAATTGGGATAAACGTTCAGGATAGATTTTCCCTTTATCTAACGTTTGAACAAAATGATTGTCATTAACTTTGTATTGCCCAGTTGCTTTTTTCATCGCTTGATACGGTAATGAGAATCTCACGAATTCAGGCCCTTTGAGTGGCTGACCATTAAGTCTAGGTACTAGCGGGTTTTCTACATCTGCGCCGGTGTAAACATTAAGATTATCTGGCGTTTTAGTGCTTCGTCTTAACCCAGGAAAGTGCTCTAAATCAAAATCTTCACGCCCCATGCTAACGGTGATCACCATATCTACACTTTGCTTTGCAAAATATGGCGTAAGCAAAGTTTCAATCATGCCCTGATCAAAATCAGCAAATCGTACTGGTACAATCAATGTTTCTATTTCGACACTTTCTCCACTAGCGCTAATGACAATATCATCTAGCGCTAACGCAGCAGCACCTGAAGGGTTTGATTGGTCAATATGTTGGTCGAGAGAGAAGGGATCAAAACCCGTAATTAGAATACGTTTGCTGGTATTTCTATTAAAATCAACATCTGACTGCCCTCTTGATAGCAGTTCAAATTGCCATAACAACTTAACTTGCTGATCAGGTAGTAACGTCTTAAATGTTTTAGCCCCGCGTAACGATGCAGACATTTGCAAACGCGCCCAATACAGCGCCCTATCATCTTGATCATTTGCCTGCTTAAAACCCACCACAGCATCTTGCCAAAGTAAACTGCTATGCCTCAACACGAGTTGCATTAATGTTGTATAGCTTCGCGCCTTATTTACTTGATCATCAAAGGAATTTACCCTTTGGCTCAACCGGTTAACGACACTTGGCATTGCCTGCTGTGCTTTATTAATGCGCAACTCTTCAACGGATGGCTTGGTATGATTTGCGTAACTAGCAGTTGCGAGTAAACAGCAAACTGCCACGACCGCTTTTGAATATTTTGTTAGCATTTTCACAGGCGTAATTGGTTCAAAAAGTAGTAAATCAGTATGCATCAAACATTAGCAAGATTAAGCCAGTGCTACAATAACAAAACCACTCTCTAACCATATGATTTTCATAGCCTTATAACTAAACGCAATACATTAGAGTAAAAATTCTACGCTAAGCTATTGCATTTTATATATTTGTAGGCAAAGTAGAAGACGTAGTTGTGATAACAATATGTAAACAAGTCATTTACCAAATCCCATCTCTACGTGTCCTTTCGCTGACATATGGAATTTGCCAACAACTTACGATGAATCAGCAATGATTTAATTAAACAATGTGAAAAATAACCAAAGGAGTAGCGCTTCAATGTGTTCGATCTTTAGTATTTTAGATATAAAAAACAATGCCTCAGAATTACGTTCAACGGCATTAGAATGTTCTCGCTTATTACGTCATCGTGGTCCTGATTGGTCAGGTATCTACCACAATGATAACGCCATTTTAGTTCACGAAAGACTCGCGATTGTTGATACTGAACATGGTGCTCAACCTCTTTATAATGCTGATAAAACTCATGTACTTGCTGTAAATGGTGAAATTTATAACCATAAAGCCTTAGAAGAAACCTTGACGGTAGACTATAGCTTCAAAACAAATTCAGATTGTGAAGTGATTTTACCTCTATACCAAGAGCACGGCGTTGATTTCGTTGATAAACTACAGGGTATGTTTGCCTTTTGTTTATATAACGCACAAGACAACAGTTACCTTATTGCTCGCGATCATATCGGTATTATCCCTTTATATACAGGTTACGACGAGCACGGCAACTTTTATGTTGCTTCAGAAATGAAAGCACTGATGCCAGTTTGTAAAACAGTGAGTGAATTTCCTCCGGGTCATATTCTTGATAGCAAAGTGGGCAAGGTTCAAAAGTACTATCAACGTAACTGGCAACAGTATTCAGCGATTAAAGATAACTTCACGAGCAAAACAAAATTACGTGAAGCATTAGAAGACTCAGTTAAGTCTCATTTAATGACAGACGTACCCTATGGCGTGCTTTTATCAGGCGGTTTAGATTCTTCACTGGTGTCGGCAATCACACAAAAGTTCGCCTCTCGTCGTGTCGAAGAAAACGACTTGTCAGAAGCTTGGTGGCCAAAGGTGCATTCATTTGCTTGTGGTTTAGAAGGCTCACCTGATCTCGAAGCAGCACAAAAAGTTGCCGATAGCATTGGCACGATCCACCACAGCGTTCTATTTACAGAGCAAGAGGGTATCGATGCACTTAAAGAAGTTATCTATCACTTAGAAACTTACGATGTGACGACGATTAGAGCGTCAACGCCTATGTACTTGATGGCCCGAAAAATCAAAGCCATGGGCATTAAAATGGTGTTATCTGGCGAAGGAGCTGATGAAATCTTTGGTGGTTATTTATATTTCCACAAAGCACCAAACGCTCAAGAATTTCACGAGGAATTATTACGTAAGCTTGATAAATTGCATATGTTTGATTGCTTACGCGCAAACAAATCAATGTCAGCTTGGGGCATTGAAGCACGTGTACCTTTCTTAGATAAACGCTTCATGGACGTAGCAATGCGCTTAAACCCTGAAGATAAAATGTGTGGTAACGGTAAAATTGAAAAAGGCATTTTACGCTCCGCGT
Organism: Thalassotalea eurytherma; assembly: GCF_030161415.1. Lineage (GTDB taxonomy): Bacteria > Pseudomonadota > Gammaproteobacteria > Enterobacterales > Alteromonadaceae > Thalassotalea_G > Thalassotalea_G eurytherma. The sequence continues at coordinate 27,911 of NZ_BSSU01000003.1, forward strand.
TTGAAGGCTACTTACCTGACGAAATTTTATGGCGTCAAAAAGAGCAGTTTTCTGATGGTGTTGGTTATTCTTGGATTGATAGCTTAAAAGCTCATATTGAAAGCCAAGTTACTGATCAGCAACTTGCTAACGCTAGCTTTAAGTTCCCGCATAATACACCGGACACTAAAGAAGCTTATTTTTATCGTGAAATTTTTGAAGGACACTTCCCTCTACCTTCGGCTGCGGAATGTGTGCCAGGCGGTAAGTCAGTGGCCTGTTCAACACCACAAGCATTAGCTTGGGATGAGAACTTTAAGAATATGGCAGATCCTTCGGGTCGCTCGGTCATGAGTGTTCATAACGACAGTTATTAATAACTGTTCGGTGTTTGATCAAAATAAAATCAACACTCGAGTATCAAAAATTAAAAAACCACCAAATAGGGTGGTTTTTTTGTTCTTATCGTTTCATCAATAAACAAAACGTATAATTTACAATCGGTTAATACTAATCAAATAATGTATTGTGTAGCTGAGACACCACTGAATTAGCATCGTTTTCTGGCACTAAAAAGCAAATATTATTGGCACTTGCGCCATGGCAGATCAAACGAATATTAAAGTCATTTATCTTGTCAAAAATGCTACTACCTAACTCTTTAGCAGCATGTAAACCGTTACCAATGACTGCCACTAACGATAAACCGTGCTCAACCGTTACCTCACACAACTGCTCTAACTCTTTGACAACTTCATGAGTAATCAATGCTTGAGCATTAGATGTAGGGTTATCAAACGTCATCGCAACTGAGATCTCACTTGTCGTAATCAAATCTACTGATAATTCATGTTTAGCTAAAATACTAAATACTTTAGCCAAGAAACCACTAGCATGGAGCATCTCAGGACTTTTAACCGTAACCAATGACTGTTCTCTGCGTAATGCGATTGAGCGGTAAGTAGGATTTGATTGCACGTGTTGTTGAATTTTTGTGCCGCCTTTTTCTGGCGCCTTACTTGAACCAACAAATACCGGAATGTTTTTACGCATCGCTGGAATTAATGTCGCCGGGTGCAATATCTTAGCGCCAAAGGTAGCCATTTCTGCGGCTTCACCAAAGCTAATTTCTGGAATCGACTTTGCCTGTGCAGTGATACGAGGATCGGTTGTGAAGATCCCTTCAACGTCTGTCCAAATCTCTAAGTTATTCGCCCCTAGCGCTTCTGCTAAAATCGCAGCACTATAATCAGAACCCCCACGACCAAGTGTTGTTGTATGACCTAAGCCATCTTGACCAATAAAGCCTTGCGTTACAATGACCTGAACGGACAAAAGTGGCGATAAAACACGCTGTGCTAATGATGCTACTTGTTCAATATCAACCACAGCTTTAGAGTACAAACTATTCGTTTTCATGACTTGTCGCACATCAAAACTTAGCGCACTAACGCCTAACTCACACAACACCTGAGCGAAAATTTTCGAACTGATTTGTTCTCCACAGGCTAATATACTATCGGCAATTTGCGCATCAAATTGCAACGATTGACTTGCAGCTCGTTGCGTTAAGTCAGCTAAAATCCCATCAACTCGCTCAGCGATTTGTTGAGCCGCTGGCTTATCGGATAACGCTTGAATAATATTGAAAGCGATATCGCGAATTGCCGAAATAGTCTCACTTTGCTCTTGCGGGTTTAAACCGGTTTGACTCAGACGTACTAAATGGTTTGTCACGCCAGCTGGCGCAGAAACAACGACAAGTGTTGAAGCTGATTTTTGTTTAACAATAGAAGCACAACGTAACATTGCTTGATGGTTGGCAACCGACGTACCGCCAAATTTTGCAACTGCTATGTTAGACATTAGCGCCCCCTTCGACCTGAGATATTCGACAAACAAAAACTAAAAACAAACTGAAAAACAACTTAATCTCCCTAGATAGCATCACGCTAATTCATGCTAAATAAAAACAAGGAAGAGCCGACTGATATGGGTAGTGTTACTCGCATCGAGTAAACGCTATGTAAGGACATTTCAGCCAGAAGCTCTCCACCAAAATGGTGACAGTCCTGTGGATTCAACCAACAGTGACCGAGTTTTTTACTCCACAAGTGCAAAACTCTCGGCGATAGTCTCCCTCTATGATGATCAAAAGAATTGTGGTTCTTCATACCATATACCTAGCTATCGCGCCTCTTCTGGAATTAGTAATATAGAACTACTAATAACGGTGGCTATTTAAACGGATTCAACGACTAATTGCAATAGACTTTTAGACGTCTATTAACATTTTTTATCACTTTTACCGCTTACTTATTCAACATAGCGTTTTTTTGGCTAATTTATCATAGTAGTGAGATAAGTAGGATCCTAGTTTAGGCCATTTCTTCTACTGCATTTTCTAGTGTTAACAAGAAATCGCCTACTTTTATTGCGTGGCTGCTGCGATCAAATCCTTGACTACAATCACAATACAGCATGCCTTCATCGATCATGCCCAAATAATTAAAGGTTAATGAAAACATCTCTTGAAAACAGTGGGCGGGTTTCTCAGTTGCTCCCGTTGCAAGCAAGAAAGCCTGCTTACCCCGAAGTTGTCGACCTTTGTCTTTTTCCTCTCGAAGGAAGTCAGTTAACCTGTCTAAAAACGCTTTCATCTGTGCACTGGCACTATACCAATACATAGGCGTTGCAAAGACGATGCGATCGTAATTAAGTAATTGGGCTGACAGCGTTCGGAAATCATCATCTGCACTGGCTAAATAATCAAAAGGTAATACTTGGTGTTCATTCAAGTCAAAAACATCAGCATTAAGTAATTCAGCCGTGTAATTGACCAACGCCCCTGTATTACCATCCGAGCGCGCTGATCCTAATAGTATTGCTGTGTTAGTCATTGTAGTGATTCCTTTCATTTGGCAAATCAGATAAGTATTCTACGAATTCTACCTCAAACCCATTCGGGTCTATATAATATAAGTTTCTACGGTATGGATTTTCAGCGCCAGCCTTATCAGCGTTGTAACCTGATGCTTGTAGCCTTTTAGCTAAGGCATCAATATCGGTAACAGAAAAGGCAAAGTGTGCTAAGCCTAAATTCAAGGTGTTTAGATCTCTGTTTTCTCCTTGCCCATTATCACTAAACGCCAGATATTGATAATCATCGCCAAAATGAAGCCACTGCCTAGGTAAACCATGCCACTTATCGAAACCATTGCCACGCACCCACCAATGTGGAAATGCCGCTTTATAAAACGTTAATGTCTCCTCCATATCTTTAACCACTAAATTAATATGCTCTAATGTCATCATGTTTAACTACTCCTATTGTCGATTATATTGTTTGAATTAAAACGTGGCTCAAAGCATAAAACCTCAAGTTAACTTGAGGTAAAGTGTTTTTTTCGATAAATTAAAAAAAACATTTAAAAAGACCCTATTTATGACCAATGAAGCTAATTTAAGTGTAGGAAAAGTAGCCAAACGAGCAGGTATAAAGATCTCTACCCTGCACTTCTATGAGGAAAAAGGCTTAATACGAAGTTGGCGAAACAATGGCAATCAACGCAGATATAAACCTGAAGTATTAAGAAGAATTTCGGTGATTAAAGCAGCCCAAAAAATGGGCGTAAGCCTTGAAGATATAAAAGCAGCACTGAGTGCCTTACCGAATAACCGAACACCAAATAAAGAAGATTGGCAAAAGCTCAGTACTGTGTGGCAAGCGCTATTAAATCAGCGAATTAAAGCGCTAGAAGTATTAAGAGACTCTGTTGATAGCTGCATTGGTTGTGGTTGCTTGTCTCTTAGCTCATGTCCACTTTATAACCCTGAAGATGCACTTGCTAAAGATGGTATTGGTGCAATCATCTTGAACAATAATATTGCATCACAAACAAATCCAAGCGATTAACTGATAGCCGTATGAAGGTATCACGGCGCAAACTTTAGGCAACCAACCTGAAACAATGTAAGTATTTCGGCATTATTGACATCTTTGTGAAGGATTTTTGATGTTGCGGTTGAACATCGGTTTTTAAAAAGCTATAACGTCTTTGACTCTATACTGCATCAATAAAAACTGTATGAAAAAGAATTATTTAATTTGGGACTTACCTACTCGGCTATTTCATTGGCTACTTGTATTAACTTTTGGTGCTCTTTGGGGAACAGCTGAACTTGGCAGCGAATATATGCAATATCACATGTATTGCGGTTACTTTATGCTATTTTTAATCGGGTTTCGTCTTGTATGGGGTATTGTCGGCACTACACATGCAAGATTTAGTAGTTTTTTCCCAACGGTTTCTAGGCTAAAGACTTACCTCAAATCAACTCCTACACAAGAAAAGTTGAACACGCCTGGTCATAATCCTTTGGGTGCTATCATGGTATTTGGTATGCTACTTTTACTTTTAGCCCAAGCCGTGAGTGGTTTATTTATTACTGATGACGTGTTTACATCAGGCCCATATAACGGTGTACTAGAAGGTGATTGGCAAAAATTAGCTAACCGTGCTCACGATGTTTGTTTTACATTATTACAAGCGTGTATTGCGCTACATATTGCAGCAATTATCTTTTATCAAGGCGTAAAAAATAAAAACTTAGTAAAGCCTATGATAACTGGCAAAAAATCGTCTGACGATGTTAATTCTGAGGTATCGATAAAGCACTCAAAATTAATTTTAGCATTGGTCGTTGCCGCGGTTATTGCCGTAATAGTTTATTGGTTGGTCGTTATTAACGCCCCCGTTATTGAAGAATATTATTATTACTAGAATAAGCATAAAAGGAAATATTATGAAACGTACTATCATCTCTCTTGCGATTGCCGGGTTAGTTGCCTCAACTGTTGTTATCGCACAACCTGCAGCCAACGAAAAACATGCTGGTTGGGCAACAAAAGTTCGCCAAGCTAACTTTACTTTACTAGGACACAACATGGGGCCACTTGGTGGCATGTTAAAAGGTAAAGTGCCATTTAACGCAGAAGTTGTAAAAGACAAATCCACTAAAATCAACAATTTAGCACAGATGATAGCTGATACATCTAAGGTAGATACATCAAAGTTCAATGTAGATACCGAAGCAATGGACGCAATCTGGAAAGATAAAGACGATTATGCGGAAAAAATTAACGCATTAGTGTTAGCCTCTGCGCGAGTGAGCGAAATTGCATTAACTGGCTCTGAAGCAGACGTTAAAAAAGCCATGGGTAAAATGGGCAAAACTTGTGGCTCTTGTCATGACAGCTACAAAAAAGACTAACACCTAGCATTTGAATAAAGGGGCTGCATAGCCCCTTTATTATTTTTTGAGTTACACTTTTTCGTATTAACTTCCATAGAAATCTGTACAATTGCGCAGTTTTCAATTTGCGTGCTTTTCTTATGGAACTCTCTCAATATTTAATTTATCTCACTATTTCTATTGCGGCATCTGTTAGCGTTGGCCCTTCAGTTATTCTTGCAGCAAGTAATGGCATTAATTTCGGCCGTAGAAAAGCCTTATCGGGTGTACTTGGCCATGTTTTTGCGATTTTTTTACTCGCGATTATTTCAGCAACTGGTGTTGGTGCGCTATTGCTTGCTTCACCTGCTACTTTCCAAATAATCAAATTCATAGGCATAGGCTATTTAGTCTACGTTGGTGTTCAAATTATACGTAGTAAAGGTAGCTGGGCTTTCCAAGTAAATGCCAATAACGCCCCTTCTAAAACGTCCTTATTCAAGAAAAGCTTTTTTATCGCGATCAGTAACCCCAAGGCTATCATCTTTTTTAGCTCTTTGTTTCCGCAATTTCTACAACCTGACCATCCTTTATTGCCACAATTTATGATTTTAGCGGGAACAAGTTTACTAAATGCTTTTGGTTTTACCTTTGCTTATGTATTAGTTGCTTACAAATTTAAAGAACGACTGTTAGCTGGCATTAATAAAGGCTGGTTACCTAAATTAACAGGCACCGCATTTCTCTTTTTTGCCAGTGCATTAGCTATTAATAAATAAAGCCCTTAATATAAAACGTTAACAAGAAAAATAGACACGGAGAGAAATATGTCACATTTATATTTAGGTATTAACGGACATGTTGTCTGTATTGACAAAAATACGGGCGAAGAACGCTGGAAAACCAAATTGAAATCCTCACAGCTAACTAACCTTTGTTACGAAGAGGGGGTTGTTTATGCCTACAGCGCCGGTCACCTGTTTTGTGTCAATGCTCAAACCGGTGAACAAGTTTGGGAAAATCCTCTTAAAGGTCTAGGTTATGGTTACTGTATTATCGCTACAGAAAACCAAAGTGCTGTTGTTAGCTCAAACGCTGCCGCTCAGCAAGCTGCTCAAGTAGCTACTACAGGCGCTGTTGTAGCTGGCACCTCAAGTTCATAAGAAATCGATGTCAATTCAAAACCACAACAGTCCATGCATAAATAATTGTTGTTTAAATGAAAAAGATATATGCATGGGGTGTTACCGTCACATTGATGAGATATGCCAATGGCGCACGTTAACCAATGAGCAAAAACAAAAAGTAACGGCAAAAATAGTGAGTCGTAAATTAGGGGCTGTTGATCTTTCATTTTAGCCTCTGCTTTAGGCTAATTTTGAAGATAACAAGGGGAAAAGAGAGTAATGTAGTTGTTCTACCTTAACGATTTTCAACGATGTTAGGTTTAACATTAGACAAAGCCCTTTGAGTTGACTTGAAAAAGCGATATTCTTTGTTGCTTAAAGTGTATTTGGAACAACCAAACATTACTTTAAGCGCCGCGAATCTCACCTTTTTCAAGGCAACAGAGTTACAAACTGAAAGATCAACAGCCCCTAAATCTTGATAAAAATATTTCTTTTATAGAGAAAATATAGGCACAACCACTGTACAAAAACGAGGCAAAACACACTAACAACCCCTTGCCATTGACTAGGCGAACCAGCAACAACTCCGCCAAATAAACTATTGGCAATATATTGCCAATCAACAATCGAACTAGCCAAGTAAACAACAATCGCATTCATTCCTATAACAGTAAAAAATAATGCAAGTCGTTTAAAATTCAATACATCGATTAGCCAATAGAACATTACCAGCAAGAGCACACTATAACCAATGGTGACTAACGCAAAGGTACTTGTCCATAAAGTTTTGTTAATAGGCATAACGGCAGAAAGACCATAACCTAAACATAGACAAATCACACCAATAATTGATAAAGGCAATATAATGGGTCGATTACTCTTGAACTGATGAATAAAATAACGCCCAACAAACAACCCTGCCAACGCATTCGTTACAGAGCCAATATTTGATAAAACCCCTTCAGGATCAACCAAAGCATTTTGATAAGTTGCACCAGGTAGTAGGTGTTGATCAAACCAAATGTTTAAGGCGCCAGTTGATGTGTAATTTCCTGCGCCAAAGCCACCAATGCTGACAAACTCTAACAACACATAATAGCCTAACAATAAGCCTATAAATAACGTGTATTGCAGTTTGTGTTGGCAATACCAAACAATTAACGTTGCGATAAATCCAGCAATACCGATACGCGCTAGCACACTAGCAAAGCGTACTTGTTCAATATCCGTTGGCATACCCTGTCCCCAACCATGATTGTAAACAACACCAAGTAGGCACAATATCAGTAATCGCTTTATCGGTTTTCTAATAAGCTGAGACTGTTTATCAGCATCATATGCCGATAGTGGTTTAGCACTGAGTCCTAATGACATGCCAGACAAAAAGATAAACAAAGGAAAGATGACATCATAAGCAGTAATACCATGCCATGGGCTATGCAGCATCTGAGCATTCAACGTGTTAAACAACGGCCAACTTGTTAGCGAAAATAGCGCTAAGAAGATACCTTGTGCGCCTAAGATCCAAATCATATCGAACCCGCGCAGCGCATCTATTGATGCAATTCGTTTAGGTAAAACTTTCTGAGGTTTATTAATAGCCATAACGCCCTTTTATAGCATTTGTTAAGTATATGACAGCGGTGTCATTTTATCGTTAATCAACCTGTTCATGTCAAGTCCTGCCTGTGCCTATTGCACTATAATACAAATGAGACTGTTACTTTTGATTGGCAGTTAATAATTTTTTACTAAGAATACACACTATGGCATTTACAATTGAACAAGGCTGCCTTGATGATGTGGTGGCAGTATGTAGGGCCTTGCCAGAATTTGATAAGCCTTTAACCATTGCTACCTTGGAAGATAAAATAAGGTATTGCCCTGCACCACTAATTTTAATCGCAAAGGCAAACCGGCAAAATATTGTTCTCGATGCACCTATAACGGCCTAGATAGCCTGCTGGCGATAAGCTCAGTGAAAAACCATTTTGTAAGCGCTTTCAAGTAACCATTAAATTTATTAAAAAACTAATTAGGAATTGTTACTATTTTTAAAAGCATAAAAACATAAAAAATAAAACCATTATAAACAAAAAGTTAAATGACATCCCTTCGATTACATTTGATAACAACTGTTACAAGAATCACGTTTTTACGTCATAAAAATGAAAATAATGTTGACTACAAAAATATTTTAAACTAGCTTAATGTAAGCGCTTTCAATAAAAAATTAAAAATTGAGGGGTCTGTCGATTTTTTTTAACAGCAAATGTAAGCGCTTACAAACAATCATTAAACAATAAAAAATGATGAGAAAGAGCATCGAGGGAATAACATGAATTATAAAAAGTTTAACAAAACAAAGTTAGCGTCTAGCTTATCTTTGATTTTGGGTGCAAGCGTTGTTTCTCCAGCTATGGCTGAAGAAGCAAATGCAGCACAAGAAATTGAAGTTATCGAAGTTACTGGCATTAGAGGCAGTATGATAAAGTCGATGGATATCAAGCGCTCATCAACAGGTGTAATGGACGCGATATCTGCCGAAGACATTGGTAAATTTCCAGATACCAACCTTGCCGAATCATTACAACGTATTTCAGGTGTTTCAATTGACCGTTCAAACGGTGAAGGTAACTCAGTAACAGTACGTGGTTTTGCCCCAGATCGTAACCTAGTAATGTTAAACGGCCGTCAGTTACCTACAACAAATGGTTCGAGATCTTTTGATTTTGCAAATGTTGCATCAGAAGGTGTAAGCGGTGTCGAAGTTTACAAAACATCAGAAGCTAAAATACCAACGGGTGGTATTGGAGCTTCTATTAACGTTTTAACATCAAAGCCACTTGATCACGACGGTCAAAAAGCAAGTTTTGGTATTAAAATGATGGATGATACTTCTGCGTCTGATGGAAGTATTACCCCTGAGCTTTCAGGTATTTACTCAAATACATTTGACGACGGCAAGTTCGGTATTTCATTAAATGCTAGCTATGCAGAGCGTGAAAGTGGTAACCAACAAGCATTAGTTGGTACAGGTTGGCGTTCATTTACAGGTGAGACTGACCAAGATTGGAGTGGTTCAAACGCGGCTTGGGGTGGTGTTCCTCAAGAAAACCAAGTTAACCGTCCAGGTGCTGGCGATATTTACTCAGTACCACAAACAACGATTTATAAATTTGAAGAGCAACAACGCACGCGTTTGAACTCTCAATTAGTATTACAATACCGTCCAAATGATGACTTTACTGCAACTGCAGATTGGACTTATTACGAAACTGAAGTTGACCGTCAATTTAATGATGTATCTGCATGGTTTACATTTGCTCCTTCGGAAAACGTTTGGAGCGATGGTCCTGTATCATCACCTCTATTATACTCTGAAGATTACATCGCTACTGGCGCAGGTATTCAAGATTACTCGATGGCGGCATCAAATTCTGCTACGCGTGATGAAATGAATTCTTTTGGTATCAATTTAGAATGGCAATTAGCACCTAATTTCCGCCTAGAGCTTGATCACCACAGTTCTGACGCAGAACGCACGCCAAATAGTCCGCATGGCTCAAGCAATACGTTATCAACAGCAGGTTTCATTCGTGAAGCAGCGGCTACAGATTTCTCTGGCGAATTACCAATATTAGCCGTGCGCGGTTCATCTAATTTACAACCGTCTGATATGCGAGTTACTGGTAGTGTATTTAGTAACGCAGAAGATTATTCTGAAGTAGACCAAACGCAATTAAGCGGTACTTACGATTTTGATGAAATTGGTAGCATCGATTTCGGTGTAATGTTAATGAAATCAAGCAAACACTCAAAACAAGTTAACGTTCAGCGTAACGATTGGGGTGGTGTTGGTGCAGAAGGTGACTTTGATGACTCATTCTTCCCAGTTGCAAGCATTCAAGACCGTTTTGATGATGTTAGTGGTGGTAATTTTGCAGATTTCGATGGTGACTTTGAAATTGCAGACCGCTTCTTCATGTGGGATTTTGAAAGTGTTCGTGATATTGCTGAACAACTTTACACGCCTGACTCTTTCCCAGCAGGTACTGTTATTGGTGACTGTGGCACAATGTTTTGTCCTTCAACAAACTATGCTGCGGGAACTGACCGTTATGTAGAAGAAGAAATCACGTCAGTATACCTTCAGTACAACTTCGAAGGTGAAATGGGCACAATGCCATTTGATGTGCATTTCGGTTTCCGTTACGAGCAAACTGAAGTTGAATCTACATCAGCTGTACCTTCATACAGTGGTACGCTTTGGGTAGGTGACACTGAAATAGAGTTAACGGGTAACGGTGATTTTGAATACCAAACTAAAACAGGTAAGTACGATCATATCCTGCCTAGCATTAACTTTAACTTAGAACTAACAGACGACATTATTGTACGTGCAGCCTACTCAGAAACCATTGGTCGCCCATGGTACGGTGACTTACAAGGTGGTACTGTTCTAGGTACGCTAGCTAACCGTTCAAATGGTAGTGGTTCATCAGGTAACCCAGACTTATTACCATTAGAGTCTAAAAACTGGGATTTATCTTTTGAGTGGTATTACGCAGAAGGTAGTTACGCATCTGTCGCCTATTTTGACAAAACTGTTAAAAATAACATAGATCCAAACACTGTAGAATATACATTTGATGGCTTGTTTAACCCATCAAATGGTCCTAAATCAAGTGAAGCAGTTGAAAATGTTGGTAGCGACGCGGGTAATATTCGTGACTACATTTTTGATAACTTCGAAGATGGCGTTACCGTTTATGAAGAAAATGGCGTAATTAAGATCGCAGGTGTCTCTGAAGATCAGTTATTAAATTTCTTAATCAACGAACCGAAAAATAGCTCAGAAGAACAAGGCTATGACGGTATGGAATTTACTGTACAACATTTATTTGGTGAATCTGGCTTTGGTTTCATGGCTAACTACACCTTAGTAAATACAGATAATGAATTTGACGACTTTGTACTTGATGCGCAAGTTGCCGAAACCAATATCAGTGACACAGCTAACCTTGTCGCGTTTTACGATAACGGTGGTTTCCAAGCACGTATTGCATACAACTGGCGTGATGATTTCTTAGCTGCAACAGGTACTGATACGGGTGCAAACCCAGTTTACACGCAAGATTACCAACAAATCGATTTCAACATGAGCTATGATATTCCTCAAGTTGAAGGTTTAGCGGTATTCTTCGAAGGTATCAATATTACTAATGAGTACACTCGCCAATATGGTCGTGCAACTCAACAAGTAATCAACGTAACACAATTGGGTGCTCGTTATACCCTAGGTGCACGTTACAACTTCTAAAAGTAGCAGCGACGACACAAGTTGCATAGAAGCAAGAGCCGCTAAAAATCCCCCCTTTTAGCGGCTCTTTTACCTAGCACTGATAAAAATACTTATTTACTCACTAAGATTTACAAAGCGTTAACTAGCCTCAGTTGAATTTGCAAGATATAGTGACAAAAGATAAATAACTATTTTTATCAAGGTTTTGGTGGGAAAGTAGTATGGACTGTAAGGCGAGCAGTACAATGAATAAAACAATTAATCATATTGTTATTGTTGGTGGTGGCACTGCAGGTTGGTTAACCGCTGGTTTACTGGCTGCTGAACATGTGAATACCGCCCAAGACAGCCCAATAAAAATCACGCTCGTAGAATCTCCTGATGTCATGCCAATTGGTGTTGGTGAAGGTACTTGGCCATCAATGCGCGCTACCCTGCAAAAAATAGGGATTAACGAGTCAGACTTTCTTCGAGAGTGTGATGCTAGCTTTAAACAAGGTTCTAAATTTGTTAACTGGCTTCATCAACATGACAGTGCCTACTATCACCCTTTTTCTATTCCACACCACTTTCATGAACTTAATATTGCTGAGCATTGGCTGCCTTATCAAAATGAAGTGAGCTTCGCACAAGCGGTTACCAATCAAGCACTACTTTGCGATCACGACAAAGCCCCAAAAACAATTGCGACACCCCAGTACAAGTTTGCAGCTAACTATGGCTACCATCTTGATGCGGGTAAATTCAGCCAGTTCTTACAAAAACACTGTGTTGAAAAGCTTGGCGTGAACCATGTATTAGATCACGTAACCCATATCGAAAACGATCCACTAGGTCATATTGCCAGCTTGTCATTAAAAGCACATGGCAATTTAACTGGTGATTTCTTTATTGATTGTACGGGCTTAAAATCCTTGCTGTTAGGTGAGCACTATGGCGTTGGCTTTTTAAACCAACAACATCAACTATTTAATGACCGCGCCCTTGCCGTACAAATACCTTATGATGAACCATCAAGTGCGATAGCCTCGGCAACCATATCAACAGCACAAAGTGCAGGTTGGATTTGGGATATTGGCTTACCTACCCGACGTGGTATCGGTCATGTTTATGCCTCAGCTTATCAAACGGAAAGTGACGCGTTATTGTCATTAGAGCAATATATTGACCAAGCTTTTGATAAAACGAAACTCAGCGACGTTAATATCAAAAATATAAAAATCAATCCGGGTTATCGAGAAAAGTTCTGGCATAACAACTGTGTTGCGATTGGTTTATCGGCTGGCTTTATTGAACCACTAGAAGCCTCTGCCATAGCACTTGTAGAGCTTTCTGCCAACATGATTGCAGAACAATTACCACGTAATCAAAGTATGTTGAAGCCCTTAGAAAACCGCTTTAATGAAAAGTTTAACCTGCGCTGGCAGCATATTATCGATTTCTTAAAACTACATTATGTACTGTCAAAACGTAATGACAGTGATTACTGGCGAGACAACCGTGATTTAAGGCATATTAGTGATAGCTTACAAGAGCAACTTGCACTGTGGAAATACCAAGCACCGTATAGCTACGACAGCAAATATACGCAGGAATTATTCCCTGCTGCGAGTAACCAATTCATTCTCTACGGTATGGGATTTGACACGCAACTATCGAAAAGCAAAACTTGGTATAAGCATCACAACAAAGCTCAGCAAGTTTTTCAAGCCCAACAACAAAGAACTAAACAAATGGCACAAGCAATGCCAACAAACAGAGAAATACTTACACAGTTAACAACACAAGATTTTGCGAAAATATAAAAATAAGAAATAAGTGCGCGCTTATTATAAAAAGGAGCAAACATGGCTAACCATGTATTAGTAAACAACGTCGATCACAAAGATATTAAGATTAACAACCAACGTCATGCAAAGTTTGGCGATAACATTTGGTATACGCAAACCTTCCCTTTGGAGTTTCGTTCTGTCCAAGCCTACTACCCAATTTTCTTTATAAAAAATCCGCAAACAGCAAAATTCTTACCTGTTTCACTTTTTGGCTTTAAAAATGACGAGAACTTATTTTTATCTGAACAAGGTTGGGACGCAGGTTATATCCCTTTAATGATTCAACGCCAACCGTTCATGATCGGCAGACAAACCGTAACAGAAGATGGACAAGAAAAAGAGCATCGCGTATTAACACTTGATATTGATCACCCAAGAGTGAATAAAGAAGAGGGTCACGCTTTATTCCTAGAGTTTGGTGGCAATAGCGAGTTTTTAGACAGAGCAGCAGATATGATGGAGACAATTCATCACGGTGTTGAAGACAGTGAAATTTTTGTCAATATGCTTACAGAATTTGAGTTACTTGAGCCGTTCACCCTCGATATTACGTTAAATGATAATTCTAAAAATGAAATGGTTGGCTTCTATACAATTAACGAAGAGAAGTTTAAACAACTCGATGATGACATTGTTGTTAAGCTGCATAATCAAGGTTATTTGCACGCTATTTATATGACGTTAGCGTCACACGGGAATATTCGTGAGCTTATAAACCGCAAAAATGCACAACTTGGCTTGTAATAGTTACCTAGGAAAATAACGGTGTTAACGATTGAGCGTCAAACTAAAACAATCTCAGGTGTCACGAGCGACAATATTCTTGAGCATATTCAAGATGCCACGCAGCCGATTGTTTTTAAGGACTTTGCTAGCCAGTGGCCAATAGTATTATCAGGCAAAATATCTGATAGTGCCGGTACTGACTATATCCGTTCGATTTACAGCAAAGAGCCGGTATCTGCTTGTTTAGGCGATCCTGACACGAAAGGCCGTGTTTTTTATAATAAAGAAATGACAGGCTTTAACTATGGTGGCGGCAAAGTTGACCTTAACATCGTGCTCGATAAGTTACTCGACCATGCAAATGATAGCGAACCACCGACCATGTATATGGGCTCTACAGAAGTAAATCGGTGGTTCCCAAACTTTACTAGCCAGAATTCGTCGGGGCTCGAATCATGCGCCCCTTTAACAAGTATGTGGATTGGCAATCAAAGTAAAATTGCTGCCCATTATGACTTCCCTCATAACCTTGCGATTTCGGTGGTAGGCCAACGACGATTCACATTATTTCCGCCTGAGCAAATTGATAACTTATATGTTGGGCCAATGGAGTTTGCACCTGGTGGCCAAGACATTTCGTTAGTCGATTTCGACGCGCCAGACTTTAAAAAGTTCCCTAAATTTAAACAAGCTATTGAAGCGGCGCAAGTTGCTGAATTATCAGCAGGCGATGCATTATTTTTACCAAGCATGTGGTGGCACCATGTAGAAGGAAGAAATGCATTGAACGTATTAGTGACTCATTGGTGGCGCGATACCCCCGCATATATGGGGCGACCAAACAATGCATTAATGGCAGCAATGCTAAGTATTCGAAGCTTACCCAAAGAACAACGTCAGGCATGGCAATCAATATTTAATCACTATATTTTTGAGCACGACAATACGGATTTAAACCATATCCCTGAGCATGCTTTAGATATTTTAAAAATGCCGCTTGATGAAACATCAGCTCGTAAAATTCGCGCTGATTTACTCAATAAATTAAAACGATAAGAGTTAACCATGATGGATAAACCAATTAAACGAATTGTTATTGCCGGTGGTGGCACCGCAGGTTGGATGGCAGCTGCAGCATTTGCCAAGCTACTTGGCAAGAATCTCGACGTTAGCTTAGTAGAGTCAGATGATATTCCAACCGTTGGCGTTGGTGAAGCAACCATCCCTACCCTTCACATTTTTCATCGCTTGCTTGGCATTGAAGAAAAAGAGTTTATGGCGGCAACCAATGCGACCTTCAAACTCGGTATTTCATTTGAAAATTGGAAAGACGTAAATCAAGATTACATCCATTCTTTTGGTTTTCTTGGTCAAGATTGCTGGGCCTGCGGTTTTCAACATTTTTGGTTAAAGGGCATGCAAAAAGGTATCGCCAGTGAAATTGGTGACTACTGCCCTGAACATTTAGCCTCACGTCAGGGGCGTTTTGCAGTAATGGCGAATCAAGACCTTAATCACGCTTATCACTTAGATGCGGGCCTATACGCCAAGTTTTTACGCAATATAGCCGAAAAGCATGGTGCCAAACGTGTTGAAGGTAAAATAAAAGACGTGAATTTAGACGATGATTCGGGCTATATAAAATCTCTTACCTTAGCTTCAGGTGAAGTTGTTGAAGGTGATCTCTTCCTCGATTGCACAGGCTTTAGAGGGTTATTGATTGAAGATGCGTTACATACCGGCTATGAAGACTGGTCGCATTACTTACCCTGTGACAGTGCTGTCGCAGTACAAACAAAGTCAACAGAAAAAGCAGTACCTTACACTCGCTCAATTGCCAGAGAGTCAGGCTGGCAGTGGCGTATACCACTACAAAACAGAACGGGTAACGGCTTAGTATTTTGTAGCAAATACATGAGTGATGACGATGCGATTAAGTTTCTGCTTGATAATGTTGAAGGTGAACCGATCAATACACCGCGCGTTATAAAATACAAAACAGGTACACGATTAAAACACTGGAATAAAAACTGTATTGCTGTTGGTCTTTCTAGTGGATTTATTGAGCCACTTGAGTCAACAGGTATTCACTTGTTTCAGCGAGCAATCGTTCGTTTGATGCAATTGCTACCTAATCAGGGCATTAATCAAGCTGATATTGATGAATTTAACCAGCAAACAAAAGCGGAATGCGACAACATTCGTGACTTTATCATTCTGCATTACCACCTCACCGATAGAACAGATTCAAAATTTTGGCGCTATTGTAAGAGTATGCCGATTACCGACAGTCTAAAACACAGAATGGATCTATTTGGTAAGAGTGGCCGAGTCTATAAAAAGCCTGATGATTTATTCGGTGAAAATTCATGGATACAAGTCATGATCGGTCAAGGATTAATACCAGAGCAATATCACCCGATTGTTGATCAAATGTCAGACGAAGAACTTAAATTGTTTTTAGGTCGAATCAAAGAAGGCACGGCGAAAAAAGTTGCACAGTGGCCAGATCATTTAGACTTTATCGACCATTATTGTAAAGCAAAGGTGATGTAATTGATGGCAGTGCATCAAACGCTGCCTAACGGTATCGAACTGACTATCGAACGTGTTGGTAACGAACAAACACCGGTAGTCATGTTCGATAATTTCCCGGTGTTACCAGAACGCCCTACTTCCCTTGACGGTTTTGCGCCAGATAAACACAGTTACTACCCTGGTTTAAGAAAAGTTTTGCCTAAACCCTATGTTGTAAAGGCTCTACAATGCATTTACATGGCACTCTATGATATTTATCAAGTACCCAAGCACAAACAATTGAAAGTACTTGATAACTATTTTTCATTAATTACAACGCAACCACAAGAGCTAGCACTTCTGCAGCGCTTACCCCACTTTGATAGCACCCATGAACACTATTTTGCTGTACTGCATTATTTAGATGAAAATCCACATGGCGGTACAGGCCTATTTAGACACAACCAGACTGGTTTTGAATCTATAAATGAGGCGAATATTGAACAGTATTTAGCAATCTGCCAGCAAGAAATAACAGAATATGGAGAGCCTGCACAGCTATTTCCAAGTCAATCAACGCAGCAGTTTGAACTTTATTATCAAATTCCCTACAAGCCCAATAGAGTCGCTATTTACCCTGGCAAACTATTACATTCAACGATCGTAAATGTCGCAACAGATGTCAGTGGCAACCTAGCTGGTGGCCGTTTAACGTCAAATATTTTTATTGAATACAAATAACCCGTAATTAATTTGGAGTGTGTTAGCTAACGTTGACATCAGAGAAGTAGCGCTAAATTGAAATATACCTAATGTAATTCCTAACCGCCAATTCAACATTTAAACAGCATAAATCGGCGCTACTTTTCGCTATTTACATTACTTGCAAGTAGCTTTATTTAAAATGGCACTAGTGGCTTCTAAATAGTATTTACCAGATCCCTTAATGGTATCTTTATCTAAGCGTTCAGAGGCTAAATGGACTTTTTCTAGATCAGCAGCTATCGTTTCTAAATCTTTTTGTAGTCGAATAACCGCGTTTTCTAACGTATACGTTAACTCGTGAACTTTTACCATGTCTTCAGGCGTTAACTTGTCTTTAGTGACAATTGCCTGAAGTTTCTTATTAAACGCTTCAAGGTTACATAAAGCAGTAGCAGTGTCATCAGACGCTAAAGATGGAAAGTGGCTATATTTTTCGTCAGCCTGCGCATTAGCGGTAATTAATACGAATGAAGCAATAGCGCTCGTCATTATTTTTTTCATTTGATTTCCTATGTTTTATTTAGCTACGCCCTCTGAAATAGAGAGTTGTTCCCCTTAAGTCTCATGTTACGCTTTTGCTAAGTAAGCGCCAATTTAAACGGTTAGCCCATACCTAATCTTGGTCTGGCTTGATGTTCCACGGCAATAAGTCGGTCAGGCCTGCACCTTTTTCCCGCTGCGGTAACTCAGCAAACAACTGCTGGAAATAATAATACGGGTTAATATCGTTGGCACGGCAAGTCATGACGATACTGTAGAGTATCGCGCTTGCCTCAGCGCCATTGACGGTTTTCGAGAACAAATGCCTATCCACTCAATAAATATTCATAAAGGCCAAACAAATCAATTTATTAGAATACTCAACAATTCAAGCTAACTGATATTATTTGGCCTTTACATTATCGACTAATCGTTATCAATCAAGTCCTTTAAGCCTTTTAATGCAAAACTAGGTAATGCAAACGCAGCCTTGTGCAAATTTGCATTGTAATAATCAAACGCTAAACCACTGCTTGCAACACGCTTTGGGTTAAAATCATGACAAGGGTGATACTTTTTCGAAGCAAAGGTAAAGCTCCAAAGCCCACCTGGGTATGTTAGGTTGCTAAAGCTGTAGAGATAACTACTAGGAAATACAGCGTTTAATACTTTGAGTAGCGATTGTTGAATATCCATGGCATACCATGATGATTCACCTTGCGAAACCACGATGCCGTCATCCGTTAAGCAGTTATATACATTTTGATAAAATTCCTCGCCAAATAATGGCTGTGCAGGGCCAATAGGATCTGTACTATCAACAATAATCACATCAAATTTTTCAGCCGTTTCTTTCACAAACTGCACACCATCACCAATGATCAAATTCATTTTCGGATGTTCTAAATCCTTTGAGGTTTGAGGGATATGTTCCTTGCATGCTTCAACTACCATGCCATCAATCTCAACCATAGTGCACTTTTCAACACTCTCATGGCGTAATACTTCACGAGCTGTGCCACCGTCACCACCACCAATCACTAAAACATTCTTAGGGTTTGGGTGAACAAATAATGGTACGTGGCTGATCATATCGTGGTAAGCAAATTCGTCACGCTCAGTGACCATAATCAAGCCATCGTTAAGTAACATTTTACCGTGGCCTTTTGTTTCTACCACATCAACCGTTTGAAATTCGCTTTTACCGGAAAACAACACTTTTTCAACTTTAATACGTAAGCCTAAAAAGTCCGAAAACTTTTCTTCAATCCAAAGATCAGAGTGCATGGTTCTCTCCTCTAATATCGAGCGATTTAGCGTTACCAAACGTTCGCTGTGGTTTAATAAAATTGGCAAAACCTACTTGGTAGCCATTGCTAAGCTGATCACTAACAAGTGACTGACTGACATATAGCTCTGGCACATGTTTTGTTAAAAGATCAGTTATCTCAAACTCATTAAACGTAATGAGATCAAAAGATGCCGGTTGTAATACCGCTAGAATTTGTGGTGCCAACTCAACAAGATTTAAGTTCGACTCAAAACTCACATAACTGCTGTCTTCTTGCGGCGTTACATGAATCGTTAAATACTGGTCACCTTTTATCGCATTTAATGAATAGCCGAAAGGCTCAAACACATAGTCATCAATAAGAAAGCCAGACAACATTGAGTCGATGGTTAAAAACTGGCGAATTTTCTGAGCCGATAGATGAGCTGTCGTGAGCACCTTTGAAGCTTCACTATTAATTTGGTATGCAAGTAGTTCATAGGTTTTATCTTCCGCACTGGCAAGATAGTCATTGTCTTGATGAAAAACATAATTGTGGTGACTATCTAACTCACCAAAGCGCATTGCTTTACCCTTAACGTATTGGCCCAGAGACTTTATATCATCACCAAAACAACTGGCTTGTTCATGCGCAAAGTATTCATTCTTGCGTTGATAAATCACTTGCTGAATTTTATCAACACCTACCTGTTGGATAAAGTACTCTACCGAGTTAATTAGCTGTGTCACGCCACACGTTAAAATAAGTAGCCTATCGTTCCAGACAAACAAACTCGATTCAGATAGCAAAAATGCCTTACATTGTTCATTGCTAATATGTGACAGAATTTGCGCATTACAACATTCAACCAATGACGCCCAAAATTCATCAGCAAAGTCATCCAATAAGGATAACTGCTGGCTATCAATCACTATTTCAGCTTTTTTTTCAGAGCCTTCAAAGTACACTATTAGTCCACCGTAAAAACAAAAGTAGCCAATTTTACTAACGTTTTAATCATTAGGAAATAGAAATTACTATCCAGACTAAATAAAATATTGATAAAATTGCGTGAAATTGAAACTTGATATGGCGACAAGGTATTGAACGCATCGACAAACAGCCTTAAAAACATCAATATTAAACTTCAACCTGCACAAACACCTTTTGAATGCAGTCAAACAACTGACACTATTCACACGCATTCAGTGCATTTAATCGGTTTTGGTTTCGACGGCACAGCCTGTTTCCGTAAGGGCACTAAAGCAGGTCCTAATGCCTTACGCGAAGTATCTGATGGTATAGAATCATACTCACCTTACCTAGATTTAGATCTAGAAGGTGTCGATTTTTATGATCTAGGAAACCTTTCTACCGACATAGATACAAAGCTAATAGAACAAGCCAATGAGCATAAAATCATTGAAGCACAGTGGCAAAAAGCGACTGATGATTTTTGTGCTTTATTTTCTGACGTTGATCTCAAAACACATCAAGTAAAAGTATTGACTTTAGGTGGCGAACATTCAATTTCATATGCGCCACTTAAGACCTATCTTGAGCAATACCCAGATTTAGTCGTTTTACACCTTGATGCTCATGCTGATTTGCGCGATGGTTATTTGAATTTCTATTACTCACATGCCTCAATTATTCGTCGCGCTCTTGATCACTTTGGCCCTGAGCACCAACTTATTCAATACGGTATCCGTTCTGGCACTAAAGACGAATATCAATGGATGAAAGCAAATCAAACGCTAAAACAAAGTCGTGAAGAGTTTCTCGCTGCAGTTGACGACATTGAACCAACACAACCAGTATATTTAACCTTTGATTTAGACTACTTTGACCCGAGCTTTTTTCCAGGCACTGGCACACCAGAGCCCGGTGGTGAAGACTTTCACTCGTTTGTGAGTTTATGCAAAATTTTGAGAAATAAGCAATTTGTTGGCTGTGACGTAGTTGAGTTATCGCCAGAAATTGACAGCACCGGTAACAGCGACGTTTTTGCCGCTAAAGTGGTTCGAGAACTCATTTTATGTTTGAACCAATGTGATTGAGCCCATGTCGGTGAATGGGGCTAATTAATAAGAAATAAAGATGAACAAACAAAATACGAAAAATACCGAGTGGACAATTGAAAACGCTGAAAACACCTACCGTATTAAACGGTGGGGTAACGGTTATTTTGATATTGGCGAGTCAGGTGATTTAATGGTCATTCCTCGCTACAACGAACCAGAGCTTAAGATAAGCTTGAAAGAAGTGATTGATGAAATGCAATCAACGGGCATTGAGTTTCCAGCTGTTATTCGTTTTCACGATATTTTACGCTCACAGGTTGAACTAATTAACAAAACCTTTAGAAGTGTTATTGAAGAAACCCACTATGAAGGTAGTTATCTTGGTGTTTTCCCCGTAAAAGTAAACCAAATGCGAGAGGTTATTGAAGAAATTGTCGATGTTGGCAAACGTTTTAACTATGGGCTCGAAGCAGGCTCAAAGCCTGAATTAGCCGCCGCACTGGCATACAATACCAACAACGAAGCCTTAACTATTCTTAATGGCTACAAAGATGAAGACTACTTGCGGTTAGCTTTATTAGGCAGAAAAATAGGCCGCAAAGTCGTTGTAGTCATCGAAAAATTCAGTGAACTTAATATGCTCATTTCACTGTCCAAAGAGCTCAATGTTAAGCCAATTATCGGCTTACGAATAAAAATGATGGTTAAAGGACGAGGAAAGTGGGAAAGTTCCAGCGGTGAACGGGCAAAATTTGGCTTAAGCATTGCCGAAATCCTTAACGTCATTCAGTTATGTGAAAAAGAAGGCATGCTTGATTGTATTGAGCTCCTTCATTTCCATATTGGCAGCCAGTTAACAGATATTCGTGCGATCAAGGAAGCCGTTCAAGAAGCAGCAACCGTTTACACACAACTAGTAAAACGCGATGTTCCATTGCATTACATAGATGTTGGCGGTGGTTTAGCCATTGATTATGACGGCTCTCAGTCGACCAATGATTCATCGTGTAACTATGATTTAACCCAGTATGTTTCAGATATTGTTTCAGGCTTTAAGCAACATTGTGATCTAGAGTCTGTACCCCACCCCAATATTGTCAGTGAAAGTGGTCGTGCAATTACCGCCCACCATTCATGTGTCATTACTAAAGTGATTGGAGAAATTCACCCTAAAGGAATTGGCAGCACAGTGTTTGATACTAAAAAAGCCACCGGCGAACATATCACAGTCACCAATATGCGAGATATCGCACAAGTTCTAAGCACTGAGAACTACCAAGAAGCTTTCAACGATGTACAAGCACTAAAAGAACAAGCCATCCAGGCGTTCAAGCTAGGCGTATTATCCCTTGAAGAAGTCGCGAAAACTGAAACTTTATACTGGCAAACGTTAGAAGATATTGAGCAAATTATTTCTAACCACGACTTTATTCCAGAGGAGCTAAAGGAAATTCCAGAACTACTTTCGTCTCAATACCTCGCGAATTTTTCGGTGTTTCAATCTGCAGCCGACTCATGGGCGATAGAGCAAGTTCTTCCGGTAGTCCCCATTTCAAGGCTCAACGAAAAACCAACAAAATTATGTAGTCTTGTAGATATTACCTGCGATAGCGATGGTAAAATTGATAAGTTCATTGGTGAAGGGGCAGTTACTAATAGTGTGCCATTACACAAGCTAAATGCTGATGAAGATTACTTTATTGGTTTGTTTTTAACTGGCGCATATCAAGATGTAATGGGCGACATGCACAACCTATTTGGCCGCTTAAACGAAGTGCATATTTTCAGTTATGATGATGACCCAAAAGACTTTTATATTGAAGAGGTCGTCAAAGGTTCGTCAATGGAAAGCGTGCTATCAACCATGCAATACACTCCAGCTATTCTTGCTCAGTCTGTAAAAAAAGCGATTGATAAGAAAATTCAGCAAGGACAATTAAAACCACGCGAAGGCGTTAATCTCATTGATTTTTACGAAGACTGCTTAAGTGATTATACCTACCTAAAAGCCTAGTTTTAAAAAGCCAGCCCTATAAGAAAACCCAAGAGTTATCTAGGGTTTTCTTCATTTGAATGTTAAGGCTTTTATTTAATTGAGTCCACAATGAAATCAAGTACTTTATCGCCAGACGTTGTATAAGAAGTGTCGAATAAAGGTACTGGCTTTTCTACCATGCCACGCTCCACCATCTCAGAGACGACATCAAAGTCAAGCAAACCGGCTTTACCAACAAGCAAGTTGTCAATTGACTGCGCTTTAGCAACATTAAGCACATCTCTAAAACCTTTAAGGTAAAGATAGTCTTTAGTAAAACCACCACCACGATAAACACGCGTTGTAAGTATAAACGCAAACTCTTTTTCCAAAGAAAATTCATTCATCAGGGTGTGATATGTTTTTACGAAGTCTCCATGCTCTAGCATGTACTGAACAGCAATAACTCTTAATGCAATGGTTTTAAGTCGCTGTATCGTTAAGCTACCTGAGCAATACTCACTATAAAGTGCGATACCTTCTTGAGTATGCGTGTTACCCGTTAACCCTAAGCTAAATACTTTAAGCGAGTGCTTTTTAGCATTAATGGTGGTTAACATATGAATGCCAAGCTCATGATAAGCAAACGCATGTAGCTCTTTTTCAGTGAACTTCGCATCTTTATTAATGAGCAATAGTGCTTTCTCATTGTTGACCATGGCTTTGGCAACAATTTTGGCAGATTTTTCAATTTTACATTTTAGCCGCCACTCTTGTGCTTGAAATCTAAAATACTTAATAGCTTCGTCTGCATTTAGGTATACGTCAGGTTCAGAAAATTCCTCGTCATTTAAATGTAAAATAAATCGCGCATTAGCAATATCCGTATGATTTGGTTCGCCGTAGTATTTAAGCGAGTTATAAACAAAGTCATCGGTGCCAATAGAGGTTAGTAAATCAATCTTACTGGCTAAGTTATCGATAACATGGCGATATAGCTGTGCGATGCTAGCATCATAAATATCATCAACCGGTAACTTATATAGGCTCTCCCGAAATTTATACGGGTTTAAATTTAGCTGTTTGTAGTTGAAGTTAGGCGCTATGTAACTATTTCTTTTGAGAAAACGGTTCTTTTGAGCAGGTAAGTTAACCGGGTTAATAAAGTTAAGCGTTTCAACACTTTTACAGAGTGAATATAACTTCTTGTCTAATTCTATAACCTCTGGGCTAATACTAGATGATAGAATATCGGCTTTTTGGGTACGCGTTTTTTTAGTGTGACGGCGCACAAAAAATGCAGCAGTTTCACTAATGGCATTTTTAAAACCTGCTTTTAACTCTTCAAGTACAAGCGGGTAAACTTCTCCTGATGTTTCATCCATAAACACTTTTTTCACTTCTGTAGGCAGTACGATCGTATTGTCAAAGTGCGCATTAATATGAGATATCAAATACCCCCTACCATGAAAAACGTCATCTGTAGCGGCTCTTACATCAATATTGGGTAACTCAATTTTGTTCAGTTGGCGCTCAAACTGACTTACCACTTTACCCCAGCGCTCAACATCAATTTGACCAGAGCCAATATTGAAAGTCGGTGTATCTTTTTCGATGCGTTTGTAATTATATGAATGAATGTCAAAAACAATGGCATTGCCAAATTGTTTTTCAATAACAGTAACTATGGCTTCAAGTACATTGTAAAACGACTCATGCTTGGCATGACTGATCGTTCGCTGTTTTTGCGTGAGGGGCTTTTGCCATACTTGTTTGTCCCACGCTGTTTTAAAATAGGTAGAAAGCGTTTTTGCACGGTTTAAGTCATATTCGAAACGAGAGTCATTACCAATAAGTTGGATTGGGAATGAGGAGATGAGCTCATCAGTATAGGGGTCTTCTTCATAAAATCGCTCTTGCTTTGAAAGCAAGAACGATTTGTTTAACTCAGCTCGTAAGCGATGACCATTGTGGATAGCAGCACAAACTAACGGTGTATATTCGTCTATTTTGACAATAAAAGAACCATTATTAACTTCAGCATGAAAGCATTCACGCTTCTTTATGAACTGAATACACTCTTTCTCAGACAGCGTTAGCATCTTCGATAACCTTTCTAAACTCGGTTTTACGGTTCATGACAAACTCTTTGGCGTGAACAACACTTTCTACAAAATCAATCACTTGAGCTTGGAGCTTCACCCTGTTTAATTTATTAATACGTACAATACCGCCGGGACTTAATACATTTACTTCAATTAACTTTCCACCAATAACGTCAATGCCAGTAAAGTAAAGACCGTCACGCACAAGTTTTGGGCCTATATATTTACACAGTTTTTTCTCTTGAGCGGTTAACTTATGCTTTACTACTTTACCACCGGCATGCACGTTCGAGCGCACATCATTAGATGCAGGTACACGCTTCATAGCGCCAATAGGCTCGCCATTAAGCATTAATATGCGTACATCGCCTTCTTCCGCGCCATGCACGTAATCTTGCAAAATAACGTAATTACTCCCTTTACCATGCTCGTCGCCGCCGATGTAAAAATCGAGTAATGATCTAAAGCTTTGGCGAGCACTTTTTTCTAATACAATAACGCCTCTACCACCGTAACCATCAAGCGGCTTTAAAATCATTTTATCGCTGTCAGACTCTTCAAATATTCTTTCAAGGTAATCGCGGTTTTTGGAAACATGTGTTGCGGGAATAAACTCACTTTCGGTATCTTGAAACGATGCGGTATAAATTTTGTTATTCGCAATACGCAAGCCGTCTAGGTCGTTCATAATAAACGTATCGCCGCGTACCGAATCTAAAAAGTTTAAGGCTAAAGTATCAAGTGGTGGATTTGCTCTCATAATGACGGCATCAAAACCAGCTAAAGGTAATTGAGCGCGTTTAAAGTCAGCAGTTTTATAAAAGCTTGGAATATTATCGGAGTATTTTGTTTTTTTTGTAAAAACATCACAAAATGCACTCGCAACACTGTCACGAATGGTTAAGTTGTTTACTGTTGACAGCGCAACAGTATGGCCACGTTTAACACACTCATGTATTAAACGAAGAGTCGAATCTGTCTCAGGCTCAATGCGATCCCAAGGGTACATAATAAAACAAATTTTCATTGGCTAATTCCAAGCAAATGATACTTGAGTTAAGTATCTTAATTTTGGCGAAGCATACAGAAAACTTGCTGTTATGACTGCTAAATAATTATTGTCGTGACCTTAAAAAATATTTATCAAACAGGTCTTCCATGACCAGTAAAGTGACAGGTTTATTTTAAGAGAATGCAAGCTCATTTCCGCTAGCATCTCTTGTTTTGCCATTACTCATAGAAAAACCATGGTGAACTCGGCTTTTTTCAACTGCCGCCAGGTATTTTTTCCACAAGTTTACTGAGTATAAATGACTTTCATCTAGTTTTTGCATAGAAGCGACAAATTGAACTTCTTCTTCATTTTCAGGTAATAATTTACCATTGTGAAGTGCCTCAAATGTTTTGCCATAAAGCGCTAATTCATCAGATTCACGTTTGTTAAAATGGCCACTACGCGAAATACCGTGAGGAAACGTGCTGTCACCAAAAAACATTGTTTGCCCTTTTCTAATTTGAGTTTTCATATTTCACTCTCCGCATTATGAGAAATAAATGACGTAAGTCCAGCGCGCGTCTTGAAGGTTCTATAAGCCGATACCGATAAATCAACGTTTACACATTGAGTGATCATATTTTTGGTATTTGCATCATTTTGATAGCCATGTTGCTCAAGGCAATACTCGTGAACTGCTGTTACGCGCTCTATCGTTGGGCTAGAAAGTCTATCAACCTCTATTTGCGTAGCAAAAACACCGCTAGAAACCCAAATAGATAACACCAGCGCTTTTATTCTCATTTGTTTGTAACGATTAATTGTTTGGAACAATCTAAGAGAAAAGTAACGCGTTTAAAAACAAATAATATTTGTCGCAGCGATAATTTTTAATTACATTAGCGATACTAAAATAATCAGGAATTTGGCATGGATATTAGAGTTTTTAAAACTTTTATAGCAGTTGCTGAAAATAAACATTTCGGTAGAGCGGCTGAAACTCTATATATTACTCAGGCGGCGGTAAGCGCGCGAATAAAACAATTAGAAGAATTTTACTCAACACAATTAATTATTCGTGAAAAAAACAATCTAAGGCTAACACCGTCTGGTGAGTCGCTACTTTCACATGCGCATTTGCTCGTTAGCCAGATGGAACAGTCAAAGATTGCATTATCTATAGCCAGCCAACAAAAAATATCATTCAACATTGCTGCAACGCCAAATGTATGGGATGCATTTTTTAGCAATAGAATTCAAGATGCCATCGAACTGCTTGATAACGTATCATTAAGCACCGAAATCTCTGTTAGGGAAGCAATTCAACGAAAACTCGATGATAGAACCCTTGATGTTGGATTACTAATGGATCCAATTAAGGATGACGAATTTATCAATGAATTAGTTGGTCATTTTGACTTATCTCTTGTTGGCTCTCGTCCAACTTTTGACAAAGATGTTGAAGATTATATTCTTGTTGATTGGGGCATTACCTTTCAAAAGGAGCACGCCCTTCATCATAAAGTTATGCCAAACTTTAAAACCTCTGCTGCCATGATTGCGCTTGAAGTAGTTTTATCAAAAGGCGGGTTCGCTTACCTGCCTGCTGAATTAATAACACAAAGCCTAGAATCAAACACGTTATTTGAAATTGACGCGCCAGTACACATAAAAAGACCTATTTTTATGACCTATCGAAAAAATAATGTTAACGACGACTTAATTCGCCAGTTAAAAAATATGCTTTCCCTAATTCAATAAATTTAGACAACAAAAAGTTGCCTGACATAAGGTTAAAGTTAAGAACCAAGTCACTTATCATACATATAAAAAAAGGGTCCCTATTGGGACCCTTTTAGTATCAGGTAGTTAACCTATTACTGACACGTTAAGTTCGCTTCTTCTTTTGGCTGTGGTTCATATACCACACCACCGATCTGAATAACCGCCTGTCCACTTGTCGATAAAGAAAATGGCACGACGGCATCGCCAAAGCTCATCCCCTTCTCAGCAAAGCAGGCTAAATCAATCGAGATACTCGACCACCCATGATGTAATCGATGATTAATTTCATCAGTGATATCAAGTGAAGCGCCGCAGTTATCGTCTGGGCTTTCTGCTTTTTGACATGCTAAAGTAATCTCTACATTAGCCGTTGGTTTTTCCAAAACATTGACCATAAAGGTGAGTTTCGAATTTGCTTCTATAGCCGAGCGTAAGTCTTCTCTGAAGTTGCTTTTACTCACTAAACGAATACCTGCTTTTTCTTTGCCGGCAAACGTCAATTGAATAGAGTCTTCTTGAACTAAGCGATCAACAGTACGGTATGATAGACTGCCAATCGTGTGAGTATTTGCGTTAGGCTCCAATTGCTCATCACCCGAATACAACCACATTAACCAAGGTTTATGCATTTGACCATCAAAGAATACTTTCTTCTGCATTGCCGTTTCATCAACAACAAGTGTTGCATCTAAGTCATCAGCCAACACATTTTCATCGCCGTAGCGTAAGCCGAAACCATAAGGTAAAAGTGGCTGATAATCTTCATCACCTTTGTTCACAACCGCTTGATTTGCACTATTTGGCCATGAGAAAGATAACTTACCAACAAAATCATGAGTAATCTCACCGTTAGGCAAGGTGAATAAAACATCAGAAACACCGTTACCTTCTGAACCTGGTAACCAAGCCGCTACAAAAGCGTCTGAGGCATTTAATTCAGCATTTACCCACATTGGGCGACCACTGATAAATATAGAAACAACAGGGATACCTTGAGCTTTAAGTTTGTTTAGCAAGGCTAAATCTGACTTTTCACCACGTTGGTAATCTAAATTATCTCTATCACCATGGCCTTCTGCGTATGGATCTTCGCCAAAAACAACAATTGCTACATCTGGTTTTTCATTAAAATCACCGTCAACGTCTAGTGTCACCTTTCCGCCTGCAGCGCTAACTTTTTCTACGATACCGTCATAAATTGAGCTACCACCAGGAAAGTCGTTGTTGTTGTTACCTGTACCTTGCCACGTAACGGTCCAACCACCTGATTGTTTGCCAATATTATCTGCACCATTACCAGCAACTAATATGTTTTGGTTTGGTTTGATAGGTAGTACGTTACCTTTATTCTTTAGCAGCACCAAAGATTCACGTACCGCCTGACGTGCTACGTCACGATGAGCTTTAGCACCAATTAACTCAGTTTTACCTGAATATTGACGGTTAGCAGGGCTTGGCTTATCAAAAAGGCCAGCTCTGAATTTAACTCGCAAAATACGACGCACGGCATCATCAATTCTTGATTGACTGATCACGCCAGAATTTACTTGTGCAATTGTATTTTCATATAAAGGTTTCCATGCATCTGTTGGCACCATGTACATATCTAAGCCTGCATTAACTGCCTGTGGGCAACTTTCATTAGTACAGTCTTTAACTTGTCCATGACCATTCCAGTCACCTACAACAAAACCATCAAAACCCATTTTATCTTTTAAAACATCAGTTAACAGGTATTTGTTGCCGTGAATTTTGTCGCCGTGCCAGCTGTTAAAAGACGCCATAACCGACTGAGAACCAGCCGTTAAACCGCCAACATACCCTTGTGCATGCAGATCAAATAAGTCTTGTTCAGAAGCAATATTGTCACCTTGATCATCGCCCTTTTCAGTACCGCCATCCCCTAAGAAATGTTTAACTGTACTGATCACGCGTTTATCACTTAAAAAGTCGCCGTCGGCATGGCCTTGCAATCCTTTAACAATTGACGCTGAGTATTCACGAACAATTTCAGGATCTTCAGAATAACTTTCATATGTTCTGCCCCAACGGTCATCTCTAACAACCGCGACAGTAGGTGCAAACACCCAATCGATACCGGTTACCATGACTTCTGTTGCCGTAATTTCAGCAATTTTTTCAATCAAATCAGGGTTATTCATAGCCCCCAAACCAATATTATGTGGAAACAAAGTAGCGCCAATAACATTGTTGTGACCATGAACAGCATCTGTTCCCCACATGGTTGGAATTGCATTGCCATCTACAGACGCATCAATCGATGCTTGATACATGTCTTCGGCAAGGTTTATCCAATCTTGTGGTGTCGACTGCTTGTTGTTGCTTGGGAATGAACCACCGCCATTAAGATATGATCCAAAACCATATTTGCGCATATCTTCTACGGTAATATCACGTATTTCTGGCTGTATCATTTGAGCAACTTTTTGCTCTAATGTCATTGTAGCTAATAACGTTTCAACTTTAGCTTCAATGTCTGCATCTTGCTTTACTTCAAAATCAAGCGCTGGCCAAATATCGATATTGTGTTTCATTTCTTCCTGTTGAGCCTTTGGCTTTTCAACCATTTGCTCGTTTGATGACTCATTAGAGCATGCCGTTAGTGCCGACATAGCAACGAGTACCGCAATTGGTTTAATTGTTGTTTTCATTGACCTTTTAAATCCTATGAAGTAATTGATTTATTTTCTGGTTTTGAACCAACAAGCCCGTAATAAGCAATATAGGCGTAGCAGAAAACTGGTAAAATAAATGAGGCTTGAATACCGATACTATCGGCTAACATACCTTGGAATACTGGTAAAATAGCACCACCCACAATCGCTAAACATAAAATGCCTGAACCTTGAGATGTGTGACTGCCTAAACCTGTAATCGCTAAACTGAAAATAGTAGGGAACATAATAGAGTTACATAAACCGACGAGTAAAATAGCCCACATTGCTACTTGACCAGATGTCATCATCGTGACTAAAAGTAATGCCATTGCCGCTACCGCGTTAAAAGCGAGAACTTTACCAGCCGCTATTCTTTGCATCACGCCTGCACCAATAAATCGGCCAACCATTGCACCACCCCAGTAATAGGCAATGTATTTAGCAGCTTGCGATTCTTCTAGGCCAGCGATGTCTGCTTCACCAAGGAAGTTAACTAAGAAGCTACCAATAGAAACTTCAGCACCTACATAAACAAAAATACCTAAAGCACCTAAAACAAGGTGTTTATATTGCCATGCACTGCCATGTGTAACTTGCTCTTCTTCTGCATTAACTTCACGCATATCAGGTAATTTTAACCATGCAAATATCGCAGCTAAAATAAGCAGCAATGCGGCAAGCATTAAGTAAGGCGTTTGAACAGATTCAGCAGAGTTCGCGATTTCATGACCTGCTTGCTCTAAAATTAAATAAGCACCAAAAAATGGAGCAACCGTAGTACCTAACGAGTTAAACGCTTGTGTTAACGTTAAGCGAGAAGAGGCAGTTTCTGGTTTACCTAAATTACTAACATAAGGGTTTGCTGATACTTGTAATAATGTAATACCACTGGCTAAAACAAAAAGCGCCATTAAAAAGACAGGATAACTTTGCATACTTGCTGCAGGATAGAAACAAAGACAACCAATGGCTGCGATGACTAAGCCAACAACAATACCTTTTTGGTAGCCTAGCGACTTAACTAATTTGCCGGCAGGTAAAGAAACAAGGAAGTAAGCACCAAAAAAGCAAAATTGAATCAACATTGCTTGGGTGTAAGTTAAATCAAACACCGCTTTTAAGTGCGGAATAAGAATATCATTTAAGCAGGTAATAAACCCCCACATAAAGAACAATGATGTTAGAGACGTTAGTGCAAATCGATAATTTGATTGCTCTAAAGAGCCGCCACCCGTTGAATTCGTTGAATTTGGTGTAAAACCCGACATAGTTAACCCTATTATTTTAATTGTTAATAACTGGTAAACAGTGCACTCCTTACCAGTAAAAGCTTCGAGTATGAAATATATTGACCTTTTGAAATTTTCACACTACCCTACAAAAATGTAAGCGCTTTCACACGTAATTAAATACCACTTGGTATTTTTTTTCAAATGTTTTTGTAAGCGCTTTCAAAAATAATAACGAATAACAAATAGTAGATATTTATTAAGAGAAAGGGTTAATCAATGGCTAATTACACCTTGCCACTAGGTTCTAAAATGTTGTCAAAGCAATTTACCTATGGCGTGGCTACTGCTTCATTTCAAATCGAAGGCGGTGTCGAGCACCGTTTACCTTGTATCTGGGACACGTTTTGTGCCACAGAAGGCAAAATTGCCGACCAATCAAATGGTGATGTTGCTTGTGATCACTTTCATAAATGGTCAGAGGATATCGATTTAATAGACAGCCTAGGTGTTGATGCTTATCGCTTATCGCTATCATGGCCAAGATTAATCAAAGAAGATGGCAGTTTGAATGAAGATGGCGCTACGTTTTACATCAACATATTAGATAAGTTAATTGCTAAAGGGATTAAGCCTTTCGTCACACTATACCACTGGGACTTGCCTCAACATATAGAAGACAACGGTGGATGGTTAAATAGAGATACCGCCTACAAATTTGCTGAGTATACCGACATAGTAACAAAAGCATTTGGCGATCGTGTCCATTCATATGCAACGTTAAACGAACCTTTTTGTAGCTCATACCTCGGCTATGAAGTAGGTATTCACGCCCCAGGCAAGGTTGGCAAAGAATATGGTCGTAAATCAGCTCATCACTTATTATTGGCTCACGGCCTTGCGATGCAAGTACTGAAAAAAAATGTACCTTCAGCAAAAAATGGGATCGTACTAAATTTCACACCGTGTTACAGCGCAACAGATGATGCGGCTGACATTGCTGCAACACAATTTGCTGATGACTACTTCAATCAATGGTATATCAAGCCAATTTTTGATAAAGAATATCCAGCAATCATCAACCACTTACCAAAAGAACATCAGCCAGATATTCATGACGGTGATATGGAGATTATTGCCCAAACAGTCGATTTTCTTGGTGTAAACTTTTACACCCGTGCTATTTATAAAGCAGACGAACAAGAAGTTTTTGAACAGCTAGAACCACCGGAACCTCGCACAGATATTGGTTGGGAAATCTACCCACAAGCCTTTACTAACTTATTAACAGACTTACATAGCAAATATAGCTTGCCACCCGTTTACATTACAGAAAATGGTGCAGCTATGGCAGATCAATTAGAAAATGCTCAAGTCAACGATCTTGATCGTGTTGATTATTACCAGGCACATTTAAATGCTGTCAACGATGCGATTGAAGCTGGCGTTAATATCCAAGGTTATTTTGCCTGGAGTTTAATGGACAACTTTGAATGGGCCGAAGGTTATCTAAAACGCTTTGGTATCGTATACGTTGATTATGTCAGCCAAACTCGTACTATAAAACAGAGTGGTTTGCTGTACAGGGACCTGATAAATTCAAGAACTTAATCCGTCATTACAATAAGAATTAAAAATATGATCAGTGTAAAAGAAAAAATTGCATACGGCCTCGGCGATACAGCAAGTAATATCATTTTCCAAACCGTTATGACCTTTCTGATGCTTTACTACACTGATGTAGTTGGCTTGGATGCGGCGGTTGTCGGTACAATGTTTTTAGCAGTTCGCATTTTTGATGCGGTAACCGATCCATTAATGGGCTCTCTTGCAGATAAAACGCAAACACGATGGGGTCATTTCCGCCCTTACCTACTTTGGTTAGCGCTGCCTTTTGCCATTATTAGTATTCTTGCTTTTACTACACCTGATCTTGAAGGTACAAGTAAAATCGTCTATTGCTTTACTACCTATACACTTTTAATGATTGCCTACACTGCGATAAACATTCCTTATTGTGCACTGGGTGGCGTAATCACTGCCGATGCAAAAGAGCGTGTTACCGTACAATCTTACCGGTTCGTTTTTGGTATGTTAGGTGGCTTAATTGTAGCCGGCTGTACCATGCCACTCGTTGAGTATTTTGGCCAAGGTGATGACGCAAAAGGTTATCAACTTGCAATGACAGCAATGAGCATTTTAGGCTTTATTTTATTTTTGCTTTGTTTTGCCGGTACCAAAGAGCGTATTGAACAACCCAAAGAACAGTTGGTACCATTTTTCGACAGTTTAAAACACCTTTGGAAAAACGATCAGTTTCGAATTCTTTGTCTTGTTGCTTTGTTTCTGCTGTCAGGTCAGGTATTAAAATTCACCTTAGCAGTATATTACGTAAAGTATTATCTTGGCGATGAAGAGCTAATGACCCCCTTTATTACGTTAGGCGTTTTTGCCTCAATGATAGGTTGTGCGGTTGCCCAACCACTGGCTGAGCGTGTTTGTAAAATAAAAGCTTATATTTCTTTACAAGTGATAGCAGCGACGATTTGTGCACTTGCTTACTTCATTGAACCCGATCAAATCTATTTAGCATTCGCCGCATTCATTTTATGGAAGTTCTTCTTAGATATGGCAACTCCACTATTATGGGCAAAAATGGCCGATACAATCGACTATGGTCATGATAAAACGGGTGTAAGAATTACAGGTTTAGTTTACTCGGGTGTTATTTTCTTTATCAAAATGGGTGTTGCCTTAGGTGGCGCATTTGCAGGTTGGTTGATGGCATTTTACGACTACCAACCAAATGTTGTCCAAACAGAAGCAACTAAACAAGGCATACTACTTAGCTTTACACTACTGCCAGCAATCGGTTCATTCTTAGCGGCAGCAGTTATGGCTAAATACACCCTTAATAATGAAAAGCTTGATGCAATTCAAAATAAGCTTAAATTAAGCGCTAGTTAACAACATGTAAATTAGTTATGATTTCACCGTTTTAATATTCTGAAAAATATATGGCAACGATTTACGAAGTTTCAAAACTAGCAGGCGTATCGCTAGCAACCGTTTCGCGAGTAATGAACAATAATGCTCGCGTCAGTGACAACACCAAGAAAAAAGTACTCGCCGCAATGCAGACATTAGGTTACCGACCTAATGCTATTGCGCAATCGCTCGCCTCTAATTGCTCGAATAGCGTTGGCATTCTTGTTTCAGAGTTAAGTGGTGCGTTTTACGGACAAATGATGTCAGGTATTGAAACGGAGCTTAGAGCTGCTGGCAAACACGTTATTATTACGACAGGTCACTCTGAAGAAGAAAAAGAGAAAGACGGCTTAGAGTTTTTAATTGGTCGAAATTGTGACGCTATCATTGCCCACGTTGAAGCGGTATCTGATGAGTACATAGTTGAACTAAGTAAAGGTAAAACGCCTATTTACTTGATGAGCCGACATGTTGAGGCACTAAGCGAGAAGTGTATTAGTTTAGATAATGAACACGGTGGCTACCTTGCAACTAAGTCATTAATTGAACATGGTCATAGTAAAATTGCTTATATCGCCGGTCCACAATTTAAGGCGGATGCAAGTAATCGTTTGCAAGGTCATAAACGTGCATTAAGTGAACACAATATAGCATTTGATGAAACCCTATTTTTTATTGGCGACTTTAAAGAAACAGGTGGTAGTGAAGGCTTACACCATCTATTGAAGCAAGGTTATGATTTTACTGCGCTTGTTTGTGCCAATGATGAAATGGCATCTGGCGCAATGAAGTATGCTAGAGAGCACAACGTAAAATTGCCAAGTCAATTATCAATTATTGGTTTCGATAACGTTATTTTTGCTAACTACTTATACCCAACTCTTACTACGGTAGACAACCCTGTCAATGAAATGGGACGAATGGCTGCCAAAATGGTGCTAAAAGAAATTTACCATCAGAAAAATATTGAGATTAATCGAATTTTTGAACCAACCGTTATCCTGCGTAATTCAATAAAGTCAATTAAGACGACATAGAGTGTTAAAATTTAGGCAAAAAAATAGCGAGCTATATGCTCGCTATTTTTTTGACTTTTTATTAACCGTTAACGCGTTTTTGCGCAGCGGCAGTTAAGTCAGATTGCGTTATACCCGCTATGTTAGCCGCAACAGTTTTCTTTGGTAATTTAGCGATAATTAAAGAACCTGTTTTTACCGCGTTTTGACTGCTAGCAAATGCTAAAAGGTTTGAACCGTTACACTCTAAACCATCAAAAATGTTACGAATTTTTAATTTATTAGTTTTAAGGAATGAACGTAAACGTGACTTGTCGTCTGCAGCGATGTATTCACATACAGATTGACCAAGATCTGAAGCCTGAACAGGCGCAGTTGTGAAAGTCGTTGATAACGCGATAGTAAGTACAGCAAGCAATTTTTTCATAATAAATATTCTCAAATAAAAAATACAAAACATTATGAAACGGTAGCAAAAACAATGCTTATTCAGGCAACCCCGCTGTCTTAGATGGTACCCTTAGACCGGTAGCTTTGCGTGGAACTTTTTCAAGAACCTTGCCGTTTCTGATGGCGCGCATTATACACATTAACAATTGTAACTCAAGGTAAAAATGTGTAAATAATGTTCACTTTTTTATTTGTTAACGATTTGCTATCAAAGCGATAGCTTACAGATGATATTTCAACATGTTATGATAGCACTATTAACAACCCTCTTATCAAATAAACATGTCTGGAAATCACTACGAAGTTGAACTCGAACAACAGCCAATCGAGCTCTATAAATTATTAAAGATTGCCGACCTAGTCTCGGGTGGTGGTGAAGCTAAAGTACTGATCAGTGAAGGTTATGTTTTTTTAAATGATGAAGTTGAAACGCAAAAGCGTAAAAAAATTTATCACGGCGATATCGTTGCGTTTAATGGTGATATTATCGAATTAATTTGTCATCAGCCGCCACAAGAAACAACAAAACAACCTAAGCCTAGAACGAGTAAAGCTAAACCCTCAGCGAGTAAACCACAGACAGGTAAAAAGCAAAATAAAAGTAAAAAATCACCACAAAGCACCGATAAGCCTGCTGAGCCGCAACCAAATCAAGGACGTCGTCGCTCAATAAAGTTTTAACGCTTATTTCAAGGATTTTTGCCAAAACACTGCTTGGCCCATTCCAGGATCAAGCTCATAACCGGCAAACCCAAGCTTTTGGTAGGCGTTTTTCGCAATATGATTCCCTTCTAGTACCTCAAGGGTTAGTTTGCAACAGTCATGGTCACGGGCAATACTCTCTACTTCGGCCAACATGAGTTGGCTAATACCTTGTCCACGAAATAACGGCAACACAACAACATCATGAATATTCACTAAAGGCTTTGCACTAAAGGTGGAAAATCCTTTTACACAATTGACAAGGCCGGCGGGGGTTTCATCAACATAACAAATCAAAGAAAAAACTTGTGGCTGGTTTTGTAAGTTAGTTATCAAGTTTTGCTGAACGTACTCAGACAGCGGTTCACCGCCCCCCATCGAATCTTTCGCATATGCGTTGAGCAACATCATCAAATCTGCTGCTTGTGTAGGGTTATGATAATCAACTAACGTTATTTGTGTTTTCATCGGCCTAGCTTTTTAATTAGTTTTATATAGAAACATGAATAATTTTAGAACCTTACTATACTGTTTGTATGAGTGAAGATCAGTATAAATGTCAGTATATCGATCCTGAA
The DNA here is from genome assembly GCF_030161415.1 of Thalassotalea eurytherma. Lineage (GTDB taxonomy): Bacteria > Pseudomonadota > Gammaproteobacteria > Enterobacterales > Alteromonadaceae > Thalassotalea_G > Thalassotalea_G eurytherma. The sequence goes on from NZ_BSSU01000003.1 coordinate 65,675, forward strand.
AACCATCTGTGCCCCAATGAAGCAACAGATGATGGCCTTTGCTTTTGGCATAGCCTGAACGTTGATAAGTCAGGTTCGAATATTAAAGATAAATTAGAGCACTATGCCCAACATGGTGGCTTTCTGCGTGGTTTAAAGCTCCAACATTGCGAACTTAATGATATAGACCTCGTAAATCACGGTCATAAAACTGGCTATGACCTTTCTTATTGCGACTTCTATCGCGCGAGCCTTCGAGATGCCCATTTATTTAATGCAAATCTCAATAATGCAAGTTTAATGAAAACCGATTTACGCGATGCTAACCTAAATTGCACTTCCTTGCTTAATGCAAACTTACTCGGTATCAAATTATCAGGCTGTAAAATTGAAAACATCGACTTTGGTAAAAATATATTCCAAGAAGAGCTTGCTAAATTAGCAACGGAAAAAAAGCATCACTCAAGTGCACATGATTATTATGTACAGTCAGAAGAAATCTATCGTGATTTACGAAAACACTCCGAATCCGAGGGGCTATTTAATTACGCAGGTACCTTTATCAAAAAAGAATTAACCATGCGCAGAATGCAACAGCCTAATTATTCTGCAAAGCGCATAGTATCGAAAGGTATAGACTTATTTTGTGGCTATGGTGAAGAGCCGATGCGTATTGTCGGTTTCTCGATTTTACTTATTTTAATTTGCGCTATTTTATACAGTGTAACGGGCCTAAATTATCATGGCAATTTCTATATTTTCGACATAAACGCTAGCTTTAAAGACAACATCAACTGGTTTTTTAGTTGCCTATATTATTCAGTTGTGACCTTTACTACCTTAGGTTATGGTGATTTCACGCCCATAGGCGTTTCCAGAGCAATAGCAGCCTTTGAAGCCTTTACTGGCAGCTTTACAATTGCCTTGTTCGTTGTCGTTTTTGTTAAAAAAATGACACGTTAATCAAACTTAGTTAAGCTCTTAGCTTCAGATAAACTGCTCTATAACAGCCCTTTATGATTAATACGACTATCAAAGCAATCGTCTTTGGCTTAGCTTTTACTTGTTCTACGACCTTTTCCTACGCCCAAATAGCAAGCTTACCAGAGCCGGTAACAAACAATGCCGTCGCTCATGTCACTGCACATGATGAGCAATATATCATTTCATTTTCAGGCTTAGGTAAAGAGAAAGATTACCAAGCTGTTCACAATAAAGTGTTCGTTTATCGGGCGTCTTCTAATACATGGCAACATGCGCCTGGCGTACCAATAGAAAAGCCGCCTAACGGTTTAACCGGCAGACTTGCAAGTGTTGCTGCATCAATTGGCAACTATGCTTACGTTTTTGGCGGCTATACCGTGGCTAAAGATCATAGTGAAGTATCGGTGCCCGACGTTTATCGCTTTGATCCTAGCAATCATCAATATACCAAACTTGCTCCTATGCCAGTGCCTGTAGATGACAGTATTGCTCTAACCTATCAAAACCGATATATCTTTTTAATTTCAGGCTGGCACAATGATGGTAACGTCAATTTAGTACAAATTTATGACACCAAAACCAATCAATGGCAACAAGGCTCGCCGTTTCCTGGCAAGCCCGTTTTTGGTCAAGCCGGTGGCATGGTCGACAACACCTTAGTTGTTTGTGATGGCGTTAAAGTTGATTATTACCCTGTTAAACGTCGTGGCTTTTCAGCAGAGCCAGCCTGTTATAAGGGAGAAATCAACGAAAAAGACTTAACCAAAATCCATTGGACTACACTTAAACACCCTACCGGCTCGGCACGTTATCGCATGGCGGCGATGGGTGATCATTCGTCTAATAGCATTATCTTTATTGGCGGCAGTGGCAATCCCTATAATTATAATGGAATTGGCTACGATAAGGCGCCTTCTTCGCCAAGTCCCGTGTTATGGCAATACAAGCTATCCAATAACAAATGGCATATGATAACAACAGCTAAAGCGACAATGGATCATCGTGGCTTGATCAAGTTTAAGGGTCGCTACATAACCGTTGGTGGCATGGGCGAAAACTAGCACGTGTTGAATACGGTCAATTACTACTAACCAACAACTTCCTCATCAATAAACCATAAATTATTGAGGCAAACTGCATTTAGCTCTTTTGCCTCGATAAACGCCCTGTTAGAATAAGCCACTTTATTTTTGAATCTTCCGAAATGGACATTATTTTCAATGCGTACTAGTCAATACCTACTTTCTACGTTAAAAGAAACGCCAGCGCATGCTGAAGTCGTTAGTCATCAATTAATGTTAAGAGCTGGCCTTATTCGCCACTTAGCATCTGGTCTTTACACGTGGCTACCCACTGGTTTAAAAGTACTGAAAAAAGTTGAAAACATTGTTCGTGAAGAAATGGAACGAGCCGGCTCAATCGAAGTATTAATGCCAATGGTTCAACCATCTGATTTATGGGAGGAATCAGGCAGATGGGACGACTATGGCCCAGAGTTACTTCGGTTAAACGATCGTCATCAGCGCCCTTTCGTTTTAGGTCCAACACATGAAGAAGTTATTACTAAATTAGTAAGTAATGAAGTGAGCAGTTACAAGCAGCTTCCAATGAATCTCTTTCAAATTCAAACAAAGTTCCGTGATGAAATTCGCCCACGTTTCGGTGTAATGCGTGGCCGTGAGTTCCTAATGAAAGATGCCTATTCATTCCACTCAACTGACGAATGTTTAAAGCAAACGTATCAAGTGATGTTCGATGCATACTGTCGCATTTTTGAGAGACTTGGTTTAGATTTCCGTCCAGTTATAGCCGACAACGGCTCAATTGGTGGTGAAGGCTCTCATGAGTTTCATGTGCTTGCCGACTCAGGTGAAGATGATATCGCCTTTAGTGATGCAAGTGATTACGCAGCCAACATTGAAAAAGCTGAAGCATTAGCGCCAAGCGGCGAACGTGCAACACCAACTCAAGAACTAAATAAAGTAGCTACACCTGATGCTAAAACCATTGAAAGCGTTGCTAACTTCTTAAAAATTGAAGCAAATACAACAGTTAAAACTTTGCTTGTTTTAGGTGAAGCGAAAGACGATGAAGCTGCACCAATTATTGCGTTGGTGGTTCGCGGTGATCATGAACTTAACGAATTAAAAGCTGAAAAGCTTGAAGGCATCGCTTCACCACTAACATTTGCTACTGATGAGCAACTTGTTGCGGCAACAGGTGCAAACGCGGGGTCTATTGGTCCAGTAAATCTAAACATTCGCGTTATTGCTGATCGCAGTGCTGCTCATCTAGCTGACTTTGTTTGTGGTGCAAATGAAGATGGTTTTCATTTTATCGGTGCAAACTGGGAGCGTGACGTTACAACTTATGAAGTAGCAGATTTACGCAACGTGGTAGCAGGTGATCCTAGCCCTTGTGGTCAAGGTAACATTGTTATCAAACGTGGTATCGAGGTTGGTCACATCTTCCAACTAGGTCAAAAATATGCACAAGCGATGAACTGTGGTGTATTGACTGAATCAGGTAAAAACCAAACATTAACAATGGGTTGTTATGGTATTGGTGTTTCTCGTATTGTTGCTGCTGCGATTGAACAGAATCACGATAAGTATGGTATTAAGTGGCCTGAAGCTATCGCACCATACCAAGTGGCTATCGTACCAATGAACATGCATAAATCTGCTCGCGTTCAAGAAACGGCTCAAAACCTTTATGCGCAGCTTCAACAAGCGGGTATCGAAGTAATTTTTGACGATAGAAAAGAGCGCCCTGGTGTGATGTTTGCTGATCACGAATTAATGGGTACGCCTAAACTTCTCGTTGTTGGTGAACGTAACCTAGACAATCAACAGATTGAATTAAAAGATCGTATCACTGGTGAGAAATCACTAATTGCAATCGACAGTGTTATGGCGCTTTTTAATAAATAGGCTGTAAAATGTTGATAAAGGGAGCATATAGCTCCCTTTTTTTATGAGGTTTTGGCAAGGTCCCAGTAAATTACCCTATCGTAATACTGCGCAATCTTTTCATTAAGACGACTAAAACTCGTAACCGGACTTTTAAACTTATCAAAACAATGCCAAACAAACTGATGACAGTTATTTTCTATCATATGATAGTCTTGGTATTGATAAACCTGTGACAATGCCCGCTCGCCTATTTCAGGCAGAGCAAGCGGTGTTGCGTTAGAATCACAGGCAACGAAAATATTATCTCCACTACGATTACCGATAAAGCGCTCGGCTGATACGGGCTTAATTAAGCCATTGCCATCAAGTTCAATAATGGTATTTTCTCCTACCCAAATGCCGGTATGTTCAAATACGCCACCTATTCCACAACAGACAATAGCACCAAAAGTCGGCTCTACAATCACTTCACTGTGGAATAGATCGGTTGGATAAATTGCAACAGCTCGATCGTTGTTACGTTGAGACGAATACCGATCAACGCCGTCTTTCAATCGACGGGATTGATATTTTGCTTTTCTTTCATCAGCTGCAGACTTAATTGCTAATGCGGAAACAGCCGCAGCGCCTAACCAAAGTAACGGTAATGGCATAGTTCGTCCTTCTAAATACTTAAACAGTGCAAAAAAAACAGGATTAATAACTACATTAGGTGTTTTACATCAAAATGCTATTAAAAAAGTGCAAGTAACTATTTCAAAATCATTATTTTTTCGTAACAATGCTGGTACACCTTAATGTTGCTGAATATCACCATGAAAAATATTGAAAAATCTTCAAAGCTCGATAATGTTTGCTACGACATTCGAGGACAAATTGCCCAAGAAGCAAAACGACTTGAAGAAGAAGGTCATAAAATCCTCAAACTCAATATTGGTAACCCCGCCCCATTTGGTTTTGAAGCACCTGACGATATTTTAAAAGATGTTATTCGCCAGCTACCTACCGCTCAAGGTTATAGCGATTCTCAAGGCATTTATTCAGCGCGCGTCGCCGTTATGCAATACTTTCAACAGCAAGGTATTTTAAATGTTGAAGTCGACGATATATTCATTGGTAATGGCGTAAGCGAGCTCATTGTTATGGCGATGCAAGGCTTACTAAATAACAATGATGAAGTACTCATTCCTGCGCCAGATTATCCGTTATGGACAGCAGCGGTGTCGCTATCGGGCGGCACACCGGTACATTATCGATGTGAAGAAGAAAATCAGTGGTTCCCAAATATCGACGATATTAAAGCGAAAATCACCGACAAAACCAAAGCGATTGTTTTAATCAACCCAAACAACCCTACGGGGGCGGTATATTCAGAAGCTGTGCTTAAAGAAATTATTGCACTTGCACGAGAGCACCAACTCATTGTTTTTAGTGATGAGATTTATGACAAAATCTTATATGACGGTGCAACTCACATACCTACAGCGCGACTAGCTGACGATGTACTGATAATCACCATGGGTGGTTTATCCAAAAATTACCGAATTGCTGGATTTAGAGCTGGCTGGATGGTGATTAGCGGCCCTAAGCATCACGCTCATGGTTATATTGAAGGTTTGAATATGCTTGCCTCAATGCGTTTATGTGCCAACGTCCCTTCTCAACATGCCATTCAAACAGCTCTTGGTGGCTACCAAAGTATTAACGAGCTTATCAATGAAGGTGGGCGACTTAAGAAACAGCGCGATATAGCGTTTAAAGGGATTAATGCGATAAATGGCTTATCGTGCAATCAGGCAATGGGGGCGCTCTATTTATTTGTTAGAGTTGATAAAGATAAATTCAACATTACCAATGATGAGCAAATGGTCTTAGATATCCTTAAACAAGAGAAAATTCTCTTGGTTCATGGTCGCGGCTTTAATATCAAAGAAGCAAACTATTTTAGGCTAGTTTTTCTGCCACATGAAGATGAACTGATACCAGCTATAGAACGCCTAGGTCACTTTTTCAGTACCTACAATCAAGGTGATATTAATGAAACAAAGTAACTTTATTGCATGGATTTACCGCATGCCCCTCATTAAACGTTGGGCGTTGATGCACTGCATAAAACCAGAAAATGTTGCTGAACATTCGCACCTCGTCGCTGTGATTGCACACTTATTGGCAGTCATTCGTAACACCAAGTTTAACGGTACCTTAAACGCTGATCGAGCATCTACACTGGCGCTATTTCACGAATGCAGTGAAGCACGCCACCAAGATATTAATCATAATACGAAATATCATAACCCTGGGATAACTCGAGAATTTAAACGCTTAGAAAAACTTGCCGAACAAGAGTGTATCGACTCTTTACCTGACGACTTTCGAGACATTTACAATGAATTAATTATTCAGGACAATGTTGATAGCCAATACAAGCAACTAATTAAAGCCGCAGATTTACTGTCTGCTTACCTCAAAACATTAGATGAACTGCATTTTGGTAACCAAGAGTTTGCCCATGTGAAAGTTAACTTAGATCACAAACTCGATAAAATTAAGCAAGAATTACCTGAGGTACAATATTTTCTCGATATCTTCGCAAAAAGCTGTACCGCAACTGTCGACCAGTTATCCGGCATGTAAGCAATAAACATAAGTTCAGCTGTCTAGGCTGAACTTATCCAGGATATCTCACGCTAATTATCTGTCTTGTAATCGGTTATAATCAAACAAACCGTATTCGATACCCTTATATTGCTTGGCAAGACGGTGTAGATCATCACTAAATTGCCAAAAATTAACATCGGTTCTTCGTATACCAAAGTGAGTGCGCAAGGTTTGGTAATCCTCCTCAGAATTAACCATACGTAATTGATTCACAAAGTGTCTTAGATTCTCTTCATCGGTATGCCATAACGCACCAGGGTAATCACCGATAAAGCCTGGCACAATTGTCAAGTTATCCTCATCGTAAGCACGTCTATCTTCTTCATTAAACATACTTAATATATTGTAATGCGCGCTATTTCTTAGCAGGCTGTAGGCACGTTTACTGCCATCATTGTTCGATACCATTAGCATAGATATTTCAGGCATTAGGTTAGCGGCTTTGGCTGGAACTTTATTGATTTTCGTTAACTCCATATGATCACGTGTTTCATCAAGATCAAAACGATGACTCAAAACCGGCGATAAATAATGTTTGATCATGGTAAGTAGCTCATCAAATGGCGCACTTGTTTTATAAGTAATGGATGTTTCCCTGTTTAATTGATACGCTTCATCCCTCAGAAACTTAATCGTTGGTGCACTTGCGTCTCGATACCAGTACTTACGCAAGGCTTGTCGGCTTTCCTTCGGCAATAACGAGAGAAAGTTATTTTCCCCTTCCATTCGTAAATAATCCATATACGCTCTTGTATTAAACTGATGCCCAACATTTCCGTATACATCAAAACCAGCGACTAATAAATAGTGAATTCTTTCGAGCAACGCATAATCAATTAACCATGCGGTTTTGGGCGTTTCGCCAATAAGCCCCTTTTCTACCGTAGCACTATCAAAGTGCCTAAAAATGGTTAACGATGCATTCTTATTGTAGCCATCACCTTGCCAGATAAGCTGCAAATCAGTTTTTACGCCTTTATACTCTTTATTAATAAGTTTTTGTTTAGCCTTTAAATAGTCACTTTGAGCGCCGGCATACTTGAACCAATTGGTTACTGTAAGCGCATTAGATTCACTTTCAGCAGGCAATCGTAAATTGTTGGTTTGTTTTGCTAAAAACTGATTTACTTTTTCACTCGAAAAATAATTTGGGTCGACAAAAAATACCCACAACCTATCATTGATTACACTCAAGGCGGTTTGCCCCCGACAAACAGGACCTTTGATGAAACCCATAATCGTAAATTGTGCTTCATCGAGCATGAATTGGTACTTCGATTGGGTCGGTATTTGTTCAAACGCTTTAAACGGATTTGACGCTGTTTTTGATTTATAACTAGGGAAGTTAAAGACGTTGTATTTAGGCGCTAAAAACAACTCGGTAATACGTGCCATACGAGAGGTGTTAAGCGCTAACGGTAAATGTGTTTTTAAAAGCACACTGCCACGCTCTTGCCATAAACGATAGTAGAAGGATTTAACGCCTGGATCATCATAAGGCCTGCGGGTTGAAATAATATCGATAGGCTCGCCCGGTGGCGTTTTTGAACGCACTAATCTAAAAAAAATGGGGTCACCATTAGCGGCTACTTCATCAAAATAAATATGAGCCAAAAACCAATGCTCGTATATATAACGAGCAACTAATCGTTGCTTTTTAGATTGTTGATTAAGAAATAACTCCCAGCGATTGATTTGTGTTTTAAGTGCTTCATCTAAAGGTGCTCGTTCATCATAGCTTGCCCCGTTTTCCAATCAAGATGTCATTGTTGAAAATTCATCACCAGATAAAGCAGGTAAACCATAAGGCATGCCTGCTAGTGGTTGTTTCTTTATCATTTTGTCATATTCATTTTTAGACGGGCAGGTTTGCGCTCGGTTTAAAGAAAAATCAAAACTGTCACCTAAAATGGGGGCTTGTGGCAAGGGCTTCAATTGTTTCTGTAATAAGGTTCGATATAGCAAGCTAGAATGGGGATCGCTGCCGTTTTCATTTAAGACGGCGTTGAAACCTCTTTCTCGCCATTGTTCTTTAGTATGAGCGTCAATAAATAAACGTTGAGGCGTTGTCGCTATAGGCCTAGCACCTTGATAGGTAACCTCTTTACTGAGTCCTCTCTCTATTCCTTCGACAGATGACAACTTTAGCTGACAAGGCGCGTCATAACAGCCATGGCAAACAGTACAACGGTTATCTAAAATGGGTTTAACATCTTGATAAAAGTCAATCGGTGAATTTCTTACAGCGCTATCTTGTGCCTGAACAAGCAAGGAAAAGGGGAAATTGAATAACAACGCCGCTAGCATTAGTACAAAAAATTTTCTCATCATCTGTGCCTCAGAATTGAACTCGTTTACAAAGTTAGCTGAAAACCTTTGATTACTAAATTAAAACCGGTTGTTGGTTACAAAAAAAACAGCCCGCAGGCTGTTTATTTAGTTAAAGCAAACGACTAATTAGAGTATGAATATGCCGAAGTAATATTGAAAAACGTATCCGTTGCTTGACCATTTAAACGTGTTTGATAACAGCTAATCTGCTCTTCACAAGTTTGCCCTTGGAATCGAGAGCCCGTCGTTTTTTTACGTTTTTTAAACATCACAAGTTGCTCATCAAAACGTGACTCTAAAGGTGGAGAGTTGATTGTAATGACTTCCATATTCGTTGACGGCCATTCAAAACTGCCATCGTCAGCTTTTTTCATTGGTTTTTTATTCATCTGTTTTGTTAACAAAGGAAAATTTGACGCATGCTTTTTCAGATCATCATCTACGCTAGTTAATAAATCAGGTAAACGTGGATCACTCTGTTTATAAGCCTTAGCTAAATATAAGTCTGCTTTTTCATAGTCATGCTTAATAAATTTATCATTAACATATAAAGTACCCAGTAAGAAATTTGAGTCTTTATAATTAGACTTAGCGACTTTTTCTAAGTATTTAACCGCCTTTTTGTAATCTTTGTTTTCTTCACTAAGCAATGAAATAGCACCCACTAAATATTGAGATGACTTTTCACCTTTTCGAGCTGCCTTTTCTAAATACTTTAAGGCTTTATCTTCATTTTTTTCAGTGCCGTAGCCGACATAATAAAACTGCCCCAACGTTGCCATAGCTCGCAAGTGACCACCTTTAGCGCCTCTTTTAAACTTATTGAAATACTCAACACAGGCATCTGATTGACACGCTTCTAATTGTTCAGCATTAGATTGAGGCACAAGCAAAAGTAGCCCCAAAGCCGTAACAACGGAAAGTAAATTTTTCATAGATTAATCCTTTAATAGTTATCTATAACGCAGTTAACAAACCCCAAGTTAACAACATGTTAACCACTCAACGTAAATAACATAGCTGAATTAATTAACGAGTACAAATTATAAACAACAACTTATTTATTTTAGTTTCCCTGTCAGAAAGTCCCATAACATTCGCCAATCACCTAAAAAGCTATACCAAGGGTATTGGAAGGTTGCAGGTTCGTTTTTTTCAAAAAAGAAATGACCTATCCATGCGCAGCCATAACCACCTAACAAACCATATAATAGATAAATTAACTCGCCATGCTTAACACATAGGCTCAAGCAAAATAAGGCAATCGCACTACCGAGGTAGTGCAAAGAACGGCAAACACCATTGCCGTGTTGAGAAAGGTAAAACGGATAGAACTCTTCAAAAGATTGATATTTTTTATCACTCATTATACACCTGCTATGAATGTCGGTAGTGAACCATTAAGGCACCGTCAACCTTACCAAAAGACAGCTCTTTGACCACTTGATAGTCAACATCGTTAAAAAACTCTCGGTATTTTTGCATCGTCGCGAACACTGCGACACCTTCACTCAACGGATGCTCTTGTAAAATGGTATCCACTGCAGCCATGAGGTAATGACCAAAGCCATGATGTTGATGCAATGGGTGTATCGCAATAAAAGACAACATATGGAAATGTTTCATAGGCACCGCCGCTATAATCGTCTTTTCTTTTTCAATCATTTGCTTAGTACTTAAAAATCCAGCACCAAGTAACATTTTTAAGCGCCAATGCCAAAAACGTTCAGATTCAACGGTTTTATCTGGGCTATTTAAACAAGCCACACCAACCATTGCTTCATTTAAATACAAGCCGACGATAGGTTGTTTTGATTGCCAGAAGGCTGAAAGCTCTTCACGTATCGCCGCCCGTAATCGTTGTTCATACTCATCCTTTTCCCCATTAAAGATTTCTAAAAATAATGGATCATCATGATATGCTTGATACAAAAGCGATGCGGCTATTTTTAAATCTTCCGCACTTAGGTATTCGGCTCTAATTTCTGGTTTATCTTGTGCCACGGCTTCGCTACTCATTGAGACTCCTTCCAACACGATTGTTATATTTTTTATAAAACAACCATAAAGCTTGTTTGATTTTTGGTCAATTGTATTTATTGATCTATGGCAAACCAAACTATACTAATTAGAAATTATTTGGGAGATTGTTATGGACCGCTCATCGCACACATTAGCGTGCTTATTTGCACAATTAGGGCTTAATAATAGTGACGAACAAATAACACAGTTTATTGAACAGAACAGAGGAATAGCTGATGAAGTCGTCATATATGAGGCGACAATTTGGAATAGTGCTCAGGCTTCCTTTTTACAAGAAGCCCTTGCACAAGATTCAGATTGGGCAGAAATAGTGGATAGCTTAGACGCCCAACTTAGGCATTAATTAAATTTGCGCTAGCGCCATTTCGCCCCAGCTCTTTAATAAACCACCTTTAAAAATTAATGGCGTACATTCGTCTTTCGTTGTTAAACCATCTTTGTGTTTACGTTGAGTACGGTAGTAAAGTACTTGGATAGTCTCATCATTTTTTTCATATGTTTCGTTAAATTCTGCAATACCTAAGCGGTTAATAACTTCAGCATATGTTGTGTCAATGCGCAAATTAGCGATTTGTTGTCTGTTGTTATACTCTTCACCTTTATGGCTTGTTGAACTATAACCATCAAAATCATCATCACCGATATTAATTGAACACGCAGATAACCCCATAACTAAAGGTGTGACAACTGCGATAACTAAAAGTGATTTTTTCATAAATATTCATCCTAAACTTTGTTTTCTTTTATTGATAACCTTCTTCAGCAATTCATTGACCAACTTTTTAAGTTATTGTTTTAAATAAATAATATATTTTATTTCTAAAATAACTGCTGAAACGAATAGTCAATTTCGCTAAAATATAACGAATTACCAAATGATAAATTAATAAATATGACCAACATTGAAGAAATAATCATCACGGCAAATCGCATTGCCAACGAAGGAAGAAAACCCAGTGTAGCCTTAGTTAAAGGCCGATTAACTCAATCAACACCCTTACCTGTTATCATTTCCACCTTGAAGACATGGCAACATCAGCCAGATTATACTGATGTTAAAGGTGCGAGTTTAGTTAAGAAAGAACAACCGAAGGACAACGAAAACGATGCTATCGCTGCTCAAATTACCAAAGCGGTCAATAAGGCTATTGAACCACTACAAGAAGAAATTAAACAATTGAAAATTGAAATGGCTAAATTACAAACCAAATAGCCTTATTTACTGTGGTGGAGCAACATAACTCTCTAGCATGTTAACGAATGCTAACATGCTATCGGCTACTTTTTTATGAGGTAGCTTACCAACTTTTTCCGCCCAAACTTCGCCAGTTTCGTTATCAACAGATAGAATGATGTCTTCTTGATCTGTAACAGCAAAAAATATCGTTATCGGCTGTTTTAACTTCTGTTTCATCAAAACATGGCCGATAACGTTGCGCTGTAGTCGCTCAAAATCTTCTTCATTCCAAGCAAATAGTAACTCAAGAACACCATCTTCCGTTTTCGCAGGCACTGGCTCAGAATAGATAGTCGTAAAATACTCAATAACCGTTGGGTGCAATTTAATACCTAAGGCTTCTTCAACGTTAGCAAAGCTATGAACATTTTTCATTTCAGCCGGTTGCCAGTAATCGTTTTCATCATCGCGTTCACCACATAAACATGGTGACAGCCATTGGTCATCCTTTTCTATGTATGGTTTGTGACCATAAACTTGCTCACATTTCGCAATAAATTGGTTAGCAAATTCAAAGATAGGCTGAAATAACGGATTTGATGATTTCATCGACATTAAAGATCCTTTAAAATACTCAGTTAAGTATATTGATATGAAGATTGTGATGACCACATATAAAAACGCAAAGGCACTTGAGGGTCTGACACTTGGAAAAACAACAGATTATGCCAGTGAATATAACCCAAATTTACTGCAAGGTGTACCCAGAAGTTTAAACCGAGCTCAACTAAGCCTTACTAATGATGCTTTACCTTTTTATGGTGAAGATGTTTGGTATGGCTATGAATTGTCTTGGTTAAACCCTAAAGGTAAGCCAGTTGTCGCTGTTGCTGAATTTCGTGTGCCAGCAATCAGTGAAAACATTGTTGAATCAAAGTCATTTAAACTCTACCTTAATAGCTTTAATCAAAGCAGATTTGAGTCACATGACGCTGTTAAAAACCTACTTTGTAGCGATTTATCGGCGATTGCAAAATCCCCTGTTTCAGTTACGTTGTTTACTGTTGATGATTGCCCTGCGCTAGATATTAAACACCATGATGCCGTGTGTATCGATGAACATGATATTAGTGTTGATGATTACCAATTCAATGATGCCTTTTTAAATGAACTTCATGGTGAAAATGCGACATTTAAAAAAGAAGTACTGGTGAGCCACTTATTAAAATCAAACTGTTTAATCACCAACCAGCCAGACTGGGCAAGTGTCTACATTAGTTATAGTGGCAAAGAAATTAAACAAGCGGCATTACTTCAATACTTGATTTCATTTCGCCAACATAATGAATTCCATGAACAATGTGTTGAGCGAATATATACCGACCTACAAAAGTTTGGTGAATTTAAAAAGTTAAGTGTTTTCGCGCGCTATACACGCCGTGGTGGATTAGATATCAATCCCTTTAGAAGCTCATTTGAACAACAAGCACCAAATGCTAGAACCTTACGCCAATAAAGGCGTAAGGTATTTTCCTACTTAAGCTTTAGGAAACTTCATTCCCGTCCAAGCTTTAAAGAATTGCTTTTGTTTTCTCGACGGCTTCTCTACCAATTTAATCGATAAAGTACCTTCAGGTAATGCACCTAAGGTAATGTTTTTATGCATTAACTGATCTCGTCTAAAAAAGCTAACGTGTATGGTTTGCTCTGGCGCAAAGTTCTTTAATCGTTTATTCAGATCTTTATCAGCCATTCTTAAACCATCAACAGCAACGATAATATCATCAGTTGTAAAACCCGACTGCCAAGCAGGGCTATTTTTCTCAACAGCGGTAACCGTCAAGCCACCTGGCGTTGGCTTTGTTGAAATACCTGTCCAAGCGTTAACTTTTTCATTCTTGCCATAGGTAATTTTCAAGCCAGCTTTAGCAAGTAGCTTGTCAAAATCAGGTTGAGGTGTGCCATGTACATTTTCTTGCCACCAAGATTCATATGACTTACCGGTAACGTCTCGTAAGATTGTCAGCACATCTTGTTCATTAAAGCTTTTCGGAAGCGCGAAATCTTTCGACAATGCGTTATGAACGTCACGATAGCTTTTCTTGCCTTTTGTGTCTTCTATAATGGCAAAGTCAAGCAACCATGAAACTAGGTAACCTTCAGAATAGATATTAACGCTATGATTCTTACCATAATCACCGCCTTCATCTATCCATTTATCAAAACTTGTTTGTGCAACACTTTGGCTGTCTCTACCAGGTTTGCGCATAAAACCGTTGACTCGTTTTGATACACGTTTTAAATACTCTGGCACTGTCATAATATCAGCACGTACAAGTAATTGATTCTGGAAGTAACTTGTCGAGCCCTCAGATAACCAAAGTAAATTTGAGTAGTTTTCAGCTTGATAATTATAAGGAACCAACCCTTCAGGTCGATACTGTTTAACATTCCACGTATGAACAAATTCATGAGAAGCTGTTGATAAGAAACTCAAGTAGTCGTCACGTGAATTGAAGGCGTAACGGTTACGTTGAATGATTGTCGAATTTAAATGTTCTGTTGCACCTCTAGCCCCACTCGTTGCATGAACCATAAAGACATAACGTTCATACGGATAATCAGACCAAATAGCAGGGCCTTGTTGAACAAGTTTTTTAAGATCGCGCACCATGTCCTGCTCTACGTAATTGCCCTCTCCCCATATCGCAAGTTCGTATTCACGACCGTCAACGGTAAACTCGTGATGTTTTAATTCACCTGTTTCAATTGGTGAGTCAACCAAAACGTCATAATTTGGCGCAATAAACTGATGTTCATTTTCGCCAAAAGCTAACCCAGAAACACTGCGCCAACCTTCTGGCACGTTGAGACTAATTGAGTGTTGTTCATCTCGTGTTTCATCACTATACATAACTACGGCAGACGCATCTAAGAATGCGTGGCTATCATCAATATGGCGTGTTCGTTTACCTAATTGATTCGCATATAATTGATAACTAACGGTCACGCTTTTATTTGCTACATCTTCAATCAGCCAAGTATCTTTCGCTGACTTTGACCAAGTAAGGTGCTGCCCTTCACTATCAGTAACAGAAAGGGCTCGAATACCATTCGCTAAGTTTAAAATTTCGTAGCGTCCCGTGCGCCACACAGGCAATTGCAACTGCATTTGTTGCCTATCCGATGGGTCGAATGTTATCGAAATAGTTGATAAATGGTGCTCTGGTTTATCAATATTAATATCAACGAGAACATCGGCAAATGCCGATGGAGATAGAGCTGCCAAGCAATAGGTAAATGCAAGAAGATGCTTTTTATGTGGTTTTAACGAAGAAAAGTTGAAAAGTCGGGTCATATATATTTAATGAGTGAATTTGAATCCTTCTATTCTAAACATAGAAAGACTAATTTATAAGTAAAAAAACGGTTGATAAATCAAAAACTAAATACATTATTTTTTTAATATAATTTTCAAATATATTACTAATAATGTCGTATACTAGATAATTATGATTAACCGCATCAGGCGTAAGCATAATACGTTGGCGCTTGCTGTTACCCAGTAAACATGATAATTACACTATCATTATTCGTAATAAGAATAACTTTGTAGAGAAAAGGAACATCTTTCCGTATGAATTCAGACGCCGTTGAAGCAGGACAATTAAAAAGACTCCAAGAAAGACTCGACTCCGCTATTGGCTCACGCGCATCGTTAGAAGAAGATCTTAAGTCTCAATCCTCTTTATTCCTCCAATTCATTGATAAATTATCTCGCGTTTGCAAAGGGATGGATTTAGAGCTGGATAACAAACTGGCTAACTTTCGCTCTCTCATCAATAAATCAGAACCTATTGAGGTTATTGAAGAGCACATCAAAACAATTTCCGTGCTGTTAAAGCAACAAGCAACGAAGAATGATATTAATATTCGATTAGTACATGAAAAGTTTGTTGAAGCCAGTACCTCCCTGCAAAAATCTAAGGGTTTACCGCCACAAACAAGAAGGCAATTGCGTGACCTGATCAATGAAACAGGTGACGGTAAAGATACATTAATTCAATATATGCCAGTGCTTAGCGAGCTTCTTGAGTTATATAATCAAGCAATTAGCACGAGAGAAGAAATACCCAAACAAGGTTTACTTAACAGCCAGCCAACCGCTGCGACAAATATTAGTGCCGTTAGTATAGATCAAGCACTACTTGATAAAGTGATAGAGTCGATAAATAAGCTATCGCTATCAGCTCGTTACCAGCAGCAACTCAGTCAACTTAAAGAGCAAATCAACCAAAGCGATAATGCCGACGACATTATTAATTCAATCGTTAATGCATTTTCATTGATTGCCTCTGATTTAAAAGAAGAGCGAGACACAGCCAAAACCTTTTTATCTTCATTAAGTAATACCTTAACAACAGTGCAAAACGCTGTTAGTTCTACGTTGTCAGAAAATGATGTCAATATGAAGAAACATCATGAATTAAACACTGCGTTAAACAATAAATTAGATGAAATATCAGAATCAGTTGATGTCTCTGAATCACTGGTACAGGTAAAAGATGAGATTAGTACGAAACTGCTGTCTATCGCTGGCATCATTGAGAAAAAAGTCGATGTAGAAAAAGACAGCCACTCGCGTTTAGAAAAGAAACTAAAAGCGATGGAAGCAAAAGTTAAACAACTTGATAGCGAAAGTAAAAATTTTGAAAGAAAGCTACATAAGCAAATTCAGAAAAATTTTACCGACCCATTAACTAAATTAGGAAATAGAGCAGCATTCGATGACGCAATGAGTAAGATCATTGCCGCCCCCAGTAGTAGCAAAGCTGCTATTGTTGTCATGGATCTCGATAACTTTAAAAACATCAACGACACCTTTGGCCACACAGCCGGCGATAAAACGCTACAAGTTATCGCCAACACACTACAATCTGCCATCTCAAAAGGTACTTTTGCTGCTCGCTATGGTGGGGAAGAGTTCGTATTGATCTACAAAAACATTGAGCAAGAAGCACTGGAAGCAGAACTGAACAACGTTAGGACAAAAATTGCTCGCCTTCCGTTTAAATTCAAAAACAAAAAAGTCAGCATTACCGTTTCTGTTGGTGCGACTCACATCAGACATGACGACAATGTCTTTATTAGCTTTGAACGCGCTGATAAAGCCATGTATCAAGCAAAGACAACAGGTAAAAACAAAGTCATATACGACGCATAACATTCTGTTACTTATGCGTTTTTACTGGCCTGTTAAGGAGTAGTTTATGCACATTCAAGTAAATCCAGTAGGCAGTATGCGCCTACTTTCACACTTAGAAATTCAGTTACTTCAAAAACAAACTGACGAAACTCTTTATGAGCTTTACAAAAACTGCTCACTCGCTGTATTAAACGCCGGCAGTAATACAGATAACGCAGAAGAGATCTTTGATAAATACTCAAATTTTAATATCGAGGTGATCAAACGAGAACGAGGCATCAAAATAGCTTTGAGCAATCCACCGGAAGACGCCTTCGTTGATGGCAAAATAATCAAAGGGATCAAAGAGCATTTAAGTGCTGTATTGCGCGATATTATCTATACCAATTTCCGCTACGTTAATGTCAACTCACCAAAATCTATATCACCTAGTGACAAAAATACCCACATCGTATTTGATATTTTGCGTAATGCGAAAGCGATAAAACCAGAAACCGACGCTAACCTTATAACATGCTGGGGCGGCCACTCAATTAACCCGAATGAGTACAAATATACCAAACAAGTTGGTTATGAACTTGGTTTAAGAAAGTTCAATATTTGTACTGGCTGTGGCCCTGGCGCAATGAAGGGACCAATGAAAGGGGCTAATATCGGCCATGCTAAGCAACGTATATCTAGTGGACGTTATATCGGGCTTACAGAACCTAGCATTATTGCTGCTGAACCACCTAACCCAATCGTTAACGAATTGGTGATCATGCCGGATATTGAAAAGCGGTTAGAAGGTTTTGTTCGTTTATCTCACGGTATTATTATTTTCCCTGGTGGCCCAGGTACAGCAGAAGAATTACTTTATATTTTAGGTATTTTATTACACCCTAGTAACGCTCAGCAAAAGCTCCCTATTATTTTAACGGGGCCAAAAGAAAGTAAGCAATACTTTGAAGATATTGATAGCTTTATTGGTGAAACGCTAGGTCGACAAGCTCAGGCCCTTTACCAAATCATTATTGATGATCCAAAAGCCGTTGCACAAAGCCTAAAACAGAGTTTAACTGATGTTATGGCTTATCGATGTAAAACAGGCGACGGTTTTCACTTTAATTGGTCGCTACATATAGATGACGAGTTTCAACAGCCTTTTGAGCCTTCACATCAAAACATGGCAAATCTAGCGATTGAACAGGCTTTACCTGTGCAAACTTTAGCAGCGAATCTTCGATGCGCCTTTTCAGGCATAGTTGCGGGGAACGTTAAGGCGGAAGGCGTTAAATCGATTAGAGAAAATGGCCCATTTGCTATCTCTGGCCAAAAAGAAATTATGCATCGAGTCGACAAGCTGTTACAGTCTTTTGTAAAACAACAACGAATGAAGTTACCCGGCTCTACCTATACGCCGTGCTACAAAATTGTAGGAGAATAATGAGTGTCAGCGCATGTAGTCTTAATTGATGCATTAAATTTAATTCGTCGTATTTATGCCGTTCAAGAAAGGCCATTTTTATTTAATGGCGAACTCGCGCCTAACACTCAACAGCAAGTTTTGCACAATACCGTGCAAGCTTGCTTCCAAGCCCTTCAAAATATCCTTGCGCAACTTGAGCCAAGCCATGCGCTAGTCGTTTTTGACAGTGAAAAGCCATGTTTTCGCTACGCCCTCTACCCAGATTACAAAAAAGGTAGAGCAAAAATGCCTAGTCACTTAGCCCAACAAATGAATAAAATCCAAGATAGTTTTCTGGCGTTAGGCGTAGATTCACTCGAGCCTGATGAAGATGAAGCTGATGATGTTATTGCGACACTATCAGTCAAGGTAGCGTTAAGAAATCAACACACTACCATTGTTTCAACCGATAAAGCATTTTTAAGTATTATCAATGAAAACATCAAAGTATACGATTACTTTAATCGTCGTTATTTAGATGAGATATACGTTAAAGACAAGTTTCAAGTTACGCCCGATAAATTACTCGACCTATGGACTTTAACTGGCGATACGACCAATAAAATTCCTGGTGTGGCTGGCATTGGACAAGTAACAGCAGCTCAATTGCTCGATGAATATGGCTCTTTAGCGGCTGTAAAAAATGCGCCTCAATTAAAACCAGCGATAAAGAGAAAGTTAGAAGAAAACCAATCGCAAATGGAGTTAAGTAGGAAATTATTAACCCTCAAGCAAGACATCCCACTTGGTTTTAACCTTAAAGATATACGCTTGAATCTAGCACAAGCCTAAGAAAACGTAAAAATCTTGTTAATATGTATTTCAAGGGCTTTTCAAACTCATGACTAACGGCTATTCTATAGCTTGAATTTTCCCAGCTTTCTCAAAAAAAATGAATAAAAAAGTCGTTTCCCTAATAGCATTAGCGCTTGTTTCTTATGGTATTTTCGTCGCATTAGTGGTTACGTTCTACGACGACAACCCAACCAACATGAAATGGGAAGATCGTGAAGAATTTAATCGTCAGTACATAGGTAAACTGCAACTTGAGCAATTTTCATTTGAACAAGCATTAACTGATTTAGGCAGCCCTGACCTTACCGAAGCGAAAAAACGAGATAGTGGTAATTATCAAGTGATGTTTTATCGTACTCACCATGTCAAATCTGATGGTATTACAACAATAGAAGAATGCACTGCACTATTATTTAAAGACGGCACGCTTACCGGCATCGGCAAGAGTGCCCACGAGATGTTCCAACAGCTTTAAATCTACTCTCCAGGCTCTACTTTTTAAGCCTTTGTTAAAAACTTAGTGATTTATCATTAAGCCTCTATACTTTATCAATATATGAATTCAACATGTAATCGAGTGTGAAAAATTTCATACTAGATTACATGGCTTTTGCATGATATAAAGCATCGCAATTGTAGTGGTTAGACCATTACGTCAATCACTACTCGTTCTTCTAGCAAATATGCTAACAGCAAATTAAAGGTAAAATAATGGCTAAACAAACTATCACAGTCATCCCAGGCGATGGCATCGGTCCAAGCATTATCGATGCAACTCTTAAAGTTCTAGACAAAGCAGGTTGTGATTTTGAATATGAGTTTGCTGACGCGGGTTTAACAGCACTAGAAAAGCACGGTGAGCTTGTTCCTGAAGAAACGATTAAGTTAATAGAAAAAAACAAAATCACATTAAAAGGCCCATTAACAACGCCAGTTGGTGAAGGTTTCACCTCTATCAACGTTACGTTACGTAAGCAGTTTCAATTATATGCAAACGTTCGCCCGGTATTGTCATTTAAAGGCACAAAAGCACGTTACGAAGACATTGATATCATTACTATTCGTGAAAACACACAAGGTATGTACTCAGGTTTAGGACAAACAGTTACTAAAGACGGTGCCCATGCAGAAGCTATGAGTTTGATTACTCGTGAAGGTGCTGAACGTATAGTTGAGTTTGCATATGAAACAGCCCGCAAAGAAGGCCGTAAGAAGGTAACGGCAGTTCATAAAGCAAATATATTAAAATCAACATCAGGTTTATTTTTGAAAGTAGCCCGTGAAGTTGGTGAGCGTTACCCTGATATTGAATCAAGTGAAATGATCGTTGATAACTGTT
Source organism: Thalassotalea eurytherma (assembly GCF_030161415.1). Taxonomy (GTDB): domain Bacteria; phylum Pseudomonadota; class Gammaproteobacteria; order Enterobacterales; family Alteromonadaceae; genus Thalassotalea_G; species Thalassotalea_G eurytherma. The sequence continues at coordinate 86,549 of NZ_BSSU01000003.1, forward strand.
GTATGCAATTGGTTATGAACCCTGAGCAATTCGACGTTATCGTTACCACCAACCTATTTGGCGATATTTTATCTGATCTGTGTGCAGGTTTAGTTGGCGGTTTAGGTATGGCACCTGGTGCTAACATTGGTCAAGACTGTGCAATATTTGAAGCCGTGCACGGTAGTGCACCAGATATTGCAGGTAAAAACCTAGCTAACCCTACCTCGGTTATTCTTGCTGCTATTCAGATGCTTGAGTACTTAGACATGGGTGATAAAGCCAATAACATTAGAAATGCAGTAAAGGATGTTATTGAATCAGGCGATAGAACCACACGAGATTTAGGTGGTGAGCATGGTACAACAGATTTTACTGACGCCGTTATTGAAAGGCTTTAACTAAATCAAAAAAACCGGCATAAGCCGGTTTTTTTATGCCTTGAATGTTTAAATTTATCCGCTTAATTTTTTGCATTTAAGGTACAAAACAATTTATGATAAAAAACATAAACAATAAATAGTTAAGTAGATGTTAACAAAAGAAAAATTAATCAATAAGTTAAAAAGTCCTGAACTGTACCTTTATGGGTTATTGTTCGGTTGTTTGGGCGCGATAACAAATATCTATTTGACATTCGATTTATACGGTCAGCTTACCTTACACCTTGGTCAAAGCTTTGTATTGTTTTGTTTACTTAGTCGTGGCTTTTCCTGCGCTTTGATAGCCGCGGCAATCACTAATGGTTCATTGTGGTATTTAACCGATAACCCCTACTTTTTTCTCACACTTAATTTAGAACTCCTCTTTCTTGGCTTAATGTTAAGAAAGAAGTTTTGGCTACTCAGCGCTGATATTATTTATTGGTTACTCATCGGCTTACCTATAACCTACACTATTTTACTGTTCGCTAACTTGCCAGCTGACTTTAACATCATGATTTTGAGCAAACAGCTTTTGAACGGTGTTATGTATACCATTATTGCGATTGCCTTAAATTATTTCGCCCCTCAAGTTACGACATCAAGCTTACCGGATAGAAAAAGAGAGCCTTTATCCAAAATTATCTTTAGGCTAAGTGTTGTAACGATTGTATTACCAAGCCTAATTATCGCGTTATCGTTAACGCAGAAATCTGTTAGTCAGTTTGAAAGAACAACCGTTGATAAATTATTTAATCACGCGACTGAGCTTGAGACCATTATCGAACAATATATTGTCCGTCACCAAGTCGCTATTGATGCGTTGGCAAGCACGCTAAACTATCAATTATCAACTGATGAGCAACAAAAACTATTAAATAATTATCTAGCCCTTTACCCTGGCTTTATTTCAATGCTAATTGCTAACAGTCAGGCTGAAGTTACCCATGGCGCGCCAAATAGCTTTTACCAAAACTATCTCAAGCTACCAAAAAATGAGCATTTAGTAACCGACCGAGAATATTTCAAATACCCTAAAGAAACATTAACGCCCTATATTTCAAAAGTATTTCAAGGTAGAGGTTTTGGCTCTGATATGATTATTGGTATCAGTAGCCCAATCATCATAAATGATGAATTTCAAGGTATTGCGGAAGGCTCACTTAACTTACCCAAATTTGGTGAATTTGAATATGAGTTATTAGGTGATAACCCGAATGAATTTATTTTAATTTTAGATTCAAATAAGAAAGTTATTTACCAATCAATGCCTGAAAAAGAAATGGTTGATGGCTTTTTCGAGGCATTAACTCAAGAGCGTGCCCCTAACGCAAAACCATTCGAGATTGTAATTGACGGTAAAAAGTATCTTTACCAAGTAACTGAGAATGAAAGAGGTTGGCAGCTGTTTGTGTTCCAGTCATCAGACGTTATTACAACACTCATTACTGATAATTTTTATGTTGTACTTTTAAGTTTATTCACCATTATTGTGTTATTCCTATTTTTAGCTCGCACCGTATCAGAACGGCTAACAACACCATTAGTCCAATTTATTGAGCAATTTAGCCAACTTGATAAAGGCATGAAAGTAAACTTACCGGCAGACAGCCCTGCCGAGTTTGCGTTTTTAACAAAGAAAATTAATCACGCACATAACCTACAACGTAATTATCAACAACACTTGGCCAGTGAAGTAGAAGAAAAGACCAAACAGTTACAGCACCTCAATTTTGAACTGGAACTTAAAGCACGCACCGATGGCTTAACAGGCCTTTTAAACCGTAACAGCTTTGATGAATTAGCAGAGAATAGTTTTCAACTTTCACAACGAGAGAAACTACCTTGCGCGATTGCAATGTTAGACATAGATCATTTTAAAAAAGTAAATGATCTATACGGCCATCTAACCGGTGATACCTGTATTATTACCTTAGCTGAAAAGCTCAAAGCTCACTTCAAACGCAACACCGATTTAATAGCGCGTTTCGGCGGTGAAGAATTTATTGTTTTTGTTAAAGGTGATGAGCAGCAAATCAATGAAAAGTTTGAATCGTATAGAAAGCTCATTGAAAAAGAGATTTTCACGCATGAAGAAACGTTATTTCAAATTACTGTCAGTATAGGTGTTTGCCACCTTTCACCCAATGCGACAATTAAACTTGTTGAAGCTGTAAACCTTGCAGATGAGCAACTTTACCACAGTAAAGCAAATGGTAGAAACCAGTTAACCGGTCAGAAAATCAGTTAAACAATCAGTAAAAAGTCATAAAAAAGCGGCACAGGCCGCTTTTTCTTTAGTTAACTTTTAATAAAAGGTGCAGGGCTTAATAACCTAGCGTGCACGGTAACTTCTTCTCTATCGTAGTATAAATGCTTAGCATAGAGCTCATATTTCACTTCAGCCTCGCTAAAAGCATCTTTCATAAGTTGTAAATCTTGTACAACTTCTTGATAGCGACCTTTTGGCGGTAACTTCAAATTAAACATCGCTTCTTGGCAGTACCCGTGAAGTAACCACTTAACCATTAATTTAGCGACACGTTTAGGGTTTTCAATCATATCGCAAACCAACCAATGAACATTCATTTTACTTGGTACAAATTTAAAACCATCAACCATATAGTGCTTAACTTGGCCAGTATCCATTAACGATTCTGCCATAGGGCCGTTATCAACCGATGAAACCATCATACCACGGCGAACGAGTTGGTATGTCCAACCGCCGGGCGCAGCACCAAGATCAACAGCCTTTAAGCCAGAGCATAAACGGGTTTCCCATTGTTCTTTAGGAATAAAGTGTAGGAATGCTTCGTCTAGCTTGAGTGTCGAGCGACTCGGTGATTGATTAGGGAATTTTAATCGCGGGATACCCATTTGATGTAGCGAACTGTTATGCCCTAGCGAATAACCAAGAATAACCTCTTGGCCTGATAAAAATAGCGCATGCAAATTAGCGCCGTCATGATCACCTTTTTCGGTCATAATTTTTTGCTTACGTAGTGCTTGCCTTAAAGGTACAGCAAGCTTCCTGCAAAATTTCGACAACGCTTTACCATCATTGGTATCAGCTGTTTCCATACGTAAGTCAACGTATTGCCAATCAGTTCCCAAGGCTTCAACAATCGCTTCAACGCGGTTTGTCGTTGGTAATTCAACACGTGGTGTTAAGGCTAAAAACCATTGGCGCGCAAAAATAAGACGTTTAAGCGGTAATTTTTCAATTAACTTTTCGCCATCTTCAGCATTATATAAATGGTAAAGCACAATCCCTTGTTTCTTTAATACTTCAATGTAGCCAAATGCCTCACTCCATGAAGCTTTTTCTTGAATTTCCGCGCCACACTCTTTTTCAAAGCCAGGGCGACAATAAAGTACAATACAGGTCATTTACGTTTACCTAAAAATAGAAGAACACCCCACCCTATCGCAAAACTCATTCCGCCAAAGGGTGCTAACGCACTTATTTCACTATATGAAAAGAAGGTTTTAACATACAAACTGCCGCTAAATAATATAATCCCATTGACCATTAACAAGGCACTTAACGCAATCACGAAACGTGCTTTATGCTCAAAGGCTAACCATAGTACAAGTAAAATAACGGTATGTATAAACTGATAAAAATGCGCACTTGTCATACGTTCAACATCACTTAAAGAATAACTAGCGGACGCATGAGCAAGCCAAGCGCCGAATAGTACAGAAAAAGCACCACTGACGCCAATAAATACTGGCAAAAATGCCATAAAATAACGACATGCTTTATTCATCTTTACTCTGCTCACAATGTTGTCTTATAAATGTAACCATCTCATTAACGGCTTTTTCTTTATGTGCCAGATGTGTATGCCCAGATTTAACGCGAGGCTTAAGATCATGATCGCCATCAGGTAAAAAGCACAGTTGGTAGTGACTAGGCAAACTATAGCCCAAAATCTCTTCCTGGTTACCTAAGGTATCTCGACTACCCTGGCAAATTAGCGTATTTCGTTTGTTTTCTTGAAGAGGCGTTAATCGTAATTTGTCTAATTTTTTTGGTGGATGAAACGGGTATCCTAAGCAGATAGCCCCCTTTATTTTGCCATTTCGACCGTCGTTTTCAGCAAGCAATGTCATTGCTACACGCGAGCCCATCGACTTGCCACCAATAAACAACGGTAATTCATCTTGATATGAGTCTACAACACTTTGATAAGCGTCAAGTAACACAGGCATTCTATTGGGTGGATATTTTTTACTATCGACCAGCCGTTTTGCCATATAAGGAAAATCAAAACGAATCACATTAACTTTTCTTGCCAACAGCATTTGTGTGATTTCAACCATAAATTCATGATCTTTGCCGGCACCAGCGCCATGAGCAAAGATAAAAGTTGCGATGGCGTCGTCTGTTTGTTCATGGATAATATTATTCATCGGTAATATGCCCATCTCTAATCACGTTTTGCTCTTTTGCAACAGTTTCCATCATCCATTGGTTAAACGCTTCAATTTTACCTAACTCAGCCTGATGCTCACGGTACACCAAAAAATGAGCATCTTTGCTAATTAATACATCAGTAAACGGGCTTACCAAACGTCCCGCATCAATATCAGGTTGTGCAAGAAAACTATTGGCAAGCGCAATACCTTGACCATGAATAGCTGCTTGCAACACCATAGTTGAGTGACTAAATATCGGGCCATGATTTACGTTTATACCTTTTAAGCCCACTTGTTTAACCCAGCGCTTCCAATCACGTCTTGAAGTATCGTGAAGCAAAATGTGCTGTTTTAAATCGTCAACAGTATGAATAGGCTTTTTTCCTGTCATTAAAAGCGGCGAACACACAGGAATTAGATACTCAGTATGAAGTTGCTTAGCAACAACATTCGGCCAGCGACCTCTACCATAGTAAATAGCTATATCGACATCTTCTGTCAGTGAATTATCTGGTTGGTCAACGGCTTTGATACGGACATCAATTTCAGAATGTAATTCATTAAAATCATTAAGGCGAGGTACAAGCCACTGAATAGCAAAACTTGGTTGCAAACTAACAGTAATTGCCCCTTTTGCACCACGAGCAAGTAACTTTTCTGTCGCGTCATGTAACAAATTGAAAACATCTTTAATGTCTAAGTAGTAACTTTGCCCTTCTTCACTTAAAAGTAGCGCACGATTTTTACGCATAAATAATTTTATGCCTAAATGCTCTTCCAACGACTTGATCTGATGGCTAATGGCGGCCTGAGTAACAAACAATTCTTCTGCAGCTCTTGTAAAGCTTAAGTGTCTCGCTGACGCTTCAAACGCACGCAACGCATTTAACGGAGGTAATCTTACTGCCACAAAGCACCTTTTTGACTTAACAGTCTTATAACAAATGGATAACTAACGCAGTTAACTGAATATTTATTTATTGACCTAAAACAACACACATAAATACATTAGTTTTTCTAATGATTAACATTATAAATTGTCATTTTATTTTTTACCAGTATAAGACTAAAATTTGCACTGTAGATAAGGGCGACATTCTTTCACCTTGATTTAACTCTAAAAATCACAAGGCTCAGAGAAAACGCAAATTAAAGTCTTTTTCATAAGAAGAATAAAGCCCTAAAAATCTATTAGATTTATTAACTTTTTTCTGGAATTAAAAACATGACTTTTATTAAAAAACTTACTGCTACTTGCACCCTGACTGTCCTCTTACCTGTTGCAAACGCAGCGAGCTTAGAAATCGCTACACCTGTAAATACAGCGCAGTTAACTAACGTTGCTCACGTTGAAATTTCAACAGATCTAATGAAAATCAACGAACAGCTAGATATGTTAGCTAAGCAAGTGTTTCAACTTGATACTGAAAATGCAAGCTTAACGCAGCATCCGGCATTAATCGCTGAATTAGCAGATGATACAATTAGCCTAACAGCTGAATAAGCGCAGACGAAACAAACAAAAAAAGGTGCCTAGGCACCTTTTTTAGTTTTTGCTAAACGCAGAAGTAACTACGTATACTACCATCGGCTATTCTGTAATTAGCGGTTCAAAACCTTTCACTAAATCATCGATCGCTTTCATTTGCGCTAAGTACGGCTCAAGTTTTTCTAATGGTAAAGCACAAGGACCGTCACATTTAGCATTATCTGGGTCGGGATGAGACTCAATAAATAAGCCGGCAATACCGATTGCCATGCCACTACGAGCAAGTTGCGCGGCATGGGCTCTTCGGCCGTCAGCAGAGTCACTGCGCCCGCCTGGTTGCTGCAGAGCATGAGTCGCATCGAACATAACAGGTGCCATCGTTTTCATCTCATCCATCGCTAACATATCAACAACAAGATTGTTGTAGCCGTAGCAGCTGCCACGCTCACATAAAATGATATTATCATTATCTGCTTCACCGAACTTAGTAATAATATGGCGCATTTCATGAGCGGCTAAAAACTGAGGCTTTTTAACATTGATAATGGCTCCTGTTTTCGCCATTGCGACAACAAGATCAGTTTGACGGGCTAGAAACGCTGGTAATTGAATAATATCAACCACATCAGCAACAGGCTGCGCTTGATGAGGTTCGTGAACATCAGTAATGATAGGTACATTGAAGGTCGATTTTATCTCTTCAAATATCTTTAAGCCTTCATCAAGACCTGGACCGCGGAAAGAATGCACAGATGAACGGTTCGCTTTGTCAAAAGAGGCTTTAAAAACGTAGGGTATACCAAGCTTTTGCGTTGTTTCTTTATACGCTTCAGCAATAGTCATTGCTAAGTCTCGAGACTCTAAAACATTCATACCACCAAATAATACGAATGGCTTATCATTGGCGATTTCAATTTGATTAAGCTCAATTAATTGCTTACTCATATGTTTTCCTAATTAGTAATGCTTTGGCTAACGAATTAACCAATAGCTTGTAAAATTTGTCCACACAGCCATGCCATGTATGTTCCCACAGTGTAGCCTAATACAGCAAGCAACACGCCTACAGGCGCTAACGACGGGTGAAATGCTGATGCAACAACGGGTGCAGATGCAGCGCCACCGACATTGGCCTGTGAACCAACAGCCATATAAAACAGCGGGGCTTTTATTAATTTAGCGACGAATAGCATTAAGCCTGCATGAATGAGCATCCAAATCATGCCAATAATAAAATAGATAGGTGTATCCAATATCATGGTGACATCCATTTTCATGCCAATCGTCGCGATTAAAAGGTATAAAAATGCTGAACCGATTTTTGAAGCACCTACACCCTCTAACTCTCTCGCTTTAGTAAAAGATAAAGCAATACCTACTGAGGTAGCAAAAACTATCATCCAAAAGAATTTACTGTGAAAACTAAAACGATCAGTATTTGGAAAGTGTTCAACAAAATATGGCGTGATGTTGTCAGCAAATAAATGAGCAAAACCAGTTACACCAAGACCAACCGCAATGATAATCATGATATCTGCAAGGGTTGGTATACGCGCGTGCTTAGCATGAAACTGCTCTACTTTCAGCTTAAGCTCGCTGATCGCCGACGTGTCAGCGCCTGTCTTGGCATCAATCGTTTTGGCATTGCCCGCCATCACTAAAATCACCGCCATCCAAAGGTTCGCGACGATAACATCAACCGTGACCATGACAGAGAATATTTGATCGCCTGCACCATAAATTTCCTTCATAGCTGCTTGGTTAGCACTACCACCAATCCAACTTCCAGCGACAGTGGTCATGCCTCGCCATACTGCATCTGGCCCAGTAACACCTAATAATTCAGGTGAAAATTGAGCAACTAGCAATAAGGCAATTGGTCCGCCAATAATAATACCAAGGGTACCAGTGAAGAACAGAATAACGGCTTTAGCGCCAAGTTTTGAGATTGATTTCAAGTCAACACTTAGCGTTAATAACACCAAACATGCAGGTAATAAGTAACGGGATGCAACATAGTATAGATTCGACTCTTTACCGCTGATGACACCAAAAGTATTCAATAAAGAAGGTAAGAAATAACAAAGTAACACGGCTGGCACAACAGCGTAAAACTTTTTCCACATCGCGCCATTATGCTGCGCAGTATAAAAAACACCACCTAGCAAAATAACCAGTAAGCCAAGTACTGTTGCATCATTGGTGATCATTGGCGTATCAACCATGTAGTCTCCGTAACTAATGTAAAATGGTGTCGGTAATCGTGATATTTTCTAATTGCAGCTTTAGCAGCTGAGCTGCTGGATCTTGCGGACACTGTTCCACAAAGTATCGGTAGTCATCATAGGCTACTTTAAAACAATCAAGTTGATGAAGCAAAAAGCCACGGTCACGTCTTAAATAGGGGTCATCTGGTTTTAGTGCCAAAATAACATCGATGCATTTCAATGCTTTGCGATATTCATTTTCACGAATTAACGCTTCTTTTAACGACGAGAAATGCTTAAGCAATACCTCTTTGTCTGACAAAGGCTCTACTTGCTGAAAGTTAATAAAATGATCGCTATCTGACATACGAAGACTTAAGTCTTCCCACGTTAAAGAGTCACCGACGATAGGATCAAAGATAATGGTATAGTCTTCATCACATACCAGTTGCACCATCAATTTTTCTGGTACGTAAACAATATTCCCCTCAAAGCCACAATGCTTAATGATATGCGATAGCAAGATACATTTTAACGCCGGTGACATAATGCGATAAAGCAAACTAGGTACGATTTGATGGCTAGAAACTGGCCATAACGTGTGTTTTTTATCGAGAAAAAGTTGATTAACAAACAATTCGTTAATTAAAGTTTCAGCTTGAGTAAGCTCATCTTCAATATCTTCAATTTCAGCTAAACAATGATCAGCAAGTGCCTGCACCTGTGGAATAGGTTTAATACCCGCGCCAAAAATAAACTCTTCGGCAAGCACTAAGGTATCAAGCATGTTAATATGCTCTGACTTCAATTCAGCTAATAATAATTCGTTCATCTACTACTTCAAAAAACTACTTTATGAGGTGGGATATAAGGGCTACTGACAAACTTTCAATAGCCAATATCAGTTAAATAAAAAATATAGGTTGTTTGCTAATAGCAAGACGAGCAACCAACATCACCCAACCCATCGCCCCTAAGAAGCCAATAATTTGCATCGTTCTGTTGCGTGCCAACTTAAGGGTGTAATAGCCAGTAAAAATGTACGCAAAAACTGCGATGATTTTTTCACCAAACCACATATATTCAAATGGGCTAAGGGCTAACTTAACAGCCATCACAATACCGATGGCTAATAGCGCGGTATCAATAACGTGAGGGGTAATTTTCACCCATTTTTTCTGTAATTGCTCTGAACCTAACATCAACCACACAAAGCGTAAAAAGAATAATGCAATGCTAAGTGCTGCAAGTGTCATGTGTAAGTGCTTCATTATTTATCCTTGAAATTATTGTTATTTAAATAAAGAAATTAATTAGCGAAGAAACTAGCATACGTGATACGAGGGTTTCCGCCAAAATCTTTTTGCGTTACCGCATCGCGATAGCCATATTGAGTTAATAAATCACGTACTTGCTTGCCTTGCTCAAAGCCATGTTCGATGTATAAGCTGCCGCCATTGGAACTTAGGTGCGATCTTGACTTATCAATAATATGGCGAATGTCATCTAATCCTTCATCGTTGGCTACCAAAGCAGAAGACGGTTCAAAACGGACATCACCTTGAGATAAATGTGGGTCTAACGCATCAATATAGGGGGGATTAGACACGATAATGTCAAATGAAGACTCTTTGACCTGACTAAACCAATCGCTTTGATAAATAGTTACCGTATTTAAACCGCAGCGTTGCTTATTTGTATTAGCTAGCGCCACGGCATCAGCATTGAAATCGACCGCTTCAATTTGCCATTTAGGGTTCTCACTTGCTAAAGCGAGGGCAATGGCCCCTGTTCCCGTTCCTAAATCTAAACATTTAAGCTGTGAAGATTGATGGTGATTTAAAACAAGTTCAACAAGTGTTTCTGTGTCTGGTCTAGGGATCAGCGTTGCAGGAGACACCAAAAGTGGCAATGACCAAAACTCTTTTTCACCAACAATGTAGGCAATTGGTTCACCATTAAGTCGGCGACTAAATAACTGTGTGAATCTCGTTAGGTTATCAGCTGAAACTTCTTGCTCAGGCCAAGTCAGTACGTAGCTTGTTGGTTTGTCTAGAACATGACAGAGTAGTATCTGACAATCAAGTATTTGACTATCAGATATATCATTTAACAATGCACTGGCATCACCGATGAGTTGCTTAACCGTTATTGGCGAATTAAACATACAACCTAATGGTTTTGTTCAGAAAGCGCGGCCAGTAAATCAGCCTGGTTTTCTTGCAGGATAGGATCCATAACTAATTGTAAACTACCTTCCATCACTTCATTTAATCGGTACAAGGTTAAATTGATACGGTGGTCTGACATACGCCCTTGCGGGAAGTTATAGGTGCGAATACGCTCTGAACGATCACCACTTGCTACTAAACTACGACGAGATGACTCTTCTTCTTGACGGCGTTTATCATCTTCAGCTTGTTGTAAACGCGCTTGAAGTACCGACATTGCTTGAGCACGGTTTTTATGTTGAGAACGTTGATCCTGACATTCAACAACAACACCTGTTGGAATATGAGTAATACGAATGGCTGAGTCTGTTTTGTTAACGTGCTGACCACCTGCACCAGAGGCGCGGAACGTATCAACCTTTAAATCGGCTTTGTTAATTTCTATTGCTTGTGATTCTGGAATTTCAGGCATAACAACAACAGTGCAAGCCGACGTATGAACACGACCTTGTGATTCAGTTTCTGGCACACGTTGTACACGGTGACCACCTGATTCAAACTTCATTTCACCGAAAACGCCTTCACCATTAATTTTAGCGATGATCTCTTTGTAGCCACCTTGCTCAGATTCATTCATGTTCATGACTTCTACTTTCCAGCCTTTTTTCTCAGCATAACGAGAATACATGCGGAATAAGTCACCAGCAAAAATAGCCGCTTCGTCGCCACCAGCACCTGCACGAATTTCAATGAAACAGTTGTTATCATCATTCGGATCACGTGGTAAAAGTAAAATTTGCAAATCGTGCTCTAACTGCTCAATCGCCTTTTTCGCCGCCTTAAACTCTTCTTGCGCCATTTCACGCATATCAGCGTCATCTTCCTTTAGCATTTCTTCTGCTGTAGCAAGATCATCTTCTGCGCCTTGATAGTCGTTAAAAGCATTAACAACCACTTCAAGTTGCTTAAACTCTTTTGATAACGCTAAAAACTTATCTTGATTTGAAATAGTTTCAGGATCAGATAATAACGCCTGCACCTCTTCAAAGCGTTCAACTAAGCCTTCAAGTTTTTGATAAACTGATTTATTCATGGAAAATACAAGGTCTCTTAATTTGAGGTCTATTTTTGCTTGCTAATGTCTTCAACATCTAAGTTAAAAACATCACGCAAATAGATTAATTTGTCTAACTCGCCACCTTGGGCTGCTTTTTGTAAAGCATGGGTTGGCGCGTGCATTAATTTGTTCGTCAGTTTAGTCGCTAATTCGTTAATTACTGCATCAGGCGCTTTGCCATTTGCTAACTGACTTTTTGCTCTTTCTAATAATATATCTCGTTCAGTTACACACTGGTTTCGATAGCTAATGACAGCATCTTGGGTATTTAATCCACGCAACCATAGCATAAAATTGCCTGCTTGATCACAGACAATCGACTCAGCCTGAACAGCTGCTTTTCTACGATTTTCAATATTTTGAGCAATAATCGTTTGCAAATCATCGACCGTATACAAAAATACGTCTTCTAATTCGGTAACTTGCTCTTCTATATCTCTAGGCACGGCCAAATCAACCATAAACATAGGACGATGTTTACGCTCTGAAAGTGCGGTTTCAACCATACCTTTACCGATGATTGGCAACGTACTACCCGTAGAACTGATGACAATATCAGCTTTTGCCATTTGCTCAGGAATTTGCGCTAGTGTAATAACATCCGCACCGATTTGTTTCGCCATGCCTTCGGCACGAGAAATAGTGCGGTTTGCAACGGTGATATGTCCGACATTATTGTCGTAGAGGTGTTTAGCTACCAATTCGATAGTTTCACCTGCACCAACCAACAATACCCGTGCCTTTTCAAGTTTGCCGAAAATATGCTTTGCAAGGTTTACCGAAGCAAAGGCTACAGAAACGGCATTCTCACCTATTTCAGTTTCAGTGCGAACTTGCTTAGCAACACCAAAAGTACGCTGAAATAAACGGTCCATCACTAACGCCATCGAGCCGGCAGCTTTTGCTTGGCTATAGGCTTGTTTCATTTGACCAAGTATTTGTGGTTCACCTAATACTAATGAATCTAAACCACAGGCAACTCGCATCATGTGCGTGACAGCTTTTTGATCTTGGTGCCAATATAAACTTGGCACAAGGGTAGATGCAGGAATGTTGTGATGCTTCTCTAACCATGAGATCACTCTATCTTGAGTGAGTTCGTGTTCGCCCGGCTTCACTAAATAAAGCTCAGTGCGATTACAGGTAGATAAAATAGCGGCTTCTTGACACTGCACTTGAGATAACATTTCTTGCAAGGCAAGTGTCAACGTGTCTGGACTAAAGGCGATTTTTTCCCTCACCGATACGGGTGCGGTTTTATGATTGATCCCAACAGCGACAATTGACATAGAAGAAAAAAATAACCTGTAGCAAAGAAAATAACGTTTTAAACATCAATATTTGATAAAAATTTAATCAAATAGTTAAAAACATAATGTCATCAAAAATATTCCGGGTATTTTACGAAAAAACGCTAGTGATTGAAAGCACCTTACAAGCTGTGTTCAAATAAGTTAATTGATTCTTAATAGTAAAAATAATGAAACAACACTTTCTTATCACCTTTTCTCTTTTCATTTTGTTGTCAGGTTGTAGCACAACGTCCGAATTACCTGAGATAACCGGAGAAATCACAGACGATCAATATCAACAACAATTAAGCCAACTCAGTGATTGGCAGTTTACAGGAAAACTTGCCTTCATCACGCCCAAAGAGCGCCAAAGTGCTAATGTCTTGTGGCAAACACACAACCAGCAGTTAGAAAAACTGAGCTTGTCGACATTTTTAGGGATTAATATTCTAGAGCTCGAAAAACAAACCCAAGATTATGTTATCCATGTTGACGGTGAAAGCCACCAAGGAACGAACCTTTCCTACCTCATTTGGCAGCTTACAGGGTTAACCCTGCCAGTTAATGCGTTGAATGATTGGTTAAAAGCTCGTCCTCATATTACTAACGACCAACTCATCTATGATCAAAGCAATATCTACCCTAGCGGTTTGAATAGTGATTTCAATCAGCAGCAATGGCAGGTAAAATACCGACAATATCGCCCTGTTAATCAAATTATGCTGCCACATAAAATAGATATCACGCAGGGGCAGTTATCTATCAAACTTCAAATTAATCGATGGGAACTCTAGTCAGTGAGTCAACGTTTTAGCTTTCCAGCACCAGCAAAATTAAACTTATTCCTACACATTACCGGACAACGAAGTAACGGTTATCACAACCTTCAAACGCTTTTTCAGTTCTTAGATTTTGGCGATAAACTAACCTTTGAATTAACGGACTCAGGTAAGGTTGAACTTTTAACAACATTTAAAGGTGTTGCCCACGATGACAATTTAATTGTAAAAGCGGCAAAAAAATTACAATTAGTGAGTAAGGCCGATAAAGGCGTAAAAATATCGATTGATAAAGTGTTGCCAATGGGCGGTGGCCTTGGCGGTGGTTCGTCAAACGCAGCCACGGTGCTGGTCGCACTCAATAAGCTATGGCAATTAAACTATACAACAACAGAACTTGCAGCATTAGGCCTGAGTTTAGGCGCTGACGTGCCGATATTTGTTCATGGTCACGCTGCCTTTGCAGAAGGTGTTGGAGAAATCATTCACCCTCAAAGCCCACAAGAACATTGGTATTTAGTGACCAAACCTGATGTCAGTATTTCTACCGCTGAGGTATTTAGCGCACCTGATTTAACTCGAAATACTGCACCAATAGATAAAGGTGACTACGAACTAGCGAGTTGCCATAATGATTGTCAAAATTGGGTAATAAATCGCTATCCTGAGGTTGCCAACCTATTAGCTTGGTTGGTAGAATATGCGCCGTCTCAAATGACGGGCACGGGCGCTTGTATATTTTCGAGCTTTACCTGTGAACAAGAGGCACGTTACATTCAAAGTAAGCTGCCGCAAGGCATTGAATCGTTTGTAGCTAAAGGAGCAAACACTTCTCCTTTAATGCATGCTGTTAAGAATTTCCCCTTCTAGCAGCAAAAAATTGCCATTAATTGGTAAAATGTAAATTCATTGCTCATAGTTAGTGGCTATGAGCGTTAATTTTAATGTCAAAAAAGTTTCTGAGGAACTGACAGTGCCTGACATGAAGATCTTTGCGGGTAACGCCACCCCTGAACTGGCTAAGAAAATTGCTGATCGTTTGTATATGAACTTAGGTGAAGCAAAAGTAGGTAGTTTCAGCGACGGTGAAATCAGTGTCGAAATCACTGAGAATGTCCGCGGTGCCGATGTATTCATCATCCAATCAACTTGTGCACCAACTAACAACAACTTAATGGAATTAATCGTCATGGTAGACGCACTTCGTCGTGCTTCTGCTGGTCGTATTACAGCGGTAATGCCTTATTTTGGTTATGCTCGTCAAGATCGTCGTGTACGCAGTGCTCGTGTACCAATCACAGCTAAAGTAGTTGCTGACTTCTTATCTAGTGTTGGTGTTGACCGTGTTTTAACAGTTGATTTACACGCAGAGCAAATTCAAGGTTTCTTTGATGTACCGGTAGACAACGTATTTGGTACACCTATCTTATTAGAAGATATGGTTGAAAAAGAGCTTGATAACCCTGTAGTAGTTTCTCCAGATATCGGTGGTGTTGTGCGTGCTCGTGCTGTCGCTAAGTTATTAGATGATGCAGATTTAGCAATTATCGATAAACGTCGTCCTAAAGCAAATGTTGCTCAAGTAATGCATATTATCGGTGATGTTGAAGGTCGTGACTGTATTATTGTTGATGACATGATTGATACTGGCGGCACGCTAGCTAAAGCTGCAGCTGCGCTAAAAGAGCACGGCGCTAAAAACGTTTATGCATACGCTACTCACCCTGTTTTATCAGGTAATGCAGTGCAAAACTTAAAAGATTCAGTGATTGATGAAGTTATTGTAACTGACTCAATTCCATTATCGAAAGAGTTAATGGCGCTACCTAACGTACGTCAATTAACGCTAAGTGGTATGTTATCTGAAGCGATACGTCGCGTTAGTAACGAAGAATCTATTTCAGCGATGTTTGAAGACTAATATCGTTTGAATTTGAAATAAGAAACGGAGCCTGTAGCTCCGTTTTTTTTTACCGCGTAAAACAACTACTGTGCTAGCTTTTATCGTTCAGCCGGTTCAATTAAATCAAACTTGTTGCCATAAAGATCTTCGAAAATAACCACTTTACCATACGGCTCGCGTCTAGGTGCTTCACTAAACGTGACACCATGTTCAATATAATGTTGATACGTGCGATCAAAGTCAGGTGTCGTTAAAATCATCAGTACACTGCTGCCCGCTTGCTTACCAACCAGCGACTTCTTCTCTGCTGACTGAGCTTTAGATAAAATTATTTGTGTTTGGCATGCAGTATTTGGCTTAAGTGTTACCCAACGCTTTTCGGTGCCCATCGCCATATCTTCAATTAACTCAAAGCCTAAAACGTCTTGATAGAAAGCAATTGCCTCATCATAATCACGAACAAATATGTTGATTCCAGAAATAACACCCAACAAGTTTTTCATAAAATTTACTCCTAAAAATCAGCCGTGTTAGTAACAAAAGGCGCTACTGTATAAATAATTAAAATTAAATGCTATAAAAAGAAAAACAATGACAAAAATAACAACCAATGTTTGACAAAAAAGTTACCTATTTATATCTATTTACCGCAATTATCTATCTAGCAAGTTTACCCTTTACCACCTACCCGTTTCAGTTCTCGGTAAAAGCATTACCAATATTCCTGCTTTTTTTAACCTGCTTTAGTCAATTGGAGGGTAGACATAAAATATTCATGAGCTTAGCACTTCTATTTAGTATGACTGGAGATATCTTCCTCTCGATTTCCAGCCCTATGAGTTTCCAGTATGGTTTAGGCGCTTTTTTAATTGCTCACCTATGCTATGGCATTTATTTTTTGACATTAAAAAGCAACACCAATAACAGGCAGCCTCAATATATCGAGTTAGTCGCTATTTTAGGATTTGCTGGGGTCGCAGCCTATATCATTTTGCCCCATACCAGTTCACTAATGGTGCCAGTTGCAACCTATTTAGTTGTGATAAGTGTGATGGCAATGATTGCGTTTTATAAAGGGCTAAACAATCAAGTGAAATTAGGCGTATGTTTCTTTTTAGTGTCTGATACTTTGCTAGCAACCAACCTATTTGTAACCCCTTTTTCAGGGGCTAGTTATCTTGTTATGGTGACTTACTACCTTGCTCAATACTATATTACCCGTGGCATTTTCGCCCAATCGCTACATAAAGCAGCCTAACTGCACGATGGATTATCAAGTACCTCAATATTGTGTGAAGTCTTTAGCGCATTTCTTAATGCAACAAGGCATAAAGAAGCAGCAGATATTAACAACGCTAGCCACTGATGAAGTTAGCTTTGCAGATGCAAAAACGCGCTACGATTTATCAACCTATGACGCACTGCTTGCTGAGGCTAGCCGCATCTTAAAAATCGAAAATATCGGTTTTCATTTCGGCCAGGCATTCGAATTGGGAATTTGGGGGATATTAGGTCATATTGTCGTTGCAGCCCCAAACCTTGAACAGGCGCTTTATTATCAAAAACGCTACCAATGTTTGATTGGTAATGTTGGTCAAGCTGAGCATGAAATCAATGACAATGTATTAACTATGCGTTATATCTCGCACCCTGCGGCCAGTAAAAACAACATTGAACATGTTATTACTGCGTGGCTGACTTTTGCGTTTAGCTATACTCGAAGTACCGATGCACCTATTAGTGTTCACTTTACTCACCAGTGCTTAACAACGGTAAAAGAGTACCAAGCGTTTTTTCGTTGCCCAGTGATTTTTGGCGATGACTTTAATGGCGTCAAAATCCATATAAAGTCGTTAACACTCCCTATTGTTAGTAGTAATAGTGATGTATTGAATGTACTTGTTGGCCAAGCTGAGCAGCAACTGGCCAACAAACGTCAATCAGCATCCATGGATATTATTCGAGAATACATCATTGAGCAATTACCCAAGCAGTTGCCTAACTTAGAAGATGTCGCAAACCATTTAGACATTAGTGTCAGGCAATTACAGCGTCAGTTTCAAAAAGAACAAATAAACCTGACGCTTTTAGTTGAATCGATAAGACAACAACTAGCGATTAGTTACTTAACACAAACCAATCACAAGTTAATTTATATTTCCTCGATATTAGGCTATTCAGAGCAAAGTGCTTTCCAACGAGCTTTTAAACGTTGGTTTGGTGTAACACCGCAAGCCTATCGACTACAGCCAACCGCTATTAAACTTTCTCAATCAAGACTCTGACGTCAACTGCCCCGTATTTTCCATATTGTGTTTTGTTACGATATAAAAATAGCCAAGCTCTAACAAAGTTATCGCCACCAAATAGCTAGTAAAGTGAATTTTCACTATTGGTGCAAGCAGTATGTAAAAAACAACCGACACAAACATTAATCGAATAGGTTCGCCCCAAATCGTCCAAGATTTTAATTCTTGAAGGCCACTGATCATTATCAACGACGCGCTCGCAAGTAAACAAATAAGCACCAAATTGTCCAGTGGCAAGCTTGCTACCTGTAACAAGAAGGTCACAGTAAGCACCATCATGATAAGAAATTGAATGAAGATATAGCGCTTCATTGGGCCAGAGAGAGAAACATCGTACTTCTTCATTGTTTTGGTGGTGGCATAAGATCTAGGGTGCGCCTCGTTAACGTCTGTTGGGCGCCAACCTGGCGGCATAAAAAACACTTTCCACTTGTCTTTAAACCCTTTTGCCCAATAGGCATCTTTTAATAGGTTCCAGTAAACTTGAAGGTTTGCCCAAAATGGATTCCAACTTTTTAACTGATGACTAACCCCATAAACAATATCAATACCTTCTTTTTCGGCTTGAAACGACTGGAATACTTTATCCCAAACGATAAAAACGCCAGCATAGTTTTTATCAATATAGTCGCGATTAAGTGCGTGATGGACACGGTGATGGCTAGGCGCCACCATTATTGCTTCAAACCATGCAGGCATTTTATTAACGTGACGTGTATGAACCCAAAATTGATAGACAAGATTTAAAGACGCACAAGCAATAAAGACAATAGGGTCAACACCAATAAATGCTAACGGCAAATAAACTAGCCAAGCCAGTAAGCTCGGCGTACTTGTTTGCCTGAGGGCAGTTGTTAAATTGTATTCTTCACTTGAATGATGAACAACATGAGAGCCCCACATCACGTGAATACGATGATTCAGCCGATGTACCCAATAATAAGCTAAATCGTAGATAATAAATGCAAATAACCAAACCCAAACGGAATTTGATGGCAGCTCAAATAGCGCAAACTCTTGATAAATAGCGACATAAATAGAAAGCGGGAGCAATGATTTTAGTACCCCAGTAAAACGACTTAAAATCCCCAAACTCAACGAGTTTATCGCGTCATTGAAGCGGTAGTAATGGGTACCTCGCTTTTTGTCGAACCACAGTTCAACCGCGATAAGAATTAAGAAAAGTGGAATTGATGCTACGATAATCGTCATAAAAATACTCTAACCTGCTTCATTATGCTCACTATAAGCTAAGCACAAGATAGAAATATTGACCGCTTAACGACACCTATTGACCGTAAATTAGAGTTGATTAGTACTAAAATTGTGCTTTATTAAAAGTAAGATCTCAACGTTAGGTATCAGTTATGCGCAGGATTATGCTGACAAATATACTGTGGTTAAGCTTAGTGTGGATAGCTGTTATGCCTGTAGCTATTGCTAATACTATGGCAATTAAAATTAATGACATCAAATGGCCACCTTTCTTTTTTCCTAAACTTGAAGGGCAATATTTAGGGTTGGGTAAAGAGTTGCTGTCTTATTGCCTTAACGGAGAAACTTACCGCTTAGATTATCTTAACTTGCCAGTAAAACGTACACATCTTTATATGAAATCAGGACAGCTAGATATCGCCGTATACTCCCATAAGAAGTCGAGAGAAAACTTTGTCCTTTATAGCAAAGAGCCCATATTTATCAGTGAGTATGGATTTGTCTCGGTAAAAACTGATCAGGTAACCATTGAAAAAATTGAAGACCTCTATAAATATAAATTTGGTAACCTATCAGGGATAGCCCATACACCAGAGGTACTAAAAATTATTGAAGAAAAACGTTTACATGACGAAGTAACTGAAGGGTATGATATTGATTCGATGTTCGGACAGATGTTAACAAGCCCACCAAGATTTCAAGTCATGGCCAATTCAAAAGAAACCTTTAAATGGCGAGCTAAACAATTAGGCATCGCTGACGAAGTGAGGGTGCACCCGTTTACCGTTGCCAAAAAGCCATACTATCTCACGGTTTCTAAAGCTAGCAATAACATTGATAACAAGAAAGTGTTCCTTGAAAATATTGATAAATGCTTAGTATCAGCCAAGCAATCGGGTAAGTATCAAGAAATAGCGAGTAAATACGGCTTATAAATTACGCCTTTTCCCATTTAACCATTGTCAACTAACGCAGCTAAATGTTACTATTGCGCGCCTTTTTTACCTCAAGCAAGAATTTCTTGCTAGTAAAGAAGGTACATAGTTGTTTTTGGTCGCAAAAAGCAACACAATTTTAATTTATTATTGAGTACAAAATCATGACTGATATTTTTACTTTGGATGCTGAAGTACGTACTGACCTAGGGAAAGGTGCGAGCCGCCGCCTACGTCACGCGAACAAAGTTCCAGCGATCCTTTACGGTGAAGGCAAAGACCCTGTTTCTTTAACTTTAGAGCACCGCCACGTGTTCCGTGCACAAGAAGAAGAAGCGTTCTATTCACACGTGTTAACTTTGAATGTTGACGGTGAAAAAGTTGAGTGTTTATTAAAAGACATGCAACGTCACCCGTTCAAGCCATTAGTAATGCACTTAGACTTTTTACGTGTAGATGCTACTCACGACATTCACACTAACGTTCCAGTTCACTTCATCAACGAAGAAGCTGTAGCGAAGAAAGGTGCTGTTCTTGCTCACCACATCAATGAAATCGCAATTACTTGTTTACCAGGTAAGTTACCAGAGTTCATCGAAGTTGATTGTGCAGACTTAGAAGTAGGTCAAACTCTTCACTTATCTGACGTTAAATTACCAGAAGGTGTTACTTCTGATGAATTAGCCAAAGGTGAAGATCACGACCAAGCTGTTGTTACTGCTAACGCTCCTAAAGGCGGAAGTGATGACGAAGAAGCAGCTGAAGAAGTAGCTACTGAAGAATAATCGACGAGGAACTTTCCTTGACGACTAACATTCAGCTAGTTGTGGGGCTAGGTAATCCTGGCCCCGAATATACTAGAACTCGCCATAATGCAGGTGTTTGGTTCGTTGAAGAACTCGCCTCACGCTATAACATTCCCCTACGTCCAGAAAAAAAGTACTTCGGCTTATATGGCAAAGGCTATATTGGTGAAGAACTCGTCCATTTATTAATACCAACAACTTTTATGAATAGAAGTGGCCAAGCTGTTGCACCACTTGCTAATTTTTTCCGTATTCCAGTCGAGAATATGTTGGTCGCACATGACGAGTTAGATATGGAACCCGGCACGATCAAAATTAAAAAAGGTGGTGGTCACGGTGGACACAATGGGTTACGAGATATCATCGCTCGTATGGCAAATAATAAAGATTTTTATCGGTTACGCATTGGCATTGGTCATCCTGGCCATCGTGATCGCGTAACTGGGCATGTGTTAGGAAAAGCACCTGCCAATGAACAAGATTTAATTGATCAATGTGTTGATGAAGCATCTAGGTGTTTCGAAATATGGCAAAAAGACGACTTGAAAAAAGCACAAAATCGTCTGCATTCATTCAAAGCACAATAACAACTTTATAGGAAGCAAACATGGGATTTAAATGTGGCATCGTTGGCCTACCAAACGTTGGTAAATCAACACTATTCAATGCACTAACTAAAGCAGGTATTGAAGCGGCTAACTTCCCGTTTTGTACCATCGAACCTAATACAGGTGTAGTACCTGTGCCTGATCCTCGCTTAGACAAACTTGCTGAGATTGTAGGCCCTGAACGTGTTATTGCAACAACAATGGAATTTGTTGATATTGCTGGTTTAGTAGCAGGTGCCTCTAAGGGTGAAGGTTTAGGTAACAAATTTTTAGCTAATATTCGTGAAACCGACGCAATTGGTCATGTAGTTCGTTGTTTTGAAAACGACAACATTGTTCACGTTGCTGGTGGTGTAAACCCGGCTGACGACATTGAAGTGATCAACACTGAGTTAGCCCTTGCCGATATGGATACTGCTGAGCGCGCAATCGTTCGCCAACAAAAGAAAGCCAAAGGCGGCGATAAAGACGCTAAGTTTGAATTACCTATTTTAGAAAACATTTTAAAGCATGTTGAAGAAGGTAATATGATTCGTTCTTTAGAATTATCTAAAGAAGAAAAAGAAGCCATTAAATATTTAAACTTTTTAACCATAAAGCCAACCATGTACATTGCTAATGTCAATGATGATGGTTTTGAAAATAACCCTTACCTTGATCAAGTAAAAGAAATTGCTGCCCAAGAAGACGCCGTAGTTGTTGCGGTATGTGCAGAGATTGAAGGTGAGCTTTCAGAAATGGAAGAAGAAGATCGTGAAATATTTATGGAAGAAATGGGCTTAGAAGAACCAGGCCTAAACCGCGTAATTAACGCAGGTTATTCATTACTTCATTTACATACATACTTCACAGCAGGTGTTAAAGAAGTGCGTGCATGGACCGTGCGTCAAAACGCAACAGCACCTCAAGCAGCAGGTGTTATTCACACTGACTTTGAAAAAGGCTTTATTCGCGCTGAAGTGGTTGGCTACGATGCCTTTGTTGAATTTAATGGTGAATCTGGTGCTAAAGAAGCAGGTAAATGGCGTCTAGAAGGCAAAGATTATATCGTTAAAGATGGTGACGTTGTTCACTTTAGATTTAACGTTTAACCTTATCGTTAAAAAACGAATACCGATAAAGGCTGGCGAGATTTCACCAGCCTTTTTTTATGTGTAAATGACTTAAATTATTATATTTTCCATAATGAATGCTAAATTGGCGTCTATAATAACTAATGAATAAATCCGCTCTAGAGGTCCATATGAAAAAAATAGTAATAACGGCAATATTAGCGAGCATAACAATGTTTAGCGCGCCAGAAGTGGCAGCTAATGATATTTCTGTTCGTGTCTGTGAATATGTACAAGCAAACGATAAAAAACGATTAAGAAAATATTTAAAAGATCAAAAACTCAAGGTGAAAGTTATTTTTGATAGTGTTGGTTGTAGTGGTGATAACATACTTGTTTTTTCTGCAAAACAACAAGCCTTAGAAGTTGGTGAATATTTAATCGGTAAAACACCGAAAAAATCAGTGACCGCGAACTTAGATGCAATTACAGCAGCGTCAGCCCACTTAGGTGAAGCCGCGAAAAAACGGGTAAACTAATACCTATTTAATCAAAGCCAGTGAGTTATTAATAATTATAACTTACTGGCTTTTTTGTATCTGATTACTTATTAAATTTTAACCATGATCAAGCCGATTGTGTATAGAGATTGAATAGTTTGTTGAGTTTTTGACCTAACAGTAGAAAAACTACAATTTTTTATAAAAAAACGGTTGACGTAAGAGCGCGATATCTGCAAAATACGCTCCACTTGCTCAGAGGCAAGATTGGAATGGCTACATAGCTCAGCTGGTTAGAGCACATCACTCATAATGATGGGGTCCCAGGTTCAAATCCCGGTGTAGCCACCATTTGAATATTGCGGGAGTGGCGGAATTGGTAGACGCGCTGGATTTAGGTTCCAGTATCGCAAGATGTGAGAGTTCAAGTCTCTCCTCCCGTACCATTCAAAGTAACAGTGTGTTTTTCACAGCGTTACAGTAATGAACATTGTTGGGGTATAGCCAAGCGGTAAGGCAGCGGGTTTTGATCCCGTCATTCTGAGGTTCAAATCCTCATACCCCAGCCACTTCATTCTTTAATGAGGCTGGACAATGTTTATTAAGAAGTACCTTGTTGGGGTATAGCCAAGCGGTAAGGCAGCGGGTTTTGATCCCGTCATTCTGAGGTTCAAATCCTCATACCCCAGCCACTTCTTCTTTCTATTTTCCTCTAAGCGCTTTTATGAGTGAAGCAAGTGTACTTTTTTAAAGTAAAGGCTACATAGCTCAGCTGGTTAGAGCACATCACTCATAATGATGGGGTCCCAGGTTCAAATCCCGGTGTAGCCACCATTGAATTACGCGGGAGTGGCGGAATTGGTAGACGCGCTGGATTTAGGTTCCAGTATCGCAAGATGTGAGAGTTCAAGTCTCTCCTCCCGTACCATTCAATTCAATGAAGTGTTTAACATTTCATGTAGAAGTAACATACCTTGTTGGGGTATAGCCAAGCGGTAAGGCAGCGGGTTTTGATCCCGTCATTCTGAGGTTCAAATCCTCATACCCCAGCCACTTCTTTTATATCAAATATCATCTCTTGTTTTATCTTTAGATAATCCTTACGCTAATATTTCCATTGATTACGTTTATACGTCAATCGCACTCATTATTTTAGTTTTATGGATTATGGATGAAAACTATCGGTATGCTTGGTGGCATGAGTTGGGAGTCAACCTGTCATTATTACCAACATGTAAATAAATTAGTTAACACCGCACTTGGTGGCTTACATTGTGCAAAAATCGCAATGGTCAACGTAGATTTTGATGAAATAGCAGCGTTGCAGCATCAAGGTGATTGGCAGGCTACTGCAGATATTTTAATTAAACATGCACAATGTGTTGAAGCTGCAGGAGCAGATTTTCTACTCATATGCACAAATACCATGCATAAAGTTGCCGATGATATCAGCCAAGCCATTTCAATTCCGCTTCTGCATATAGCTGATGCTACCGGCGCTGCTCTTAACGTGGATAAAATAGAAAATATTGGCCTGTTGGCAACACGTTTCACCATGGAAGAAGACTTTTACAAAGTGCGATTACAGAACGCTTTTGGTATTAATGTCATTATCCCCGATGAAAAAGATAGGCAAACCATCCACCACGTCATTTATGAAGAGTTATGCCATGGAATAGTCAACGAATCATCAAGGGCCGCTTACCTCGAGATTATTAACCGCTTAGTCAAACAAGGTGCCCAAGCAATAATTTTAGGTTGCACTGAAATAAGTATGTTGGTTAATGAAAGCCACACCGAAATCCCCTTGTACGATACAACGCTTATTCACGCTCAGGCTGCCGTTAAAGAAGCGCTAAAATAGAACAAGCACGTTTATCTAAAAGACTAAAATCACGGGTAACGCTATTTAATACCGCAGGCATAAGCGAGTGCTTTACTTTTTAACTTACCCGCTCTTTGTGAAGCAAATAGCCCAAGGTTTCTCACCAATTTAATGACAGGTGATGGGTGGCTAAAGACATTGTATATCGCATCCATACCCGACATCATCATCAAATTATCAGGCCTTCTTGCCTTTTCATAAGCTTGGAGTGTCTTTGCATCATCAAAAGCTTGTCCTTCGCCAAGTGCTTTTGCAAAAGCCATTTGTAGTGCTTTTACATCTTTAAAACCTAGATTAACGCCCTGCCCTGCTAACGGATTAATGGTATGCGCTGCATCACCTAGCAATACCACTTTTCCTTTTACGTAGTCGTTCGCATGTCGCCTGGTTAAATCAAATGCCCCTTTACCTAAAACCTCAATATTGCCAAGTTTGTTGGGGAAAGCTTTGGTCACCTCATGAGCAAGTTGATCGTTCGATAATCCAGATAAGCGTTTTATTTCAGCTTTCGAGTGATACCATACCAACGAAGCGTGGCCATCAGGCATAGGTAAAAAAGCTACGGGGCCTGTCGGATAAAATTTTTGCCACGTAATATCTTGTGTATCAAGCGCTGTTTTTACATTTATCAACATCGCTGATTGACCATAGTCCCACCCCGTCAAACCAATATTGGCTAATTGTCTTATCTGGGAATTGGCACCGTCGGCGGCTAGAATAAGTGTTGATTGAATCGATTGGCTTTCAAGCGCAATATCGAGATAGCGTTCATGCTCAGTGATTTGCTCTAACTGATCAGGGCAAAATTGAGTGATATTACTATGGCAACGAAGCACGCGCCAAAGTGCTAACTGAATTTGCTTATTCTCAACCATATAACCTAAATGGCTGCGCCCTATTTCATCACAATGGAATTCGGTATAGGCAAAGTCGTCTTCCCACACGCCAAGCCTGTTATATTGGCAAGCTCTCGACAAATCGATAAATTGCCACGCACCAAGCGTTTCAAGAAACTGTTGTGAATGTATTGAAATAGCTGAAATACGTAAATCAAAGGGCTGCAATGGCGCCATATTGCTCGGTGTAAATTTTTCAATTAAAGCGATTTTAAGCCCTAAATCGCCAAGCGCTACAGCAGTAGCTGCACCTATCATTCCGCCACCAACAATGGCACAGTCAAACTTTGTCACAGTTAACTCTCGTTGTTCTACGTTGTAGGTATCTTAACATGAGCAACCAATAGATAGTTGCACAATATCAAGGTTTTAATCATTACTTTAGCCAACCTGAAATCGTGATTCTATGACGATGCTTAGGTGACGTGACTGAATTAACACTATGGTACATTGGGTGATCAAGTTTCAATAGCACTAAGGTATTAAAACTTGGTTCTATCGAGCGTTTATAAAATTTTATCCGTTTAGGGTACAGTACCAACTGCCCACCAAATTTTTTCTGCCAACCTTTAGATAACTGATAGATAAAAGCATACTTACCTGCAGATCCGTCACTGTGATAACCAATAAACTGCTGATTAACAAAAGAGGCAAAAAATGCGTCGGTGATTTCACCTGATATATCTAGCTTGCCGTCAATCTCACTCAGTAGTTGGTTCGTAAAAGCATGGGTGATGGTTTTATTTTGGTGGCTGTTTTCATGCTTATTGACTGAACGATAAAATGAAAAAGCAAACTTTTTTCGTCTGTGTGCCTTTAAGGCAAGTTTATGACGTAGTTTGTCGATGATAGGCTTATCGATATTATCTCGAACAGACTGCAGTGGCCGATAAGGTGTTGTCAATAAACACCAAGCTCGATGATGATTTTGATGTAATATATTGTTTCTTAAGCGCACTGCTTCATCAAAAGGTAAAAAGTTTTTAACAACGACATACCCTTGCTTCTTTAATAACGCTTCCATTTATCTTGAATATTTATACCGCCCAATTTGATTTCATTAGTAACACTTTTATGCTAATAATGAAATGCCAATTGGCTAAGGTCATAAAAATTTGTGGTTTTTTATGTCGTTTAATAACAATAATTCGAGGACACGTTATGTCAGCACTACTAAAAGAAAGCAAACGTATTACCAAAGACATTAATCTAGTTTACGATTTCACTGAAAAAACTAACTTAACACAATTACAAGCACAGCCAGACCGAGCAGTAGTAGCAAAGCTACGTGCAGATCTTGTCTTACCTAATGACAAAATTTTAACGGTTGATATAGATTTTGATACGACAAGTGGCTACCATGACAACACAATGATGATCATGGATGATTTTGGCGTAGAAATGCTAACGGCAGCTTTTGCAGTTAAATACGGAGAAAGCTACGCACAATCTATCCAAAAAGCTTGGCAAGAAAAACAAGACCCAAATGACCCAAGAAAGCCTACCTATATGTTGGTTCAAAAACCAGAAAACGAAGGCGAACTACCTAAAGTATATTGTGCTTGTGGTTCAAAACAGCATCCGCCTCAAGAAGCCCCTGAAAACATTGTTTAATTTTTTCTGGGTAAGCATATTGATATGCTTACCCTTATTGATTAGTTCATTTTCCCACGCAACAAATGTTGCCGCGCTTAAAGGCTTATCATTAGTCATCGATATTCATCAAGATGATGATAATTACTTATGGCTCGCCACGCAGCAAGGACTCACCCGTTTCGACAGTGAAGATACTATTCACTTCTCTTCTTTTAGCAGTCAATGGCGAGCGCCTTTTGCCTGGGTGAAAAATATCGAACCACATAATGATAGCCTTTTACTAACCTCTGAAGTCAATGGACTATTTCTGTTTGATTTAAAAGCGGCGACATCAACAAAGCTTGAATTGCCCAAAGAAATGATAAATCCGCAACATGCTATTGCGTTTAAAGGCCAAGTCTATTTCAAGGATAGAAACAACCTCTATCGTTATGATTTACAGTTAAAAAGCACTCATCTAATCAAAGAAAGCTTTAACGTATTCTCCATAAAAAGAACCGATAACGCGGTATATGTCGTTACAGAATCAGGGATTTATCAAATTAAAAGTAACACCCTTGCCATTACTTACCCGCATGAAGTTGACGCTTATACAACAAGTGGCAGTTATTTAATTTTTAGTAAAGGTAATGAGCTCTTCAGTGTAGATGATAAAAATGTTATTGCTAAAAGGGCTTCATCGCCGATTAGCGCACTTACTCCGGCAAGAAATGGCCCTGCAAACGCCAACGAAATTATAGGGGTTACGCCGTCAGGGGAGGTATCAAGATTTAACGCCAAAGACCTTTCAGTTGTAAGCAATGCCTATGAAAATATTGGCAAACATTCAATTAATCTAATATTTCACGATAACAGTGGTGTGCTTTGGGTGAGTTCAAACCTGGGAATAAACCGTTATTACGAAAAACCCTTAGAAAACCATCGTTATATTTTTGATATTGAAAATAATGATAATGAACTATTGATGGTTAATAACGAGCTACTCGTCGGCAGTTTTGGTAATGGTTTAAGAACACTAAAAGCGCAGCCGTGGTTTAATCCTTCGATGAATGCTTCGTTAACACCTCGTGCTAAATACACCATGAAAATGGTTCGCCATAAAGACAGCATTATTTTCGGAACGCTCGATGGTGTATGGCAGTATAAACTCGGTGCAAAAAAAGCCTACAGAATGCCTTTTGCTAGAAACAATAATATCGTTTTATCTTTAAAAAATGATGGTACTCACCTTTATATTGGCACCAACTATAAAGGTGTAAAAATATATAATTGGCAACAACATAAATTGGTACAAACCATCAACAAACAACATGGTTTGCAAAATTTAGAAGTCTTAGATATTTTACCGCAAGCAAATGGTGATACCTGGCTAACAACCGCTAATAGCGTAGAGGTCTTCAGAAATGAAACAAAACAAGTTCAGCAGACGGGAATTACCAGCAACAAAAAATTTATTGCATTAGCAAACGCAAACAACAAAGTTTACGCCTTTAGTAAAGGTAGCGGTATACACGTATTCAATGTACAAGGTGAACTACTATCCGTTTTTGGCAAAAATATTGATTTTGGATACATCACAAAGGTTGATGATGAAATTTGGGCTTCTTCAAAATCAGGTTTATATCGTGTAAACACCAGCAAAAATGAGCTATCTCTCGTACTTGGCTCTGAAGGATTTAAATTTAATAGTGCACCCGCCGTTACCAAGAATGCAATCTATGCATGGCATGCGATGGGCTATGTCAAAGTTAACTACCGAAATCCCCCTTATTACAATGCAAAGATTAAAATAACGAGAACGAATATTTCAGGTAATGAACAGCTAAATAACCGCGTTATCTCGCTAAACTCAACTAAGGATGTTGTTTCATTATACTTAGCCAGTTTAGATTTTCGATCAAACGCAAATAAACACTTTAAGTATCGAATCAACGACAATGTATGGGTCGACGTCACAGGCAATCAATTAACATTGGCGGGCCTATCTTCTGGCAATTACACAATCGAAGTGATGGGAACCAATAGCCTTGGTCAATGGAGTAACTATATTGAATATACCAATATTAAAGTAGCATTTCCGTGGTATTGGACACCACAAATCAGGGTAATTTATTTAGTACTTGTCATTTGCTTCGTCAGCCTTAGCTTATGGTTAATTTATTTACGTACCAAATCAATCAGCTCAGTGTATAAAGTACTTGATCAAGACTTAAAAACCCGTGGCTTACTTGCCAACAATATTGAAAGAAACATCAATGTTTCTCTTCGTTTATTGAAAGAAGGCGAACATGATAAAGCAGTGAAATTGTTAAGCGAATCTGCCAGTTTGATTGCAACTAACCAAATGAACGCGGAACCTAGCACTCTGCATAACCAAGCCCTTTCAGGCGGTATCGATTATTTGATTGACTATTGGTTAGAGCACTACAATGTGCGAGTGACCACTAAGATCGATCACGACGTTGATCAGTTACCTCAAAAACTCCAACAAAGTATTTACCGAATTATTTACACCGCTATCGACAGCGCTATTTCACATAGTCGTAGCGTCAGTTTTAGCGTTTCAATCAAACCCTTTAATCAAAAACTGTGGCTAACGATTAAAGACAGTAACGACTACTTTACAGATTTTGATAGCAAAGTGAACTTTAACATTGCTATATATACCATTCGAAAAGTTGCGTTACAGCACAACGCAACAATTAATGCCTATAAAACCCAGAGTGATAAAAGTCAATTGACCTTAAGTTTTAATATAGATGAGCATTTTGAGAACAATATTTAACCTGATTACAGCTATTTACCAAATCTCGATGCCTGCACTGTAGCGTATTGGCAAAAGAAAGAGTAAAATGCGTGTCCTTTTATCGTGATAGTGATTGAATTTTAGGCAAGTAATCAATGACCAAAAAGCTGTATATTAAAACTTGGGGCTGCCAAATGAACGAGTATGACTCGCAAAAGATGGCAGAACTTCTCGACTCAACGCATGGTTTAGTTTTAGCGAACGAAGCTGAAGAAGCTGACGTTATCTTACTGAACACGTGTTCTATTCGTGAAAAAGCTCAAGAGAAAGTTTTCCATCAATTAGGTCGTTGGAAAAACCTAAAAAACGATAACCCAGATCTAATCATTGGTGTTGGTGGCTGTGTAGCTTCACAAGAAGGCGACGCCATCAGACAACGTGCGCCTTATGTTGACATGGTATTTGGTCCGCAAACCTTGCACCGTTTACCTGAAATGATCAAAGAAGCCAGTGGCGACAACAAAAAAGCGGTTGTTGATGTTAGCTTCCCAGAAATTGAAAAGTTTGATCGCCTGCCTGAGCCAAAAGCTGAAGGCGCGACGGCATTCGTATCAATTATGGAAGGTTGCAGTAAGTACTGTACATTCTGTGTAGTACCCTACACACGCGGTGAGGAAGTTTCTCGCCCGCTTGACGATGTATTATACGAAATCGCCCAGCTTGCAGAACAAGGCGTTCGCGAAGTAAACCTACTTGGTCAAAACGTTAACGCTTATCGTGGCGAAATGCACGATGGCGATATTTGTCGCTTCTCTGAATTATTGCGCTTAGTTGCTACGATTGACGGTATTGACCGTATTCGTTACACAACTTCTCATCCTGTAGAGTTCACAGACGATATTATTGAAGTATACAAAGACGTACCTGAGCTTGTAAGCCATCTTCATTTACCTGTTCAAAGTGGCTCAGATCGTGTTTTAACCATGATGAAACGCGGTCATACTGCGTTGGAATACAAATCTAAAATTCGTCGATTGAAGAAAGCGCGCCCAGATTTATGTATGTCTTCAGATTTTATCATTGGTTTCCCTGGTGAAACAGATGCTGACTTTGAAGCTACCATGGATTTAATCCAAGCGATTGACTTTGACTTAAGCTTTAGCTTTATTTACTCGGCACGCCCAGGTACGCCAGCTGCTGATATCGTTGATGACATTCCAGAAGCAACCAAGAAACAACGCTTACAAATCCTGCAAGATCGTATAAACCAGCAGGCACTGCGTATTGCTCGCCAAATGTTGGATACTGAGCAACGCATACTTGTTGAAGGGCCATCGAAGAAAAACCCAATGGAACTTCGTGGCCGTACTGAAAACAACCGCATTGTGAACTTTGTTGCACCGCATCATGTTATTGGTCAATTTGTAGACGTAAAAATTACCGATGTATACGCAAATTCATTACGTGGCGAATTAGTGCGTGAAGAAAAAGACATGGGTTTACGTATAGCTCACTCGCCTGCCGACATTTTAGCTAATACTCACCACGGCGCTGCGCCGAGTAATGTTG
The DNA here is from genome assembly GCF_030161415.1 of Thalassotalea eurytherma. GTDB lineage: Bacteria > Pseudomonadota > Gammaproteobacteria > Enterobacterales > Alteromonadaceae > Thalassotalea_G > Thalassotalea_G eurytherma. The sequence goes on from NZ_BSSU01000003.1 coordinate 118,450, forward strand.
ATGAGCTAGGCGTCGGTACGTTTACACCATAATTAACACCTACCTTACGGAAATATTCATTGAGTAAACAACACAGTATTACATTTGAATTAGCGCCTGTTGATAACAGCAGGCAAGCTAATTTATGTGGCCCGATGGACGACAACTTAAGAACCATTGAACGCCGCCTTGGTGTTGAAATTAGTTATCGTGGTCATGAATTTAAGATTATCGGTCAAGAGCGTAACGTATCTGCCGTTGAAAAAATGCTTAAAAGCCTGTATCTCGAAACACAAATAGTCAAAGGCCAGCAAAAAGCCATTACTGCTGAAATGGTACATATACAAATCCTTGAAGCTGACGTTTTAGAGCAAGAGCCAACCGAACACGATACTGACTTTGAAAAAATGGTGACGATTAAAACCAAACGTGGGCTTGTTAAGCCGCGCAACGGTAATCAATCAGTCTACGTTCAAAATGTTTTAACAAACGATATTAGCTTTGGTATTGGCCCAGCCGGTACAGGTAAAACTTACCTTGCCGTTGCTTGTGCTGTTGATGCGCTAGAGCGCCAAGAAGTTCGACGCATTCTGCTCACACGCCCAGCAGTTGAAGCTGGTGAAAAGTTAGGTTTCTTACCGGGTGATTTATCGCAGAAAGTCGATCCTTACCTACGCCCACTTTACGATGCCTTGTTTGAAATGCTAGGTTTTGAAAAAGTTGAAAAACTCATCGAGCGAAGTGTGATTGAGATTGCCCCACTTGCTTATATGCGTGGCCGTACATTGAATGACGCATTTATTATTTTAGATGAAAGCCAAAACACGACGGTTGAACAAATGAAAATGTTTTTAACGCGTATTGGCTTTAATTCACGTGCAGTAATCACTGGCGATGTCACACAAGTTGACTTACCAAGAGGCCAAAAGTCAGGCTTAAGACATGCAATTGAAGTATTAGACGATATTCCAGGCGTAAGTTTTAACTTTTTCCAATCACGTGATGTTGTCCGTCACCCAGTCGTTGCCCGTATTGTTGACGCATACGAAAAACATGAAACCAAGATTTCGCGAATTAAAGAGCAGAAAAAGCAAGAAAAACTAGCCCTTGAAAAAGCACCATTGGAATCAATAGCAACTCAGGCCAGTACAACAGATTCAGAAGCACCTAAAGGTGATAAGCAATCATAATGGCCATTACCCTTGATCTACAACTTGCCGCTCAAAGCACCGAGAATTTGCCACAAGCAGATGACTTTCAAACATGGGTAGATGCGACATTAAGCAAATACAATAAACCTTTTGAATTAACGGTACGTATTGTTGATATTACTGAATCACAGTCATTGAATTTACAATACCGCGATAAAGACAAACCGACTAATGTGTTGTCTTTTCCATTTGAAGTACCCGATGGTGTTGACTTAGATTTACTGGGTGATTTGATAATCTGTAAAGCTGTTGTCGAGCAGGAAGCTGCCGAACAAAATAAAACATTGCAAGCGCATTGGGCACATATGGTGATTCACGGGTGCTTGCATTTATTAGGCTTTGATCATATAAGTGAAGATGAAGCAATGGAAATGGAAAGCCTAGAAATTGACATTTTAGCGCAATTGGGCTTTGCTAATCCCTATATCGAATATTAATAAACGAAGGATAAATACTGCTCTATGAGCGACGACAACCCCCACTCTACCAACGGCTCCTCGCAAAAATCGTTTTTGGATAAAATTGTTCAAGCATTTACCGGAGAGCCGCAAAATAAAGAAGAATTGGTCGAAGTATTAAATGATGCTGAAGACCGTGAATTAATCAATCCTGAGACCAAACTCATGATTGAAGGTGTATTAGGTGTATCTGAGATGCGTGTGCGTGACATTATGATCCCACGTTCTCAAATGGTTACCTTAGATATTAATATGCCACTTGAAGAGTTCTTACCTAAAGTATTAGAGTCTGCCCACTCTCGGTTCCCTGTTGTTAACGATGACAAAGACCATGTTGAAGGCATTTTATTGGCTAAAGATTTATTATCTTATGGTTTCAACCATAAAGACGTAGAGTTTTCTTTGTCTGATGTCATTCGTCCTGCGATCATCATTCCAGAAAGTAAAAAGGTAGAACCGCTACTCAAAGAGTTTCGCTCTGAACGATACCATATGGCAATTGTTGTTGATGAATATGGCGGCGTCTCTGGTTTAGTTACCATTGAAGATATTTTAGAGCTGATCGTTGGTGAAATTGAAGATGAAACCGACGAAGAAATCGAAGAAGATATAAAGCACTTAGCTGGTCAAGTATACCAGTTGAAAGCGCTCACCGAACTCGCCGACTTTAACGACTACTTTAACTGTGAATTTAATGAAGAAGACGCAGATACAATCGGCGGTGTAGTATTGCACGAGTTTGGGCATATGCCACAAAAAGGCGAAGAAATTACCATTGGTGAATTTACCTTTAAAATAGTTTCTGCTGATAATCGCCGTATTCAAACCATCCAACTTACGGTGCCTAAAGATCATACGGTAACCGGAAAAGTCATCGATTAATCATAAACAACAACGGATGTTAAAAGCTATCAAGGCATGTTTTACTAAAACCAACGGGCTCAGTTTTTTTGCTGGGCTTGCGTTGGTGCTTGCCTACGCCCCATATAGTTTTTGGTGGCTCACTTTGTTGATCATGCCTGCATGGTTTTTTCTGATTGAAGAATTATCCGTGAAAAAAGCAAGCCAAGCCTGTTTTAGTTTTGGCTTAGGCTGGTTTATCGCCGGGATCAGCTGGGTACATGTCTCAATTGATGAGTTCGGCGGTATGCCGTTACCCATCTCTTTACTATTAATGTTTTTACTATGTGCTTATTTAGCGCTTTATCCGATGCTTGCAGGTTATTTGGCAAGCCGTTTTACGCAAGATAAAAAGCTTCATTTAGGCATGTTAATTTCTACTTGGCTATTTTGCGAATACCTCCGTAGTGTTGTGCTTACAGGGTTTCCTTGGCTATCACTTGGTTATAGTCAGATTGACTCGCCACTTGCGAGCTTAGCACCGGTTATCGGTGAAACAGGCATCACAGCATTTATTTTGTTGTTGAGTTTAACTTTCGTAAAACTAACAAAGATTCGTTATCGACTACCTTGGGCATTGACCTTGATTTTGTTATCAGGCTTTATGCTCTTTTGCACTAGTCAGCAATGGACAAAGCCAAGTGAAAAGCAGATCAAAGTAGCCCTAGCTCAAGGTAATATAGAGCAATCAATAAAGTGGGACGACGGACAAGAGTGGCCAACCATGTTGATGTATTTAGACATGGCACGCGCAAATTACGATGCCGACATTATCGTTTGGCCAGAATCGGCTATTCCAACATTGGAGCCAATGGCGCAAGACTATTTAGACTTAGTGAATCAGTCAGCGGGGATGAGTAACTCAGCGATTATCACGGGTATTCTTGATTATAATTTCGACACTAAGTCTTACTACAATGCGTTAATTACTTTAGGTAATAGCCAAGCAAATGATAGAACAATAGGTGATTACGCTTATGGCCACAGTAACCGCTTTTATAAACATCATTTATTACCAATTGGCGAGTTTGTTCCTTTTGGTGATCTACTAAGACCGTTGGCACCGTTTTTTAATTTGCCTATGTCGTCTTTTTCTCGCGGCGACTATGTACAGCAAAACATGATTGCAAAGGGTATTCATATTCTGCCATTGATCTGTTTTGAGATTGCCTTTCCCAACCAACTAGCCGCCAATTTCACGCCGCAAACTCAAATGCTGTTAACGGTTAGTAATGACGCTTGGTTTGGCACCTCTCATGGTCCGCATCAACATATGGAAATTGCCCGCATGAGAGCAATCGAGTTTGGGCGTCCTTTAATTCGGTCAACAAATACCGGCGTTACCGCAGCAATAGATCATCAAGGGCAATTTATCGATAAGCTGCCTCAGTTTGAACAGACGGTACTAAAAGCTGATATCACATTAGTTGAAGGGCTTACGCCTTATAGTCAATTTAACGATTGGCCTATTCGAATTTTGGCCTTACTTGGCTTTATTGGTTTTTACTTACGCCAACGCGCAACCTACCTTAAAAGCTAAACATTTCATCTGGTTATTCATTTACCTGAGTATCACTTTCGTTTTAAGATAAAAGTCACTCACGTCATAAGAGCTATAACAATGAAAAAATTAAGCGCTGTTTTATTTGCCCTACTGCCAACAATTGGCTTTGCAAACACACAAATTATTCACAACGTTAATGGTTATACGCCAACGAAAAACGAGATTCATCAATTTTCGGCTGTTGCTTTCGCTAATGGAAAAATAACAGCGTTGTATCAAGACAACAGTGAGCTACCTAAATCAGACGACATCACCTACATTGATGGCAAAGGGAAAACATTGTTACCTGGCTTAATTGACGCACATGGTCATGTGCTTGGTTATGGCTTAGGCATTTCACGCGTTAATTTAATGGGTGTGACTTCAGAACTAGAAGCCGTTAAAAAAGTGCAGGCATTTTATCAAGATCCTAGCCAACAAAGTTGGCTTTTAGGTCGTGGCTGGAATCAAGTTATTTGGCCTTCAAACAGCTTTCCTACCAAGGCGAGTTTAGATAAAGCGTTTCCTAATACGCCAGTATGGTTAAAACGTGTTGACGGTCATGCAGGCTGGGCAAATACTGCTGCGCTAAAGTTAGCGGGTATTAAGGCATCAACTATCTCGCCAAGTGGTGGTGAAATCATCAAGGATAACAATGGAGAGCCGACCGGTGTATTCATTGACAATGCAATGTACCTCATCGACAAGGCTATCGAGCCAATGTCGGTTACTCAAGAAGCGCAAATGTTAAAACAAGCAATGAATTCATTAGCTTCGCAGGGATTAACAAGCGTTCATGATGCTGGTATTTCCAAACAAACCATCGATGCATACCAACTACTTGCAAGTCACAATGCAATGCCAATCCGCATTTATGCGATGGCTGATGCAACCGATAAAGAATTTGATAGCACACTTAAGCAAGGTCATATAACGAGTGATATAGCCGATTTTGTCATGCGCAGTGTCAAAATATCCGCCGATGGCGCGCTAGGAAGTCGCGGCGCGGCGCTGCATAAAAGCTACAGTGATAAAGACAATCATCATGGATTACTCCTACATGAACCAGAAGCTTTAACGGCACTGATTGAAAAGTCTATGCAGGCCGGTTTTCAGGTCAATACTCACGCGATAGGTGACAAAGCAAATACCTTAGTGCTTGATAACTATGAAACGCTGATGCCCAAAACAAAGACTAAGGCGTTACGTCATCGTGTAGAGCATGCGCAAATTTTACAATTGTCTGACATCCCTAGATTCGCACAATTAGGTGTTATTCCGTCGATGCAAGCAACTCACGCAACCAGCGATAAAAATATGGCAGAAGATCGCTTAGGCAAAGCACGTTTAGGTGGAGCATATGCTTGGCGAAAACTACTTAATACGGGTGTAAAAATCGCAAACGGCTCTGACTTCCCTGTTGAATATGCGAACCCATTCTATGGTTTACACGCAGCAATCACCCGACAAGATCATAATAATCAGCCGCTAGGCGGATGGTTAGAAAAAGAGAAAATGACACGACAAGAAGCGCTTGTAAGCTTCACGATTGATGCTGCCTATGCTGGTCATCAAGAACATCAAATTGGCTCGATAGAAGTTGGCAAAATGGCTGACTTCATCTTAGTTGATAAAGATTTCTTTAAGGCAGATGAAACAACGCTATGGCAAACGAATGTCAGCAAAACATGGGTAGGCGGGAATTTAGTGCATTCACAAGAATAACGAATCAAACGCGCCCTTTTGAACTCAGGGTAAAATGCCCCTATTAAGAAAAAAGCACCTTGAAGGTGCTTTTTTTATGACTGAAAAACGCTGACTTGATTTCGCCCGTTTTCTTTTGATTTATACAATGCGTTGTCAGCAGCCTCTATCCAAGACTCATATGTCTTCATATCGGCTGTCACTTCAGCAACCCCTACACTAATTGTATAGTTAATGGTATGGCCTTTATATTCAACGACATTATCAGCGATTCGCTTTCTTAAACGCTCAGCAAAAATTAACGCGTTATCTAACGGCGTATCAACCAATAATATCGCAAACTCTTCACCGCCATAACGACCCGTAATATCCGTTTCTCGTACTTCTTTGATAACGTTATCTGATAAATCACGAATAACCTCGTCGCCTACCACGTGCCCATAGGTATCATTAACCTTTTTAAAGTGATCAATGTCGAGCATAACCAAACAGCTTGTATGTTCACTGCGTATCCATCGCTTATATTCTAACTGGAAACAACGCTCCCAGTGACTGCGATTAAACAAGTTGGTTAAACCGTCGATTTGACTAATACGAGCAAGCTTTTCATTTAATTGCTCTAACGACAGCTTATTCATAGCAGTATCAGTCACATCGTAAACCAATACACATAAATGAGTAACTTCACCGGAAGCTGATAACAACGGAATAAACGTTGTATTTTGATACATGAAATCCGCCGAACCAGTAATTGGGCGGTAGTTTTGAAACTTAAATAAGTAAGGTCGTTGCTCCCAAATCGTAAACGCTTTATTTTTTAATAAAAAAACCGCTTCAGCTTTACGAGTGAACCACTGCTCATCAATATCACTAAACAAGCTAAATAAATTTTTATTTTTTACTTGTCGAGGCAGTAATCCAGAATGATGCTCCATAAAGCCATTCCAAATTTGTACATTGTAATCTCGATCTAAGACCACCAAACCAACATCAATGGTATGGAGCATTTCCATCAACCAATGAATTTCATTTATTTGCTCAGTTTCTAATGACATATTATTTTCCAATACTTTACGTTAGCGCTTGGGCATTAATCTTCTATTAAATAAGCAAGTTTATTATTTAACGTGACCATAGATTCTTCGGTGAAGAGCAATAGCAAATCACATTTGATTGGGTAATTTTCAATTCCATAGCTGATTTCTATGGCAAGCGTGCGTTGCCAACGATCGGAGTTCGATGCAATTAAATCAGAAATTTTACGGTGTTGCCCTAGCACGACCGGGTGACCTTGAATAAAGGATAAATCGAGTTGTTCTGAGAAGCCTTTTAAACAAGCACCAATCAATACATTGGCCATATCCATCAATAACTCTAGCTCAGCATCTTCATCGATATCAGCGTCGTACTTCATTAATCGTGCAATATCTGTAAAACTAGAATCATTTAAAATCAGTAGTGCTTCACCAGAGATACCCGCACTTATAAAGCCTTGGCAAATACCTGAGGTACTTTCTTCTCGCTCAACGGCGGAGAGCGCCATGCTTAATTCGCTCACTTCAATCAGGTTTACGTTAGGAATGGGTAACTCAACAAACACATTGAGTAACCGAGCTAATAAATCACCCGCTCGACCCATCGCAACATTTGCTATTTCTTGATAACAATCGCGGTGCTCTTGTGCCAAAACAATTTCTTTTGACGCTTCAACTACTTCAGACTCTTGAACAACCGGTTGAGCGATAACAGGTACTGGTTTTTCCACGACTTCTTCTACTTGAGAATAAATGCCGTAGTCAGCTAATAATTTCGTTAGGATTTTTCTATTGACGGGTTTTTGGATAAAGTCTAATGCGCCAAGCTGTTTGACCCGTTGGTGAGCTTCAGGTTGGATATCACCAGAAATGACTACCGTTAATGTTGGTAAGTCTTCTTTAACAATGGCTTCAAGTACTTCATAGCCGTCCATCACTGGCATATTCAAATCCAATAAAAGCACATCACCCTTGCCTTCTTTAATTGCAGTGACAGCTTCTTGTCCATTTGTTACAAAGCTTATGTTAACCTCCCAACCGTCAGGCAAACTTCTGGCTACCTGTTTGCGAGCCATATTTGAATCATCACAAATTAATAATTGAGTTGTCATTTTACTAGCTTCCAAATGGACAAATTTATTACAATAATCATAACATAAGTTGAACAAGGTAAAATTAAAAAAACCTTTAAAAATAGCTTGTTAAATTTAACACTCGCAAATTAACAAACTATTATCAACAGACCAACAACCAATTGAGAGTATTTAATGAAATTTTTAACTCAAGCTGTTTTATTTACCCTGTTAAGTGTAGGTGTTCACCCTTTCAGCTTAGCACAATCACAATCGACGCTAACTGAAACAACCGATCTTGTGAAAGCCGGCACCAAATTTGTTACGTTATTAGGAAACCAAGTCAATGTTGGTGACAAAGCGCCTAACTTTAAAGTGGTTAACGACAGTTTTGCGCCAGTTGAATTAGCAACTTACAGCAAAAAAACCTTACTGATATCCGTAGTGCCAAGTTTAGATACTGGCGTATGTTCTATTCAAACCAAACGCTTTAATGAAGAAGTAGCAAATTTACCTGACGATATCGTGATGTTAACGATCAGCAATGACTTACCGTTTGCTCAAAAACGTTTCTGTAAAGCTGAAAACATTGACAAAGTTAAAGTACTGTCAGACGCTGTATGGCGTGACTTTGGCCAGAAATATGGTTTATTAATTAAAGACATGGGGCTTTTAACCCGTGCGATTTTTATCATCGAGCCTAACGGCACTATTGCTTACAAAGAGCTGGTTGAAAACATTTCTAATCACCCTGACTACGATATGGCACTTTCAACGTTAAAAGCGCTATCTACGCCAGTCAGTCAAGAGCAAAAACCTGCAATACCAGCTACCTTAGCTGAAACCACAGGCGAGTAACTCTGACAAAAGATAGAGCAATCTATTGATCTATCTTTTCCTTATTTTTCAATAAAATAGAAAATAATTAGATTTATTTTGATTTTTCCTCTTGAAACCATCTTACCCTATTCCCATATCTTAATTGTAGTCGCCGTAATGGGACACAAATTAACCGCCTGTTCATAATGAAAGGCACATTGTCGACGTTACCCTTAACACGCTGTTAAGCGCGTAATTCGATGTTTTACATATTGCTAAATAAATAGGATATGACTATGCGTACAAATACAGATTTCAGCCCTTTATACCGTTCATTCATTGGTTTTGATCACTTAGCTGGTTTAATAGACAAAGCTTCTCGTCAAGACAAACAATCTTCTTACCCTCCCTACAATATTGAACTGATCGCTGAAGACAAATACAGAATTACAATGGCAATTGCCGGTTTTGTAGAAGCTGAATTAGATATTGAATCTAAGCAAAACACGTTAATTGTTACTGGCACGAAAACTCCTGCAGAATCTAAAACGGAACGCACCTTTTTACATCAAGGTATCGCAGAGCGTAACTTCGAACGTAAATTTCAATTAGGTGATCATGTTAAAGTGATAGGAGCACATTTAGAAAATGGCTTATTGCATATTGAATTAGAACGAGAAATCCCAGAAGCTTTAAAGCCAAGAAAAATTGTGATTAATGGTAGCAAACTTATCGAAAGTTAATCGCGCTAAATTATCTCCCAACGTGTTATTTTGAATACTTTGCCCTGCTAATTAGCAGGGCTTTTTTCGTAAACGACACGCATTAAATCATCGTATAAAACTTTACTTGAGCGTCCAATACCATTCGCATTAATCGTCGATAATACGTCTTTAGCATTAACAAAATTTCCGATTGCTATGTAGCACTCCGTCATACGTAGCTTAGCTTTAGTATTCGTATGCTTATCTAGCGATTGTCGAGCGGAATTAACTGCATATTGAAAATTTTTGATCGCTTCAAAATATTGTTCATTCGCTTTATAAGTCGCTGCCAAATTACTATAAGCAACGCCAATTTGCTGCGTATTGCCAACGTGAATTGCAGCTTCTAACGATTGCTGACGATAAATGATGCTTTCATTTAACCTATCGAGTCTTGACGCTAAATGCCCTAAATTTGCATACATTTCACGCTTTAGCAAAGGATCAGGCGAATGCTGGTATTTCAACTCTAAATCTAGTAACGATTTATAACCCTGTTCATATTCGCCCATCACTAAGAGTGCATTTGCCATCATGACAATCAGCATTGGGTTGCCATTAAAGTGAGTAATATCGCTCAACAAAGAGACTGCATAGTCGAGCTCACGATTAGCCGCTTCTTTATCACCTACCATCAACAACATTTTCGCTTTATGAATAGCGACAGATAATGAGAATGAATGAGGTAAGCCATTATAATTTTGCCAAGGCTCTAGGGTAGCAATCAGATCATCAAAGCGTTCAAGTTCAAATAGACTTGAATGTCTTAACATTTCTAATTGAAACCATTCAAAACTTTTCTCTTTTAGTGCTGGTTGTCGTTTATCGATTTCAGTTAAGCACTTTAATTGAGACAGCAAACAAACCTCTTGAATATTTTCTGAGGTTTGCGCAAATACCTTCTCTGCTGCACAAAGGCCCGTGAGCACTGAGGCATAAATCAATGGATATAGGAACGGCTTCACTTTATTAACATCGCTCAATAAATTGCAAAATAGACAATTGAACTGATTCACCATGGCTTACTGGCGCCATGTGACCAGCGTCAAAAGAAACTAGTTTAACATCTGCTAAGGCTTGTGAAAGTAATTTAATAATCTCATGAGCCAAATGCGTACTTTTTTCACCCTTCATCAGTAACACAGGCGCTTGAATTTGGCTTACCTCTTTAAGCGCATAGTGTTCTGCCATTAATGCCTGAAAATCTAAATTAACTTTGGGCATATCAGCTGCCATTAATGTTTGCATCTTTTCAGGTAAGCCAACAAAGAACCCTGGGGTATTCCAATAGTTAGTAAATCCTTCTGCCGCTTGATAAGGCTCTTTTTTCAAAACATTTGTTGAAAATGTTACCGCCTCTTGATGCTCAAGACTGTCTTTGTCAAAAAGATGAAATGCCACTGGCTCAAACAAGCTCAATGACAAAACAGAACTTGGTTTTTGAACGGCTAGCTTTAATGCCAATGCGCCACCAAAGGAATGCCCAACTAGGTGATAAGCGCTTATGTCGTAGTAAGATAGTACGTCAAGCACTCGTTCTACTTCGTGATCAAAACAATACGTTTTTTCATCTGTAACCTTGGGTGCGTCACCGTACCCCATCAAATCGACATTGATAATGCGATATTGATGTTGCATTTTTGATTGCAAAAACCACCATTGTTTTGACGAGCTAAGCGAACTATGAAACAACACGATAACTGGTTGCTGGCTCGCAAAATCACCACTAAGTTGAATACCTGGAAAACTAACCATAATGCTAATACTTAAAATGAATACCCCTTCAATGTACTGTCAAACTAGACAATGTCAAAAATAATTAGCTCGATTTAGAACATTCAGGAGATTTTGAATAGATAACAAACAAAGTGCTGACATTTTTTATACAGCTGTGTTAAAAAATACTAGAGATAATAATTATAAAAGAATAAAAATGAATTTAGATATGACACAACAAAACGCACTGGTATGTGGTGCGAGTCAAGGTATTGGTAAAGCGTGTGCTACCGCACTAGCTAAACAAGGTGCCAATGTCACATTATTTGCAAGAAATAAAGCGACACTTGAGGAAGTCAAAAGCTCACTGGACACCTCATTAGGACAACAACATCATGTGCTAATCGCTGATTTTAGTGATCCTGCTCAAGTAGAAAGCGCGCTGTCTAATCACCTAGAAAAAATCCAACACATTGATATTGTGATCAATAATACCGGTGGCCCTGCGCCAGGTTTAGCATCGCAAAGTGAAAGTGCCCAATTTATTAACGCCTTTGAGCAGCACTTGGTAAACAACCAAAATATCGCACAACTTGTGCTGCCAAAAATGAAAGCGCAAGGCTTTGGCCGTATTATTAATGTGATATCAACCTCGGTTAAACAACCGATAAACGGCTTAGGTGTTTCTAACACCATCAGAGGCGCAGTTGCTAGCTGGGCGAAAACACTTGCCAATGAGCTTGGTCAATTTAACATTACTGTCAATAACGTATTACCGGGAGCAACCGCAACCGCAAGATTAAACGCTATTATTTCAGGTAAAGCGAGCAAACAAAATATTTCTATTGAGCAAGCTACCATTAACGAAAAGGCAACTATTCCAATGAATCGCTTCGCACAACCCGAAGAGTTTGCCGATGCAGTAACCTTTTTAGCATCAAAAAGTGCCAGTTATATCACGGGGATCAATTTGCCTGTTGATGGCGGCAGAACCAGCTGCTTGTAGAGGCTCACAATGGACATTATTGATAACTTTATCGGGGGTGAATTAACGCCACCCGCTGATGGCGATTATCTTGAAAATATTTGCCCAGCAACAGGGCAAGTGTATGGAAAAATCCCCAACAGTAATGACGCTGATTTAGCAAAAGCAATATCTTCTGCACAAGAGGCTCAACAAACTTGGGCAAACACCCCATTAGAGCAACGAAGCGATATATTACTAAAAATAGCCCAACTCATCGAAGAGCATATCGATGAGCTTGCACTTGCTGAATCGTTAGATAATGGCAAACCTATAAGCCTCGCCAAGCAAGTCGATATTCCTCGAGCGGCAAGTAATTTCAAGTTTTTTGCCAACGCAGCTACGCAATTTGCCAGTGAATCCCACGCCATGCCCGGAGACGCCATCAACTACACATTGCGCCAGCCTGTAGGCATTGTAGGCTGCATTAGCCCTTGGAATTTGCCGTTGTATTTATTTACTTGGAAAATAGCACCTGCACTTGCCGCTGGTAACTGTGTCATTGCTAAACCGTCGGAAGTTACGCCTAAAACGGCAAGTATGCTCGCAAAACTATGTCTCGACGCTGGCTTACCAAAAGGCGTGTTATCGATATTACATGGCCAAGGTCAACAGATTGGCCGAATGATTTGTAATCACCCTGAAATTAAGGCGGTGTCATTTACTGGCGGTACCCAAACAGGTGGACAAATTGCGACTGAATTAGCGCCTCGTTTTAAAAAATTATCCCTTGAACTTGGTGGCAAAAATCCAGCGATTATTTTTTCAGATTGCGATTTTGAACACACGATAGAACAAGTATTTAGAGCCAGCTTTGCGAACCAAGGGCAAATTTGCCTTTGCGCATCACGCCTCTATATTCAGCGAGAAATATACGACAAGTTTAAAGAAGCCTTAGTAAAAAAAGCGAAACAACTCGTGCCAAGCGATCCGTTCAATGAATCAAGCAAAATGGGCGCAATTGTTTCAAAACAGCATCTTAGTAAAATCCTGCACTTTGTTGAACTGGCGAAAAACAGTAACGCTAATATTCTGTGTGGTGGTTATCAAATAACGTTAAAAGGTGAGTTGGAAAACGGGTTTTACATGGCTCCTACCATTATCGAAAACCTTGCCATCGACAACGCTTGTAACCAGCAAGAAATTTTTGGACCGGTTATTACATTAACACCGTTTGATGATGCCCAAGAAGCAATAACATTAGCCAATAACAGTGATTATGGTCTAGCAACCACGATATGGACGCAAGATATCAATAAAGCCCATCATGTTGCAGAACAAGTTAACACAGGAATTGTTTGGGTTAATTGCTGGCTGCACCGTGATTTAAGAACACCTTTTGGCGGTATGAAGAACTCTGGTTTAGGGCGTGAAGGCGGTAATGAAGCAATGCGCTTCTTTACGGAAGCAAAAAACGTGTGTATAAAATACGCTAATACTGTTTAAACGTTAAACGCTAAAACAACAATAAAAACTAAAATAATGAGTGTTACTTGCTATAAATTCAAATCATCGGGCGCTATTTTTGCTAGCCCCTTGGGCTGCAAATGGAGCCCTGCTTAACTGCGCTTTCTGGTTATCAGATACAAGTGAAAAATCATTTGTGCCCATAAAAGCGTCATATAACGATGACGTCTTGATGTTGATTAATCCAATCAGAGAAAGCTATGACTACTACGACTTATAATTCAGAAAAAGCCCCTAAACCAGTTGGTTTATACCCTCATGCTAAAAAAGTTGGAAATTTACTATTTCTATCAGGTGTTGGCCCTCGCAGTGCGACCTCAACTGATATCCCAGGTGTTGAACTTGATTCACTAGGCAACATTGTTAACTATGACATTGAAGCGCAGTGCCACAGTGTTTTTCAGAACGTTAGGGCTATTCTTGAAGCTTCTAACGCCAGCTGGATGGATCTTGTCGACGTCACGGTTTTTTTGACTAATATGGATGACGATTTTGCCACCTATAACAAAGTGTATGCACAATACTTTAACGATAACCAACCTTGCCGAACAACTGTAGAGATCAACAAACTCCCGACGCCAATAGCCATTGAGCTTAAGTGCATCGCTCACCTTAAAGAGGAGAGATAACATGCTTTATGCTATGCCGTTAAATTTACACCAATGGATAGAAGAACATCGTGGGTTGCTTAAGCCTCCAGTGTGCAATAAGCAAGTGTTTGAACAAGATGACTTTATCGTCATGGTCGTTGGTGGCCCTAACAATCGCTCAGATTATCACTATAACGAAACGCCCGAACTCTTTTATCAGATAGAAGGCGATATGATACTAAAGGTTATTGAACATAAAGATAACCAAGCCATAGTATTTAAAGATATTCCTATCAAACAAGGTGAACTGTTCTTATTGCCTCCTAAAGTGCTACATTCACCGCAACGTTTTGAAAATACGGTTGGCTTAGTTGTAGAGCAAAAGAGAAACGAACAACAACTAGACCAGTTACACTGGTACTGCCCTTCATGTAAAAATCCGATGTATCAAGAAAGTTTTACCTTGGCAAACATTGAAGAAGATTTACCTAAGGTGTTTTCGCGCTTCTTTAGTGAACATGCAAATTGCTCAAATTGTAATTTTAGTTTCCCAATACCTGAAAAGTTTAAGCGTGAAGATTAATGTTAGTTAGCATTTCTTTAAAAAAGAACCACTACCAAGTAAACCTCTCGCAGGGCAAGAGTATTGCCATTGCGTTAGACTTTAATCATCAACAGCCAAATCATTTTGACGCAAGCAAGGCATTAAAGCGCCCAATGTCCGTGTCGGGGTTTATTGGAGACACCAAACAAGGAGGAAGCTGCAACGTTAATGAACTGGCGTTTAACCCTCATTGCAACGGCACACATACTGAAACTATTGGTCATATTTGCCATCAAGATGATACAAACACAACCACAATTAATCAGCTTAAATTATCGTCATTACTGCCTTGTACCTTGATCAGTATTGAGCCAGAAAAGGCGTTAAAGCAAACTGAAAATTATGTCTTGCCATTTGATGATGTTGATTGTGTGATCACCAAAAAGCAGTTAACTTTGCTGCTATCTACTGTAGAAAATGAGCAACTCGAAGCACTTGTTATTCGCACCTTACCTAACCGATCCGATAAGTGTCATAAAACGTATAATCAGCACGATCCTAATAGTTTTTTTACGACACAAGCAATGCAGTATTTAGTTGAGCGTGGCATTCAGCACCTGATTGTCGATTTACCATCGATCGACCGTTTGAACGATCAAGGTTTATTAAATAATCACCGACTATTTTGGTCCATCAATCAAAATGCAAAAACGGCGAATGAGTCAACACGAACACAAAGCACGATTACAGAGCTTGCTTATATAAATAACGAATTAACCGATGGTTTTTATTTTCTGAATCTACAACTACCTGCGTTTGTCAACGACGCGGCGCCATCACAGCCCATATTATTTGATGCAAAGCCAGTTGCAACTAATGCATTTTTAAAGGAGTAATGCATGTTTGAACCAACAAAAGCCTATGCCGATATGCTCGACGAAACCGATCCATTGCGTCATCTTCGAGACCAATTTAGCATTCCCAAACAAGCCAATGGTGAAGATGAATTATATTTCACCGGTAACTCTTTAGGGCTACAACCTAAAAAAGCCCGTGAAAACGTCATAGAAATGCTTGATGCTTGGCAAAAGTATGGGGTTAAAGGTCACTTTGAAGGTGAATACCCTTGGTTGCCTTATCACGAGTTTTTAACACAGCAAAGTGCAAAACTTGTTGGAGCTAGGGATGAAGAAGTTGTCATGATGAACTCTTTGACAGCTAACCTGCATTTGATGATGGTAAGCTTTTATCAGCCAACAAAAACTAAGCGTAAAATACTAATTGAAGATCATGCCTTCCCTTCTGATCACTACGCCGTTTGTTCACAGTTAACACATCATGGATTTGATGAAAGCGACATACTCTTGTGGCAACCTCGTGCAGATGAACTGCTTTATATTGAAGATTTTGAAGCATTACTCAATCAGCACCATCAAGATATCTCATTGATATTGCTACCCGGCGTGCAATATTACACAGGTCAAGTACTGCCAATCGAAAAACTGACACAGGTTGCTAAGCAATATGACATCACTATAGGCTTTGATTTAGCCCATGCCGCCGGCAATATCGAATTATCACTCCATGACTGGGATGTCGACTTCGCCTGTTGGTGTAGCTACAAATATTTAAATAGTGGCGCAGGTTCAGTTGCTGGTTGCTTTATTCACCAAAAACATTGCCAAAATACCGAGTTAAATCGCTTCGCCGGTTGGTGGGGACATGATAAAGCCAGCCGTTTTAAAATGGACAATAACTTTATACCGATTCCAACTGCAGAAGGTTGGCAATTGTCTAACCCGCCAATTCTTTCACTAGCAGCAATTAGAGGTTCACTAGAAACAATAGACTTAGCGGGTGGTATCTCTGCTTTGCGTAAAAAGTCAGAAGCTTTATCGCAATACGCATTTAATTTGCTCGATGGTGAATTATCTGACGATATTGACATTATTACGCCGCGAGATAAAAACGCTAGGGGTTGTCAATTGTCGTTAATGGTCACAAACAACAATATTGATGGTAAGGCGTTATTTAACGAACTGGAAGCACGTGGCGTAACTCTTGATTGGCGAGAACCCAACGTGATGCGATTTGCGCCCGTCCCTTTATATAACCGCTTTAGTGATATTTATCATTTTGTTCAAATTTTGAAAACATGCTTGAGGTCATAGTATGAACGATACCCATGATATAACGATAATTGGTGCGGGCCTTGTTGGCTCACTCTTGGCGTTGGGTCTTGCTAAAAAAGGTTATCAAGTCACTGTTTTCGAATCTCGACCAGACCTTCGTAAAGCCGATATTTCAGCGGGAAAATCGATTAACTTAGCGCTTGCTAATCGCGGTATTCGCGCCCTAAAACAACAAGGGATTTTCGACAAAGTTGAGCTATTGCTAATTCCTATGGAAGGAAGAATGGTGCATATCCCTCACGAAGATGCGCATTTTCAACCATACGGTTTGCATAAAGACGATGTTATTTACTCTGTATCTAGAGGTGCGCTTAATGCCTTATTACTTGATGAAGCACAAAAATACCCCAATGTGTCAATATACTTTGAACACCGAGTGTCTTCCATCGACCTAGGTGATAAAACGATCAAGTTTGTAGATCAGGATAAGGCCGTGAGCTTCAGTCAAATCATCGGGACTGACGGTGCAAATTCGGTATTACGAGACGCAATTATTGATAAGCATCAAACAAGCACAAACGAGCCAATCCTTAGTATTGAAAAACTTGAACATGGTTATAAAGAGCTTTGTATCTTGCCTAATAGTGCTGATCAGCACAAACTATTGGTTAATGCTCTGCATATCTGGCCGAGGGAAGATTTTATGTTAATCGCCCTGCCAAATCTTGATGGTAGTTTTACGTTAACATTATTTATGGCAAATCAAGGCAATACAAGTTTTGACTCGCTGACAAGCGCTGATGACGTGCTTAAGTTTTTCAAAATTAACTTTCCCGATGTATACCGCGAAATAGATAACTTAACTGTTGATTTTTTTAATAATCCAACCGGTAGTTTAGCTACTGTAAGATGTCAGCAATGGCACGATGAGGGGACTGCACTGCTATTAGGCGACGCAGCTCATGCTATAGTACCTTTTCATGGTCAAGGTATGAACTGTGGTTTTGAAGACTGCTTTGATTTATTGAATTTACTACCGCCGGCACAATCTTCATCATTAGATTGGCAGGATATATTTGAGCAAACACAAGCCTTAAGAAAGCCGAATGCGAATGCCATTGCAGACATGGCGGTGGAGAACTATATAGAAATGCGCTCAAGCGTTGCGAAAGCATCATTTCAAAGGCAAAAAGCTATTGCTGCCAAATTACAAGGGTGGTTTCCCGATAGGTTTTCACCACGTTATGCGATGGTGATGTTTGATGACATTCCATATCATCAAGCGCAAACAATTGGTGAAGTTCACAAGCAATTGTTAACTGAACTTGATAAGTGGCAACAAGAAAATGGCGAACTAACTAAGGAGTTTGCCCTGCAGAAGCTAGATGAATATCAGCTTTAAAAGGGATATTTAAAATTTAAGGGTAAACAGCAGCTCAGTTAAATCGGGCTGCCAACCAAATTATCTAAGTTTTACTTTACCATTAAGCACAATCACTTGCTCTTCTTGCAAACGTGCAACTTGCTGTTGGTAAATCGGCGATTGTCGGGGAAAAGAGATTTTACCTTGAGAGTTAACGACTCGGTGCCAAGGAATCGCCCTGTTTTGAAACCGCCCTTCATCACTATTTTTTAATGCGGTCCCCACTAACCGTGCTCGACCAGGCAAGCCGGCTAGATCAGCAATTTGACCATAGCTTGCGACATTTCCAGCAGGAATTGCCTGAACCGTTTGCCAAATACGCTGATAACTTTCTTTCATAACACGGTTAATTTGAATCACGTATTACCAAGGTAATACTTGACCATTCGAGTGTTTAAAAACGCCGGTTTCATTCATCGACAAGCCATCAATTAATGAGGTTAGTCGTTGAGCGGCTTCAACAGCAGGTATATCACCACGGCCACCTACCATGTCAGTTTGGACATATCCTGGATGATAAATACCAACTGCAATTTCCCTCGGTGCTAGGTCATGAGATAAAGACATTGAAGCAGCATTTAACGCCGCTTTACTCATTCTGTAGCCATATATCGACCACCAGAGCCGTTATCTTCTATAGAGCCCATTCGAGAGGTGATCATGGCAACCTTACCGCCATCGCTCATTAAGTCTTGCAGTTTATCGACCATGTTAAGCGGTGCTAATGCATTGACTTCAAACTGATCACGAATGGTTGTTAAGTCTAAACGACCTAACCCTTCGTCACGCAAAATCCCTGCATTACAGACCAATACGTCGATGGTGTCGCCTTTTAGTTTTTTTACTAAGGTCGTGACATCATCACTATTTGAGACATCAATGCTATCGATGACCAGATCAGCGACATCTACTAAGTCATTAGACGACTGACGACAAACGCCAGTGACTCGATACCTCATTTGTTTAAAACAAGCACACGTTGCTAGGCCAATTCCACGATTAGCGCCGGTAACAACAACATGTTTAGTCATTTCAATTTCCTTATAGATTTAACGTTTTAGCAAATGTTCTCGCTTTTTCTAGATCTTCAGGCGTATCAACCCCTTCAACCGGAAGTCGTTTAGCTGCTGGAGCGACATGAATTTTCTCACCTTGCCATAACACGCGCAATTGCTCTAACGATTCTATTTGCTCTAATTGACTGGCTGGCCAGCTTACATAATCTTTAATAAAGCCTGCTCGATAGGCGTAAATACCAATATGACGCAAATAAAAATCGCCAATGGCATCGACAGTGTCTTTACCTAAAAAGGCCCTGCGATCGTATGGTATCGTAGAACGTGAAAAATATAATGCGTAGCCATCTTTATCAGTTACAACCTTGACGGCATTTGGGTTAAACGCCTCATCAACAGCCTCGATTGGCATCGCTAATGTTGCCATTCTTGCTTGTTGCTGGCTTGATAGGTTGTTGGCAACTTGTGCGATATTTTCAATAGGAATAAAAGGCTCATCCCCTTGAACATTGACTATCACTTGGTCGTCTGAAAAATTGTAAGTATCTACCACTTCCGCCAAGCGCTCAGTACCTGATTGATGATCATCACGAGTGCGGCAAACTTCAGCGCCAAAACCTTCAACGACTTTCGCTACTTGTTCATTATCAGTAGCAACAATAACGCGAGATGCGCCACTGGCTTGAGACTTTTCCACCACCCATTGAATCATAGGTTTGCCAGCAATTTCAGCTAACACTTTGCCGGGTAAACGGCTTGATTGGTAACGTGCAGGAACAACGACAATAAATGACATGGCTACGACTCTTGCGTTAAACGACGCGCTTCATTTTCTAATAAAACAGGAATATCTTTTTCAATTGGATAAGCTAAACGGTCAAACTTACAAATAAGCTCTTGATTTTCTTTATCATAGTCAAGTTTACCCTTACATACAGGGCATGCCAAAATATCCATTAGTTGAGTATCAAACGCCATATTATTCTCTATTTATAATGCTTTTATTTAGTATATCACTGCTTACGAATTGCAACATCGGCAATTTTTTTAAGCAATGCGTGTTCAAAGTGTTCGGGCAATCTTGCATCTACCGTTAAATACCAAGCTTGCAATAGATTAAAGTGTTGGCATTTAACGGCGTCTTTTTCTGTCATAACGACGGGTAAATGTGCATCAGGTAATTGTTCAAAATCGCTCGCTTGATATTGGTGGTGATCGACAAACCCTTGCGTGTGCGAAATCTTCATTCCTAGCGATGTTAAAGTATCAAAAAAACGCTGTGGTGCACCAATTCCCGCAATGGCATTAACACGTGGATAAGTTGCCATAAAATCACCCTGTGATAGCTTGACATCACTCCCGATATTAATAAAACAACCGGGCGTTAACGACATAGTGATCTCACCTTGCTGTGCGGCACCTGAATTACAAATCACGTAATCAGTTTGGTTTAACCTATTAGAGCCTTCTCGCAGCGGACCTGCCGGTAAAAGAAAGCCATTACCTAACCTTCGTTTACCATCAATAACGGCGATTTCAACATCTCGATTAAGCTTATAGTGTTGCATGCCATCATCGGCGATAATGATATTACAACCCTGCTTTTCTAGTAATTCAATACTTTGCTGGCGGTTAGGACTAACACAAACAGCAACGTTAGTGCGGTGATAAATTAAGTACGGCTCATCACCACAATATTCAACAGGTGAATCGCTGTTTATTAAATAAGGGTAATGAGGCGCCTTTCCACCGTAACCTCGAGCGATAACACCCGGTTTATAGCCTTGTGCAATAAGAAGCTCGACAAGCCATAAAACCAGTGGCGTTTTACCATTGCCACCGACACCAATATTGCCGACGATAATGACAGGCATATTCGCTTGATAGCTAGATTTGATCCCTAGTTTATAGGCAAACTTTCGAAGCTTAGAAAGAACATAGAATACGCCAGAAAGCGGCAACAGCAATGGCACTAAAACGTAGCGAGCACGATGCTTTTCAAACCAAACACGCTCAATCAGCCGCATAATGATTAACCAAACTGCAATTTATGTAATTGTGCATAAGCACCATCTTTTGCAATTAAGACTTGATGGTTACCTTGTTCGATTATCTCACCTTGCTCAAGTACCAAAATAGTATCGGCATTTTCAATCGTAGATAGACGGTGAGCTATCACTAAACAGGTTCTATTTTTTTGTAGCGTATGAAGCGCATCTTGAATATGACGTTCAGATTCAGTATCTAACGCTGACGTAGCTTCATCTAAAATTAGAAACGGTGCATCACATAAGATAGCTCGTGCTATGGCGACACGCTGTCTTTGCCCACCTGATAATAACGCGCCATTTTCACCAACATTACTATGGATACCCTCAGGTAAAGACTCAGCAAACTCCCAAACATGAGCACTTTTCGCCGCTTCTATGATTTCGGCTTCAGTCGCATCTGGCTTTCCATAGGCTATGTTATTTGCGATAGAATCATTAAACAGCACAACTTGCTGTGAAACATAGGCAAATTGATTTCTTAAATCATGAAGTTTATATTCATTGATATCTTCACCATCAATGAGCACCTGACCTTGATTGGCTTGATAAAAACGCAATAGTAAAGAGCTTAACGTAGATTTACCACTACCACTGCGACCAACTAGTGCCACAGTTTGTCCTGGGCTCACATCAAAACTAATATCATTTAAGGCAGGTTTCTCTTCACCTTCGTAAGTAAAATGTACAGAATCAAACGTAATGTTGCCCTTGGCTCTGCCTAGTGCTTTTGTGCCTGTATCTTTTTCAATTTCTTCATCAAGTACTTTAAAAATACTCGCACAAGCAGCCATACCGCGCTGAAATTCACTATTAACGGTAGTCAATAATTTCAATGGGCGAAGTAACATCGCCATACAGGTGATCACGGTTGTAAAACTACCTGGGGTTAACGACTCACGCATAGCGTCAGTATTAGCAAGATACAAAACAAAAGCTAAAGCAAAAGAAGCGATAATTTGAATAATGGGTACACTAGCAGACTTAGTCGCGATCATCTTCATGCGTTGTTGGCGATTACGTTTATTCACGTCAGCAAAACGTTCGCTTTCACGCTTGTTACCATCAAAAGTTAATACCACTTTATGGCCATTAATTGTTTGTTCAGAGGCTGTTGTAACCTCGCCCATGGTATCTTGAATGTGCTTGCTGATCGCGCGAAAACGTTTCGATACCACACTCACAATGACGGCAATTACCGGCGTTAATAACAAAAAAATAGCAGAGAGTTGCCACGAGTTATAGAACATAACAATTAGCAAGCCGGTGACGAAAGCGCCTTGTTGAACGAGCGTTAGTAGAGCTTTACTCGAGGCATTTAACACTTGCTCGGTATCATAGGTTATTTTAGATATTAAGCTACCCGCAGAATTTTTATCATGATAGTCCACCGGCATAGCAATGATATGCTCAAAAAGTTCTTGGCGAAGATCGGCAACAACATGGTTACCTACCCATGACAAACAATAGGTGCCAATAAAGTGAAAAGCACCTCGTAGAATAAACATCACAATGATAAATAACGGTGCCCATTGCATAAAATTAGGGTTTTTACCTGTTAATCCTTCATCAATTAACGGCTGTAGTTGAGAAAAAACAAAACTATCAACAGCAGCATAACCAAGCATACCGATAACGGCGGCAATAAACCCTTTTTTATAAGCCTTGGCGTAGCTCATTAATCGTTTAAACGTACTCGGGTTTTCAGCTTCTTGGCTTTTTGATAGCGCTGAGGACTGTTGTTCTGTGTTTTGCATTCATTATCTCAATATTCTGATCAGCCGGTATTTTACCGCTAATTCATAACGATACCAACTAATTCACAAACCAATACGGAAAATCATGTTGTCGATTTGTTTCAACAACCAAGTTATCAGCTTGGTTTGTGCCAAAAAAATGCACAACCACACTGCCATCATTTGCCGTATTAAAGATTTCGATATCTTCTTTTTGGTATCGCTTCACTACATCTTTATGGGGCATTTTCCAGTGATTTAAATACTTAGTGCTAAAAATGACAACGTCAGGGGATACAGTTTTAATAAAATGAGTTGAAGAAGATGTTTTAGAGCCATGATGTGGCGCAACTAGGACATCAGCATTTAGCAATTTTTTATTGGCCTTATCACCTACTAATGTCTGCTCTATCCTTTTACTGATATCACCGGGCAGTAAAACACGTTGATTATTACCTGAAATACGAATAACACAGGAGTTATCATTATCACTTGGCAACGCTTGGCTCACTTTTTTTAGTTGCTTTGGTGACAACACATCGATAGTTAATCCTTGCCATTGAAAAACCTTTCCCTTCTGACAAGTAGACCAGTTAATGTGCTCGCCAGTGCGATGACTTAGTTCAATTTGATACGGCGTGAAGACACGGTCAACCTTAACCTTGGCTAATAGCGCATTAAAGCCGCCGTTGTGATCATTATCATTATGACTCAAAATGACAACATCGAGAGCTTGTATTCCTTGATGCGTTAAGTATGGCGCAATGACACTATCAACAAAGTTAAAACTGTTGTCATAACTTGCTCCGGTGTCATACAAAATAGCTTTACCTTGTTTTTCAATAAGGACACTTAAGCCGTGCCCAACATCAAAGGTCGTTAATCGCCAATAGGCGTTATTCCTTTCCGGCGCCATAAGCCATTTAAATATGATTGACACAACAAAAATACTGACCACCGCGATAGAAAATCGCGCACCTTTAAATATGCCAATACCCAATACGAAGATAATCAAGCAAACGAGAACGTACCAAGACTGAGCAGAAACGAATATGGAAGAAAAACCGAACTCACTCAACCAAAGCAAATAACGCCATAAGATATGTAACACCTGGTGATTAAATGACAGTATAGGTTCAAGTACGTGTGAAATATCTAATCCTACAGCACCTTGTATTAATACTAAGCAAGCATGAAAAAATATCGCTGGGATAACAACAAAACTCATCCATGGCACTGCAATCAAATTCGCAATAAAGCTAATCGTTGAAATTTGGTTTTGCATTAAACTCGTTACTGGCAACAGTAGTAGGCTTAACGCTACCTGTATAACGATTATGGTCACAAGAGAGTAACACCACTGAAAAACTCTTCTTTGCTGTGCTTGCTCAAGATGGACCTTAAGACTTAATCTTTGGGCAAGATTTTTTCGCCAACACTGTGTTCGCCATAACACCAAAAATATCGTAGAAACGGCTGTTAAAGATAACCAGAAGCTAAAACTAATAAACGCCATAGGTTCAATCAATACAATGATAAACACACTAACCAGCACCAGCCTAGTTCTAGATATTTGAAAACTACCAACCACAGACAAGACATAGATAGTCAACATCACTAATGCTCTTATCGTCGGCATAGAAAAGTTGGCCAGATAGGCATAAAAACCTGCAATAAATAGCGCAACGACTAATGAAAGGTGATGTATGTTAAGACGTGTGATTGCTATCGAGTTTAGATAGTTAGGGACTAAATGAGACAACAGCCAAGTCAAGCAATATACAATAAGGCGAACCAGCACAACAGCCATCATAAAAATAAGGCCAATGTGTAAACCTGAGATCGCAATGAGGTGGCTGGTGTTAGTTCGTTGTAATACTTGCCACTGCGCCTTATCGATAAGGAAGCGTTCGCCAAAAGTCAGTGCTAGAACAATGCCTTTTAATGAATTGCCTTGATATTGCGTTGCGATACGATCAAATAGTTGTTGTCGCAAACTAACGACGTTATCAATTATCTGAGTTGTATTACTTGTCGCTCGGTAAACATAACCGGTGGCGTGTATATCTTTTTCCCTAAGCCAACGTTGGTATGAAAAAACTGTTGGATTAGCGTAACCATGAGCAGGCTTGATTTTAATCTGAGCTAACCACGCTTGACCTTGTTTAGGTTCAATAAATTTTGTCGATACCTTTAACTCTTCCTCAAGTTGCCAGTTCAACCTTACTCGAATTGGCTGGTTTACTTTGCGTTCATTTACTTCCAGTAGCAAAGCATTGAATCGATAGTTCTTTGTCCCCTTTGCGGGAATACTTTGAATAATAAACTTTGCGAAAATAGGTTGGGCTATGAATGAGTTAATAGCTATCTCATTTGAATTGAATATATTTTGGTATTGAAAAGCAGACAACCAGACCCAACTAATACCTAAACAAATTGCAACAAAGAATCGTACTTTTTTTAAACATAACAACCCTAAACCAAGTATAATGATCAGGTAAATGCAAAAAACACTTGGTTGTGCAGTAAAAAATAGGGAGAATAACGCTCCTTGTATAAAACTAAATAACCACCTATCCATAGTGATTTAAATCCGTTTATTTTATGCCTAAAAAAACTATCAAGCGTTACATGCCAGATCACCACACCATTCGCAATAATAAACATTTGCAAATTTTTGGTGACTTTCTTCACAATCCTAATTTATGGCATTTAAATCGACGCAGTGTTGCCCGTGCATTTGCTATAGGCTTGTTTTTCGCTTTTATTCCCGTGCCGTTTCAAATGATTTTAGCAGCAGGTACAGCCATTATAGTACATGGTAATTTACCGCTCTCAGTCGCTATTGTTTGGATCACTAATCCAATCACTATGCCTGCGATATTTTATGCCTGTTATGTGACGGGGACCTGGGTGTTAAATACGCCTAAACAAGCGTTTAGTTTTGAAGCGTCTTGGCAGTGGGTCATTGATAGCATATCCACTATTGGGCCAGCATTTCTAGTCGGCTGTGGTGTACTTGCCATATTATTTAGTCTTATTGGTTATTTTGGCATTCAGAGCTTATGGCGTTACTCAGTAACGAAAGAATGGAATAAGCGTAAGTTATCTCGTCAAGACAAGTAACTTACGCCTATCAATTAGTGTTGAGTGCTAGGCTTGCCCAAGTACTTGAGCAGGCGCCACTTTAGTTGCACGCCAAGCTGGGTAAATAGTTGCCAACAAACTCATACAAACCGCAATAAACGCTGTCAAAATAACATCTTGGCTTTGCATATGGCTTGGAATGTAATTGATAAAATAAACATCTCCTGAAAGAAATTGCGTATTAAACAATTGCTCGAACCACTGCACAATGTCAGTTAAGTTTTTCGCTAAATAAATACCTAGCAAGGTGCCAAATACCGTACCAAGCAAGCCATTACTCAACCCTTGTAGAATAAAACACATCATTATCGTCGACGGCGTAGCGCCCATGGTGATCAAAATCGCAATATCACCACGCTTTTCGTTAACAACCATAATAAGCGTTGAAACAATATTGAAACTGGCCACAGCAATGACCATAGTTAGTGCCAAATACATGACGACACGCACCAGTTGAATATCAGAAAACAAATGCCCTTGTGTTCGCGTCCAGTCATAAATATAGACATAATCTTGCGTCAAAAGGTTCGCCGCCTGCCTCACAATTTGTGGCGCGGCAAAAATAGAGTCAACTTTTAAACGGATCCCCTGAACTTGTGCTGGCTCTAATTCTAAAAACGCCTGCCCGTGGCTAAGCTCGGTATAAATCAAGCTATCATCAATCACACCACCAAACTTAAAAACACCAACCACTGTTAAATTAAATACTTCGGGCGCAGGAAATTGCTGTCTTACTTGACCTGAATGGGCTTTAGGAAGCAGTAATTGCACCTTATCTCCGGCACTTAGAGAAAGTTTATCTGCAATGCCCTGCCCAATAATAATACTATTTTCTTGCTGTAAATCCTGCCATTGGCCGTTAATTACGTAACTTGAGATATCTGATACTTGCTGTTCTAATTCCAGATCTACGCCACGCAATTCAACACCTTTTAACTGCCCTTTCTTCTGCAACATCGCTTGCGCTTTAATCAATGGTGCAGCCGCAATAACTCGCTCACTTTTCGTCACTGTATTGATATTTTCGCGCCAACGGGTCATTGGCGTATCAACGCTAATTAATTCACCATGCGGAACAATCGACAGTAACTTTTGTGCTAAGACACGTTCAAATCCATTCATTGCCGATAAAGCAACAATTAATACACAAACACCTAACATGATGCCGAGCGTCGATGAAGCTGAAATAAACGAAGCAAAACCGCTTTGATGACGACTAAATAAATAGCGTTTTGCTAAAAAGACACTTAACGAATTAGCCATTATGCGCTTTGCTCTGTTGCATATAATGGTTTCAGCGAGCCTTGTTCTAAACTTAATTGACGATGCATTTTGCCCGCTAACGTTAAGTCGTGCGTCACAATAACAAAGCTTGTTTTCAAATTTTTATTCAGTGTTAGTAAAAGCTGATAGATTTGCTCGGCACTTTCAAAATCTAAATTACCCGTAGGTTCATCGGCAAGCACAAGTGCTGGTTTATTGACTAGTGCGCGAGCAATTGCTACCCGTTGACGCTCACCACCAGATAGTTGTGCTGGTCGATGTTCAAAGCGATGTGATAAGCCCACTTGGCTCAACATGTCTTGCGCTTGCTGCTTAGCTTGTTTTGGTGCCATACCGGCAATAAGCAATGGCATGGCAACGTTTTCCTCAGCGCTAAACTCCATCATCAAGTGATGAAATTGATAAATAAAACCAATATGTTGATTTCTAAACATTGCTTGTTGCTTTTCACTCAATTGATGAATATCAACATCATTGATCAGTACCTTGCCACTTGTCGGTGTATCAAGCGCGCCAGCAATATGCAAAAAGGTACTTTTACCACAACCTGAACGCCCTACTACGGCAACAAGCTCTCCTGTTTCAACAGTTAAGTCTAACCCATTGAGCACGTGCGTCGCGTTTTGCCCTTGTTGGTATTCTTTAAATAGAGATTGACACGAGAGTACGTTATTCATGCTTTAACACCTGCGCTGGCATAGTTCTAGAGGCGCGATACGCTGGGTATAACGTTGCTAACAGCGTTAACGCGAGTGCACCAAAAATAATAAAAATTAAATCGTCGATTTTAAATAAGATAGGCAACTGCTGATCGCCATAGGCAGCTCCAAAAATATTAATGTTCATCATGGCAAGTAAGTCGTTAATTTTAAACGTCAAAGCTAAACCAATAACGGTGCCAAGCAGTGTTCCCCACAAACCATTAACCATGCCTTGCGTAATAAATATTTTTAGGATTGATAACCGATCTAAACCTAGGGTCTGCAAAATACTGATTTCACCTTGCTTATCAACCACGACCATAACGAGGGCTGAGACAATATTAAAAGCAGCTACAGCGATAATAAGACTTAGCATCAGCCACATCATTCGCTTTTCCATTTTCACGGCATTAAACAGGCTACCCTGTGATTGTTGCCAAAACTGGACATCAAAGCCGTTTAACGCGTTTGACATTGTTTGAGTCACTCGTTGTGCAAGAAAAGCGTCATCTAAGTAAAACCGTAACTGACTGACTTCTTGCAACGGTTTTCCTAATAATCGGTTGGCTTTAGGCAAATGAATGTACGCAACGCTATCATCTATTTGCGAGCCAACATTAAATAAAGCAACCACCTTAAATACGCGTTGCACAGGCACTCGTCCCATTGGTGTAAAACGCGTTTGGTTAGGCAAGACAATACGTACATCGTCACCAATATTAATATTTAGCTGATAGGCCAATGAACGACCAATAACAATGTTGTAGCTATTTTCTGATAATTGAGAAAGCGCGCCATATCGCATATTTTCAGCAACTAAATTTTGTGCTTCGTATGCTGGCAAGATCCCCGTTAAAAGAATCCCTTTAAGCCCACTCGCCGACTGAATGAGTGCTTCAGATTCACTAATCGGTGAAACCGCCTTCACGTTGGGGTGTTGCAAAAACTCTTCAATACGCTGCTGGTAATTATCAATTCCCTGTTCACTTTTTACGACAATATGCGGGACAATACCTAATACGCGTTTCTTCAATTCATTTTCGAATCCGTTCATCACAGACACGACAGTGATCAGGGCACTTACACCAAGTAAAATACCAATAATAGAGAAAAAGGTGATAAAGGAAACGAAGCCACTTTTAGCACGAGCGCGACTATAACGTAGGCCTATAAATAAACTGACAGGTTGTATCATTAAATTTTAACGACTCGACTAAACAGGTGACAAACAATTAATTATCTTTATGGGAAAGCAAGCTTATCATACATTTATAAGCTAAACACTGTGGAATCTTTACTATAATGGCAGATGAATTCTGCCATTATTCTGTTTTTTAAACGTCGATAGTAAACACTGGCCGTTTACTTTAAAATCTAATTATAATGATAAAAAAACTGTAGGAACAATATGAGCCAATTAAGTCAGGCAGAAAAGCTAAAACAATTTGAAGAGTTTTTTTCAATCGTCCACGAATTTAGCGTTAATGTGACTACTTTGCCAAAGCCAGTGAGTGAAGAGATATTTGAACAGCTCATTCCTGTACCTTTTCTATTATCTTCAGACAATGCAACTATTGACCAAAGTGCGCTTCGTTCTATTCAATCTTTACGCGGTGTTTCCAATCAGCTTACTGACTATTTGCAACATCAATCGCGTAAAATCGACTTGCTCGTTGGCTATATTCTTCAGCAACATGATGACGAACAGCATAGAGCCAAAGGCACACTCTTCGGTGGTTCAGGTATCAAGTTTACCAGTGAACGAACATTCGAGACCAATCAGCTCATCGAATTAAAGATATTTCTCGATATTGAAAATGTCGCAATCTACTGTCATGGCGAGGTTATCGATAAGCAAGAGCAAGACGGTCGCGACGAATACACCGTTATATTTCAACAAATAAGAGATATCGACCAAGATATTCTGGTAAGAGCAAGCTTGCATATTCAAGCTAAAGCATTACAAACGCTGGCTAAACAGCGTCGAGAATCCAAGTAACAACATTAAAGTTTGAACAATAAAAAAGGTCGCATTAGCGACCTTTTTTTTACGAAAACGTTAAGAACCTAAACGCAAATTCTGTTTAGGGTTTGATCTACTTCTTTAGCTGTCGATTTTTGCATATCAGCATGCTGATTTATCGATGAAAAACCATTATTAATATCGCGTGATAACTCTACGATCGACGACATATTGTCATTAATAGAAGATGTCGAACGTTGCTGCTCTTCTGTGCCACTGGCTATTTGAGAAGTTAAGTTATCAACTTCAGCAAAAACATCTCCAATTTGCGCTAACGCTGTTACCACTTCTTGAGAGTGAGTTAAACTCTCTTGCGTTAACGATTGACCACGAGAAATAGCACTTACCGCATTACTTGATTTTTCTTGTAACCCTTCAACCATTGATTGAATTTCTACGGTAGATTCTTGAGTACGATGTGCCAAGGCACGAACCTCATCAGCTACAACAGCAAAACCTCGACCTTGTTCACCAGCACGTGCCGCTTCAATCGCAGCATTCAATGCTAGTAGGTTGGTTTGCTCAGCGATACCGCGAATTACGTCAAGCACTGAACCAATGCGTGCACTCTCCTCCTGTAGCAATGCAATATCATTTGCCATACCGTTAACTTCTTGAGCGAATGACTCTATGGTATGTTGGCTAGTATTTGAAGACTGTGTACCTTGAACCAAAATATCCATCACTTGGCTAGTAGTTTCACTTACTTGAGAAGCACTTTCAGATAACACTCCCGACGTACTTGCTACTTCTTCAATTGATGACGCCATTTGCTCGATTAGGCTGCTGGTTGTATTGACGGAACTTGTCGATGCATTCATTTGCTGTGCAAGCTCGGTTGAGCCGGAGCTAAGTATTTCTGATTCTCTTCGAATTTCTTTGATAACATCAGATAGGTTACCAACAAATGCGCTTAGTTGATTAATGATTCTTCCAAGTTCATCATCAATACCGTCAGAAAGGGGCTTTTTAGGTGCTTCATCAACGCTTATTACTAAATTTAAGTAACTCTTTAACCGTTCTAGGCGTGTTGCTAGCCACATGTTTGAAAATACGTAACTTGCGATTAACTGTGTAACTAACATTGCAATAATAAGTGCACTAGCAAGTGCGGAAATATCTGTAAATACCAGAAAAATAATGACAAACAAGAAACCAACAATTGCTTGCGGTAACAGAAGCTTAATATTCAAGCGTTCTAACATAATTCACCTGTTCAAAGTTATCTATTTACTACCATTATTCACATTAAAATTAGGTAGCTATTTATAATTATGAATAGTAAGTTACACGCAAACCAATAATTTGGCTATCAATAATTAGCATTAGGCTAGCGAATTTTTTAAATTTTAACCCTTGTGTAACATACGGCTAAAGCTCATCCAACAATAAGGACGAACAACATGAATTGGCAAGAGATATTGTTAATTATAGTAATATTAGGAACCGTCGTAAGCGGGATTATTTTGCTAAAACAGTCAGCAACAAAGTTTCATCTGTCTGACGAACAAAAAAAGAAAGTCGATGCACGTAAAAAAGAACTAGAAGCTCAAGAGAAGTGTGATGACTAACCTTTTGTCATCTAGTTTCGATAGATAGTTTTAATTAAATGAAAACCAAACTTTGTTTTTACAGGGCCATGAACTTTTAATAACTCTTTCTTAAAAACAACGTCATCAAAAGCTTTTACCATTTGGCCTTTTTTAAATTCACCAAGATCGCCACCCTTCTTTTTAGATGGGCAGGTAGAGAATTTCTTCGCTAATGTGCCAAAATCAGCACCTTTATCTAATTGCTTTTTCAAATCTACGGCTTGTTTTTCCGTCTTAACAAGAATGTGCATTGCGCATGCAGTTGCCATAAAAATACCCTCAAAATAAATCTCGCGACATTTTATCAAACTCCATTGGTAAATGCTCCGACCAATCAGGTTTTCCTTTACTTGCCCCAGATTTGACATAAAATGACATAAATTTTTAGCAACGAAACGTTAACATGTCATCTATAGAGCACTTATTTGAGAATAACCGCGAATGGGCGGATACCATTAAACAAGACAACCCTGACTTTTTCAGTAACTTAGCTAAGCAGCAAACACCGAAGTACCTTTGGATTGGTTGTTCTGACTCACGTGTACCTGCTAACCAATTGCTAGGTATGGCACCTGGTGAGATTTTTGTTCACCGAAACATTGCAAACCAAGTTATCCATACCGACTTAAACTGCTTATCGGTATTACAATACGCAGTAGAAGTACTTAAAGTAGAGCATGTTATTGTCTGCGGCCACTATGGGTGCGGCGGCGTGGCTGCATCTTTGGAAGACAAAGACTTTGGCTTAATTGATAATTGGTTACGCCATATTAAAGACGTTCAACGTTTCCATGCAGATAAACTTGCAGAAATTAAAGATCAAGCAGAGAAAGTCAATGCGTTATGCGAATACAACGTGATTGAACAAGTAGCGAATGTCTCCAACACAACTATTTTAAGAAACGCATGGCAAAGCGGGCAAAAAGTGACTGTTCATGGCTTAGTTTATAATCTTGCCGACGGTATTTTAAAAGACCTAGAAGTATCCTGCTCAGGTAGATAAGTTAATAAAAAAAATCAAAAAAAGAGGCCGTGTAACATGTTACACGGCCTCTTTTGTATATATAGCTAGCAAATACTGATTAAAGTACGCCTCGCTCCATTTGGTTTAATTCAATTGACTTAAACAAGGCTGTGAAATTACCTTCACCAAAACCTTGGTCATCAACACGTTGAATCATCTCAATGAAAATTGGACCAAAAATATTCTTAGTGAAAATTTGCAATAAGTAGCTATTTTCATTTTGGCTATCGACAAGAATTTGGTGATCTTGAATGCGTTGCTTGTCTTCTTTAACCCAAGGGATACGATCAAATACATCGTCATAGTACTCAGGCACAATATTAAGCGTATCAATAATATCTTTATCCAATTGATCAAGTGAACCAACTAAGTCATCTGTAATGAACGCTAAATGCTGAACGCCCGGACCATTGTATTCATCTAAGTACTCATCAATTTGGTTATTACTCGTGCCTTTACCTTCATTGATAGGAATAGAGAACAATCCACATGGTGATTGTAAGGCATATGAAACTAGTGCAGACTTTTCACCTTTGATGTCAAAATAACGTACTTCAGTAAAGCCAAATACATCTTTGTAAAAATTAGCCCACTTCTCCATCGTGCCTTGATATACGTTGTTCGTTAAATGATCAACACGTAAGAAACCTTTATCTTTGTTCAAAACAGGATCAGCAATATCTTCAAAGTCATTTTGATAGATAGAACCTTTGTCACCAAAAACATCAATGAAATAAATTAAGCTATCACCAATACCGTAAATCGCTGGGTATGGTAATTTATTATCTGCGTCCATTGCTGACTTAGCACCGCGTTCAATTGCTTGCTCAAACGCGAACTGTGCGTCTTCTACACGCCAACCCATTGAACAAATTGCAGGGCCATGCGATTTAGCAAAGGCTTGAGAAAAACCTTTCTGTTCTTTGTTTAGTAGGAAGTGAATGTCATTTTGACTAAAGTAATCTACGTCACGACCTTTTAACTTTTTCGTTTTAGAAAAACCAAAACCATAAAAGACTTTTTCCATGTAGTCGCTATCTGGTGATGCATATTCGGTAAACTCGATACCACAAAGTTTTAAAGGGTTGTTCACTGTCGTCATGTTTTTATCCTAATAATAATTATGTATCCATTATTAACAGGAAAGAGGATGAGAAAAAGGGCTAGCAACAAGACAGCATTTACCTATTTTGTATAACTAAATTTACGTTTCAATGTATGAAATTTTAATCAAGTCTGCGCGAGGCATGATATGGCCTGCGCCAACGCTGTAACGATTAATTTACGCCCCTCTAAACTTTGCTAACCTTTTACCAAACCGTTGGCGCCACCATCATTATTTCGGTCAAATTTCAGGCATAAAAAAAGGTGCTATAAGCACCTTTTTACCCCATTAATAACGCAATTAGTTATAACGACGTTGCTTGTCACCACGTGGCTTGCGCTTTTGTGTCGCAATTGGTGCTTCTGATAAAGAGATGTCAATTGCTTGGCGACGCACACGCACACCTTTTAACTTCTTGTAGACGTTAGTCGGCATGTTCTTAGGTAATTGAACAAAGCTGTGACGGTCAAACAAATTAATCTGGCCAATATAGCTGCTGTCTAACGAAATTTCGTTCGCGATAGCACCAACGATATCACCCGGTTTAGCACCGTGCTCTTTACCTACCTCTAAACGGTATGTTTGCCAATCAACATCGCTACGTGTAGTTTTTGGTTTGCGCTGACGTTCACCACGATCACCACGATCACCACGTTCACCGCGGTTGTCTCTGTCGCCTCGGCGAGCATCACGACGGTTACCACGATCATCACGGTCACGTGCTTCACGACGTGGTTTCGGATCTTCTTTTGGAAACAATGGTTGCTTAAGTTGTTTATTAAATAAAAGGGCTGCAGCTAAATGTTCAGTCGACATTTCACTTTCTTCAGCCATTGTTTCAACAACTTTCATCATCTCAGCAATATCATTGTTAGCTAAGATATCTAATAATTCTTGTTTAGTTCGCTCAATACGTGATTTACCAATTTCTTGAATAGTTGGTAATTCATAATCTTCAACTCTACCTGACGTTAAACGTTCATAATGACGAACACGGTACATTTCGCGTGGACGAATAAATGAAATCGAAGTACCTTCGCGTCCCGCACGGCCTGTTCGACCAATACGGTGAACATAAACTTCATTATCATCAGGTAAGTCGTAGTTAACCACTAAATCAATACTTGGAATATCTAAACCACGAGCAACAACATCTGTCGCAACTAAGATTTTTAGTGTGCCGTTACGCAATTGATCAACGGTACGCTCACGTTGAGCTTGATTCATTTCACCATTAATTGCAGCTGCAGCAAATCCTTTAGACTCAAGGTGCTCAGCGACTTCAACAGTATCGTTACGTGTACGTACGAAAACGATCATCGCTTTGTACTCAATCACTTCAGAAACACGCTCTAAAGCAGTTTTCTTATTTAGACCACTCACTTTCCAAGCAAGCTGAGTAATGTTTGCTTTTACTTGCTTAACTGGCGCTACACGTAAATGTTCAGGATCTTTTAAGAAGCGATTCGCGATTTTGCGAATTTGTGGTGGCATTGTTGCAGAGAAAAGTGCCATCTGCGTTTCATCATTTAAGTGATCTAAGATCCACTCAATGTCTTCTAAGAAACCCATGTTTAACATTTCATCAGCTTCGTCTAATGCACAAAACTTAACGTTTTCAAGCTTTAAACTCTTACGACGTAAGTGATCCATCATACGACCAGGCGTACCGACAATCACTTGTGCACCACGTTCAATTTGTGCAAATTGAGGACCGTAAGATTGACCACCGTAAACAGTGGCAACACGCAAACCTTTCATGTTTTTCGCAAATTGTTCGATTGCTTCAGCTACTTGGATAGCCAATTCACGTGTAGGTGCGATAACAAGCATTTGTGGCTTACGGATTGAAGTATCGATACTTGCTAGTGCTGGCAAGCCAAATGCTGCCGTTTTACCAGTACCAGTCTGTGCTTCACCAAGTACATCTCTACCTTCTAATAAAGGTGGGATAGTCATTGCTTGGATTGGCGTAGGATTTTCAAAACCCATTGCTTTTAAAGCAGTTGATAAAACTTCAGGCAAGCCTAGTGCGTCAAAGCTCACAGGAGCATTGTTTGATTCAGTCATAAATTGTCTTCTCAAGGCAGGAACAAATCCTGCGTAAAATTACGAGGAAACCACCTTGAAGACCACGCGGGAACAAACTAATCAAGTCGCTGACTAGTGGAACAGTCTAATTGGCGGATATAACCCCAACGAATAACCTAATTAACTTTTTGGCACAATTTGGTTATCAAATAGCCGTTAATTAGTGAGGCGCGAATCATACTGATTTTTTAAGATATTGCAAGTAAAACCGCCAAATAAGCGATAAAAACACCAAAAAAGCCAGTGTATTAACACCGGCTTTACATTTGATTGATTATATCAAAGTTCTATTCTTCGTCAGAACCATCAAGAATATCGGCAAACTGTTTTAGCTTATCTAACGCTAAACCATGGATTGATTTTCGTGGGTACCTGCCCGTTGAATTTTTCTCCCCTGCTTGAGTCGACATTAAAATCGCAAGCGCTTGGTCAATATCTTCAACGGCATAGATATGAAACTTATCATTTTCTACAGCTGTCATCACGTCATCATTGAGCATTAAGTTCATTACGTTAGTACGTGGAATAATAACACCTTGTGTGCCTGTTAGGCCTCGGTCATTGCAAAGTTGGAAAAAGCCTTCAATCTTTTCATTCACACCGCCAATCGATTGTACTTCACCATGTTGATTAATAGAGCCTGTAATAGCGACACTTTGATCGATGGGTAATTGAGTAATCGCCGATATCAATGCGCAAAGCTCTGCCATTGACGCACTGTCGCCATCAATATGCCCATAAGATTGTTCGATCGCAATATTAGCTGAAATCGCCACAGGAAAGTCTTTACCGTATTTATGGCCTAAATACCCAGTCAATAACATCACACCTTTGGAGTGAATAGATTTTCCTAAATCAACTTCACGTTCTATATCGGTTACCCCATTAGAGCCGGCATAAACCGTTGCCGTCATACGCGCTGGTGTGCCAAAAACACTTTCACCAATTTCAAGAACGGTTAAACCGTTTACTTTGCCCACTTGTTTACCTTGGGTAGAAATAAGCACTTGACGCTCTTTAATATCGCTCAACCAAGTTTCGCTAATTCGACCAGTTCGACGTTGTTTTGCCTTAAGTGCAAGTTGAATATGCTCAGCTGTTATAAGATCCGTTTCGTTAGCTTTTTTGGCAAGGTATACCGCTTCATCGAGTAAATCATTAACTAAGACAATATTGGCGGAAATCTTTGACTGATGCTCTGCCTTTCTTAGTGCGAATCGCACCATTTCAACAAGTGCTTCATTACTGACTTCTGGATACCCTAACTTAATGGCACGTTGACAGATGATATTGCCGTAAGCTTTAAGGTTGTCGTTATCGTGAGCAACGTAACGATCAAAGTCGGCTAGTACTCTAAACAACTCGGTAAATTCTTGATCGTATTCTTGCAACATGTAGTAGATGTCAGCGTCGCCTAGCAACACCACTTTAACCTTCAGCGGAATTTTTTCAGGTTGCAAACTATAAACACTTGGCGGTGAAAACTCGCTATACGGGTTCTCTATTGTTATTTGTCCTGTTTTAAGTGCAAGCTTTAAGCGAGTCCAAACCATAGGTTGATTGAGGAGTTTTTCAGCATCAAGCAACAAATACCCACCATTAGCTTTATGCAGCGCACCTGCTCGAATTAAACGATAACTTGTGTACGTTGAACCTTGAAAAGTGCCGAAATCAACCTGACCAAATAAATTTTGAAACGTTGGGTTTTGCTCGTAAACGACTGGCGCCCCCTCATCATTACCTCGATCAACTAACAAGTTTGGCACAAAACGCTCGACCATTACCTTACGTGCATCTTTGTCATCACGGCTTTCCGTTGATTCGTTTGCCAAGATTTCTAAGACCTCGTCCACGATATTATTTTTAATCGTCTTCAGATACTTCAGTATGCCAAGGTTACTAGCAAACTCATGTTCCATTTCTTTAAGCAAAGGCTTTATGGTTTGTTTGGCAGTATCGGTGCGCAACGTTCTTTGCTGCTCTGATGAATTACGTTTCCATAACGGCAATTCTAATAACTGCTCAGCAAGAAAATGTTCTAATTCTGCAAGCTTTTGGTAAAACTCAGCACGTTGAGACTCATCTAATTGAGAAAAATCTTTATCACTAATCGGTTGGCCATCAATTAGAGGAGCAAAACCAACTTCACCTTTCTCTTCATACAACGCAACACCACGCTCAATAGCGTGCTGTTCAACCAAATCAATCGCTTCATCATATTGCTTATTAAACGCACGTTCTATCGCTGACTTTTGACGTTGGTAATTAGGGTTGTCAAAAATTTCGGGAAATAAACCGATAAGATCATCAATAAAGGTATTTAAGCGACTTACAAGTTGCTTGCCTTCACCAGGATTCAAATAAAGTGCTTGAGGCGTTAGAGCATCATCAAAGTGATTGATGTAACACCATTCGCTTGGTGTTTCTTGCGTTTTAGCAGTATGGCTTAGCATTTGAGTGATAAGCGTTTGCCTACCCGTACCATGTTCACCCATTGCGAAGACATTGAACCCCACAGCAGGCATTGAAAGACCAAACTCTAATGCTTCTTTTGCACGGTCGTGCCCAATAAAGGTTTGGTCGTCAACACTGGTTTTATTAATACTGTCAAAAATAGTTGCTGGAATTGATGCCGAAAGCTGGTCAATCGACAAGCTATTTTTCTGGGCAGTTTGGGGCATATAACACTCTTTAAA
This sequence comes from Thalassotalea eurytherma, assembly GCF_030161415.1. Classification (GTDB taxonomy): domain Bacteria; phylum Pseudomonadota; class Gammaproteobacteria; order Enterobacterales; family Alteromonadaceae; genus Thalassotalea_G; species Thalassotalea_G eurytherma. Next base: position 157,294 of record NZ_BSSU01000003.1, read on the forward strand.
ATGTACCTGCCTAACATTAGACAAGTTTAGGATTGTTCTTCTGCGGTTATTGTAATGCTGAATCACTTACAAAGGCAAAAAAACCCGTAAAACAAAATAAGACACACGTAAAATAGAGAAAACGGTGCTTTTAGTATTCTTTTCTTTATGATTTACAAATAAACTGGCGTCGTCACACCCGAATAATAACTTTGGAAGACTTAACAGACTATGTGATCAAACCGGTTTATCGATAAGTTGGGCGTTTTTGCGGAAGTTTTCCATTACATATCAACTGACGTCATCATGAATAACCTGTAAAAAAATAGCTATGGCATCAAGGGTTGTCGCGTGAACGACTCATGACCACACTCTATGCAGCCAATAACTTCACTAAAATGACTATGATGGCATGCATGTCCGCAATGTCGACACACTAGCACCCCAAAGCCAATAAAATCTCCCGCATGGTAAACGCCATCATGATCAAAGTCGTCTTGAAGTTCAGCCCATTCAACTTGTGATTTATCCGTTACTTGCTCTAGGGTTTGCCACAAACTTTCGTTGAGAATATCAACCGATGGCGAGTTTTTGAAGTCAACTTGTTGTTGATGATAAAAGTCTTTTAGATCAAACTTTAAGTTAGCAATAAATTGTTCAATTTTTTCTTCAGGGTACTCTTCTGACATTCGAACAAATTCTTTTGCTTTCTCGACTACATTAATGAGGTCCGTCAGTTCATGCTCTCTTACATCTTTAAGCCAATCTGCGAGTTGTTGATTAACAGCATCAAACCTTTCTTTGTAAGTAGACATTTTCACTCCATTTAAAATGAACATTTCCGCCTCAAGTATAGTTCAAGAAACGTTGGCCAGTAACAACGATTAATTAGGGGCTGTTGCTCTTTCATTTTAGCTTCTGCTTTAGGTTAATTTTCAAGATAACAAGGCGAAAAGAGCGTAATGTAGTTGTTCTACCTTAACGATTTTCAACGATGTTAGGTTTAAAATTAGCCAAAGCTCTTTGGGTTGACTTGAAAAAGCGATATTCTTTGTTGCTTAAAGTGTATCTGGAACACCAAACATAACTTTAAGCGCCGCGAATCTCATCTTTTTAAAGGCAACAGAGTTACAAACTCAAAGATCAACAGCCCCTAAAAACAATCAATGAATAAACTTGTTGTTACTTGACCAGATAAGGTATTCTATCGTGATAATTTTATTCGGTATTAATTGCACGTTTTTTAAGCAAAAACGACCTACCGATACGACATTTAATGATTAATTTTGAGAAATTCTTAATGGAATCCATTTATAACCCGCAAGCGATTGAAGCCCAAGTTCAAAAACATTGGACAAAAAATAAAACCTTCAAAGCGCAAGAAAAGCCAGGCCAAGAAAAATTTTACTGCTTATCAATGTTCCCATACCCAAGTGGTCGTCTTCATATGGGACACGTTCGTAACTACTCGCTCGGCGATGTAATTTCACGTTACCAACGCATGCAAGGTAAAAACGTAATGCAACCTATGGGTTGGGATGCGTTTGGTTTACCTGCTGAAAATGCAGCGATTAAAAACAACTCTGCGCCGGCTAAATGGACATACCAAAACATTGATTACATGCGTAACCAGCTAAAGTCATTAGGTTTTGGTTACGACTGGGATCGTGAATTAGCAACCTGTACGAAAGAATATTACCGTTGGGAACAGTGGTTCTTTACTAAGTTATATGAAAAAGGCTTGGTCTATAAGAAAAACGCAACCGTTAACTGGGATCCGGTAGACCAAACCGTACTTGCCAATGAACAAGTGATTGACGGTCGTGGTTGGCGTTCAGGCGCAATTGTCGAGAAAAAAGAAATTCCACAGTGGTTTATTAAAATCACAGATTATGCTGAAGAATTACTGAACGATCTAGATCAATTAGAAGGTTGGCCAGAGCAAGTTAAAACCATGCAGAAAAACTGGATTGGTCGCTCTGAAGGTGTAGAAATGACGTTCGCAGTTGCAGATAGCGACGAAACCTTTGATATCTACACTACGCGTCCAGATACCATTATGGGTGTAACCTATGTTGCATTAGCTGCAACGCATCCACTTTCAATTCAAGCATCAGAAAATAACGCCGAGCTTGCTCAATTCATTGCTGACTGTAAAACAGAAAATGCAACTGAAGCAGACATGGCTACTATCGAGAAAAAAGGTGTTGATACAGGTCTTAAAGCAGTACACCCATTAACAGGTGAACTGGTACCAGTATGGGCAGCAAACTTTGTCCTAATGGATTACGGCTCAGGTGCTGTTATGTCAGTGCCAGGTCATGACCAACGTGATTTTGAATTTGCAACAAAATACGGTTTATCAATTAAACAAGTTATTGCTGGTGGAGCTGATGATGACATTAGCAAAGCTGCGATTACTGAAAAAGGTAAGTTAATCAACTCAGGTGAGTTCGATGGACTGAATTTCAAAAAAGCCTTTAAACAAATTGCTTGGAAATTATCACAAGCAGGTAAAGGCCAAATTAAAGTAAATTACCGACTACGTGACTGGGGTGTTTCTCGTCAGCGTTACTGGGGTACACCAATTCCAATGATCAATTTGGCAAATGGTGAATCAGTGCCTGTACCAGAAGATCAATTACCGGTTGAGCTGCCTGAAGAAGTCGTTATGAATGGTGTAACTTCACCAATTAAAGATGATCCTGAATGGGCAAAAACAACCTACAACGGTGAAGCAGCATTTAAAGAAACAGATACTTTTGACACCTTTATGGAATCGTCATGGTACTACGCTCGTTACTGTTCGCCATCGGAAGATGGTCAAATGTTAGATCCAGAAAAAGCAAATTATTGGTTACCGGTTGATCAATACATTGGTGGTATTGAACACGCGATTCTTCACTTATTGTACGCTCGCTTTTTCCATAAATTATTACGTGACGTAGGTTTGGTTGAGTCTGATGAACCGTTTAAGAGCCTACTATGTCAAGGCATGGTGTTAGCAGATACTTACTATCGTGAAGCTGACAACGGCGCTCAAGAATGGATTTCTCCAACTGACGTAGAAGTTGAACGCGATGAAAAAGGCAAAGTAACAATAGCTACGTCAAAGCTTGATGGTGAACCTGTTATTTCTGCTGGCATGAGTAAAATGTCAAAATCGAAAAACAATGGTATCGATCCACAATCAGTTATTGACCAATATGGTGCTGATACCGTTCGTTTATTTATTATGTTCACGTCACCACCAGAGCAAACCTTAGAATGGTCTGACTCAGGTGTAGAAGGTGCTCATCGTTTCTTAAAACGTGTTTGGAAATTAGCTCACGATTTTAGCGAGTCTGGTGAAGCGCCAGCACTTGATGGTTTATCATTAAATGCTGCCCAAAAAGCAACACGCCGTGAACTACATAAAACTATCACCAAAGTAACCGATGATATTGGTCGTCGAAACACCTTCAATACTGCGATTGCAGCGGTTATGGAGCTAATGAACCACCTTGCTAAGCAATCAATGGACAGCGCTGAAGATCGTGCAGTCATGCAAGAAGCTGTGCGTGGCGTGATCTTAATGCTAACACCAATTGTTCCTCACTTTGCACATGAAGTATGGCGCTCTATTGGTGACGGAAATGATATTGAAGATACCCTTTGGCCAAGTATTGACGAATCTGCACTTGTTGAAGATGAAAAACTTATTATCGTTCAAGTAAACGGTAAGTTGCGCGCGAAATTAACCGTTAGCGCAAATGCTCAGCAAGATGAAGTGCAAGCATTAGCCATGGCTGAAGAAAACGTTAGTAAATTTACTGATGATAAAACAATTCGCAAGGTTATCTTTGTTCCTGGCAAGCTACTTAATATTGTAGCAAACTAGTTGACAATTACGCTAAGATACAGGGGCGTGTTTACGCCCCTTTTGCGCTAAAGAAAATGAATAGCTATTGATACAGGATAATAACAAACAACATGCCCTATCGATTTAAAATGCCGTCAAACACGTACCTTCGCGTGCTATTCTCTCTGATTTTTGTCAGCCTTATAGCAAGTTGTGGATTTCAATTGCGAGGTCAATACCTGCTTCCTCAAGAACTACAAACACTTTACGTAAGCTCGGATGATAACTTTGGTGAATTGACCCGATTAGTTAAGCAGCACTTAACTATTAATGACGTTAACGTTGTAGAGTCGCCAAAAAGTAATACGCCTGAGCTTAAAATTCTCCGCGACCAACTTAACCGTCGAACACTTTCTGTGTTACCAAATGGGCAAGTGGCAGAATACGAACTGATTTATACCGTAAACTACCAAATCACTTTACCTGAGCAAAGCCCGCAACAATTTAACTTTGACCTGTATCGTGAATACCAAGACGATCCAAACTTTGCCTTAGCAAAATCTCGTGAACTAAATTTGTTGCTCAGTGAAATGCGTGAACGTGCTGCTGAGCGAATTTTACGTGAGCTAGCTTCTGTTGATGTAACAGGTCAATAGCCATGCGTATTTACCACAACAAACTGAGTCAATCCTTGCATAAAGAGTTACCGCTTGTTTGTTTGGTATTTGGTGATGAGCCATGGCAAAAAATTGATAGCCTCAATCAAATTAAGCAACAAGCAAAAAACCAAGGTTTTGAAGAAGTCATTCAATATAGCGCCGATGATAAATTTGATTGGCAGGAAGTGCATAACGAATACTTTGCCATGAGCCTATTTGCTAGTCGAAAAGTCATTGAAATTGAATTGGTTAACGGCAAAATTTCTGAACAAGGTGGCAAGTTTTTAACGGAGCTTGCTAGTCAGCTGATCCCAGACAATATATTGATCATTCATGGCAATAAACTCGATACACGGGTAACGAAAAAGAAATGGTTTACCAGCCTAGATAAACAAGGCATTTATGTTGCGATTTATGATATCGAAGGCCACCATTTACATCAGTGGCTTAATCAACAGGCTAGACAATCCGGCTTACGTTTATCACAAGATGCAACCCACTACCTAGTGACGATACTTGAAGGTAACTTATTGGCGATGTCTCAAGAGCTTGAAAAATTTGCCATGCTTTACCCAAATCAACAGCTAGAACTTGAACAAGTTGAAGCACTATCCATAAAACAAGCTAAGTTTAATCCGTTCCAATTAGTTGATACCTTACTGAGCGCAAACTTTAAAAAGCTCATGCTAATGCTAGAGAGCTTGTCTCATGATGGTGTACATGCCAGCCAATTAATTTGGATATTGCACAAAGAAATTAGCCAACTAGCGCAAATGCATGAAGCGTTAAACCAAGGTGAAGATTTTAATGGTTTATGTAAATCTCTTAGGATCTGGGACAAACGTAAACCGGTGTATCAACAGGCAATAAACAACACCAAACTCTCGAATATTTATATTGCCTTATCTCGCTTAGCAGATGTAGATCAGCAGATAAAATCATCAAGTGACTTTGATGATATGTTGCTACTCACCGATGTCTGCATTAGCGTTTTTCATGGCGAAGTGACGAATCAATTATCTATTAATTACGTTAACCATTAGTCATGACTGTATCCAAGAATCGACTCGGTATATTTGGTGGTACGTTTAACCCTATTCATTTAGGACACATTCAAACCGTCAATCAAGCAGCCAACTTACTATCGTTAGGTAGCGTTGCGCTCCTACCGGCAAATATTCCCCCACACAAAAAACAACCCACAATAGACTTGTCTCATCGACTTGCCATGCTCGAAGCGGTTTGTAAGCAACACTCACGTTTTTACATTGAAGACTTTGAACTTAAACAAGCGAGTACGTCTTTTACGGTAAAAACATTAACTGCCCTCAAAGCACAAAAACCGACTCAAGATCTATTCTTTTTCATTGGCATGGATTCCTTAGTTAACTTTCACCTTTGGTTTGAATATCAAGAAATATTGAATCTTTGCAATTTAGTGGTAAGCACGCGACCAGGCTATGACGTCAATCAAGTCCAAGAAGAAGTAAAGGCATCGACAATCTCTTTTAACGCGTTTGAACAATTGGCCGAGCCTCAGCCGAGTGGACAAATTATCTTAATGCCTGATTTACCTATCGATATGGCATCTTCTCGCATTCGACAAATGATACAAAGAAACGAAAGCGTTGAGCATTTGTTACCACCAGATGTACATCAGTACATAAAAACTCACAACTTGTATCAATAATTAAGCGCGGTTGAAGGTGACGAGCTACTAGCAAAAGTGGTAAACTCTGCCTTATTTTTATCGTTACGGGAAAGTTACATTGCAATTAGACGCACTAAGCGCATTTGTTGTTGATAAAATTGACGACATGAAAGGCCGCGAAATCACCATTTTAGATATTGAAGACAAGGCAAGCTTCGCATCACACATGATCGTTTGTTCAGGAAATTCAAATCGCCACGTAAAATCTATCGCCAATCATGTTGTTATTGAATGTCGCGCTCAAGGTGTTGAGCCATTAGGTACAGAAGGCAACGACGTAGGCGAATGGTCATTAGTTGATTTGGGCGACGTTATCGTTCATGTCATGACTGATGAAATGAGAGATCGTTATCAATTAGAACAACTCTGGTCATAACCGTTCATGCGCATCACCCTCTACGCCGTAGGCAATAAAATGCCTAAATGGGTAACCGAAGGATTTAACGAGTATACCCGACGCTTTCCAAGAGATATGTCATTTCACTTAGTTGAAATACCACCAGGTAAACGTGGTAAAAATGCCGATATCGCGCGTATTTTAGAAAAAGAGGGTGAGCAAATGCTCGCTGCTATTCCAAAAGGTTCACGTATAGTTACCTTAGAAGTGCTAGGTAAACCTTGGGATACACCAGAATTAGCCCGTCAGTTAGACCGCTGGCAAAATGATGGTCGTGATGTTGCCCTACTCGTTGGTGGCCCTGAAGGGTTAGCGCCAGCATGTATTGCAGCTTCTGAACAAAAATGGTCGCTATCAAACTTAACATTGCCTCACCCTCTTGTACGTATATTTTTAGCAGAAAGCTTATATCGTGCATGGAGTGTCAATAATAACCATCCTTATCACAGGGAGTGATATGGCACGTCGTAAACGCGTCTCCATTCGAAATCATAGTGCTGAAGCAAACCTTTTTGCACGTAGAGCTTTTATAGCCTTAATTGGCGTTTTTTTAATGTTGCTCATTCTTTTTAGCAACGTTTATGATCTCGAAGTTAACTCTTACGAAAAATACAAAACGCGCTCAAACTCAAACAGAATAAAACTTTTACCAGTCGCCCCTAACAGAGGCTTAATTTACGATAGAAATGGCGTGTTACTCGCTGAAAATAAGCCAATTTATTCTTTAGAAATTATTCCCGAGCAAACTCAAGAATTAGAAAAAACCGTTGACGAACTTGCCCTACTCCTCGACATATCTCCAGAACAAAAAGCAAAGTTTTTTAAACAACTACGTAGTAATCGTCGATTTAAACCTGTTGAGCTGCACGCTCGTTTAAGTGATCAACAAGTTGCACTTTTTAGTGTCAATCAGCATAAATATCCCGGCGCAACCATCGAAGCTCGCCTAAAGCGTTATTATCCATTTGCCGACTTAACGACTCATTCACTAGGCTATGTGGCAAGAATCAATTCGCGTGATGCGATAAAACTTGAAGAAGCTGAAAAAAGTGAAAATTACGCAGCAACTCGTAACATAGGAAAGCTTGGGTTAGAGAGATATTACGAAGACATACTTCACGGCACCATTGGTCACCAAGAAGTAGAAGTGAATAATAAAGGTCGCATCATCAGAACACTGAGCTCTACCGCACCTATTCCCGGTAAAGACTTGACCCTAACCTTAGATATTGAATTGCAAATGATTGCTAAACGCGCATTGTCAGGTAAGCGTGGCGCCATTGTTGCGATTGATCCCCGTGATGGTGGCGTTTTAGCTATGTATTCAAATCCAAGTTACGACGGTAACTTGTTTGTTCATGGTATCAGCTCAAAAAATTACAAAAAGTTATTGGGCTCTAAAGATTTACCGCTGATCAATCGAACGGTGCAAGGCTATCCGCCAGCCTCCACCATTAAACCTTTTATTGCACTTACCGGCTTAGAACATGAAGTTGTCACCCCTGAAAGTAGAATTTGGGATCCGGGGCATTATCAAATTGAAGGGGTTGAAAAAAAATACCGTGACTGGAAACGCTGGGGCCATGGTTGGGTTAACTTAACCACAGCCATTGAGCAGTCTTGTAACGTATATTTCTACGACTTAGCGTATAAGCTTGGTATCACCAAAATTAGTGACATGATGGCTAAATTTGGCTTTGGTGAATATACCGGTATCGACATTCATGAAGAAGCCGATGGTATTTTACCAAGTGTTGAGTGGAAAAGAGCGCGTTATAACCAAAACTGGTATGCCGGTGAAACCGTTTCTGTAGGTATAGGGCAAAGTTTTTGGACAGTAACCCCTCTTCAACTTGCGCAAGCTACCTCTATTTTAGTAAACAAAGGTGAAATAAAGCCTCCTCACCTGCTGAAATCGACGAGCCAATCCAAAGCAGGGTTTGCAACCAATCAAGAAGTTGTTCAAGTGCCCTATCAAGTTGGTGATCTACCACCGATAACATTGAAACATGATAGAAACTGGCTTCATGTTCTAGATGCAATGCACAACACCGTTCAAAAACTTGGTGCAACAGCACACACAGCATTTAAAGGTACAACTTATGACGCCGCGGGTAAAACCGGTTCGGCGCAAGTTGCGAGCTTAGGCGCAGACGAAGAGTACGAAGCGGAAAAAATTCAAGAAAACAAGCGTGATAACGCGATGTTCATTGCTTTTGCGCCTTACGAAAAACCGGAAATCGTCGTCGCTGTTGCGATTGAAAACGTAGCCAAAGGTGGTGGTGCAACTAACGCGGCACCTGTAGCACGACAGATTATGGATCAGTACTTTGGAAACCGCTTCATTAAAAGTGAAGATATTGCATTACACCCTCATCATAATAAGCATCACACACAGTCAACTTCGCAGGGAGGTCAATAATGCCTAGCATTGGACATGATCAAGCGAAGCGACAAACCTTATGGCAACAAATCCACATTGATTTACCATTATTATTTGGCTTACTGGTATTGATGACACTTGGTCTATTTATTGTTTATAGCGCTGGTGGTCAAGATATTGATTTGGTAAAACGCCAAGTAACTCGTTTAGGCATCTCTTTGGTTGTTATGTTTGCGATAGCGCAGATTAACCCACTAATATATCGAAAATGGGCAGTACCGCTATTTATTATTGGCGCCCTAATGCTTGTTGGCGTTTTACTTTTTGGTCACGTTGGTAAAGGTGCGCAACGTTGGTTAGATCTTGGCTTTATGAAGTTTCAACCTTCAGAAATTATGAAGCTAATTGTGCCTATAATGATCGCCTGGTACATCAGCCAATATGATTTACCAGCAAAACTTCGCCATATTATCCTCGCCTTTATTCTGGTGCTAATTCCGACACTACTTATCGCTAGACAACCTGACTTAGGTACGTCTTTACTGATCGCAAGCTCTGGCCTCTTTGTTATTTTTCTTGCCGGGGCAAGTTGGAAGCTCATCGGTACTTGCGTTGGTTTAGCCTCGGCATTCACACCGATAATGTGGATGTTTTTGATGAAAGACTACCAAAAGCAGCGTGTTTTAACGTTTCTCAATCCTGAGCAAGATCCTTTAGGTTCCGGCTACCATATTATTCAATCTAAAATTGCGATTGGCTCAGGCGGTATTTGGGGAAAAGGCTGGTTACAGGGCACTCAGTCGCAATTAGAATTTCTACCAGAGCGTCATACTGACTTTATTTTTGCTGTTTTCAGTGAAGAATTTGGCCTTATTGGCGTACTTGCCTTACTGCTGGTTTATTTAGCAATTGTCATGCGAGGATTATGGATAGCAATCAAGGCGCAGCACGCTTTTACTAAGCTATTAGCCGGTAGTATTACGCTCACGTTCTTTGTTTATGTATTCGTTAATATTGGTATGGTATCAGGTCTACTTCCTGTTGTTGGCGTACCTTTACCTTTAATAAGCTATGGTGGCACTTCAATGGTGACATTAATGGCAGGATTTGGCATGCTAATGGCTATTAGTACGCGCCGACGTTTTATTGCCTAACCGCTTAGTAAAAATTAACGGTTAAACACGTCGGCAAAAATAACAATAATAAAGGTCGATAATTAAGGGCGTCATGATTTTAAATAGAACAATACTGATCATGCTATTTATTGGCTTAGTTGCTGGTTGTTCAAGTAATTCTCGTTATAGTCAGAAACATGACACTACACCTTCTCGTTTGCCGACCGCAAGTGAACTGGAAGACGCTACACCAACTTTTGAGCCACCTTCTCGTGGCGGTAATAAACATTACACGGTACGCGGAAAACACTACAAGGTACTAAGCTCTTCAAAAGATTTTTCTGAGCACGGTATTGCCTCCTATTACGGTGAGAAGTTTCATGGCCATTTAACGTCAAATGGTGAAATTTATAATATGTATGCAATGAGCGCGGCTCATAAAAACCTACCGTTACCCTCATACGTTAAAGTGACAAACTTAGATAATCAAAAGACGGTTGTCGTGCGTGTTAATGATAGAGGTCCATTTCATCCAGGACGCGTTATCGACTTAAGCTTCAGTGCCGCCTATAAATTAGATATGTTGAAAAGTGGTACCGCCAACGTGCGTGTTGATATTATCGAAAAATCACAAACAGCTAATCAACCAGTGCCAAAACCAACAACGTCAACATCTACGCAAGTTGCAAGCTCAAACTCGCCATCATCATTAACAGATGCTTACATTATTCAAATTTTTGCGACGAAAAACCCAACCATGGCTAATTCATTAGTTAGTGCGTTAACATCTTTATATCAAAAACCTGTGCAAGCAAATGAAAAAGATGGAATTTTTCGTGTTCAATTAGGTCCAATAGCTAACCTTGATGAAGCAAACGAAATATTAGCCACGTTAAAATCTTCTGGATACCCAAAAGCATTCAGTAAAAAAGTGGTTTTGTAAACAATTCATGCTGGTCAAGCCATAGCCAAGCTTAGTAAAAATGATATACTGATTGGCAATTTTGACTTCTCTCTCGACAAGAAATATAGGTAAACCATGTCCAACACTTTAGCCACAAGAAAAACAGCTAAATCTCGATTTCCTCTTTTATCTTTTATAGGCGCGGTTACATTATCAGCGATGACAATGGCGCAGGCAGCTATTATTCCTGAGCCTCCGCAAATTAACGCTAAAGGTCATATTTTACTTGATTACACAACAGGTAAAGTGATTGCAGAAGGCAATGCTGATAGCCAACTAGCACCAGCAAGTTTAACTAAGATGATGACGAGCTATATCATCGGTAAAGAAATTGCTGATGGCAATATTAGCCCATCAGACAAAGTGACAATTAGTGAAGATGCTTGGGCGAAAAACTTCCCTGATTCATCAAAAATGTTTATTGAGGTAGGTACAGAAGTTACCGTAGATGACTTAAATCAAGGTATTATCGTTGCTTCTGGTAATGATGCTTGTGTGGCTATGGCTGAACATATTGCCGGCAGTGAAAGTGCTTTTGCTGATCTGATGAACGCACATGCAGAGCAATTGGGCATGAGCGCGTCATATTTTGAAAACAGTCATGGTTTGCATAGCCGAGACCACTTCACCACACCGCGCGATATGGCAACTTTAGCTATTGCTTTAATTCGCGACGTGCCAAACGAATACGTACTTTATAAGCAAAAATCATATACCTACAACAACATCAAGCAGTACAACCGTAATAGCTTATTATGGGATAAAAGCATGAATGTTGACGGTATTAAAACAGGCCACACATCACAAGCTGGTTATAGTTTAGTAACTTCAGCTACTAAAGGTGGTATGCGTTTAGTGAGTGTTGTGATGGGCACTGAAAGCGAACGAGCGCGTAAAGTTGAAAGTAAAAAGTTATTAAACTACGGCTTTAGATTTTTTGAGACATTCACACCATATAACGCAGGCGATAAATTTGCCGATCACCGTGTATGGATGGGTGATGTAGAACAAGTTGAGTTAGGTATTTTAACCGATACACCGATTACAATTCCTCGCGGTCAGCGTAAAAACTTAAAAGCTAACTTTGAATTAAATGAACAGTTAATTGCACCACTAGAAAAAGGCCAAGTTGTTGGTAAGGTGTTTTTGCAATTAGAGGGTGAAGACATTGCTTCATACCCACTTGTATCTTTAAAAGAAGTTAATGAAGGTAGCATGATTTCTCAAATGATGGACTACATTCAATTGCAGTTTATTGAATAAACTACGCATAAATTAGTTAGTGTAAAAATCCCAGCTTGCTGGGATTTTTTGTTTATAGCATTCAATAACGTCACATATAAATAGAAGGTTTTCATCTAACTAGGATCCAAACCACGTCATAACAAAAGCGGCTCATATCCTCTATCATTCCTCGGCCTTTAGAGAAAAACATCACATCACGACTTTAAAATCTATTGGCATAGCCCCATATGACAAATAATGTTAAAATATCGCCATTTTTAGCAAGCTAAAATTTTTACGTGTTTAGCTTGATTGATTAAGAGTACCAAGATGAAAACGAAGTTTGATGAACTGTTAGAATTCCCTACCGTATTAAATTTTAAGGTAATGGGTGTTGCATGTGATGAATTACCTGACCTGATCATTGCAGAATTGCAAAAACATACACCTGGAGATTACACAACGAAGATCAAACCAAGTTCAAAAGGTAATTACCACTCTGTATCGATCCCTGTTCGCGTAACATCAAAAGAGCATATTGAGCTTATCTATAAAACGTTAAACGATATTGAACAAGTAAGATACGTTTTATAGAACACCATGTAGATAATATCGGTGATATCGATATTAAATTTGGTTACAATACTAACAATCAAAACAAAGCGAGATTAAAGCTTGCAAGAATCGTTAATTATTCGACAGCTAGCCGACATGGAATATACCCGTGTATGGCAAGCGATGCAAAAATTCACTGATGAACGTGATGACACGGTATTAGATGAATTATGGCTAGTAGAGCATCCGCCGGTTTTTACTCAAGGTCAAGCGGGTAAAGAAGAACACCTATTGATGCCTGGAGATATTCCAGTTGTCCAAGTAGATAGAGGTGGTCAAGTAACCTATCATGGTCCCGGCCAACAAGTGATTTACTTCATGATTAACCTACGTCGTCGAAAAATGGGCGTGAGAGAACTCGTCACACTAATCGAAAACGCTATCGTGGCATGTTTAGCACGCTACGATATTAAAGCATACGCAAAGCCAGACGCACCAGGCGTTTACGTTGACGAGAAAAAAGTCGCATCGTTAGGCCTGCGGGTCAGAAAAGGTTGTTCATTTCATGGTTTAGCATTAAATATTGATATGGATTTAGAACCATTTTTACGCATAAACCCGTGTGGTTACGCAGGGTTAGAAATGATCCAAACGAAGAATATTCAAGGGCCTCAAACGGTTGAAGAAGCCGGCAAGGCATTAACGGAAGAACTTATTACACTATTTAAAGCAACAGACGTTCGCTATGAATCAGGATTAGAACTAGCATATGACCACTAAATCTTCTCGCATTACTCCAGGCACAAAATTACGTGACGCTGAAAAAATGGCGCACATTCCTATTAAAGTAGTGCCTTCTGAGCGCGAAACAATGTTAAGAAAGCCAGATTGGTTACGCATTAAGTTGCCGCGCAGTTCAGAACGTATTGACCATATAAAACAATCATTACGTAAGCATAATTTACACTCTGTTTGTGAAGAAGCGTCTTGCCCTAACCTATCAGAATGTTTTAACCACGGTACAGCAACCTTTATGATTTTAGGTGATATTTGTACGCGTCGTTGTCCATTTTGTGATGTTGGCCATGGCCGTCCACTAGCACCTGATGCAAATGAGCCAGAGAAGCTGGCATTAACGTTAAAAGATATGGCGTTAAAATACGTTGTTATTACGTCTGTAGACCGTGACGATTTGCGAGACGGCGGCGCAAGTCAATTTGCTGAATGTATTAAAGAAATAGACAAGCATGCACCGAATACAAAAGTTGAAATTTTAGTACCAGATTTTCGTGGCCGAATGGATCGCGCACTTGACGTACTAAATGCTCATCCACCGCATGTATTTAACCATAACTTAGAGACGGCACCTCGTTTATATACGAAAGCGCGTCCTGGTGCCAACTATCAATGGTCACTCGATTTACTGAAAAAGTTTGGTGAAGCTAACCCTAATGTACCAACAAAGTCGGGTCTTATGGTTGGTTTAGGCGAAACTAATGAAGAAATCTTACAGGTGATGCGCGATTTACGTGCTCACGGTGTAACGATGTTAACGATAGGTCAATACCTACAACCAAGTAAACATCACTTACCTGTTGAGCGTTATGTTCACCCTGACGATTTTGACATGTTTAAACGAGAAGCCGACAAGATGGGTTTTGAACATGCGGCTTGTGGACCACTCGTTCGCTCAAGTTACCACGCAGACAAGCAGGCAGCTGGTGAAGAAGTAAAATAATCTTACTGGTTAACTAACAACAAAAGGCCCAGAGTAAATACATTTACTCTGGGCCTTTTTTATTTTATATCACTTAGGTTATTAAATTTTTGGAATATCACAAACAACGTCAGCATTTTGGCCACGATGACGTAAAAAATGATCCATAAGTGTTAATGCCATCATTGCTTCTGCAATAGGAACAGCGCGAATGCCAACACAAGGATCATGGCGACCTTTGGTGATAATATCCATTTCGTTACCGTCGACATCAATAGTTTTGCCACTCACACCGATACTCGACGTAGGCTTTAATGCTAAATGGGCAACAATGTCTTGCCCAGAAGAGATACCACCCAACACGCCGCCGGCATGATTTGTCGCAAAGCCATCAGGTGTTAATTCGTCTCTATGCTCTGAGCCTTTTTGATTAACCACTTCAAAACCATCGCCTATCTCCACACCTTTTACGGCATTTATGCCCATTAACGCATGTGCGATGTCTGCGTCTAATCGATCAAATATTGGTTCACCTAAACCAACTGGCACGTGCTTAGCAACGACTGTCACTTTAGCGCCAATAGAGTCTTTTTGACGAATGATGCCACGTAAAGTCTCATCCAATTGCTCAAGTTTTGATTCATCGGGGAAGAAAAATGGATTGCTTTCCACTAATTGCCAATCAAATTGTTCTGCTTTGATATCGGCAATTTGGCTAACACAACCATGAATGGCAATACCAAGCTTTTGCTTTAAGTATTTTTTAGCAATCGCACCTGCAGCGACGCGCATTGCCGTTTCTCGCGCAGAAGAGCGTCCACCGCCACGATAGTCTCGAAAACCATATTTTTGACTATAGGTATAGTCTGCGTGGCCAGGTCTAAAAGAGGTCGCGATATTGCCATAATCTTTAGAGCGTTGATCGGTATTCTTGATCACTAATCCAATTGGCGTACCAGTTGTTCTACCTTCAAAGACACCCGACATTATCGTTACTTCATCTTCTTCTCGACGCGCCGTTGTATAACGTGATGTGCCAGGTTTACGACGATCTAAATCAAGTTGTAAGTCGCTTTCATTAAGCTCAATTCCCGGAGGACAGCCATCGATAATTGCACCTAAACCTAAACCATGACTTTCGCCATAGGTTGTCACTGTAAATAGCTTTCCAAAAGTATTGCCTGACATGAATTACGCTCTTGCTTTAAAAATTTCTGAATATTGTTCTAACTGTGATTTTGTTAACCTGAAAACACCATGACCACCCTTTTCAAAGGTGATCCAATCAAAGTCGACTTCAGGGTATTGTGCTTCTACATGAACTTGAGAATTACCCACTTCACAAATAAGAACGCCCCGTTCACTCAAATGGTTTGCTGCTTGCGCAAGTATCTTACGCGTAATATCTAAACCATCATTGCCGCTGCCAAGTCCCATTTCAGGTTCATGCAAAAACTCTTGCGGCAACGCATCAACGTCTTCTTGATCGACATAAGGTGGATTAGTCACAATTAAATCATAAACTTGCTCTTCAACCCCAGAGAAAATATCAGATTGAATTGGAATAACTTGTTCCATCAACCCATGGCTTTCAATGTTGATTTGGCAAACATTTAACGCGTCAATACTCAGATCAACAGCGTCTACTTCCGCTTCAGGAAATTGATAGGCACAAGCGATGGCAATACAGCCACTACCGGTGCATAAATCGAGGATTCGGCTTGGTTTGCTACCTTCGCTAAGTTGATCGTTAAATTTATTGAGAATAAGTTCGCCAATTGGTGAACGGGGCACTAATACGCGTTCGTCAACATAGAAAGGCAGCCCAGCAAAGTTTGCTTGGTTTGTTAAATATGCAGCTGGAATTTCTTCATTAATGCGACGCTGATAAAGCGCGAGTAACTCTTTCTTTTCTTGTAGCGTTAACTTACAACTTACCACTTGGGAAAAAAGATTATCTGGCAAGTTCAGGGTGAACATCGTTAGAAAAACAGCTTCGTCCCAAGCATTATCAGTACCATGACCAAAGTATAAGCCGGCTTGGTTAAAAGCACTTGCGCCAAAGCGCACAAAATCATTAATTGTAGTTAGTTCTGACGAAAGTTGTTCTATTGGTTGGTCTGTCACCGATAACCCCTTGTAAAATCGATATTGCTTAAAATCTATTGGTGTTCATTTCTTGTTATTTTAGCCAGATGATTTAGACTGCGCTTATGAAATTCAAAGACCTTCTATCTGAACAAGAAAAACAACAATTTAAAGACGCTGTAGGTAAGATAAAACCTATGGTGCAAGACAAGATACACCCAGCGAAAAAAACGGGCAAGCCAAAAACGCAAATCGCGCAAAATAAGACGAAAAAACAGATAGCCGAGTTTCATTTTTCTGATGAATTTGAGCCTAACCTAAACCAACATGGCCCAATGAAGTATGTTCGTGAAGATGTTGACTCGTTTGAGGCTAAGAATTTACGCCGTGGTGTTTATAATCCTGACTTAATACTCGATTTACATGGCTTAGACCAACACGCTGCGAAAAAAGAAATTGCCGCTTTATTATATGCTTGTCAAAAAGAGCATGCGCAATGTGTTTGCATCGTTCACGGAATTGGCTCACGCATATTAAAAAATAAAGTGCCTCATTGGCTAGTACAGCACCCTGATGTAATGGCTTTCCATCAAGCGCCGTTGGAATTTGGTGGTGATGGCGCTCTCCTCGTTCTTATTGAACTCAAAGACAAATTTGTTCGTTAGCTAAAAAATACTTAATGTGAAACCATTGGCGCATTTAAAGTAAGTAATTCACCTAAACTTGTTTCAGGGTTATATTCTATTTGCGCGATTGATGCCGTTTGAAATATTGGCGATGCCGCCCCAGCAGTTAAAGACTCAACTAAATAGCTCACTATAGGCATATGACAAACAAGCAAAATATTGTCATACGTGTTTTCAGCTAACAATCCATCAATATAATCGTGAACGCCTTTAGCATCACCTTCAGGTGTTATCAGTGTTAATGTCTTTACTTTATCTTTCTGCCCAAGTTTAGTAGCGACAATATCTGCTGTTTGAAGCGCACGTATAAAAGGGCTTTGAAAAATCACATCAAAGGTAATTTCGTGACAATGCAGATAGGCTGCCATTTTCTCAACTTCAATTTGCCCATGTTCAGTCAATGCTCTTTGCTCATCTGAGCTTGCATACCCTTGAGCTTGGCCATGACGCATAATAAAAATTTGCATACTACTCTCTTATTAACGGCTTTTTCAAAATAACCGAGGATGTCAGGCTATAGTAATAGAAACTTAACTAAAAACGTATAGTCAGATAAATATTTTAAACTTAAAACTCACTTAACAAGTAATGTATTTAACATTATTTAGACGAATTCAATATAAAGATCAACAGCCCTAGTCAATTGAATTAATTTAGTAACATTATTGTGCTTGAAGTAATCTAGAAATAGTATAGCTTTATAGGTAAAACAATTGCTTAGCTGTTATTGAAGATAACATCTTTGGAGAGTCGCTTGATAAAAAGCCCCAATGACAATAAAAATTATCATTCATTGACCTTGGCAAATGGTTTACGTGTTTTATTGATTGAAAATACCGAAAGCCAAAAAGCAGCGGCCGCACTTGCTGTAAATGTTGGACATTTTAGTGATCCCAAGTCACGTCAAGGGATGGCGCACTTTCTTGAGCACATGCTATTCCTCGGCACCAAACACTTCCCTGACGGCAGCGAATACCAGCAATTTATTTCTAAAAATGGTGGCCACCACAATGCGTGGACCGCAACAGAGCATACGTGTTATTTCCTCGATATTTTTCACCAGGGTTTTGAACATGCACTGGAGCGTTTTAGTGACTTTTTTATCAACCCTTTATTATCGCAAGAGTTTATAGAAAAAGAGCGTCAAAATATCGATGCTGAATTTAAACTTAAATTGAAAGATGATATTAGAAGGCTATACGACGTTCACAAAGAAACCATTAATCAAGCTCACCCTTTTTCGCAATTTAGCGTTGGTAATATTGATACCTTAGCCGATCGCGATGATAGTAACGTGCGTGATGAGCTTGTAGCGTTTTATCAGCAACATTACTTCGCACAAAATATGACGCTCGCATTAGAAGGACCATTTTCAATTGATACATTGAAAGAAATGGCTACAAAGTACTTCAGCGCCATTGTTTCCAACGAAACGCCTAGACCCGCGATTGGTGAACCAATATACAAGCTAGCACATCAGCAAATAAAAATTGATGTTTGCCCTGTTAAAGATGATAGACAACTAATCATTAGTTTTTCACTGCCATGTTTAGATAGCTACTATAAGCACAAGCCCGAATCATTGATTGCCTATCTTATCGGCCACGAAGGGCCAGGCAGTCTTCTTTCATACCTAAAGAAAAAACATTGGGCCTTAAGACTAAGTGCTGGTTCAGGTATCCATGGTTCTAACTTTAAAGACTTCAATATATCGATAGCATTAACGGAAAGAGGTGAGTCACATATTGATGACATCATCGGTGCTTTTTTCAGTTATATGGAGTTACTAAAAAGTGCCCCCATCGATGAAACCTATTTTGAAGAAAAGAAGGCAATTTCCGCACTATCCTTTAACTTTCAAGAACGCGTAAAACCTATTGAATCGGTAAGCCATTTAGTGATGAACATGCATTACTACCCTAGTGAGCATTACATTTATGGCGACTACATTATGGAAGATATTAATCAGCCATATCTAGAGATGATAATGTCTTATTTAACGCCGACTAATTTACGTATTATGCATGTATCGAAACAATTAAGTTATGATACAACAAGCCACTGGTATCAAGTGCCCTACTCGGTTACTCCGATTACGAATGAACAAATTACTAGATGGCAGTCTCCTGAACCTCATGATGATATTCATCTTCCTGAGAAAAACCCTTATATCGTTAAAGCCCCTAAAATTGTCGAAAAGGAAAAAATACAATCACAGCCTGAGATCATAGACAAAAGTAATGGTATTACCGCTTGGTTCAAACAAGACCAAAGCTTTGAAATCCCCAAAGGTTACATCTATTTAAATATCGACATACCTGTGTGTGTAAGTAGTGACATCAATATCGCGATGACACGACTGTTCATTAACCTCTTTTCAGATAACGTAACTGAAGAGCATTACAATGCCGAATTAGCCGGAATGCATTACCACTTATACCCTCATCAAAGTGGGATGACATTGCAAATATCAGGTGTCAGTGAGAAGCAGCCATTGCTTTTAGAAAAGTTATTAAACTCTTTGCGCAATCAATCGTTCTGTGAAGAAAAGTTTAATCTTTTTAAATTTCAACTCATCAAGTACATAAAAAACACGCAAGATAGTAAATCAATATCGCAACTATTTTCTGCTTTAAGCAGTACGTTACAACCTCAAAAATTAGGGGCGAAAGACTATATAGAAGTGCTCAATAGCGTCACTTATGAATCGTTTATCTCCTTTTATCAAACGCTTTTTACACATATCTACCTAGAATTTTTTATTCACGGTAATTGGCAACAACACCATGCTCAAACAATGACGAATATTATTAAAACAGGTTTTGCTAACTGTATTGATGATAACGCTCAACTTGAAGTACCAGTAATAGATACCCGTGGTGAAGGCACTTTGAATCACTTCATTACACTTAAAGATCACGATCAAGCATCGATTATCTACTTTGCTTTTGCTGACAAATCTATTCAAACCATGGCATATGCAATGGTGGTAAGCCAGTTATTGTCGCCGCACTTTTTTGAACAAATGCGAACCGAAAAACAGTTTGGTTACTTGGTCGGTGTTGGTTATGTACCAACAGGCTATTTTCCAGGCATCGCACTTTATATTCAATCACCTCATACCGACGCAAAAACGCTTTCTAACGAGATTAGTTTATTTGTTGCCTCTAGTATTGCACTTGTTGATCAATTAACAGAGCAAGAGTGGCACTCGTTAAGAGCAGGCCTTGCCGGTCAGTTATTAGAAAAAGACGCGAGTTTACGAATTAAAAGCCAACGTTTTTGGGCGTCAATAACCAGTAAAGATGTTAAGTTCAACAACAAGAATCGACTGATAGATGTCGTCAGTAAAATGGAGTTAGACGAGATAAAAGCATTCATTTCGACCAACTTGCTTGATGATAGCAATCTGTCGATTTCACCAGATCATATAAGGCTTTTGACTGAAGGCGCTGCAGAAAACAACATAAAATGTAGCGTTGGTAGTGACTTACAAGAAGTTAGCAATAAACTGCTAAAAACAGGTAAAATAAAATATTAATTGGCCGATAACGTAATATCGACCGATTTTATTGACTTAGGTCTCTGCATCACATTAAATGGTTGAAACATTTACAAAACAATAACAAATGTGTGATGTCGACGTTTTCTTTTTTATAGCTAGGTAGTATAAGTGCTGTTTTCTCTTTTCAAGAACAAGCTGGGTTATTTTTTCTTACTGCAACTATTGTTGTTAGTGTCTTTATCACCCTCCATTTCTGCATCCCCTTTCTCACAAGAATTAAAGTTTGACCGTTATTCAATGAAAGACGGTTTATCTCAAAGCTTTGTTTACAGTATTGCAGAAGATGAAGAAGGCTTCATATGGATAGCAACTCAAGATGGTTTAAATAGGTTTGATGGGGAAAGTTTTAAAGACTATAAATCGATTGTGTCAAACCCAAAATCTATTGCAGATAACTTCATACGAAAAGTATTTATCGACTCAGATAATACACTATGGGTTGGCACAAGTTCAGGACTTAGTCGGTATGATAGAGAGTTAGATCAATTTACTAATTTTTACCATCAAGAAGGAGAAGTAAACTCTTTAGCTGATGATGTTATTTGGGATATTTTTGAAGATTCATCAAGAAGTTTATGGGTATCAACATCTTTAGGCCTTCATAAATTCAATCAAGAAGAAGGAAATTTTCAAAGAATTAGAATTCGAGGTTTTGAATCCAAGCTAAGAGAAGTAAAAAAGATCTACCAAGATAAAAAAGAAAACTATTGGTTTGGTACTTTTGACAATGGTATCTATGTCTCAAATAAAAACTTAACTTATACCTTCGGATTACATGAGTCAAATAATCGCTTCGGTTTATCGGTTGAGGCCAATAGTCTTTTTGATATTCGTTTTTTTGAAAAGTATTACTGGCTAGCTACAGATATAGGTCTAATAAGATTAAACGACTCAATGACCCAAGCAAAGGCTATCGATTTGAATCTATCAAAGTCTGATGCCAATCTAGAAGTAGACAAAACAGTGAGGGCTATAGAAGTTGTCAGTGAAGATCAGTTATGGTTAGGTACTCACGATGGGGTTATATTACTTGACGTATACTCTTTTGAGACTTCAAAGCAAAATACAAAGGATAGCTATTACTCTTTAAGTAGCGATAAGGTATATAGCTTATTTCAATCCAAGTTAGGTAAAGTGTTCATCGGCACAAAAAAAGGGTTGAATGTTTTTAATCCACCTACGAAACTATTTGAACATGTACCAATTAATGAAACTGTTGAAACTATTACCGAAACCGATGATGGTAACTTATGGTTTATTACTGTAGGACGTGGATTACAACTTTTAAGTGAAGATGGGGTGATACAACTTCCTTTTCATTTTGCTAACAATGTTAATTATTTGACTCCATCTACTAACAATACGTTACTTGCTCTTACAAATGATAATGAAGTATACCAAATTGATAGCCAATCTTTATCTTATAAATTATTGTCCAAAATAGATATTGATCTATATACGTCCCATTTTAATTTTTTAACAGATAAACAAAATAAACTCTGGTTTACAAATACTCAAAAAAGCTTAGTCGCGTTAGATCTAAATACTTCTGCTCAGGTAAATCTGTCCGATATTGACAATATAGTAGCAATTGATATTTATGAAAATAGTATTTGGTTACTATCCGAACAAGGTGTTTATGAGTATACACCTAACATATCTGAATTGAAGAAATTCGATCTCCCAGAAGAGTTGTCTCCTTACATTGAAATTTCAGAATCAATAAAAATTTCAAAATCTTGGATTTGGTTAACAAGTCAATCAAATGGGTTAATAGCAATTAATAGAGGTTCGAAAGTAGCCAATATTATAAATACTGAACTAGGTCTTATAAATGACACCATAAATTCTATTGAAATTGATCAATCTGAAAATGCATGGCTTACAACTACGAAAGGTGTTTCTGTAGTAAACTCAAAAACATCCTCAGTTCAAAATTTTTATAATGATTTCAAACTAGAATCAAATGAGCCAATTTTGTCATCTGCGGAGTTAACAAATGATAATTTCCTTTATTATGGAGGAACCGATGGAATCCACAGAGTTGATATAGATAAAGCTCTAAACCTAAAAAAAGAAATAAACGAGCCAATTCTAACTAATTTAAAAGTGCTCAATAAAAATATATCACCGACAAAAAACAATAAATCGATTCTTAAGTCACAATTAAGTCAAACAGATTTATTTACATTAAGCCACGCTGACTCTCCTTTTTCGATAGAGTTTGTTTCTCCTAATGCCAGCTTAAATGGGCAACTCGGTTACAAATATAGATTAACAGGGCTAGACAGTAACTGGATAGAAACAGACACTAATAACAAGCGAGCGACTTATACGAATCTTAGTGCTGGTTTATACACATTTGAAGTCCAAGCTTTTGACAAGTACCATCCAGAAATTAGAAAATCAAAAACCATTAAAATCAATATTTTACCGCCTTGGTGGTTATCAAGCACTGCAATTTTTGCATACGTACTTATGATAATGGCTATCGTTGCGTACTTTATCCAACAAGGTCGATATAAAAGGCAGTACAACTTACAAATCAAGAAGAGTGAGGAAAGGCTTAAACTATCGTTATGGGGTAGCGGTGATGAAATGTGGGATTGGAATATTTCCACAGGAAAAATTTATCGCTCAAATATTTGGGGGATTCTGGAATTCCCGCAAGATGGTCGAAGAAATTTAGGTACTGAACAAACAAATATTCATCCGCAAGATATACCGCGTGTTAGAGAAGCATTAAACGAGCATTTTGAAGACGACTCTACTCACTTCGAAGCAACCTACCGGGTAAAAGGCAAAAACGAAAAATGGATGTGGATTCTCGATCGAGGCAAGATTGTAGAAAGAGACAAGTCTAACGAACCTACCCGTATGACGGGTACGCTCAAAGATATCAGTCACATTAAAACGGCGGAAGAGCGATTAAAACTTTTTGCAAAATGTATTGAGAATATCTCTGATGCGGTGATCATCTATGATCGTCAATTTATTACCGTCGACGTAAATAAGGCTTATCAAAAGATAACCGGGATTAATCGCCAATCAATGCTTGGTAAGTCGATGAAGTTCACTCGCTATTCAGAAACCTTTAATCAGAATGTTAAAAAACACCTGATCACTAAAGGAAGTTGGCATGGCGAAATTGAAAGTATACGCGCGGATAAAGAGCTTTACTTAACTGATCTAAACATTGATGTGATTCGTGACGAAAACAACAACATCTCACACTTTGTTGGTGTATTTTCAGATATTACTCAACGCAAGAAAACTGAAGCGGAACTGAGAAAGCTAGCAAACTCAGATACCCTAACAGGCTTGCCTAACAGATCATATTTCCAAGCCAATCAAGCCAAGCTTGTTAACAATAAAATCCCTCATGCGCTACTGGTATTCGATTTAGATAACTTTAAAAAAATTAATGACTCTATGGGCCATGAGGTTGGCGACGTACTTTTATGTAAAGTTGCCGATAGAATGTTAAATGTAGGCCGCAAACAAGATTCAGTTTATCGTTTAGGTGGTGATGAGTTTAGTTTAATTATTGAAAATACAAATGATATTCACACGATTACGACCATCGCTAAAGATATCCTCAAAACCATTGCTCAACCTTTAAAATTAAAAAGCCAAGAATTGGTGTTATACAGCAGTATTGGTATTGTGTTATTCCCTGAAGATGGTGCCTCACCACAAGAACTCCTAAAAAACGCCGATACCGCGATGTATCACGCAAAAGATCAAGGCGGTAACAAATACCAGTTCTTCAGTGAATCAATGAACAAACAAGCAGTAAAACGTCTTCAAATAGAAAACTTAATCCGCCATGGCCTAAAAGAAGACTTCTTCTCTGTATTTTTCCAACCTAAAATAGAAATCAGCACGGGTAAAATTTCAGGTATGGAGGCGTTAGTGCGCTTTGAAACGCCAACTAAAGGTATTATTAGTCCAGGTGTTTTTATCCCTGTTTCAGAAGAAACCGGTCAGATCATCGATATCGGTGAGGTAGTTTTAAGAAAGTCGTGCGTCGCGACCAAGAAGTGGGTTGAGGCTGGTCTATTTAAAGGTCGTATTGCTGTAAACCTATCGGCTGTTCAATTTACACAGCCAAACCTAGTTAAAATGATCAGTGATATATTAGATGAAACCGGCTTAGAAGCTAAGTACCTAGAGCTAGAGATTACCGAGGGTACTGTTATGGACTCTCCGCAAGAAGCAATTGATACCATGCTGCAGATTCGAGCCATGGGTATTCATTTATCGCTTGATGACTTTGGTACAGGCTACTCATCTTTGGCTTACCTTAAAAAGTTCCCACTTAATACACTTAAAATAGACAAAGCATTTGTTGATGATATTGAGTTATCTGACCAAGGCCGGAATATGGTGGCGACCATTGTAACGATCGCTCATAACTTAGGTATGAATGTTGTGGCTGAAGGGGTGGAAACAGAGCCTCAGTTAAGCTTTTTAGCTGGATTACGCTGTGAGCAAATGCAGGGCTACCTTTATAGTAAACCACTGTCAGAAAAAGACTTTCAAAACTACCTTGTTTCTTACCGTATCACAGACAAATCAACTAAGTTTATCACGCCATAAAGAGGACCAGGTATCTAACTTGGTTCTCCCTAAATACTACGTTCAAAATGTTTTCCTCAGCGTTATCAAAGTAACTCGTACACAACCAGCCAATTTTATACGACGACATAAAATTGGCTTTTTAAATCGCAACGCTAAAATTTATATAAATATTTTTTGACACACCCTTGTAACCCAATAAAAACAAGCCATTAACACTTTGGCACTATTTATGCTTTCTAATAATTGATTTTCAATTAATAGGGAAAAATAAAAATGATCAGTTCAATTGTTTTAGCACTAGGGTTGGCAACTTCACCAGTGACAGATTCAGCTCCACAAGCAGCAGTAGACACTCAAGCATCAGATGAGCAGGTCCGCGTTGGTCGAACTAAAGTTCGTATAGCTAACGATTATCTAGAAGCAGGTCGAACTAAAGTTCGTATTGCTAACGATTACGTAGAAGCGGGTCGCACAAAAGTTAGAATTGAAGAAGATTACCAAGAAGCTGGCCGAACTAAGGTTCGTATCGGTCGTACGAAAGTTCGTATTTAATTTAAATTAAAAATCAAGCAGGTAGTATTATGATTAAATTTATTAAAAGCTTATTTGTTGAAGAGATCAGTGAAAACCCGATCGCTGCACGCATTGAAATCAAAGAAGTATCAGCAAACACTTGGTGGAGCTAGTACTTCTAGCTAAATGACCTAACTCTCCATTTAGCTACCAAAATCAAAATCTAGATACGCTACACGGACGTTAGCGCCTATTTTAAAAGGAATTAATGCAATCCCATTCTACGCATTAAACAATAACGCAGACATACCATACTGGCGATATAGCTTCATACGCTTTTGCATGTTAAACATTGGTAACATCAATGGCCCAAACAGTAATCCTGCAAACGCCCAGCGCTTTTTCCCTAAACCACTACAGACCGCTTGAACATAAAAATAGCAGGCACTTAACATACTAATTAAGATAATAAGTAACAACATAACTTCTACTTGAAAATAAAATTAGAGCAACAACTCTACAAAAAGTAAAAGCATGATACCAAAAGCATAATGCGATTAAAAGTTAGCCAATAAAAAAGAGGCAAAATTTGCCTCTTTTTCAATCAACGGTTGCCGTATGGCAAAATTTTTCCGCCTATTTTAAGTCATGATTAGTAGTACGTACGACCTTCATCAGCCATCTTAACCAAGGCATCACATGGTTTGAATCGTTCACCATGTTCTTTTGCCCATTGATTCAACTGATTTACCACATTACTCGCGCCTACACTATCGATATATCGGTATGGCCCACCTAGGAATGGAGGGAAACCAATACCAAATATTGCGCCAATGTCACCATCTCTGGCGTTACGTACAATACTCTCATCTAAACAACGAGCTGCTTCATTTAACATCATGTAAACGCAACGTTTAGCGATATCAAGCTCATTCAATTTACCTTGTGGCTGCACACCTAATAAACCGTAGATAGATTCATCAACTTGCTTACCTTTCTTACCAGTACCGTATTGATAAAATCCTTTTTTAGCTTTTTTACCTAATCGGCCATCGGCAATCAACTTATCAAATGCTGCTGGCGGCGCAAAACGCTCACCTAATTCAGCTTGCAAGATAGGACCTATCTTAGAGCCAACATCAATACCTACTTCATCAAGTAACTGCATTGGCCCTACAGGGAATCCAAACTTAACGAGTGCTTTATCTAACTTTTCAACAGGTTCACCGGCTAGCAATAACATGGCCGCTTCGTTCATATAAGGCGCTAAAATACGGTTAACATAGAAGCCCGCCTTGTCTTTAACGACAATAGGCGTTTTACCTTGTTTTTTAGCAAAGGCAACCGTTGTTGAAATCGTTTCGTCGCTTGTAGTGTCATGGGCAATAATTTCCGCCAGCGGCATTTTGTCTACTGGTGAAAAATAATGTAAACCAATGACATTTTCTGGTCGTTTTGCGTTCGCAGCAATTTGCCCAATCGGCAAGCTTGACGTATTACTTGCAAAAATTGTAGATTCTTTACAGTTCTCTTCTACATCAGCTACCATTTTTTGCTTGAGCGATAAATCTTCGAAGACAGCCTCTACAATAATATCTGTATTGTTCAAACCTGAATAATCCAACGTACCAGTAATTCTGGCCATTTGCTGCTGCATTTCGCTGTGGCGCATAAAACGACGCTTAACCTTCTTATTCAGAATATCAAAGCTATATTTTAAAGCGTTGCTAATACCGGTATGGTTAATATCTTTTATACGAACAGGTAATTTAGCCTTCGTTGCAGTTACAAATGCAATACCACCACCCATTAAGCCACCACCAAGCACACCAGCTTGAGAGATTTTAGCAGGTTCAATACCTTCTACACCCTGCTCCTTCTTCATTTCAGTTGTAGCAAAAAAGATATTGCGAAGTTGCTCTGACTCGGCAGTCATAACAAGCTCAGAAAAGTTATTAGCTTCTACTTGAAACCCTTTTGCTGGAGATTGTTCAACACCCGCGCGAATACATTCAATAATTTTTAATGGCGCAGGATAGTTACCTTTAGTTTTTGATAAAACCGTTTTCTTTGCTTGGTCAAATACAACCTTTCGACCTAACGCATTGCCTTCTAACACTTTATCCATAAATGACATTTTACGTGCTTTAGGTTTAACCTTGCCCGTTTCTATCATTTCTTCAGCCGTACGAATCAAAACTGACTCAGGTACAACGTCATTAACAATGCCAGCTTTCAATGCTTGTTTCGCTCGAAGCTGCTTACCGGTAAGCATCATATCTAATGCTTTTTGAATACCGACAAGTTTTGGTAAGCGCTGAGTGCCGCCACCGCCAGGTAATAAACCTAGCTGCACTTCAGGCAAGCCCATCACTGTTTTAGTGCTATCAGAAGCAACACGACCATGACACGCTAACGCTAGCTCTAGTCCGCCGCCTAAACATGCGCCATGAACAGCAGCGACAATAGGAATGTGAAGGTTCACTAACTGATCAAAAATCGCATGGCCTTGCAATGCGATCTCTAAAACTTCTTCTTTAGATTCGCAACCTGCAAGCATATTTACATCAGCGCCAGCAACAAATGAGTCCGCTTTACCGCTAACTAAAACAATACCTTTGAGCGATGTATCGCTTTTAATATCAGCCAATACTTGCGTGATTTCATCACCAAACTCAGCTTTTAATGTGTTCATCGTATCGCCTTTTACATCCATTACTAGATGAGCAATACCTGACTCTTGTTTGATTAACTCAAACGCACTTTGTTTTTGTTCTGTCATTATGCTGTCTCCACAATCATAGCCGCACCTAAACCACCTGCAGCACATGCTGTGGTTAAACCAACACCGCCACCACGGCGATTCAATTCATTCAATGTTTGGGTAATCAAACGAGCACCAGTCGCTGCAAATGGGTGACCATAAGCCAAAGAACCGCCCATAACGTTAAACTTGGTCATATCGATATCACCAATTGCGTTACCTTGTCCGAGCTTTTCGTTAGCGAACTTTTTAGAGCCAAACATTTTCATATTTGCTAATGCTTGCGCAGCAAATGCTTCATGCATTTCGATAAGGTCTAAGTCTTTTAATTCCATACCTGCACGTTTCAATGCTAGCGGCGTAGCGTAGCTAGGACCCATTAGCATATCTTCCCATACATCTACTGCAGCGAATCCAAAGCTCTTAATATAACCAAGCGGTTGATATCCTAACTCTTTAGCGCGCCCTTCTCTCATCAACAAGATAGCTGCTGCACCATCTGTTAAAGGTGTTGAGTTAGCAGCCGTTACTGAACCATGCTTACGATCAAACACAGGACGAAGTTTTGCGTAACCTTCCAGAACAGAGTTTTCACGAATACAGTTATCTTTATCGATAAACTGTTTATAAGGCTCTGGGTGAGCCGTCATCACTTCACCATCTAAATTACCTTTTGCCCAGTTTTCTGTTGCAAGCGTATGTGATCGATGTGCTAAAGCATCTTGGTCAGCGCGAGAAATACCGTGGCTCTTAGCCATTTGCTCAGCAGTTTGTCCCATTGAAAGGCCGGTAGAGTATTCAGCAACTGCTGGAGGTACAGGTAATAAGTCTTTTAAACCGAGCTGACGAATCAAACCAAATTTTTGACCAAAGGTTTTGGCTTTAGATAAATCTAATAACGTACGCGCTAGTTTTTTCGATACACCAATAGGCGCAACAGAAGAAGAGTCGGCACCACCAGCGATACCAACATCAGCAGTACCCGCCATAATCGACTCTGCGATATTTACTGTTGATTGAAAGCTCGTTGCACAGGCGCGAGATACACTGTAAGCATCAGTATGAACACTCATGCCAGTACCTAATACTATTTCACGCGCAATATTTGGCGCTTCTGGCATTTGAACTACTTGACCGAAAACCAGTTGGTCTACGATCTTAGGATCTAAATCATGCTTTTTAATTAATTCGTTAACGACGATTTTACCTAAGTCTACCGCGGGTACACCGTGGTAAGCTGTTGCTTGTTTAGCAAATGGTGTACGTAAACCAGCAACAATTGCTATACGCTCACCATTGCGGGTTGTTAATGTATTTTTTGTCATACTCATTCCTTAATAAAGAGGTCTGACCTCTGTCAAGATAGCTTGATTCTACTTAACTGATAGAAATTTTCAATGTTGACTTTATGCTATTGCTAACTATCTGCTAACAAACTTAGCACTCATTACGGTAATTACGCATATTTACCTGTAAATTTTATTTACAAAAACAGTAAAAAATATGGTCAAATACTTGTGTTCAATATCTATTGCCCCATATAAAATGGTATGAATGCCATTAACCCATAATAAGATGTAAAAAATATATGTCATTACAAGCATTTAATACCCTGCAAAAACACTTAGCAGGTCAAATCATTGGTCAGTCATCTCTTGTCGAAAATTTGCTTATTGCGTTGCTTGCCAACGGTCATCTTATTGTTGAAGGCCCTCCAGGCTTAGCAAAAACAAGAGCAGTAAATGAACTCGCTAAGGGTTTAGAAGCAGACTTTCACCGTGTGCAGTTTACACCTGATTTATTGCCAGCTGATTTAACAGGCACCGATATCTATCGCCCAGAAGATGGCACCTTTAGTTTCCAAGCGGGTCCACTCTTTCGTAATCTAGTATTAGCCGACGAAATTAACCGTGCACCAGCTAAAGTGCAATCAGCCTTGTTAGAAGCCATGGCAGAAGGTCAAATATCCGTTGGTCGAAATACTTACAAATTACCTGATTTGTTTTTAGTGATGGCAACACAAAATCCGATCGAGCAAGAAGGTACCTATCCGTTGCCTGAAGCACAGCTTGATCGCTTTTTAATGCACCTAGATATTAATTATCCAGATGCAGCAAGCGAGTTAGAAATTTTAAAACTAAATCGTGGTGAAGCATTAAATCACACGAAGGCGCCGGTTAAAGAAATCACCCAAGATGATATTTTTGCTGCTCGTGAGCAAGTGCTGAGTATCCATATGGCTGATGCGGTTGAAAAATACATTGTTGATTTAATTATCGCGACACGAACGCCAGAGAAATATGATGACAAGTTAAAACAATGGATTGCCTTTGGTGCAAGTCCACGTGCGACGATTGCACTTGATCGCTGTGCCCGCGCTCGTGCTTGGCTCCATGGCAGAGATTTTGTTAGTCCTGAAGATGTTCAAGCCGTGTTTCATAACGTATTGCGTCATCGTATTTTGCTTACCTATCAAGCAGAAGCTGAAGGATTAACGTCAAATCAAATTCTTGACCATTTACTTTCGCTTGTTGCTGTCGGTTAGGCCACCTAAAAGGTGTATTCTGTGTGGTTTAATAAACAATCAAATAATGCCGAAGTCAGCGTTGAGCAAGTTTTAGCGAGCGCTAAAACCAATGGTATTAGCGTATCTATTGACGAACTTATAGCTTACCAAGCAAAGTCAACGCTGATCAATTTAGCGCCTCGACAGCAATTGCAGGGCAAGATGTCAGGGAACTACCTTGCCCGCTCCAAAGGTCGAGGTATGGAGTTTGATGAAGTTCGCCATTATCAAACCGGTGATGATATTCGCACGATTGATTGGCGTGTAACGGCTAGAACAGGTAAAACCCACACCAAGTTATTTCGTGAAGAGGTTGAACGCCCTGTACTGATCGCAACTGACCTAAGTCAAAATATGCACTTTGGCAGCCAGTTGTTGTTTAAGTCAGTTCAAGCGTCTCACCTTGCTTCCCTGCTAGCATGGCATGCTAAATCGCGCGGTGACCGTATTGGCGGTATCGTGTTTAACGAAGAGCAGCACATTGAATTAAAGCCTCGTTCACGTCAACAAGGAGTACTACATTACTTACATGCCTTGTGTGAGCTACAAACTCCGGTGAGCGCCGAGCACAGCGACAATCATTTTCAAGATAATTGTCGCCGCTTACGACAATTGGCCAAACCTGGTGCGCTCGTCTATTTAATCACCGACGGACATCATGTTAATCAAAGTAATGTCTATGACTTAATGATGATATCGCGTCATTGTGAGCTCGTCATTTGCTTGGTATCAGATCCGCTAGAGCACCAATTACCTAGTAGTCGTAAAAAACAATCAGTCACGCTATCTGATGGCAACACCCAGCAACAAATGATGTTAGGTGACAAAAAGTCTACAAATCACTATCAAGAACTTGCTAGTCATTTCCATCAAGAACGTTTATCGCTTCTGAAAAATGCCGGTGGCAGAGTGTTACATATTTCTTCAGCACAATTATTAGAAGACCAAATTAAATCAGAGGTGAATGCGTGGACCCGTTAGCACAATTGCACGACATTCAAACGCCAGAACCGATAGGCACATTTCCATTGGCAATAGGTTGGTATTTACTTATTGCTATCATTGTTTTGCTTACTGTGTTTTTAGTGCGTCACATCATTAAGCAAAAAAGATTAAAGAAAAATCAAAAACAAGCATTATCTTCATTAGAGAATGCCCAAACTAACCAAGCAATCATGGGTGTTTTAAAATGGGCAGCACTTGCCTACTTCCCTAGACAGCAGGTCGCTCATTTACACAGTAGTGAGTTTTTTGACTTCCTTAACAACAAATTGCCTGTGAAAAAGCAGCTCCATTTTCAATCGTTAAGTGACAATCACTTCGAGTCTTTGTACCAACAGCAAGAAAATGACTCAGCTTCACTTAAAAGTGCAGCCCACTACTGGCTAACCAATGCATTGCCAAACAGTTCGCATCCAAAAAATGGAGGCAAACATGTTTAGTTTTGAATGGCCTTGGGTATTACTGGCAAGTCTTTTACCGTTATTAGTCTATTGGCTGCCGGCAAATACCAGTCGTCAGCAAAGTGCATTACAAGTGCCGATTAAACTAGGTGGCTTGCAAGCGCAGTCTCATGCACCTACGCGAAACCGAGTCTCAATTGTTTTGCTCATTGTTATTTGGCTTTTGTTAGTTTTTTCTGCCGCTCGTCCGCGGTGGTTAGGCGAACCAATTAATATCCCAAATGAATCACGCGAAATGATGATCGCTGTTGATTTATCTGGCTCTATGCAAATAGAAGATATGTCATTACACGGTGCCAATGTGAACCGTCTTGATATGCTTAAAGAAGTATTAGGCGATTTTATCGAACGCCGGGTCGGCGACAGGCTAGGTTTGATACTGTTTGCCGACGATGCATATATGCAAACCCCCATGACATTTGATAGAGCGACTGTCGCGCAAATGTTAGATGAAGCCGTCATTGGTTTAGTTGGTAAAAAAACAGCTATTGGCGATGCCATGGCATTGTCTGTGAAACGCTTTAACCAAAAAGATGAGTCGAACCGTGTCCTGCTGTTGGTAACTGACGGCCAAAACACTGCAGGCAAAATTACACCAGAACAGGCTCTTGAATTGGCAGTATCTCAAGACGTGACGATATATACCATTGGTATCGGTGCTGATGAAATGATCCAACGCACGATTTTTGGTACGCGTAAAGTAAACCCATCTGCAGAGCTTGATGAAAAGTCGCTGAAAAATATTGCGCAACAAACAGGTGGCCAATATTTTCGTGCTAGAGATAGCCAAAGTATGAATGACATATACCAACAACTTGACCAGTTAGAGCCAGTCGAGCAAGAGCAGCAACAAATGCGTCCGCAAACTGCCCTATTTTATTATTCATTAGCTATCGCCTTAGGACTTGCGTTTATCTCCCTGCTCCTAAAAGCATTGCCATGGAGCACACAACCTAGCAAACGGGAGAAAGCAAATGGCTGATTTTCACTTTCTTCGCCCCCTGTGGTTTATTGCCTTAATTGCTTTGCCACTTATTATATGGCTGATTAAAAAATTAACCTTTCAATACTCGGGGTGGCAGCAAGTTATTCCTGCGCACCTGCAAAAAGTATTGATGTCACAAGGAAACAAAAAGCAAAGTGTATCGATTTTTGTACCCAGTTTAATTTTTGTCCTAGCTGTAACGGCACTAGCCGGTCCTACTTACCAAAAGCTACCGCAACCGGTATTCAATGTAGAACGTGGTTCAGTGATCGTGATGGATATGTCATATTCGATGTATTCAACTGATGTTGCGCCAAATCGACTTACCCGCTCACGCTTTAAAGCGATTGATATTCTTGACAGTATTAATGAAGGTGATATTGGCCTTGTTGCCTATGCCGGCGCGTCGTTTATCATTAGCCCGCTCACACAAGACATAAATAACATCAAACTACTATTACCTAGTCTAACACCTGAAATTATGCCTGAAATCGGTAGCGATCCCTTCCCTGCACTACTTACAGCAAATGATATGTTAATCAATGCAGGTCATCTAAAAGGGGATATTTATTGGTTGACTGATGACGTAGATCGACTCGATATCGAAGCAATTAACGAATTTATTCAAGACTACCCACATCGCTTAAATATTCTAGGAATAGGTACAAGCGATGGTGCGCCGATAACACTTCCAAATGGTGAGCTTTTAAAAGACGACACAGGGCAAATTGTTATCCCTAAGCTACCGATTGGAAAGTTAAATGGGCTAGCAAAGAAAAGTGGCGGCGTTTATCAAACGATTACCCATAGCCACGATGACGTTGAGTCACTTACAAGCTATCAACTACCTCAAGACTCAAAAGAGCTTGAACAAGAGCAAACAAAGTTAGGTGATAGCTGGCAAGAGCTTGGCCCTTATATCGTGTTCGCTATTTTACCCTTTGTATTAGGCTATTTTCGTCGTGGCATCATTTTATCGATCTTGCCTATTGTTATGTTTTTATCACCTACGCCATCAGCGCTGGCTCAATCAGCAGACAAAGCACAAGAAGTGCCTACTAAAGCTCAACCAGATAGCCCGCTGGTACAAGCATGGAATAATCTTTGGCAAACACCAGATCAGCAAGCCCAGAAAAAATACAACGACCAGAATTTTGAAGCCGCAGCACAGCAGTTTGAAGATAAGTTATGGCAATCAAGCGCCCAATATCGTTCAGGAAACTATCAGCAAGCAGCTGAAATTCTATCGGGGATAGATACCCCTCAAGCGCTATATAACAAAGGGAATGCGTTAGCTAAAGCAGGACAAATCGATGAAGCAATTGAAGCGTACCAACAAGCGCTAGATCAGCAGCCTGACTTCACACAAGCGCAAGACAACAAAGCCTTGCTTGAAAAGCTTAAAGAGCAAAACCAGCAACAAGATCAGCAAGGTAAAGATCAAGACCAACAAAAAGAAAGCGAACAAAACGAAAACCAAAATAATGATCAACAAGGCGAGCAAAATGGCGCTAACGATCAAGAAAACCAAAACAGCGAAAGCCAAGAGCAAAAAAGTGATACTGAAAACCAGCAGGATCAATCGCAAAATAACAAACAAGAAAACCAAAACCAGCAAGATAATGCTGAACAAGATCAAGAGCAAAGTGATCAACAGCAACAAAATGAACAAGACAAACAGCAAGAGCAGCAAGCTCAGAACCAAAATCAGCAAAAATCTGAAGGTGAAGAGCAACAGCAAGAAATGAAGCAGGCTGCAATGCAAGAAAGCGATCAAAAGCAAAAAGAATTAGAACAAAAACATATGCAATTGCTTAACAAAGTAACCGACGACCCTCACCTACTATTGCGCAATAAAATGCAATTAGAATATCAAAAACGTCGTCACCAAAATTCAGGAGCGAAGAAAAAGTGGTAAGAATTCTAACTAGCTTGATAATAACCTTAATTAGCTTCTCAAGCTTAGCTGTTAATAATGTCACAGCAACGATTGATAGAAACCCCGTAATCAAAGGTGAATCTTTCATTCTTGAAATTGTTGCAGACGACGATGCTGACTCTGATGCGTTAGACACCTCAGCCCTGTTAACTGACTTTATTGTTGGTCGAACCTCGGTTAGTTCACAAACCAGCATGATCAACTTTAAAACAACACGCTCAACACGTTGGAGTACTGTACTTATCGCAAAGCGCACGGGTGAGTTTGTCATTCCAGCGTTAAAAATTGATGATAAATATACGCAACCCATTACGGTAAAAGTACTATCACCTCAAGACAGTGGTCAGGCTGTTAACCGAGACTTATTTATTACCAATGAAATATCTAACACTGAATTATACGTTCAGCAAAATGTGACATTAACCGTAAAACTACACTTTGCCGCGAATTTAAAAAGAGGTAGCTTATCTGAGCCTCAATTAGCATCAGCCATTATTAAACAACTTGGTCAAGACAAAGAATCAGATGCCATTATTAATGGCCGTCGATTTCGCGTTATTGAACGCACATACACTATCAGCCCACAACAAAGTGGTGATTTCACACTAAAATCGCCGTTATTTTCTGGTGAAGTGCAACTCCAAACCTCAGGCGGACGTTCTAGCTTTTTCTCATTCGGTGAAACAAAATCTGTCAGCGTGATTGGTGAAGATATCAATTTAACGGTTATGCCTATTCCTGATAGCGCAAATGGTCAATGGTTACCGGCAGAGCTGCTTGCAGTGCACGATGAATGGCAACCAACGCCAGAAGAATTTAAAGTTGGTGAACCAATAACACGTACAATGACTATTACGGCTGCTGGGTTATCAGAAGAGCAACTGCCTAAAATCGAGTTAGCTGAAGTGCCGGGGCTGAAAATCTACCCTGATCAAGCGAGCCTGCACACGTCAATGAAGCAATCTCGACTCGTTTCTCAAAAGGTGCAAAGCTTCGCTGTGGTAGCGTCAAAACCAGGTACCTACAAAATTCCTGCGTTTGAAGTGCCTTGGTGGAATGCGGTAACCAATCGCCAAGAAGTTGCCCGCATTGAAGCACAAGAAATTACCGTGCTGCCAAATCCAAATGGAGTAACAACGGTGCCAACGTTCAATACCGTTGAACAACCTTTATCTGAGCCACAAGCACCTATAAACCAGTCTCAACCTCGACAACCGGTTACAGTAGTAGAATATAAAACGCCTTGGTTGCAATGGCTATTCTTGGCCCTTTGGTTGGGCACATGTTTGTTATGGTTTGTTAGTGCTAAATTTAAAAAATCGAAAAAAGCTAAAGAGCAAACAATACCGAAAAATGTTAATGAGTATTACCTGCAGTTGTTGTCTGCTTGTAAGCAAGGTAATGGCGAACGAGTCATGAGTTTACTTGTACCATGGTTGAACCTAAAACTAACGCAAGAGCACAGCAATAAACCTCCTATAACCAATCTTGCCCAAGCAACACAAACAATCGATAATTTAGCATTTACCGAAGCACTTAATGAACTGCAACAAGCCTATTACGGCAAAACGCAGCAGACTTGGAATGGTAAAGCACTATTCAATGCGTTGCAGCAAGTGCAAAAATCAGCTATTTCATCGAATAATGATCAATCGTTACGTTTAAATCCTTAATTCGTCGTTGTTTACTCACTAATTAAATTAAGGGCAGTGTAAATTTTACACTGCCCTTAATTTTTTTCTAAAATAAATAAAATGTGCGAAATTATTTTAAACACTCGCAGGTCTATTGATACATGACGACAAAACAACACAGATACGAAGCATTAGTGCAAGCTTGGAGTGCCGATTTATATCGTTACGCTTATTGGCTGTGCAAAGACAAACACGTTGCAGAAGATGTTGTCCAAGAAACATTTTTGCGTGCGTGGCGTTCACTTGATTCGTTAAAAGATGAAAAAGCAGCAAAGTCATGGCTTATCACTATTTTGCGACGTGAAAATGCACGACGCTTTGAGCGTAAGCAATTTGACATGGGTGAGTATGAAGAATCAACAATTGATGATGTGAAAGCAACATCAAGTGAGCAAAAAATAGAAAACCACTGGTTACGCGAAAAAATAGCCGCGCTACCTGAAGAGTATAGAGAACCACTTGTACTACAAGTATTAGGTGGCTTTAGTGGCGATGAAATAGCAGGTATTTTATCGTTAAACAAAAATACAGTGATGACACGACTTTTCAGAGCGCGTAATCAACTTAAAGAATTAGTAGATGAAGAACCAAAAGCAAGAGGTTTCAACAATGGATGATTTGCAATTTAGACGAAATGTATATGCAGATCCTTCTCACCTAGATGACGAAACACGTCAAGCTATTAAAGAAGATGCCAATCGAGAAAGTTTTGTCAGTGAACTCGAAGCATTAGATCAAGACATTAAACAAGCATTAAATATTGATGTGCCTGAAGATTTAAAAAGTAAGCTTATCTTAAAGCAAACCTTTGTAAGTCACAGACAACAACAGCGTAAAAAGCGTGTTCACTTGGCACTTGCTGCTTCTGTCGCTTTTGTGATGGGCTTAAGCCTAAAATTTATGCAGTTTTCTTCGGCTTATAATACATTGTCAGATCATGCGCTGGCGCATGTATATCACGAAGATGGTGTCTTCTCTAATCAGATGCCAGCTAATGTAACACTCGCGTCATTAAACAATAAAATGGAAACCTTTGACGGCTCATTTAATGGGCAAATTGGTGAATTAATTTCTGCAGAGTATTGCCGTTTTGATGGCATGAAGAGTTTACATTTAGTGTACAAAGGCATAACTAGCCCAGTGACTGTGTTTATTATTCCGCAAAATAAAGATCTTGAAATAGAATCGAGTTTTGCTGATGAAAACTTCAAAGGTAGAGCCGTTTCCTATCAAAACTCTAATGTCGTCATCATTGCCGATGAAAACGAAAAGTTAAATAAATGGCAAGAAAATGTTGAAAGCAATATACGTTGGTCAACTTAGCCCACTTTTATTGCTAACCATTTAATAAAACTAGAGAGTACATGCTAAGTTAATTATGATAAATTACCCATAATTATTATAACTAACTTAGCTGTATGACATTTGAACTCCCTACCCTCATAACATTTATTGGCTACCTATTCGTCACATTAGGTATAGGCTTCTTCGCATATAAAGCAACAGACACCTTAAGCGACTACATTCTTGGTGGACGTCAATTAGGCCCTGCAGTTACCGCGCTAAGTGTGGGTGCTTCAGATATGAGTGGCTGGTTGCTATTAGGTTTACCTGGTGCGGTCTATTTATCTGGCGTAAGTGAAGTGTGGATTGGTGTAGGTTTAGTTGTCGGCGCTTTCTTCAACTGGCTTTTAGTCGCACCAAAACTCCGTAGCTTTACTGAAAAAGCTAACGATGCGTTAACTATTCCAGAGTTTTTAGAGCAACGCTTTAACGACAAGTCTCATACCCTTC
The DNA here is from genome assembly GCF_030161415.1 of Thalassotalea eurytherma. Taxonomy (GTDB): domain Bacteria; phylum Pseudomonadota; class Gammaproteobacteria; order Enterobacterales; family Alteromonadaceae; genus Thalassotalea_G; species Thalassotalea_G eurytherma. Next base: position 196,480 of record NZ_BSSU01000003.1, read on the forward strand.
GCTTTGTTTCTGCTATCACTATTTTAGTGTTCTTCACCTTTTACGTTTCTTCAGGTCTTGTCGGTGGCGCAATTCTTTTTGAAGAAGTATTTGGCTTAGAGTACATGAATGCCTTAATGATTGGCGCATTGGTTATTGTTTCATATACCTTTTTAGGTGGTTTTTTAGCGGTAAGTTGGACTGACTTTTTCCAAGGTTGCTTAATGTTTTTGGCGCTAATTGTTTTACCAATTGTCGCGATTAACGACTTAGGCGGATTAGATAAAACACAAGCCATATTAACAAACATAAACCCAGACTATGATTCACTGAGTAAAGGCTTTACTTGGTTAGGCTTTATTTCGTTATTTGCCTGGGGCTTAGGTTATTTTGGTCAACCACATATTCTCTCTCGCTTTATGGCAATTCGTTCAACAAAAGATATTCCAAAGTCTCGAAACATCGCCATGGGTTGGATGATCATTTCTTTATTTGGTGCGCTCGGTGTTGGTCTAGTCGGCTCTGCTTATTTTGCCGAATCACCGTTAGATAATCCTGAAACTGTTTTCATCTTTTTAACACAAGCTGTATTTAACCCTTGGGTAGCAGGTATCTTAATTGCTGCAATTTTATCGGCTATCATGAGCACTATAGACTCTCAACTACTTGTTTGCTCAAGTGTTATCGTTGAAGACTTCTACAAACACATCTCAAAACGCAAAGCGTCTGAAAACGAACTTGTGTGGTTAACACGCTTTTCGTTATTGGCCATTGCGATAATCGCTACCTGGGTTGCAACAAATCCAGAGAGCTCAGTGCTTGATTTAGTAAGTTATGCTTGGGCTGGTTTTGGTGCCGCATTTGGCCCTGCTATTTTATTCAGTTTGTATTGGCCGAAATATACTAAGCAAGGTGCACTCGCAACAATCGTAAATGGTGCTATTATCGTTATTGTATGGAAGCAATTGTCTGGCGGAATTTTTGACTTATACGAAATTGTGCCTGCCTTTATCTTAGCAAGTATCGCCGGCTACGTAGTGAGCTTACTCACTCAAAAGGACAACCCTGCTGAAGCGGTTTACCACCAACTTAATAATTGTGAAAATAATGAGAACATAGCATAAAGCGCTTGTTTTTTATGGGCTATTAGTTAATCATTGGCGTTAACTAACAACACGAGTCCTGTCCTTGCTAAAGGTAAATAGGTTTTAAAGTTACATGTATTTTTATGCTGCACGACAGCCGATTTTAGATAAAGATAAAAACCTTTTCGGTTACGAACTTTTGTTCCGAGAAGGTTTAGATAATATTTTCCCTGAGCATGTCGATGGTGACGAAGCCACCACAAAAATGATTGAAGCAAGCCGTTTCAATGCGGGCATAAATGAGTTTACTCACGGTAAACCTGCCTTTATTAACTTCACGCTTGATACCATATTAAAAGGCTATGCCACTATGTTATCAACTGAAGAAGTGATCATTGAAATCCTTGAAACAGTTAAACCTGGCAAGCGCTTACTGGCCGAGTGTCAAAAGCTGCATGAACTTGGTTACACATTAGTTTTAGACGATTATAAACATCAAAAAGTTTGGGCTCACTTCTATCCGTATATCAGCATTATTAAAGTGGACTTACTCAATACAAGTATTGAAGAAATTTTAGAAATAAAAGAGGCCATAACAAAACACCCTAATATCAAGCTGTTGGCTGAAAAAGTTGAGACTCACGAGCAATACCAGCAATGTATTGAATTAGATTTTGAGCTTTTTCAAGGATACTTCTTCTCAAAACCTGAAGTTGTTAAAGCGCGCAACCTGTCACCATCGCAATTAGCAATGGCTGAATTACTTTATGAAATGTCGAAGCCAGAGTTAGATTTGGCTAATATTACGGCAGTATTTGAGCGTGATGTGACATTATCTTACAAGTTATTGAGATATGTTAATTCACCTATATTTAGACGAAGAAATGAAATATCTACCATTAAGCAAGCCTTAGTTATTTTGGGGGTTAATGAGCTTAAGAAGTTTTTAGGATTATTATTTGCCTCAAATATTAATCCTCACAAGCCTTCTGAACTTGTAAACCTATCAATGGCGCGTGCTAAATTCTGTGAAAATATTGGTGAAAGTTTATCAAGCAAAGTAGATACCTCTACCACATTCTTAATCGGTCTTTTGTCTCTTATCGACGCTATCTTAGATGAAGATATTGAAGTGGTTCTAGAAAAGCTCCCTCTTGCCCAAGAAATAAAAGATCCGCTTATTACCAAACGTGGTACTATGGCAGCGCTAATTTTGCTTGCTGAGAAAATTGAAAAGGCTGAATTTGAGTCGGTTCAAGCGATCATCAACAAGCTTGAATTAGAAAAAGATGATGTAGTTAAAGCTTATCATGACGCCGTAGTTTGGGCCGACGAGCAAACTAAAATAGCAAACGGCTAGTTTACATAGAACTAGCTCTTAAACTTAGCAAAGACTTAGTTATCGCTTAGTAAATTTGTAAACAAAGAATCTCTCATGGAAAAACACCAACCGGCCGCCATTCAATATGGTTTGGGCGCAGTACTGCTGTGGTCTACTGTAGCTACAGCCTTTAAATTATCACTAGAGCACCTATCACCTGCTCAATTACTTTTTTACGCCTCTATTACGACTTGGCTTTTACTTTTTGTTATTTTGCTTTTAAAAAAGCAGCTCAACCAAGTATTGCCTGCATTCAAGGCATCACCAATAAGGTTTATCCAGTTAGGGCTAATCAACCCTGCGTTGTATTATTTAATTCTATTTGAAGCCTACGACTTACTGCCTGCGCAACAGGCTCAAACCCTAAATTACACATGGGCGATAACATTAAGTTTGCTTGCCGTACCGTTTCTTGGTCATAAGCTAACTAAGTATGACGCTTTAGCACTGATACTTGCTTACTTTGGCGCCGCAATTATATCGACACAAGGCCAATTAACAGAGCTTAACTTTACTAGCACACTCGGTGTTGCCTTAGCACTAATTTCAACCGTGCTGTGGGCCATTTACTGGATTATCAATACCAAAAATACAGCGAAACCAATCGTCAGCTTATTTCTTTGTTTTAGCGTTGGTATTCCGGTCATTGCACTAGTGATGACAGTGCAAGGACAGTGGCAAACACCAAGCACCGAAGGACTAATTGGCGCTATCTATGTTGGGTTATTTGAGATGGGCATAACGTTTATTTTATGGCTGTATGCGTTAAAAAAAGCGACGAATACTTCACAAGTAAGTATGCTAATTTTTATCTCGCCTTTCCTATCCCTTTATTTTATCTACTTATTTCTTGGTGAAAGCATTCATCCTGCAACCATTATTGGTTTGAGCTTTATCGTTGTTGGTTTGGTGTCACAACAAATACTGAATAAGAAAAAAATGGGCTCTGAGTAATTATACTCAAAGCCCATTTAATATGACTGGATTAGATACTTTTAATAACCATTAGGGTTATTTGATTGCCAACACCACGTATCTTCAATCATCGCATGTAAATCACGCTCGGCTTGCCACTCAAGTAGATTCTTCGCAATATCCGCATTGGCATATACGGTTGCAATATCACCGTCACGACGCGGAGCAATGGCAAATGGAATATCTTGTCCACTAATTTTTTTAAACGTATTAACAATTTCTAACACTGATGTACCATTACCAGTACCAAGGTTAATCGGTTGGCAACCTTCAATGATATTTAGCTTTTGTAATGCTTTTACGTGACCAAGCGCTAAATCAACGACATGAATATAGTCTCTCACGCCTGTACCATCTGGCGTATCATAGTCATCACCAAATACTTGTAACTCTTTTAATCTGCCAACGGCAACCTGAGATACATATGGTAATAAATTATTTGGAATACCATTTGGATTTTCACCAATTAAACCTGAGGCATGAGCGCCGATAGGGTTGAAGTAACGCAGACATGCAATCGACCATTCACCATCACTTTTGGCTAAATCAAATAAGATATGCTCAATCATTAATTTAGTTTGACCATAAGGATTAGTCGCTGAAGTAGGCATAGACTCATCTAGCGGCGATGTATTTTTATCACCATATACGGTAGCAGACGAGCTAAAAACGAGGTTTTTCACACCATGGTTAGCCATAACTTGCAATAAAGTAACCGAGCCTGAAACATTATTATGATAGTAACTTAACGGGATATCATTTGACTCCCCTACCGCTTTTAAACCAGCAAAGTGAACAACAGCTGAAATATCATGTTCATCAAATACGGCATTCATTGCAACTTCATCACAAATATCGGCTTTAATGAAGGTTGGAAGTTTCCCAGTAATAGACTCAATACGATCAAGTACTTTAGTAGAAGAGTTAAAAAGGTTGTCGACAATAATAACGTCTTCGCCAAGGTTTAATAATTCAACCACGGTATGGCTACCAATGTAACCTGTGCCGCCTGTAATTAATAAGCTCATTTTGTTTAATTCATCCTTAATGATTTAAGCTATTTACATTTGATAAATATGTTTAGAGAAACGTAATTAAATCAACGTAATCATATTACTCTTTAAACAGGTTAAGCATACCTTGAAACTCAAAAGAATAACTTATACCTAATAGCTATAATGGTAAATTTGTATTTTTTAGATTCTATTCTAATCTTACTGGCGTGACCATATTTTTAAGCAGGATGCTTAATTAAAAGTGGTTACGGTAGCATGAGGCTACCCATGGAAGAAGCGTACAGGGAGTACAAATCACGGATGATTTTCCCGCTTTTTTTCAAACCTCAACTTCAAGCTAGATAAACATTTATTAGGCCTTTTGTTGGTTCCTTGGCCTATTTTTTTTGCTTGAATGATTGTTTAGCACTGTTATTTAGAGATACCGACCTTCGTCGGTATGACATTCAAAACTAAAGCACTCGTCGGTATGACGGCTCACACGAAGAGATAAGTCGTTGTTGCAAAAAATATGAGTCATTGTAGCGAAAGATAAGTGTCATTGTGGCGAAGGCCGCAATCTCCAGCAAAGTGCGGTAACAAAGCCCATGAAGCGCAATGATTTAATAACTAAATAATAGATACCGACCTTCGTCGGTATGACATTCAAAATTAAAGTAGTCGTCGGTATGACAGTTAATACCGAAGATATGAGTCATTGTGGCGAAGGCCGCAATCTCCATTAGAGTGCAGTAAGAAATCTCATGAAGCTCAGGCTTAATAACTAAATAAGAGATACCGACCTTCGTCGGTATGACAGTTCACACCGAAGATATGAGTCATTGTGGCGAAGGCCGCAATCTTTAATAGTGTACAGTAACAATACCTATGACGCTCAATGATTTAATAACTAAACAAGAAATACCGACCTTCGTCGGTATGACAGTTCACACCGAAGATATGAGTCATTGTGGCGAAGGATAAGTGTCATTGTGGCGAAGGATAAGTGTCATTGTGGCGAAGGATAAGTGTCATTGTGGCGAAGGCCGCAATCTTTAATAGTGTGCAGTAACAGTAACAGTAACAATACCTATGACGCTCAATGATTTAATAACTAAATAATAGATACCGACCTTCGTCGGTATGACATTCAAAACTAAAGCACTCGTCGGTATGACAGTTAATACCGAAGATATGAGTCATTGTGGCGAAGGCCGCAATCTCCAGCAAAGTGCGGTAACAAAGCCCATGAAGCGCAATGATTTAATAACTAAACAATAGATACCGACCTTCGTCGGTATGACGGCTCACACGAAGAGATGAGTCATTGTGGCGAAGGCCGCAATCTCCATCAGAGTGCTGTAACAAAGCCCATGAAGCCTAAAGATTTAATAACTAAATAAGAGATACCGACCTTCGTCGGTATGACATTCAAAACTAAAGCACTCGTCGGTATGACAGTTAATACCGAAGATATGAGTCATTGTGGCGAAGGCCTCAATCTCCAGTGAAGTGCTGTAACAGTGCCTATGAAGCTCAATGATTTAATAACTAAATAAGAGATACCGACCTTCGTCGGTATGACGGCTCACACGAAGAGATGAGTCATTGTGGCGAAGCCCACAATCTTTGCCAAAGTAAAATAACAAGAAACGTTGAAACACCTTACTTCACAAGTTAACCAGAGATACCGACCTTCGTCGGTATGACAGTTCATACCGAAGATAGAGTCATTGTGGCGAAGGCCGCAATCTCAAGCAAAGTGCTGTAACAAAGCCTATGACGCTCAATGATTTAATAACTAAACCAGAGATACCGACCTACGTCGGCATGACATTCAAAACTAAAGTAGTAGTCCTATGACATTCAAAAATAAGGTAGTCGTCGGTATGACATTCGTTTTGTAAGCTTCTTTTTGACATTCAAAAGATTACTAATCATCGGGGTGATGACTAGTTATCATTCAAACATACGCCAATACTTTAAGCGTAATACTCAGAAACAACAGCAATAAACTTATCAAGTTCCGATTTAGGTAATCTATTTATACCCGCGGCTGCGGCTCTACCACCACCAGTTTCAAACTGGGCACAAATATCGCCAGCTCCTTGTTTGTTGTTTAAAGGGGCACGTAAACTCACGGTATAGCTTTCGTCAGCATTTAGGGTAAAAACAGCATGAGCTTTATCTGGTGACTGGTTTGCTAAATCATTGCCATAAACGCCACTTACGCGGCGAGCCCATGGCTCATCGACTAATTCCACAACATAAAGCACATTCGAGTCGCTCAGCACCGGAGAAGCTTTTGCTTTAGCCATATCATCTTTATAAGCCGTTGCCAGTTGATGATAAATGGAATTAGGTTGGTTTATTAAATCAAACGGGTTATCAAATTCGACTAACTGTTTAAACAGATCACTCGGTGTAAAGTGTAAGTCATTAACATCACGGCCATAACCGTTATAGTTAATATAAATACCCAGTGATTTAAGCTGCTCAGCTTGCTCTTTAGATAACTTTTCTTGAGCAGCTAACTGATCGGCAGAAGCAATCATATTATCACCGTACGCTGCCGCAATAGCCCATAATACATATTTACTATTTAGCTGTTGGTTTACCAAAAGGCTAGTACAAGTATTCGCATCAGTATCTATCGTAGCGTTTAAATACTCTGAATCTGGAATATCACCAGGACGATGGTGATCGACATAATCAACACTTATTTTATTGGTCACTAACTTGTTTAGCGCATCGATATTTTTCTCCATCGATATATCAAGTACAGTTACTGAATTGGCAGATTCAACATCAACTTGCTTAAGTAAGGCAATATCTCTTTTTACGCCTGTTACTAACGTGCTTTGCTTTGGTTCATGTAAACGCAATTGAACAAGGGCTAAAATACCGTCAGCGTCACCATTAAAAACATCAAAATGCATCTTAGCTTTCTCCCTTCACAAAGCCTTTACTAATTAAAAAATTAACAATTTGCTTTGCACACTGCTCTATCGACTGCTCAGCTGTTTTCACATGAATCTCAGGTGACTGAGGAATATCGTAATCTGAGTCGATACCTGTGAAGTGCTTTATTTCACCGGCGCGTGCTTTTTTATACAAACCTTTAGGGTCACGTGATTCACATACAGCGATAGGCGTATCGATAAATACTTCGATAAACTCACCTTCAGACAACTTTTCTTTAGCCATTGCACGATCGCTTGCAAAAGGTGAAATAAATGCCGTTGAAACAATAAGGCCTGAGTCACAAAACAGTTTAGCGACTTCAGAGATTCTACGAATATTCTCTACTCGCTCATCATCACTAAAGCCTAAATCACCATTTAAGCCATGACGAACATTGTCACCATCAAGTAAATAACTATGACAGCCCATGTCAAATAACATCGCATCAACTGCGTTTGCTACAGTAGATTTTCCAGAGCCGCTAAGGCCTGTGTACCATAACAAGCAAGGCTTTTGATTTTTTTGAGCACTACGTTGCTCTTTCGTAATTACTTGTTCGTGCCAAACGGTATTTTCAGTTTTCATTTTTCTTTACCTAGTCATAGACCAAAATAGCGCATTACTTTGATCGTAAATTTTACTTAAAACGGGAACACTATCGGTATCATAAAGAGCGTCGTGACACTATATACCAGCGACACAGGGATGCCGAACTTAACAAAGTCTTTTAATCGATAATCACCAGCGTTATATACCATGACATTGGTTTGATAGCCATATGGACTAATAAAACTGCCACTGGCACCAAATGCAACCGCCATAATAAAAGGCATAGTATCGACACCTAAACCTAAAGCTATGTTATAAGCGATAGGGAACATTAACGCTGCTGCGGCATTATTCGTGACCAATTCTGTCATCAATAGCGTTGCGACAAAGACAATAACAAAAGCAAAGTATGCGCTATTGCCTTGTAATACAGACTCTATATTTTCAGAGATTAAAAGCGCTATACCTGAATTTTCTATACCATCAGCCAGTGTTAGTGCACTTAATACGATGACCCAAATCTCTAGTGGAAATCGGCGTTTAATTTCGTTTACTACTAAATTTTTAGAAAAAACCAAAAACGCTAAATAGAACACTAAGCAGGTTAACAACGTAATATCAGTAAGAATAGATAGTCCAATGGCGCCTATAAAGCCGGCAAAGGTGAACAAACTCTGCTTGTTATTTAATATGTTCTCGGCTTCATGACCTGATAAAATATAAAAGTTTTTGCTAAGGTTTGTACGAGAACTAAAGTCATTACCAACTGCTAGTACAAAAAAATCACCGGCTTTAATAACCACTTCACCTAGCTTACCTGAAATTGTTTCACCGTCTCTTCTTATCGCCACTACAGCAGCATCAAAACGCGCTCGAAATCCAGCCGTTTTGAGTGTTTTACCAACAATTGCTGAGCCAGGCTTTATCATGACTTCAGTAAGGTTTTCACGCAATAACCCGTCGATTTCAGCAAATAATGAAAGCCCGTCAAATTGTTGAAGAGTTAATACCTTTGATACATCGCCGGTAAAAATCAATTTATCACCAACCTCAACAAGCTCATCTGGTGCAACCGGAGAAATAAGACGACCTTGACGAATAATTTCAACCAAAAACAATGAATCTAAGTTTCGAAGTCCATTCTCTTCTACTGTACTGCCAACGAGTTTAGAGTCTTGTGCAACTTTAGCTTCCAATAAGTAATCTTTCGTATTCATTGCTTCTGATGACATATCAGGTAGTGAATTCATGCTTAAAAAGATCACGATAAAACAGGCAACAAGTACAGATAGCCCAACGAGTGTGAAATCAAAAAAATCTAACGACTTGTTACCTTGCTCTATCACCAAAGAGTTAACAATTAAATTGGTTGATGTGCCAACAAGGGTTAATGTACCGCCAAGAATGGCTGCATAAGAAACAGGCAACAATAACTTACCTGGATTAATGACTGAGTTATTTTTAATCGCGTTCAAAAGTGTTGCAACAACCGCGGTATTATTTAAAACCGCCGATGAAAATGCCGTTGTTAATAATGTTTTGGCACTTGCACTGCTTTTGGAACCAGAAAAAAGTTTGCCAGACAAACGTCTTAAGTAAGTCGTTCGTTCAATAGAAAAAGAGCAAAGTATTAGCAATATTAATGTAATAAGCCCAGGGTTTACTGCATTATTCAAAAGCTCGTCAGTTGAGGCGATTGAGAACAAAATCATTGATAATGCTGAGACAGCAAAAACTCTTTCAGGCACTTTTTGAAACTTAATTAACCCTACAAATGTCCCTATAAAAATAACAATCATCATTAGTTGAGAAAAATATTCGTATGATGATAAGGTTGCTAACATTTATACACTCTCAATAACCCTCTATTCCATGAAAAGCGTTTTTATTCAGTAAATTCAAAATATATTAACTGAATAAAAACGCCTGCATTCTAGCAGGCGTTTATCAACTGGTTAGCCTAATAGCTTACCAATATCTCTTGCACCCCAATGCGGGAAGTGCTTGCGAACTAATGCATTGAACTCTACTTCAAAAGCAGAGTATGCAGCTTCAGTTTTTTCTTCAACAAGTTCTGAAATCATACCTGCGCCAACCGTAACATTGCTCAGTCGGTCAATAATGATAAACGAACCCGTTTCACGGTTTTTGTCATAGACATCAAAATGCAAGGTTTCAGCGACTGAGAATTCAGCATTACCAATTTCATTCAATTGCAATTGGTTAGCTTCTGATTTCTCCATCGTATTAACATCAGTCTTAAAATTAACTTGATTAATAAAACCTGTCGTTAATTTTGTACCGTGCTTAATATAGTACTCTCTACCAGGCTGCAGGGCTTCGTCATGCATCCAGACAACAGTTGCGTTAAAATCTTTTGAAGAGTGCGGTAAAGCGCCCTTTTTAACTAACATTTCACCACGTGAAATATCAATCTCATCCTCAAGCGTTAGCGTAACCGCCATATCTTTTTCAGCGTGCTCAATATCACCATCAAACGTAACAATGCTTTTAACTTTGCTTTCTTTTAATGATGGTAAAGCAACAACAGTATCGCCAAGTCGAATATCGCCAGCGGCTATTGTTCCAGCAAAGCCACGGAAATCTAAATGCGGACGATTTACATACTGTACAGGCAAACGAAACTCATTAAGCGTTTCGTCGCGTTCAACATTAATCGTATTTAATAACTTCATTAATGTTGCACCCGGATACCAATTCATAGCATCACTTTCTTCAACAACATTGTCACCATTAAGCGCAGAAATAGGCACAAAACGAATATCATCAAAGTTTAAGTCTTCCGCAAATTCACGGTAGTCTTTCTTAATTTGCTGGTAAGTTTCTTGATCGTAATCGACCAAATCCATTTTGTTGACAGCAATTAGTACATGCTTAATACCAAGCAATGAACAAATATAAGAGTGGCGACGCGTTTGCACTTGAACACCACGACGAGCATCAATCAAAATAATGGCTAAGTCACAAGTAGAAGCACCTGTAGCCATATTACGGGTATATTGTTCGTGACCTGGCGTGTCGGCAATAATGAATTTACGTTTTTCTGTAGAGAAATAACGATAAGCTACATCAATCGTAATACCTTGTTCACGCTCAGATTGTAAGCCATCAACTAAAAGCGCTAAGTCAACCGTTTCACCTGTTGTACCAGATTTTTTACTGTCGTTCTCAATCGCTGCAAGTTGATCTTCAAAAATCATTTTTGAGTCATGCAATAACCGACCGATTAACGTTGATTTACCGTCATCAACGCTACCACAAGTTAAAAACCTAACAAGCTCTTTATTTTCGTGCTGCTTTAAATACGCTTGAATATCTTGTTCTATTAATTCAGATTGATGACTCATTAGAAGTAACCTTCCATCTTCTTTTTCTCCATTGAACCAGCTGAGTCATGATCAATCACTCGGCCTTGTCGTTCAGAAGTCTTTGTTAATAACATTTCTTGAATAATTTCTGGCAGTGTGGAAGCAGTTGATTCAACGGCACCAGTTAATGGGTAACAACCTAGAGTTCTAAAGCGCACATCTTTCATTTGCACTTCTTCACCCTCTTCAAGTGGCATACGCTCATCGTCAACCATAATTAACGTACCATCACGCTCAACCACAGGGCGTTTTTCTGAAAGGTAAAGCGGCACAATTTCAATACTTTCTAAGTAGATATACTGCCAGATATCAAGTTCTGTCCAGTTAGAAAGCGGGAAAACACGAATACTTTCGCCTTTATTAACTTTACCGTTATAAGTATTCCATAATTCAGGACGTTGGCTTTTAGGATCCCAACGGTGGTTTTTATCTCGGAATGAGTAAACGCGCTCTTTTGCACGAGATTTTTCTTCGTCACGACGCGCGCCGCCAAATGCAGCATCAAAACCATACTTATTTAACGCTTGTTTTAAGCCTTGCGTTTTCATCACATCGGTATGTTTCGCACTACCATGAGTAAATGGGCCAACACCTTCTTTTACACCTTCTTCATTGATATGAACAAGTAAATCAAAGCCATAATCTTTTGCCATACGATCACGAAATTCAATCATCTCTTTGAATTTCCATGTTGTATCAACATGTAATAATGGAAATGGAATTTTACCAGGATAAAAAGCTTTTCGAGCAAGGTGTAATAATACTGCAGAATCTTTACCAACAGAGTAAAGCATAACAGGATTATCGAATTCAGCAGCCACTTCACGCATAATGTGAATTGACTCTGCTTCAAGTTGTTTTAAATGAGTTAAGTTCATAGAAACTACTATTTTGTGGATTAAAGGTAATTGGTTCAATTCTCACATATATCCATACGTTTTGTCTAACTTCATTTATATAAAAGATATAAAAATTAAGTATAAGTTCGACATACGGATTACAAGAATATTCAAACAAAGAGACTAAGAAAGCCCCTTTATTTTTTCTTAAGATATAAACGTTTTATATCGTTAAAGATTTTAAATAGTCTTTAAATTCTTCGCCTAAAGAGGGATGTCTTAGCGCATATTCTACATTCGCTTTCATATAACCTAATTTTGAACCACAGTCATGAGATTTACCTGTCATATGGAAAGCTTCTACCATTTCAAGTTTCATTAAGCTTGCAATCGCATCAGTTAACTGAATTTCACCACCTGCACCAGGAGGGGTATATTCCAATAAATCCCATATTTTTTCTGAAAGTACATAACGACCGACAACTGCTAAATTAGATGGCGCTTCATCAGCAAGTGGTTTTTCAACAACTGCCGTCATTGGTTTTGAATCGCCTGGCTCTAATACCTCACCACCGCAATCAACAACACCGTAGCTACTTACTTGCTCCATAGGTACAGGCTCAACCATTACTTGGCTATAGCCACCTACTTCATTATAACGAGCTAACATAGCTGCTAAGTTTTCAGTTTTTGGATTTGCTGACACATCATCAAGGACAACATCAGGGAGAATGACCGCAAACGGGTTATCACCAATGATAGGACGGGCTTTTAAAACAGCATGTCCTAAACCTTTAGCTTCACCTTGGCGTACATGCAATATCGTCACATCTTTCGGACAAATTGCTTGAATCTCTTCCAGTAACTGACGTTTAACACGTTTTTCTAACGTAGTTTCTAATTCAAATGATTTATCAAAGTGATTCTCTATCGCATTTTTAGAAGAATGTGTTACAAGCACTATCTCTGTAATTCCCGCAGCTATACACTCGTTAACAATATATTGAATCAACGGTTTATCAACAATGGGTAACATTTCTTTAGGAATAGCCTTTGTTGCCGGCAACATTCGTGTACCAAGACCAGCGACAGGAATTACAGCTTTTTTAATAGGGGTTGTCATATACATCCTTACAATTCGACAGTATTTATTTTGTTTATCAGAGTACTCTATATTGATTACGTTTTAAAGTAATTGCTCTTTATTCTATAGATGTTTTTGAAATGTTTGTTTATAAGGACCGACACGCTTAAAAATTCCATCTATAAGCCCTAATAACATAAACCTGAGTCGAGCTTTTCTTTGTCTTTGCATTACGGCATTTAAAAAAAGTCGAACTGGCATTAGGCTTATACAGCGCACTTTCCAATATGTAGGCACATAGCCTCGGCGAGATAAAATCAAAATATTGCGAAATTGGTAATAAAGCCTAATTGGCGAACCCACCTTATAGGTTAAGCCTAAAAACTTACTTCTCGAATCACCTAATCGATGGTTCATGATAATATTTTTTGCTTGCGCCACGTGAAAACCTTTTTGTTTAGCACGCCAACACCACTCGTGATCAACACCATCTATGAAAAGACTATCTTCTTTCAGCCCTATTTTTTCCAGGGCTGACACTTTAATCGTCATACCCGACGCAATAATTTGAGGTACGCCTTGCAAAGAATCATAATCAAATGCTGTCCGCTGAAATTTGGGCTTAATAATGTTATCAGTAAAGTTACAACTAATTTTAGGGCCAATAGCTGCCAAGTCAAAATCCATTTGTTCTGAAAGTTCAAATAGCTCCTGCATGCCTCTAACATAGTATTCATCAACATAACTGTCTTGATCAAATAACACGGCATAATCAAATTTTCTCGCCATCAGGACTTTTAAGCCATAGTTATGTCCGCTAGCAATACCTTTGTTTTGACCAAAAAACACGTACTCTACATTATCATCTAACTTTAGAAATTGACTTTGTGAAGGAGAGTTATCAACTAAAATGACCCTATCGACTTGTTCGACAAGCGACTCAATAAGTTTACTGACGACGTTAACGTCAGGTTTATACAAAACTACAACTGCACCAATCATGTTGTGTTATCGGTATTTCCATGGATAAATTTACGGTCAAACTTGTAGGCAAGTTTAATCACAAAGCTTGGCATCATTCTTAAACCCAAAACAAAGTATGCATATGTTAACGTCTTAATGTTATAGCGCTTTAACGTTTTCATCGCAAATAATCGTGCTTTAAATTCATTAATAGACTTATCTTTACCGCGCCTTTTATAAAAACCTTGTACCCGACGATATTCAAGCAATGGCTCTCTAATATTTGCGAGCTTAAAACCCGCTGAAGCTAAGGTAACCCAAAAAAAGTAATCCTGTGTATTAAGGTGCATAGGATTATAACGAAAACCTTGTTCAAACACAGAGAAACGAATAGCTACCGTTGGGTGGTTCAATGGGCAGCGTAAAGGTAATATTTTCACCAATAGATCGTGGTGTTCAGGAAATTTTCGCGCGCCAACTTTTTGTCCTTGCTCATCAATCTCTATCAATGCACTCCCTAAAACATCTACATGTGATTTTTCAGAAAAGTAGTTAACCTGTTTTTCTAGGCGTGTTGGCAGTGACTTGTCATCAGCATCCATTCTAAAGAAATAACGAGCATTAATTTTTAAACCATAATCTATGGCAAAATTCATACACGTGCTTAATCCTGCTTGGGTTACACCTTGATAAGCAAACATGTTATCAACCGCTAAACAAAGTTGTTTTAGGTAGTTTAATGTCTGCTTATCAACATCACCATCAATCACAATCACGAATATAAAATCTCGATAAGTTTGCTCAAGTATGCTGTTAACGGCCTCTTTGATCCATTTTAATTTATCACCGTGATAAACCGACATAGCAACAATTGATTCAGCCGCATATATTTCTTTTTGACCTAAAGAAGTAAAAGTAGGGAATTTCAAATAAAACTTTTCCGTTCAGGAAATTTTAAAAACATAAAAAAGACGACGGAGTATAACGCTATTCTGTACCGAATGACTAGGTCAACTCATAATAGTCTAGTAAAATATTATTATATTGTTTACCTACGGTATATTCACCGCCGGAACTGTGTGTTTTTTCTAATAGGTGCAACAAGTGTTCATTTGAATCACCTAACGAATACAATTGACCAACCCCAGCAGCCATTATTCTTTCAGAAAAAGCACCAATATCTGGAGCTATAGGGTACAACCCAAGCTCAAAAGCTTCTGATAATGTATAACTAAACGTTTCAGGCCAAGGACTTAAAAACAATGCACGGTCACATTGAAAATTTGAAACTAAGCACTTTAATTCTGAAACCTTATATTTGCCAGTAATCGTTAAGTTTTTATATTTGTTTAAGGAATCAGAGCCATAGCCAAATAATACAAAATGCAAACTAGGGAATTGTTTCTCCGCCAATGTAAGCAAGGCTTTAAACCGAGCAATGCCTTTATGCTCCCCCAATGCTCCGATAACGGCAACATTTACCCTACTACTTTCACTATCCAGCTCGATTAACTGACGGATTACCACGTCTTCTGGATGCACTTTAGAAATAACTTCTAGTCCATTAAAATGATTTTCAAACAGCTTTTTTGTCGCATTTGAAGGAGAAACAACCATCCGAGCTTTTGACAAAAACTCGTTGTTATCTTGCCAAAATTGTTGGATCTTGTTTAGTGAACTACCGATAAACCGACTTGATGGGTGAGGTCCGCTATTGCTCAAACATTCATGACAGCTTTCAAGTGATGGAAAACCACAAAAGTCATTGCGTTTTCGTAACATATTAACTCGAGGGCACATCAAATAATAATCATGTAGTGCAATGTCGTAATCTACATCAAGCTGCCGTGGTAAAAGCTTTATATCATCATCAAAATCTAAAAGCTGATGATAATGAATTAACTCTATAGATAGCTTTTGAAGTAGATTTATAAGATTAGAGAATTCAGAAACTCTGTCAAACACTACAGACAAACTTTGATCGGCGTTTTCTAATCGATATAGCTGCCCATTGTTAATACTTCTAAGAATATAACAATCAACACCTTCTTTGATTGAGAGCGTTATTAGCCTCTGCATAGCATATTCAGTACCACCGCCAAGACTATGAATAATATGAATAATACTTTTTCTATTTGTTTGACTCTTAAGTAACAAATATTGGCTTGGCTTATTCCTGTATTGTCGGAGAGGGTCTGCATTAATAAAGCAATTTACTGAATTCAAATAATCAGGATATCTTTTCTCAAGAATCGCTAAGTTTTTCTCTACACGCTTAGCAGCACTTTCACCAAATGACACCGAGCCAACATGCTGCACAAAAACATCGCATGCAGCTATATTTCGCCAACCATGGCGACTGGCCTTTAAACAAAAGTCATTCTCTTCACCATAACCTTTACCCCAAGTTTTATGATCAAACACTCCAAATGTATCGATTGCCTCTCTAGGTATTAACATACAAAAGCCGTGTCCAGTGGGAACATCGACATAGCTTTGCGCGTTATACTTAAACAGCGCCTGATTAATACTTTCAACGGAGTCGGCTAACGGTAAGTCACTCGATGGATTCATATTTGGGAAACTAAAAATCGTCGCATTATTTGATAACGGCGTAATTGAGGCGATATTAGACTCATGAGTTAACGGATAAACAAGTCGGTCAAGCCAATTATCAGATACTACGGTATCTGAATTTAACAATACAACATGATTCGCCCTATCGAATTGCATTCCTTTATTTACCGATTGCACAAAACCGAGGTTTTGCGGGTTTTCTATTAAGGTAATTAAAGGCTCTTTTGTCGCTATATCACGAAGCCATTGAGAAAGTTCCGGATCGGGAGAGCAATCATTAATAGTCAACATGCGAAATGGCTGGGTATTTTTTGACGCTAGTACAGACTCAATGCAGTTTTTTGTTATTTCAAACCCAGCATATACTGGTATTACAACATCAACCAACTGGTTAGCGTTATGGCAACGACGGGCTTTAGCTATTGTTGTCGCTTCAGAGCATTGATATTTTATTTCACTATCAAATAACACTGTATTTGAATTATTTTCCAGTAGCTGTATTTCAAAAGTTTTAGGTTGATAATCATCGGCCGTAAAATAAATCTCGAAGCCACAGTCGCTTTCTACCCCATATTGCAATTTTACGTCTTTTCGAAATACTCTCTTAAGATGAAAAGTTGTCTCAACACCGTTAACCAAGAGACGTAAATGAGTAACAGCAGACCCGTTTTCATTAACAAGCCAGCCATGAATGGCACTATTGCTTGCAAATGTAAGATAGCCTTTGTGGTTTTTAGAACTAATTCTAGGCGAACTAATATAAAAAGCATTTACTTTTTGTAAAGCCCATTGCTTAATCACATAAAAGTAATCACCGCAGTAGGATTTCAAAAATTCAATCGCGCTCGCCTTTAAACGCTTTAGTGCAGGCTTCCTTTGTAAAGCAATGAGTAGACTTTTCAGCATAATTAACGTTTCAACACTTGTTTAACGACATGAAGCGGCCAAAGCAACCGCTTATACCTTTTATTTTGTTGTTCAAGCATCGCCAATTGTTGAATTAACTTTACTGTTAATAATTCTAGCTCTATCGGGTCTAGGTTTGGATAGTCAGGACACTGGTAATTAAGCTTGTGATAAGCGTCAGTCTGCCACCAACGGTCATCCTGCTCTATAGAAGCTCGAACATCATCATTAACCATCTTTAGCAGCGCCCTGTTAGATCTTTTAGTTTCATTTAAAATGGTTTCTATGTTGCCCCTACTCAACACCCAATCAGGTTTACCTTGTAATGTTAATAACCTCATCAATGTAAAATCAACACTAGCTTGATGGGCTGATGGACGCAGTTGACGATTTCGCTGAAACAATCGCAGTACTGCATTAGGTAAACTAGAATTAAGTTGAGCTTCAACCGACTTAACTGAGTGCTTTGTAACCTGAAAAATTTCACAAAAATCGTCAATGATATTTGCTGGTAACGCTCGAATATTTACTTCTCTAATACAATCATTATTTTTCCACGACTCTATTAAGCTCGCATATTGAACACGCTTAGTGTTTTGCTTTAGCCATTTATCAAATGGAGCCCCGGTCCAAGCGCCCCATTGCCACCAAGCACTATTTAACCAAGTACAAGGTGGGCGAACATACATTAAAAGGTTAACCTTAAGGTTTAGTTCATCAAAAAGAGAAACTGCATAGTCTTTGTCTGGATCTGAAATCCAACCCTCATTAGAGAGAACAATATGGTAATGTTTAGATAACACTTTGATTCTTTCTAAAAGCTTCTTTGTTTTAGTCCCATTCTTTTCCCAAAATCTAAATTCAGCTGACGCTAGGTAGTCTCTCCTAGATAAACGATAAAACCAAGATAGGCGCGTACCATAAAACAACTTCAAATCTTTAGTAATTACAACATAAAGTAATTTTTTATTCTTTGAAGTTTCAATTTTAGAATTTGTCGACAAAAAGCGCTGTAGAGCACTACTGCCGCATTTTCCCATGCCGACATGTAAGGTTATGGTCATGATTTTTCGGCCAATGCATGAACAATAACCGAAACTACCTCTTCTGTTGAAGGGGGGGTAAATTTTTGCCAAGACTCATATTTATCAGGCAATGGTTCAAAAAACAATTGCTCACGATTTAAATAGTTCTTAGCTATTTTACCGTACTGAGTAATATTGTTTTCAACAATTTCTTTTCGCCTTTTTGGAGATAACAATGGCATGTTATTATCTACAAAGGATTGGTTTTTGAGGTGATTGAGCACTTTTGCCACTTGCTCTTTTGTTAGGTTTGATCTTTGTGCAAACTCTAAAATTGAATTTGCTGTTTTACTCAATGATTTATTAGTAGATAAACCAACGTACTTTTCTTGAGCTATAGCGATTTGTATTATTGACATCATATCTGCCACTATACCATGTGGCATTTGTTGTTTTTCATACGGCCTCACTATTACATTCTTTACACCAAAAACTTTTGCCCACTTATTCACCGTTTCTAGGTAACGAGATAAACGGTTAACCTTATTTTGCTGTACAATGAAATGCTCTATACCTTTATCATAGCGAGGCATATGAACCATTTTTAACGACTGGTTATATGCAGACTCCCACCAGCTGTCATGACGTCGCAAATAAACAATAACCTTAACCTCATAATGCATCAATAACTGTTTTATGATTGCGGGATCTTTATTAATAATAAAGTTCTCTGAACTAATTAACACTTTGCTCACTTTAGATTTAATTATTTCTCTATCGAGTTGAGCAACTAGTTCACTAGCATCAGCAAATTTATTAGTTGTACATTCACTATTGTGCTTAAATCCGAAGATATTACTTATGTCGTAGTGAGCAACGCCAGCAATTCCTGTTTGCGGATACAACAGTCCTTGCTTTAGTAATAATTTTCGATTGTTTTGGCACCAATACTGTAATGCTGATGTACCCGTTTTATTCATACCGATATGGAGATATATCGTTGTTTCTTTATTTACCACAACAAGACCTAATAAATACCCGATTTTTGCTGTTCAACCCAAGAGTTTGAAAAACCTTTGACTCGGCGATAGTTAAATAAGTTGCCACGCGCCAAACTAAATTGCACTTTATTAAATTTAAAATCTTCATCAATAGATTTTAAGCATTCATTTAAAATGCCTGGACCAGTTGCCTGAATCACATCATTGTTATACGAACCACTTTCTAGCCTATTCTGCATTAAAGTAATACAACGTTTAAGGTAGGGTGACTTTTTAGGAGCACCAATTATTGAATTGGTAAAATGTGCGCTTTCAACTGGGCGATTATTTTGCTTTGCCATATCATCGCGCTGCAACAATACTAAATCAAAATCACGAAACTTAGATAAGGATGTTGAAATTTCCATCGACAAATCAACATAAAAGCCGCCTAGCTGATAAAGCGCCAGCAAACGAAACATATCACAGCGCGAAGCAGCTATTTTATTGCGAGTATATAAATCTAGCCAAGTATTACCGTAGTGTTGGCTAATAAAGGCTTTTGCTAACTCGTCATCATATAGCTGGTATTTAAAAAACCATTGGCTACTTTTAGTGGCTTTTACCGCATTTTGTAATAATTCTGGCAACTGTTCCTTGTTATGGCAAAATTGAATTATTTGCCGTGGTATATTGCTTGCCACGTTATTTATTTACATCCATTCGCTGTTTTAAAATATTAGGTGGAATAAACTTCACCGGCTTATAATCTTTTTCGTCAAACAATCGCTCTTTATTTAAAAAGCGCTTTGCCAACTGGTTATTTTGGTGATTAAAATGATTATCTAAACCACGCTGCTCTGCGATAGAAAATAAAACACCATTAGCTTGGTTACCCTCTAATTGTTTTGAAGCCTGCAGCAATTGATTAATGGTTTGCTGATAACTAGCTTCATTATTGACCCCGCCATTAAAGAGTTTAATCGCTTGAATTAACTCATTAGGAATAGACTGATTAACCGACGAGTTTTCAGGCGCGCTACCTGCAACATCAAAAATATCTAAAAAGTCTTGTACCACAGTTTTAGAGTATGGAATAACATGGATATTTTTATCACCAACATGTTGCGCCCAGTCATTAATCCTTGGCAAATAAGACATGGTATGCATATTCGACATGCTTAAGGCAAATAATGTTCCTGGATATCTAACTTTAGGATCTTTAATTAGCTGATTAAACAAAGATAAAATAAACTCTGATTGTCGCCTAACGGTAAAAATAACTTTTACGGTGTCAAAGTTTTCACTAACAAACTGCTTAAAGTTAGCAAAGTTAAAGTAAAGCGGTGATAATTCAGACGAGAGTAAAACACTGTGGGCCCCCGTTTGTTTAATTTCATTCACCACATGTGCCATTGCTTGCTCGGCACTAAATTCAGAGCCATAGCCAGAAGTGGCATTAAAGGCTAATGAAAATTTATGATGCGAGTGGTCATTCCACTGTACCGACTTGGGGTATAAAATGCCTTTAGCAAGTAATTGGTC
This sequence comes from Thalassotalea eurytherma, assembly GCF_030161415.1. Taxonomy (GTDB): domain Bacteria; phylum Pseudomonadota; class Gammaproteobacteria; order Enterobacterales; family Alteromonadaceae; genus Thalassotalea_G; species Thalassotalea_G eurytherma. The sequence goes on from NZ_BSSU01000003.1 coordinate 217,716, forward strand.
GGCTACACTGTGTAGCGCGGCTTGAATGGCAGAAGTGCCTGTTTTAGACCAGCCTACGTGTAAATATAAGGTTCTATTGTTCATTGACTACTTTATTTTTTATCTACAAGCCACTAAACGCTTGCATTAAGATTTAAAAGGCTAACATTTTCTCTATGCTCAATAACTTGCAGCCTAGTGCTTTGTGCTAGCTTTAATTTAACATTATCAACCGGCAATTGCTTCAAATAGATTTGAGTTGACGCCTTAGCCTCAGGTTTTAGCAGTGGAATCAGGTTTAATGCAACCTCAATTTGCCCTGCATTTAAGCCAGAATTAATTTGTGGCAAGTTTTGTAAATTAATTGCCGACAAGGGCAAATTCGCCCATAGCCACATCCACGCAATCACCTGTTGCGGCTCGGCTTTAAAATGCTCAAAGTTATCAACAAAACATGCACTGTCAGCAAAGTTTTCACGCCACGGCTTAATAACCGACTGCCATCTACAATCTGCTAGTTCAATACGATTAACAAACTCGCTTAAGCTATCAGGTTGATCAAGTTTATAAATCCAATCTTTATAGCTAGATAATAAAAATGACTCTAATTCTCTAGTTAATAACAGCACTTTGACATCAAAATTTCGCGTTGCAATAGCAAAGGCTTTCGCTATTGAAGCTGAAACTGGATATAAGCGGGTTGAAAAATCACCTGATTGACCTACGCGATGGCCAATAGGTGTACCTAATAAATTTTCATCACTCCAAAGAATCGATGGTTGGGTAAATTTAGCTAAGTATTGTTCGATAAGCTCAGCCAAAGCTTGCTCCTTGCTTGCAAGCGCATCAGCGTCGTGATGATTAACCTCTATATCGTTAACAATTTTTGAATAGCCTATTCTAAACGAAACGTATTGCTCTCGGTCTTGTTGGTGAACCGAAATAATTTTCAATTCATTTATTGCCGATGCTATGGCCAGTTTTCGTTGATACAAGGTGCTAGCTGTTTTATGTGCGCCAAGATGGAGATATAATTTACGCATAACAGCTATTTATTGCTCACCAAAAAACGGATAGCGGCCAAAGTTATTGACTAATGGCCCCCATTTTAAAATATTTTTTTCATCTAACGGTCCTGTTAGCACATTATCAAAACCGGCAAGTCGCCACTTATCATATGGGTTTAATATATGCATTGTTGTTAAACCAAGATCTCCACATAGTTGAGCGTCACTTCTTACATTATCACCAACATGAATGAAAGACTTCTCACTTCGTGATAAAAGCCCATTGACATGATGCCACATGGTAGTGTTATCTTTTCTTAAACCCAATTCAGAAGAAACAAATAATTTATAAGGAGCAACTAAGCCAATCTTCTTAAGCATTAACTCAACTTGCTTAGCAGTATAATAAATATCCGTGATTAACCAAATTTCCTTGCCCATATGCGCAAGCTCATTCGCAAGGTCAACCATTTCATCTTTAGGCTTAGTCATCAACAAGTCATATTCAAACTCTTCATCTGCATATGAATTAGCCTGTTCTGGTGTCCAATTAAATTGCTTTGCGAGCTCTTGGTAAGTTTCATAAATAGAAACATCGCCTTGGAAGTTTTTTGTTTGTCTGACTGCAAATTCCGCTTGATTACGTTTCTCGATAAACTCATGCTCATGACTTACTAGACCAGTAGAGACGAACTCTTTGGCAAGTAAAAACTTGGCATAATCGGGTTCAAAATATTTACGACGTAATAAGGTATCAAACACATCAAATGACACGATATCAAAGTTTGATAAAGTACCACCTAGATCAAATGCATTTTTATGGTAATGATTAAAGATAAAGGACTTATCTGTAGTAAATTCGCTAGACTCAGGATAATAGAAGAACTGTTTGTAGCCGTTTTTTTCAGCTAACAAACCTAAAGCACGCTCCATAGCGTGTAAATAAGAACCATCGGCTGGCAACGGCTCTTCAGGAAAATTATCGTACTGGTATGATTTTTCTAACCACTGTTTTAGCGCTTTAGGTTTAGCCCAAAACATACCACCAACAGGATAAACAAGAAAATTATCTGAGATATCTAGCTCCCACTCATCAACAAACGGTTGAGCAAAGCCTTTATTACAGGTCCAGTTATGTACCCAGCTCGGCATCATCCAAAACGACGTTGGGTAATATATACCTAAATCTTCATTTTGCTCAAATAGTCGTAAGACATTCGCTACAACATGACGGTCTTTTAATAAAAATTGATTTAAATAATCAGACCATTGAAACTGCTCACGCCCTGAATACAAAGACTTTTTCGAGTGAGCGTGGGCGACTAAATCATAGTTTAATAACTCATCAGAAAATTCAACTAGCATAGGGCCAAAATTTCGCCCTTGATTAGCCGCAACACAAGTTTTAACCTGCTTTACCGTTGTTAACTTACAAAAAACCGATTTTGCTCTCACCTCCATCGCTGAATCTTTTACCGCGAGAAATACATCAACATCTACAGGGAAATCAGCGATACAAGTAGCAAAACGGTCAATAAAATCGTCATAAAAGATATGTAGGCAAAGCGCTACTTTTTGATTCTTCCAACTATCACCTATTTCAGGTAAAAGTACGTTTTTAGGATGCCATCTTTCAATAGCATTAGAAATAGCTCTGTCTTCTGTTTTTCCTTGGGCGAGGTAATGCTGAAGAGCTCCACTTCCTGCATGATACACATCAACATTCGTTCTTAAATACTGCTCAGTATCAAATTTACTCGACGGATTAACGTTAGCAAAACTTGATTTTGCTAAGTAATCTTGAAATGCCGCGTAATCCGATACGAATTTGCCATACTTTTGCTGATAATATTCAGCATCAAACAAGCCTTCATCAACCGCTTGCTTGTACATTTTAATGGTATTAGGCTTTCTTACCGCTTTTAATCCAACTCTGGCTCTGCGTTTAGCTGCTCTTACTATTCGTTTAATCAATTTTTAACACTCTTGCTGCTACTTTTGGTAAATGGACTACAGCTGAAAAAGCTGCTGGTAAGAAATAGTGGCATTACCCGAAATGGCATCATCAATTTCAAATAAATGACGAACACCATGAGGAATCATATTTGGCTTGGAAACATATTGCTCATAAAGATTATCTAAATCATCATTTGAATATTCGATATCATATTTAAAACAATGAACGACGTGCTCAATTGCGCCCGACATTAATTCCTGTAATAAATAGAACTGTTTTTGACAGTTTGCTCGCATACCATAGAAAAACTCAAATTTTTCTTCGTTATCTGGAGCCAAAGGATTAATTCGTAAATCAACAAGCTGTGCGCTTGGTGCAGTTAATAAACTCTCTAAAAATAAAGAGCGATCTAACATCACATGGCCATCACCTAACTTAACGCCCTCTTTGAAAACACCATGCATTTGAACATTATTTCCAGCAACAACGTGAGTTCCCGGCTTACTCGCGATAAAATAATGCCCAGTCGTGCTAGTACTAGTAAGCAGTGTTAGCAATTTTTGAATAGTGCCAGAATAACCAATATCTAATACATTATGCTCAATATCATCAACACCAAAGCCTTTATATTCCAAGTACGCTAAGTAGGCAATTTTTGCACCAGAAACCACTGAACTCAGCTCATTATGATGTTTTAAAAACACAGCTTTAACCGTATCTATATCTTCAGGTAAATTGATATCAGTTGTTTGTTCAGCTTCGCTTAAAATGGAATCGATTATCGTTTGAGACAAATTAAAACGATGAGCTAATAATGTTTGAAGATTACCTTCAAATTTTGGCGACAAAGAAAACTGCCAAGATTCAGGTGCTCCTAGCAGTATCTTGAACATGAATACGCGAGATACAATCAAGTACCTGCTATCAATAGTTGTATCGAGTAAACCTTGCTTTTTTAACTCGCTAATCGCAGCTTGAATAAAATGCCCTTCGCGAGCCAAACAATAGTAGAGATGACCTTCATTTGAGCCTTCGAATACTGACTTTAAATATTGACTTAACAAGGGCCCGAAGAAATTCTGGCCAAATTCTTTAATGTTCAAAACAATCCTTTTTGTTTTATATTTGTTGCACACTTCATTAAATAAGTATCGCCGCTACACACTTGATTCGCTATCTTTAATCGATACAGTGAGATCCCGTGTAATAACTTCACGGGATGACGGTCTTCTGCACACAGGGATGACGATACCTCTTCACCACGGGACGACACAAAGGTTACACGTCATTCCTGCCAAGACCAGAATCTCTCGAATGCGACACAATTCTATCAAGATAAACCAACATACTGAAATACCTTTTTCATTAATTGTTGCCCATGCTCACAAGAATATTGCGATTTGGCTAATTCACGCTCACCTTGGGCGAATTGTAACCACTTTTTCTCATCATTATATAAATCAATAATACCCGCCAACCACTCTTGTGAATTTTCGGCGATAATAGCGTTTTCATTATGCACTAAGCCCGTTGCCTCCGCAGCGACAGGTGACAATACCGCTGGTAAACCGTACCTAACCGCTTCGAGTACTTTGCCTTTTATGCCTGCGCCAGCTAATAATGGTGCAACAAACACTCTGTGTTTTTTAAAGACATCATCTAAATTTTCAACATAACCAACCATTATTATGTTACTCGACTCACGAAGTTTTAACGATTCAGGCATATTACTACCATAAACATAAAGCTTTATATCTGACGCTTGCTCCTGTAACAAAGGCATAACTTGCTCAATAAAAAACTCAATGGCATTAATATTGGGCTTATGAGCAAATCCGCCAAGGAACGCGATACCCTCCCGACCTTCAAAGTTAGATATCAGTTCTTTTGGCTCTAGCACCCAAGGGCATTTAAATATTTTATCTTTGTTATCTATCAGATCCGCAATAATTTGATGCTCTATTTCATTATAAGAAAGTACAACATCGACATCGTTCATCACTGACACTTCACAATATTTAGTTTTTTCAGCTTTTTCTATTGCAGCAGAATCGAGCGTAGTAAGAGCCTCCCGCATTTCTCTTAGAAAATGTAAATCAGCGTTGTTGAGTAAGATAGGTAAACTTGGTGCATGTTCTCTAATTACTGGCATAAAATGTTGTGCTATATGATACCGAGTAATATAAATGGCACTGAGATGTTCAATATTTTCTATAACTACGTCACTAGCGGATTGATAGTGAGGGCCGTAGCAAACTTCAACACCAAATTTTTGAAGCTGCTTAATGTATTTATCACTATATTCAAGATGAACAGCAACGAACTTGACATGATACCCTAACGATTGAATCAACTTTATTTCTTGATGTGCTGCATAAGAACCCGCGTCGATATCAGGTTTAGGGATATGCATATCTATCATTAAGACACACCCTTTTTGGGGTATAGGGTTATAACTTTCAAGATAACTAGCTAATTTTTTATTAAAGCTAACACTTACAGTAGCGCATTCATTTTTATCAAATTCAATCGCATCACCATCATTAACGACTATAAAGTTTGCTCTACCAACGCGTAGACCATAGTTTTTTTTATAAACAGCTACTTGCTGCACTTCAAAAAAACAATTATCCACTGAAGAGATATGCATGCCTTTTAACAAATCTAACAATGTTTTTTTCTTATAAGCGCTCGGGCCTAGCTTTGTACCTATAGTCAGGCAATCGTAGGATAAAGAAGGGTGTTCGAGATTAATATTTGCATCTTGTTTATCAGACGAATCATATAATCCACAATCAATCAATTGATGTTGAACGTTGCCTACTTTCCCAGTAGTAAACGAATATCGTTCCTCACTAGCTAATGGTGCAATAAGTGCTTCAAGCGCCTGATAAGAGCTTGTCAGCACAACAGGGAAATAAACAAAATATTCAGTGGTTACTAATTCATTTAGCACCTGAGAAAACTCAACTGCATTAGTATTCACGCTATATTGCCATTTGACGAACGTAGGGGTTTCAACAACCCGCCCCTGGTAGGTTTCGCTTTCTACGAGCCAGATAAACTTGGTATTACCAAGCCCAATATGTTTGAAGTTAACAATACAATTGAGCACTTGTTCTACCCTTACGTTTAAAGGTAAAACAACCGTTAAATTACTTTCCATAAATTACAAATAACACAGCGAGCTAAGAAAGTTTCTTAATCAAGATTTTTTCAATCACGCTGATACGAGCACTAATTTCAGCGATATTCTGCAAAGCTACATTAATTGCTACATTCATCGATTGATCGTGGGCGGTTTTTGACAACTCATTAACCTGAGCAGTTATACGATTCAATTCAGCAGCTGACATAGCCGAAAACTCGGCAAACTGCTCGGCAAACTGCGCTTTAAATTTTGCATCTTCAATATCTTTAGCATCAACCGAAAATACAAACGGTTCACCACCAGCAGCAACACCATCAATGTAAAGCTCTGCAGCAACCTCTGGTGAATCGAATTGTGGCAGGTCAAAACCAAATTCAAAACCATAACTACCATCACCAATACCAGCGTCAACCAAATCAGAGCGATAATTATTAGCAACACCCGAAGCTAACACCTGCTCACCATTTTTAAACTCAATAGTAAGTCGCTTAGAGTCATTCGTTTTACTTTTAGCCCAGCCAACTACGCGCTCGTTTGTGACCGCATCAATTTGACAAATACTATCCGCAATAACATTCTCAACGACAGGCTCAACAGCCTGCGCTTGTTCCGCCACTTGATTTTTTGACGCTTTAAATGGGTACGGCATATCGTTAGCTTTATGGCCATCAATGTAGATATCGATATGGGTAATATCACCTTCCAGCACAGATGTATCAGGAAAAATATGAAAAGCTCGCTCACCAATACCCGCTTGAGTTAAATCTTCACGCTCTAGTTCAGCTGTGCCCTGCCATAATTGTTGACCGCCTGAATGAACTGAAACAATAGGAGTATGACTTAAATTCGTATTATTCTTCGCCCAACCTGAAATAGCATCTAAGCCAATAACATCAATAAAGTATTCGTAATTAGCTAATGGTGCTGAGTTTTTGCCTAACATTTTTTTTGCAACGTTTTTTAACATATTCTTCTCAATATCTTTTGATAATACATTCATTTAAAATCGGTATTCGTCATCAAAGTATGAGTTCCCGTATAACAACATCACGGGATGACGATACTTTTGCATCAAGGGATGACATTTATACTTTGCGTCATTCCAAAATCCTTTTGTCATTCTCAAATTTTTCTGTTATTCCCGCGAAGGCGGGAATCTCTTTTTACATTTCTGCCTCAAAAGCTAATCACCGAGCTGCCATACAACTATACATTTTCATCAATCTCATTTCGTTGATATATAGTCTTTCCTACTCGATTAATATGTTCAATTACGTCATCATTTTCTATCAGTGATAATATCGACACATCAAAACAATAAGGCAGAAAAAGTTCATCAAGCTCATTTAATATATGCAAAAACTCTTTATGGGTTATATTTCTTCCCTTAAGTGTTATGTCAATATCAGATCCCAAACGATAAGTACCTTTTGCCCGAGAACCATATAGAACAGCACTCTCTACTGAAGAATGGTTTTTTAAAACACCACAAATTTGCCGTAATTGCTCTGTTGCTAATCCGTAACTCAAACTACATTCCTTTTTTCTGGTGTAGTACGTTATTTAGTAAAACAAAAGCAGGATAAAAATCACAAATAATTTGATTGGCAACTCGTCTTGCGGTTTCTTTGTTATAGGTATGAGAAGTTAAAACACGGCTTTTGATCATTTCCATCCATAACTGTCCATCTTCAATTAGGCCGCGTTGAAATGCCAATCGAAACGCATCTCTGCTACCTTGAATACTAAGTTCACCTTGGTCTTGGTAAAAGTCTTTTATGGTATTCCAAGCCAATTCGTAATTATATTCAAATGCTTGAATAAGGCCTTGCTCTTCTAATCGAGAAAGTTGTCGTTGTTCAGTAATTGTCACGGCGTCAGCGAGCTCTTTTAGAGCCAAATCAAAATTAGCTAATCGTTGATGCCAACGTATATCATTTGACATTGTATAACCTCTCATTCCTTCAAGCAGACTGTTAGTTAGAATACCAAGCAACAACCCATATATTTCTAGTTATTCCCGCGAAGGCGGGAATAATTTTTACTCACCCCAACCTATAACTGAGCAATACCCAAATGTGAGATCCCGTGTAACAACATCACGGGATGACATTCATAGTTTACGTCATTCCGACGAAGGCCGGAATCTCACATAGCTTATTAATTAACTCTTTGGCAACAAAGCCTGATAACTATCTAATTTTTGCTTGATCAACGGGCCACCGGGTCTTGCTTGGTGAGCAAGTGCCATAAATTTATGCGCGCGAACAATATCCGTTGATTCAAGCCTAATAGCCTCATCTCGAAGTGCATCTATATCTTTTGCTGTTTTTAAATCGTTTAGCGTAATATCGTCAAGTGGCGATTCAGCTTTACTACGTGTAGCTTTTTTTAATTTAAAGAAAATTAAAAACTGCTTCATTAACCTATCAAGCTGATTTTGCGAAATATTCAGTAAAGCATTGGTTGCCTGTTCACAAAGCGCTGGCTCACCTAAAATAAGAATATCGCCATTTTTTAACGAAGTTTCAATCACGCTTCTTTCCTTGCAGGCGATTAACGTATCAAAACTTGCTCTTAGCTCAATATCCTCAACAGGCATGGCACTTTCAATATAGTTATCTACACTAATTTCAATTAGCCATGATTTTTTCATATCATAAACATTGAGCTTTAACACAATACCAGAATTAAGCACTTGCTTATTGGGGGGCAATAAAAAATTAACGGCTTTAATAAGCGCTTTATATTGCAAAGATTTAGGAATAACAGCTAAGGCAGCTTTGATAATACTTTTTTTCATTATGAGGCTTTAATGTTTGGGTGTTAGGACTATTTAAGACTAATAGTATCATTGGTATTGCTTACAATAAATGCATTAGCCAATATTTGTAGTGTTCAAAACCATTTATCATTCCGTACAAGCAGTTCAACATATTATCACGGCGTAATTCCCACGAAGGTGGGATCCGCATTGACATGCCTTTTCACATAAAGTAGTCTTCCCCGCGAAGGCGGGAATTCGTATAGCCCATTAATCACCGCAAAGTATTGTAAGCTTAATGCTGAGAATAAGTAATAATTAAATAATTTCTAACCTCTAAACGTTTCCTTGTTTCCTAAAAACCACTCGTAAGCATTAGTTAAACCATCTTCAAGCGAATAGCTATAACCCCAGCCTAAATCAGCTAAACGTTGCACATTCATTAGCTTGCGAGGCGCACCGTCAGGTTTAGTAGTGTCCCAAGTAACCTTCCCTTCAAAACCAATGACTTTTGCAACGGTTTCGGTAAGTTCACGAATAGTGCAATCTACACCTGTTCCAACATTAATATGGCTTAGTATTGGCTCGGTGTTTTCATCATAAATGGCTTTATCAAGTTCCATTACATGAATAGAGGCTGCTGCCATATCGTCTACATGCAAAAACTCGCGCTTTGGTGTACCACTACCCCATGCAATAACTTCAGTATCACCACGTAGTTTAGCTTCATGAAAACGACGTAAAAGTGCAGGAATTACATGTGAGTTTTCAGGGTGAAAATTATCATGCGGACCATATAAATTAGTAGGCATCACCGAGCGATAATCACGGCCATGTTGGCGGTTATAACTTTCACACAGCTTAATACCTGCAATTTTTGCCAGCGCGTAAGGCTCATTAGTAGGCTCTAGTGTACCTGTAAGCAAAGCCTGCTCGCTCATAGGTTGTTCAGCTAATTTAGGGTAAATACAAGATGATCCTAAAAACATTAGCTTTTGTACCCCACATAAGTGTGCCGTATTAATAATATTGCACTCAATCATCAGGTTTTCATAAATAAAATCAGCAGGGTAAGTGTTGTTAGCGTGAATACCGCCTACTTTCGCCGCAGCTAAATAAACCTGATCAATACTTTCCTTTTCAAAAAATTCACGCACAGCTTGTTGATTTGTTAAATCAAGTTGTGCACGTGAGCGCAACACTAGTTCAACATCATCACGTTTTTCTAACTGGCGAACTATCGCCGAACCGACCATACCGCGATGGCCTGCTACAAAAACCCTTTTAACTTGTTTTAAATTAATAGCCATTTTTTACAAGTAAAGCTTTCTGTTTTGCCTTTCTTAAATCATTTTGTACCATTTCGGCACACATTTCTTCAACGGTGATTTCAGGAACCCAACCTAGTTTTTCTTTGGCTTTTGTTGGGTCGCCAAGCAAGGTTTCAACTTCAGCAGGACGGAAGTAGCGCGGGTCAACTTTAACAATCACATCGCCTACTTTAACACCTGGCGCATTGTCACATTCAACGGCAGCAACTGTAGCAATTTCATCAACACCTTCACCGCTAAATTCAAGTGTAATGCCCGCGTCTGCAGCAGCCATATGAACAAAATCACGTACTGACACTTGCTTACCCATTGCAATAACAAAGTCTTCAGGCTGCTCTTGCTGTAACATCATCCATTGCATTCGAACGTAATCTTTGGCATGTCCCCAATCACGTAACGCATCCAAATTACCTAGATATAAACAATCAACTAAACCTTGAGCAATATTAGCAATACCACGGGTAATTTTACGCGTAACAAAAGTTTCACCACGACGCGGAGATTCGTGGTTAAACAAGATACCATTACAAGCGTATATTCCGTATGACTCTCGATAATTTACAGTTGCCCAGTAAGCATATAGCTTGGCAACTCCGTATGGACTGCGGGGATGAAAGGGAGTGTTTTCATTTTGTGGTATTTCTTTTACTTTACCGTAAAGTTCAGAAGTCGATGCCTGATAAAAACGCGTATTATCGGTTAAACCGAGCATCCTGATTGCTTCTAGTATACGAATAGTGCCAAGCGCATCAATGTCAGCAGTATATTCAGGTTGTTCAAAACTCACAGCAACATGCGATTGAGCCGCTAAATTATATATCTCGTCAGGCTGAACTTTCTGAATAATACTGGTAATTGAGCTGGAATCAGACAAATCACCGTAATGCAGGACTATCTTTGGATTTTGCTCATGAGGGTCTTGATAGATATGATCAATACGTTCGGTATTAAACGACGAGGACCGTCGTTTAATACCATGCACTTCATAACCTTTTTCAAGCAAAAACTCTGCAAGATAAGAACCATCCTGACCGGTAATGCCTGTGATAAGCGCTTTTTTCACTCGTTCATCCTAAATTCTGTTATCTGCCATCAACACTAATCACTACCAAACAAGTCTCGTGTATAAACTTTATCAGCTACATCGGTAACGTCATCACACATGCGATTACTTACGATCACATCACTTACCTGTTTGAACTCAGCCAAATCGTCAATCACCCGAGAATGGAAAAACTCTTTTTCTTTGAATACTGGCTCGTAAACGACCACTTCAATACCTTTTGCTTTGATGCGTTTCATTATTCCTTGAATCGCTGATGCCCTGAAATTATCCGAGCCTGACTTCATAATAAGGCGGTAAACTCCGACTACTTGCGGATTTCGTCGCAAAATATCATTGGCAATAAAGTCTTTACGGGTGCGATTTGCATCTACTATCGCCCCTATCATGTTATTCGGCACATCTTGGTAGTTCGCAAGCAGCTGCTTCGTATCTTTAGGTAAACAGTAGCCCCCGTAACCAAACGATGGGTTATTGTAATGCGAACCAATACGCGGGTCTAGGCTCACTCCTTCAACAATTTGCTTGGTATCCATATCGTGTGCTGCCGCATAAGTATCAAGCTCATTAAAATAAGCTACGCGCATAGCTAAATAGGTATTAGAAAACAGCTTTACCGCTTCGGCTTCTGTTGAGTCTGTGAACAGAACAGGGATATCGGTTTTTACCGCGCCTTCAACCAGCTTGTTAGCAAACACTTCTGCACGCTTTGAGCGCTCGCCCACAATAATCCGAGAAGGGTGCAGGTTGTCATACAATGCTTTGCCCTCGCGCAAAAACTCCGGAGAGAAAATAATATTGTCCGAATCCAGGTATTGCTTTACCCGTTCGGTATAACCTACTGGTACAGTCGATTTAATTACCATAACCGCATCTGGATTTATCGCCATAACATCTTTAACTACCGCTTCAACAGAAGTGGTATTAAAGTAATTCGTTTCCGGATCATAATCGGTTGGCGTGGCAATAACCACATAGTCAGCATTGCTGTATGCAAGTTTTTTATCTAAAGTCGCTAAAAAATTCAGCGGCTTGTTTAATAAAAAATCTTCAATCTCCGCATCAGCAATCGGTGACAACTTTTTATTAAGCATTTCAATTTTTTCAGGAACAATATCTAGTGCGATAACGTCATTGAATTGCGCTAACAACATGGCATTTGATAAACCGACATAGCCTGTTCCGACCACGGTAATTTTCATAAAAACTCCAACAAAAATTTATATTTAACATATAACTGCAACATACTTCCTAAGCTGCAGTTTTCTATTCACCATAGACTTTCTATGATTGCTTAAACCCGAGGTATTTCCTTGGCCTTCGATATAACACTCTTTGCCGAGAAGAGTGGTTCACTTTAAGCAGTTACCTTCCTCTTCTATGCACTTCCATGAATGTAGGAGTTATTTTCCGAAATGAAGATAAAGTTCTTAAGAGATTATTTAACTTTTTTCAATATTATGAACCTATTAGAATTTTCATTAACATTCATTGAATATCTCTTTCTATTGCCAATAGAATCCCACATAAATTCAATATTATGCAATGACTCTAGATATCTAACAAAATCAATACCAAAATAATAATACCTATGCTTATTTAGAGCTGTTGAATTTCTACTAACTTGTTTCGTCTTGCTCTTCATGTTAGGGCCCAAAACGGAGAAGACCATTACGCCACCAAGCTTAACAAGACCCAGTAATTGTGTTATTAAAAATTCGTAATCAACATTTATATAATCTATTAAGTGCATATGAAAAACACAATCAAAACTCTCGCCCGAACGTTCAAAATCACTGTATTTTTGCATCATCAACGACCCCACACTAGATTCGTTCAAGGCCATATGTCTGTATTTTTCCGCGAATACATCGCCAAATAATTTTTTACATAAATGACTTGGATTTATTTGAAGTAATTTAAAATCCTTGTGTCCAAATGTCAGATAATAATCAAATAGTAAACTGTAAGCAATTCGATGCCTAGCTAATGACTTGCAATATTTACACTCTTCGTTTTTCCTTTTGTTATAGTCACTAAATACCGTTGATAAGCATATGCTACAATATACGCTTGAACTACTAACACCTGTTAATCGAGATTTACATTTCTTTCTCAAGTCCAATAAATACTTACTCGTTGAATTAACTTTTAAAGCTAAATCAATTGTTTCTAACGATCCAATAATATCATTATTGAAATCATGTACTTTATACTTAGTAAGAAAGTAATCAACTAGATTGGAGTTAAGTAATATTGCTTTATCGACATGCCTTTTTGCCGCTCCATAGTTACCTTGTGATAGTCTACGCTTACTTAATTCATGCAATAGTGACGACTTAAAATATAAAGATTGTTTTTTTGCTGCCTTGTAGACATTTCTAACGGAAGTGGCCTTGTTACTCAATATGCTTCGTAAAAGCAGTCCCAAATGATGTGTGGAAGCAATAGGTATGAGGGTATAATGCCCACAGTAATTTGCTTTAATACCAATTATGGGAGTGTTCGCAGTCGCTGATTTATTGATTGATAAAAAATGTAGATTATCTGCTTTAAGCTTTTCATCGTAAAAAATAAAACTTCGTCCATTCAAATCATATGAAGTTATTTCCATGTTTTTATGAAGAGATAAATCGAAATATTGTGAATACTTGCTTTCCCAGCCAGAAACAACCTGAGGATCAATTGAATACTGTGGAGAAAAGGAGATAACAAAATCACAATTAAATAAGCGACTGTATTTAATTGCTCCGTAACCTCCCATACTCGAGCCATATGAAATAATATATTTATATTTAGCAAATAATTTACTGATAGAGTTGTAACCTTCTACCATATAGGATTTTGGATACCAATTATTTCTCTTAGGAATTACGCCAAGACAGTCATATCCCAACTTATTAAAGGCATTACCACCAGGTATCCCTTTTACGTTAAAGTCGTGATTCATCGGGCAGAATGAAATCACTAAATATTGGCTATTGCAGGTAGATAAATGAAAAGAAATCTCTTCACTCTCATATAAAAGCTGCATATTTATTTCCTTAAACGAAGTAAGGATGAATTATACAAAGTAAGAATTTCAAGCGATTTATGTACATCGACGTCTATTAAATTTTGCAAAGCTGATATGGTTTTCGTGTCAGATTTGTAGTCTGCTTTATTTAAATTCGAGTTATCATCAAAAGATATTGAGTATTTATTACGCAGACCACAGATGTCGTCGACATTATTCGTATTTATAGTTTCAGTCACATCACTATACAATTTAGGCTTTGTAAGGTTACTAAACTGTGATGAAACGCTTCTCAATTGCCGCCAGAGAAACTCAGAACTTTCAAAATCATATTTATCACCAACAAAATCAGTAGGGTACTGCCTAAGTATATTTAAAACAAGCATTACTTCTGCTGACAGCGTTTCATTAGATTTATTAATCAATTTCTTAAAGCCCGCAACATCTAATTCTGTCACTCGATTAACGGTGTGAATAAAATCTTCGAAAAGGTCAGAATTATGCCATTTTGATTTGTCAAATGGTCGGATGATCATATCTGCATTAAATACAGATTCATAAGCATCAATAACTTTCATAAAATTAGAGCGGAACTTATTATAATCAATTATACTCCCCCCCCTTTTCAAGTTTTCTTGCATTAACGACAAATAATAATCTGACGGCTTTCTCACATAAGCAATTACTGTAAAGTCATCACTCCACCTAGATAAATACTTTTTTAGTTTCGTTAAAGATTCTTTGTTTATCACAGACATCATATCACTAGAAATCTCTTCACAGGAATATAATATCGTAGAATACCTCTTTGTATTGACCTCTTCATCAATGTATGCCGAAAACAAATCTATTTCTCTTTTATCAGCAACACTTAGTTTTTTCTTTGAAATTATATGCTTAAGTGTTCGTGCCTTAAAATCATTATTAATAAATGGATAGAGAACATCCTTATTATGAACATATTCTAAATTATTTTTAAACAATTGTTGTATGTATGTGGTTCCCGTTTTCGGAAAACCAATATATATTATCGATTTCATATTAATAAACCTAATAGTGAGATAAAGCCATACTAGGTGTATGGCATCAAGGGGCGCTTCTACTTACCCTGGTAAACTCCAACCGGACACATTCCTTATAGAATCGTTCCTTACCCCGTAAACAAGAATTCACCATAACTCCCTTAAAGTAAAACACCTATGTATTATAGTTTTTTGAGAATGGTGAATATACCCAAGATTTGCAATAAATATTCGACTTTATATTTGAGATTTTGGTCAAATTAACTTTTGTTCTGTCATGATATTTAGCAAATGTGGAACGGTACTTATCAACATCAAATTCGTTACATAGAAATTTAAAAAATTTATAGTGCCTCAAGTACATATTTGCACCTTGAGAAAAATACTCATCCAATGTGGGCTCAGTACCTTTGTACGTTACAGCGTGAAACCCCTGGTTGAGATACAGCGATTTTGAGTATTTAACTAATGGAATTTTACGTAATGAATCTACGGTGCCAAAATACCTGAACCTAAAATCGATGGCGAAAGAGTAAGGCCAATATTTCCCAAATGCCCATTTCACCGATCTGTGATTTTGGTAATTATAACTGCTATTCTCCGGTCGGTATAAATGGTGTTCCATAACTTCAGTAAAGTTGTTCGACGTTACATTACCATTCTGCAAGTCTTTCGGTAGCATCTCTAGCAACAACGCTAGCGCAAACTTATGACCACCTGCATCCAGGTTTTTTACATAATCTGAAAAGTCATTGTGACTGGTAGGTAAATCCAAAAACTCATCTACATCAACAGTGAGCAGCCAACTTCCTTCTTCCTGAAATAGCCCCATTAACGTTCTAATCCAGAAAACCTTCGATGTTTTAAAGCTGCCAAACCTTGGTCTTACGACGTGCACATCTGAGTACTCGAGAGTTTTTTCTATCTGGACATCAGAATGATCATCAATGATTATAAAACGCTCTATACCAATACTCTTGTAATGCTCGTACCATGCTTTCAGCATCATATCTTCATTTTTGGCAACAGTATAAACCGTGGATATGCTTTCTTTCTTTAACGTTGACAACCCAGTTCCATGAAAGAATACCTTTGAATTTTTTTTAATGAAATCATGCTCACAGAACTCTTCTTGTTTTTTCGCAAGCTTCGCCTGAAAATACCCTTTCGCATTGTCACTTTCCGAGACATTGTACAGCGCATAATACATATTCAAGTTATGGAAGATATTCATAGAATCATCTTTCTGCACGTAATCGCTGCCACGAGGGTTTAACGGTAACTTTTGTTCCCCTAAATCACTAATGACTATTTTGGGTGATAATTCATTTCTTTCGACAAATTCAGAAACTTCCTTTGACGAATTTATAATGTTTCGAGAACCTCGTGAGATAAATGAAAAGTCGGTACTAGTAATACATTTCAGCAGCAAAGAAATTTCATCAAATTGCCTTGGTAAAAGCTCATTAATGTACCCATGTTCCTTGTATAATGCAGTTGGGATAGTAACTCTACCGGATGTGCCATCCCCCCATTCTCCGGACCAGTGATGTAAAAAGCATTTACCATCATGTTCTTTAATACGCTCCAGCGTTTTTGCAACTTCTGCTTCAGTTATAAAATTGTCGCCATCCAAGCTTGAGTAAAATTTGGAATTAATAACGCCCTTAAAACTGTTCTTTGCCCAGCAGAAGTGCCAATAAGGTAAAGGTTCTAGTTTATTAAATCTCAAAAGCCCTGATTTTATTTCTTTTGAAAAATCCTTCTTAACCCACTTTTCGACCTCATTGTCTTTGTCATAATTATTAATAATCAGTTCAACATCATTTTTAAACTTAGATAACACTGAGACGTTCCATTTTAACGTATTTTTTATGTCATCCGTTCGATTCATTACTGGCACACAGTATGAAATAACCTTGTTTTTCATCATAATTCCTAAAAACTAAAATTGATTCTTCTCTGCTATAAAAACCAATCGTTTCTAGCATTGGATAGAAATGAAGGTAAATTTTTTATTACCTCCTCTTTTTCCAATAACTCTAAAAACTTATATTTACAATTTAACTTTTTTGTAAGTTCGAGCTGAGAACTTATAAGAACCGGAATGCAACCAAATTCTATCGCTTCCCAAAGCCTTATCGAATTAGGCCCACTGCCCGAGGGACACAAACAAAAAACCGTATCTTCCATTACTTCTATATATTCCTTCTCGTGCTGCTCTCTTACTTTTTGCTTTGCTTCAGCTTCACTTTCACCATGGAGCTGATTTCGGTATATATCCTGTTCAAAGTGCCATTCACTGCGCTCGATAATGATTGCATCGTCTCGCTTTGGCAAGTTAAAAATCCACTTGCGTACCTCTGTCATATAAAGCCCAGGCTGGTACGCTCCAATAAAGCTGTATAAGTGTTTTCGCTCTTTTAGCGGTTTATTTCTGTAAGGTTTTATACGCTTATAATGCATTACCGGATAAAGTGGGTACGGATGTAATTTTATACCCTCAGCTTCACACTGTCCTTTAATTTTATGTGACCAATAAATATCGGTAATCCCTAGCGCCTTAAAATAAGGCAAAAGCTTTAGTGCATATATATGCTGACAGTAAGTGACAACTTTCAGTGCCATTTTAGGTGGTTTATTCGCCAAAGCGTGTAACAACTTGGTCGATTTTTGTGGATTATGATCAAGGTAGTCAATTAATGTAGCCCAAGGAAAACAAATATACTGATTACTCAATTCATTATCATCACCGCTAATTAGTTTTTCATAAGCCCACAATTCCGTTTTAGCAGGAATCTGCCAGTCATGATCATAAGAAAAAATATTTCCTGTTCGTTTCCAGCCGTTTGGATATTGAACTATTTGTTGGTTATACATTTAACTGACAGAACCACGCACCTTTTTCACAAGGCACTAACTCTTCCATGTATGTGATAAAGCGAGACTCAATCGTTTTTTTCCAATGTACTGCAATATTTTTCTCTTCTTGACGGTTATAGTCGTCAAGCACTAAATCAAGTTGGTGACTTCCTAAATGATTTAACAGCTTAGTGACTGCAGGCAACCTAGCTAGTGGCCCTGTTGCCCCTGGTGGCCCATCAATTAAAACGAGTACCTTAGCTACTCTATTTCTAAAAATATCAGCGATCTGTGCGAGCGCATTGTCACAATCATAGTAAAGATAAGGTTTTTCATCGCATACAAAATTAACTAATGGAGCATGCACCAAATTAACTACCCCATCTAGATTAGCTTGTTTCAAAGACAATAAGGTTTTTTCGTGATACTTTTTATTATGCTCAAAAGTTAGAACACGTTGCGGAAGCTCATTTGCAAAGTTACTAACATAGGTTAAATCATCAACATATTTGCCCATCTGTTCAGTTTTATTTTCAATACTAATGACACTTTCAGAAGAAGACTTTTTAGCCAGTGCTTGCGCGAATAGCTTTGTCGATGTACCGCTACCAAATTCAATAATCAAGTCGTAATTATTGTTCTCGATTTTTCCTAATAAGAATAATGCAATATCACTGCTGATCGGCCAACCATGGTATTCCATAGCTAACTTCCCCGTTTCCAAGTAGCTTTGTACACCAATGAAAGATTCGACTTGTTTAACAGAATTATTGAAACCCTGTTCCAAACTCCAGTCTAGATTCCTTTTCATCTCTGCCAATTCATTCTTATGGTTTACATTTACCTGTTTGACAAGAGCATCAAGCATACTTTGTGTTTCCTCGCTTTGTTTACTTTCTAAGTGGGAAATAACCGCATCTTTCTCTTCTAATTGCTTTTCAAGTTCCAAAACCTTTGTCTTAGCTACCTCAGTCCTCTCTTTATGAACCTGACACCAATGCAATTTATCGTTAAGTGACTCAGCTTGTTGCTCATTTTTTTCAACACTTTTTCTAAGCTCTAGGTTTAACGCTTCAACTTCCTTATTTAAACTTCCAGCCCAATCTTTATGCTCTAGGTAGCGCTTATGCTCTTGATCTTTTTGCAATACTGCTTCATGAAGTTTTTGCTCTATATCTTCATTGTCATCTAGCTTTTTTTGTAGTGTTTGAACATGTTCATTAAGACTTTCAATTTGAGTCTTACTGCCTTGACGTGAACGTTTTTGTTCATCGCGCTCTTTAGTTAGCGTAGCTACTTGAGCTTGAAGCTGTTCTATTTTTGAAGATGACTGTTCACGCTCTGTTTCAAGCACCTTCGTTGTGCTATTTACTTGTTCAACAAGTGATGTTTTTTCACTTTTTAGTTTTTCAGTATATTTTGACTGAATACCAACCTTTTGTTGATACTCATTCTGAGCATCTTCTATATAGCTTTTGAGTTCTGCAACTTGATTATTAAGTTTTGTTTGTTGCTCTTGGGCTTGTGTCAAACATAGTTGCAGCTCGTTAATACGGTTACTTTTTTGTGTTAATTCTGTGGCTGCTCTATCCAAAGCTTCTTGATGAGAATCGTTTATTTGCTCAATTGTTTGCTTGTGTTGGTTATAAACATCTTTGGCTGCAACGCGTTGTTCATTGTTACTGGCAATTAACTGCTCTATTTTTTGTTCAAGTAGCGAGTAGGACTCGTCTTTTTTTACTAGTTGATTTTCAAGAGATTGAATAGTGTTAATATGCTTTTGGTTCTCATTCTCAAGCGAACTTAATTTTTTTATAAGTTTGGTGTGCGCTAACTTTTCTTTATTTAATACAAATACGGTATTTTCAAACACAAGGTCATGTGCTTGGGTAACAACATGGTCGAAACAGTAGTTATCTAACCGTTTGATTAAATCTTCTTGCTGCCCACTGCTTGCATTTATTGCATGGTTTATTGTTTGAATAACGACGAAATCAAACGTTTCTAGCGTTGACGGTTTAACGCCCTCTAAAATTTGTTGTTCAGCGCCATTCAGTTGCAACACAAGTAGGCTTAAATCATTGCTCTGAACACTGAAATCATCAACCAAGTACTCTAGCGATGTGGCTTCAACTTTTTGCTTACTCGTTATAGACGTGTTTTTGAATACTTTTTTAATTGCTTCAGGTTCTTGTAAGCCACTAAATTGAGCAGGCTGTGTAATAAAAAAGTCAACATGATTATTCATGCCTTCATTAACCAGCGCCTTGTTAAGGCAAGCGGTATTGTTTTTTATAAGTGAGTTGTTAACTTTTTCTTGGAGTTGTTCAAATTGACTTTCAGCGGCTTCAATTAATATTAACTGCTTTGGCTTGAGCTCTTGATAAAAAGCTAGCTCAGCACACAAGCCTGCACCAACGTGAATGATTGTACCGACATTATCTAGCTCAATTTTACGCTCTAGTAGCTTTGTATAGATCGATTTATTCATGAGTCACATTTCTTAATTTTAGAGGCATATTTTTTAGAAGGGCAGTAAAAACTTTACTATTGTTCTACATCCATGTTTGTTAACCAGTTCCCAACATCTTGAAACAACTGATTAAAATAATCATTATTAACTCGCCCAATACTAGCACAGCCTATGCGGTTTGACCAAGTTATTTGAGCTATTTTCTTAGTTGTTAAATGGTCAATTTTTAGGTTTGTATATCTACAAGATAAACGGTTAGCTTCTCTTTCACACCAGGTTGTTGTTAAGCTAATTACTGCCAACTGATAATAAGCAGCAAGCCATAAAACACCAGAGCTTTGTTCTTGGTATGCAGATTGATCATAATTTAATAGTAATGCATCTGAATTTGAAAACAACGTAAGTAGTTCACCGTGTGATAAAAAACGATTAATTATTTCTATATTATATTGCGCAGCCAAATTTACTAACTCATTAGTCGTGTTTATTAGCTCAGAATTTTCATTGGTTAGGGTATATTGTATGACGAGTTTCAGCTCTGAATTACCACCTTTGATGATAGCTTGAATAACACTTGGTAGCTGGCAAAACCCTTTATTATGTTTTGCATCACCGCAATATAGTAATAATTGCTTTTCTGAGCTTACTTCTAATTCGATTGCTGAATCGGCATCATTTATTAAAGCACAGGGTTGTATAAAGATTTCTCGTGCTAAAATTTCTCTGAAACTTTCTGCTGTTTCAAAGTCAGAGGCAAAAAAATTAATGTTTGCAAAGGTTGCTAAAGCTTTAAAGGATAGCTCATTATACATTTGGAAGTAAGGTTCATTTTTCTTGTGTGGTTTGTACATTAAACCAATCACTATAGTAAACGCGTGTGGCTCTATCTTTAGTAACTTTAACGCGCAAGTTAAAGCTTGAGCATGTAACCAAGTTAGGGTATGAAACCATAGTATTATTTTTTCTTTAGTCGCTCTTTGGTTTATTCCACCAAGCAATGTCGAATATTCTTTGGTTAACTGTCTAACATATGGTTGCGCCTGGCTCAGTGTTGGGCTTTGGTAGAAGTATTGATAGAAGTCAGTTTCAAAGTAAGGTGTTATTGAGACCCTTTCTGATTCGAGTCTTTCGATAAATGCACTATCACATGCTTTGTTGGCATAGACTTCAAGCTTAATTCTATTGGTTTTATATGCTTGGGAGTTTACTAACGCTTCGACTATTGCTGGGTGGTGGCCGCCATATTCTCTTAATGCTGGATCGGGAATGATTATTGTTTTCATAGTATTTTGTATTGGCGGATTCATTTCTTTTGTTTTTCTGATTATAAAGTTTGATTTAGGGGGATCAGCTAACAGTATTCTGGAATGACCTCATTCTTATTGATACTAGATTCCGCCCTAAAACACTACC
This sequence comes from Thalassotalea eurytherma, assembly GCF_030161415.1. Lineage (GTDB taxonomy): Bacteria > Pseudomonadota > Gammaproteobacteria > Enterobacterales > Alteromonadaceae > Thalassotalea_G > Thalassotalea_G eurytherma. Next base: position 239,754 of record NZ_BSSU01000003.1, read on the forward strand.
CGAATGACTAAATTTTAATGATTTAAATGCCCTATCAATTCTAGACTTGTAGTTAAGTAACTATTAGTTCTATGTTCACCAGGTTGTATAAGTTTGAAACTCTCGCCTTGTTGAGCTTTTATGTAGTAATGTTCTAACTCTTCCTGTAATTGATGGATCTGCAACAAGCTTAATTCGTTTTCGGCGACTAAATCGGTATTAACATTGGTAAGCTCTGTATAGTCTTTTTCTAATACACTTAGTCTTTCTGTTACTTTTTGCTTTTCTTGCTTTAAGTCATTTACTTCACTTTTCAATGACTCCTTATCTTTAATAGCAATAGATAAGTCAGTTTTTAGCTGCTGCATTTGAACTACGAATACTTCTTTCTCTTTACCAAATTCGTTAGAGCTGTTCAGCACCTCGTTATACTTATCTTCTGAGCTTTTTAGCTGTATGCTCTGTTGTTGGTTAATGGCGTTTTGGTTTAATAACTCTTGTTCTAGTTCATTAACTTTGTTTACTGAACTCTCAAGCTCTTCATGTAGCTGATCAACCTGCATTAGAATGAGCTCAATATGACCTTGATTAATCTGGTCACCTTCAGATTTAGTCTCGTTTTTTGCTATCGAAAGCTTTTGCATTAACTTTTGTTTATTTTGTTTAACAGAATTGATATCGCTCTCAGCTTGAGAAAGCTTTAAAAACGTGTGCTCTAATTCTTCTTGCAATTGATGAATCTGCAATAAACTTAGTTCATTTTCTTCTACTAACTCTTGAATTTTTGTTTCTAGTTTTTCATTGTTAGTTGCTAGGTCATCAACCTTTTCGTTTTGATTTTTTTCTAGTTCTGCCTTTGTCATAGAGTGAGCAACAGTCATTTGCTCTAATTCTTCTTGCAGTTGATGAATCTGCAATAAACTTAGTTCATTTTCATAGGCCAATTCACCGCGTTCATGGGAGAGTTTTTCATTTTTCTCTTGATACGTTTTAAGCTCTTTTGTTAACTCTACCAAGTGCTGCTCAGTTAGTGCTTGTTTGGCGTACTTAATTTTCTCGATTTTAATATTTTGTTGCTGAGTTTGGTCAACTAATTTCTTGCTACAGTTAACTAATTGACTTACCCACTGTGCGTTTCTGTAGCTTAGGCTTGTACTATATTGACTATCTAAAATTTCAGCTGCACTTTCTAGTTGCTCGAAGGTGTATTGAGTTTCTAAATTCTCGGTTAAATACGTAAACTGTTGCTCCATGTTGAATAAGTCTGTTGAACTAAGGTATTCATTAGAAGCATTTAGCTCCGCTGATAGTTCTAAAGAATATTCTGTGTTCAAGAAATCGAGGAAGCTTTTCAGATTTAAACATACTTGATGAGCATTTAACAGCTTTGTTTGCTCAATGTTACTTACATAAAAGCCAAGTAGCTCTTGGTTAGCTAGTTGCCATTGCTCTACCGTATTGAGAAGTAACGCATGTTCAGGTGCGTCATACATCAAAATCAAGTATTGCTCGTCAGTTTGAAGGTCAATTTGGTTTAACTGGTTTAAATCATCCTCAAAGTAATAAACAAAAGAGAATTTATCATCACCATTTTCTGCCAGCTTTTGAAACTCTGCGAAGTTCTCAAGCGCTTTTGAATTTTCAATGTTTACTAAAAACTGTTGAATAGTGTTTCGTTGGTTGTCGTTTGTAATACCACCCAAAACGAATAATTTCATGTCTAATACTCTTTATTTATTTTTTACTAATTAAAGTTTAACCACGTTATCAAGTGATTGTACCACCAGTTCTTTAGCTTTTACTTCGTTACTAGATTCAGCGTAACAACGTAATTCTGGCGCATTACCAGATGGTCTTAAATGAATAATATCATTGCTTTCAAATGTAATGCGTAAACCATCAGTTGTGTTCACATTATTAATAACCGCACCATTAAAGCCAAGCTTTTCAACTAACGACTCAGGCGCCTTTGCTCCTGTTGAGATAATCGCTTTGCTTTTTTCTGTCGCGAAGTTTTTGATCCGATCACTATCAGTAAAGCGCTGTGGTAATTGCTCTACTAATTTTGACAATTGGCCATTTGGAGCGGCTAACAATGCGCTTACCGCAGGTAATACAGCATCTCTCGTAGGTAGAGCTTCTATCTCAACACCGTTAATGTTTACCTTGCTACCAAGTAAGAAACCACCATTAGCTTCAAAACCTGCAACGCTTGCATATTCTTCAGCTAAACTTTCAAATTCAGCAATTACATAAGGTGAGCCAATTTTAGTTCGAACAGTTTGTTTAAAAGCGCCTGATTTTTCAATTGCGGTATTACAACTAACGGGCACAGCCAATGCATCAATACTTAACGCTTGCGCACATAGTAACCCAAGCACATCACCACGAAGCCAATTACCATTCTCATCTGAAACTAATGGTCTATCACCATCACCATCGGTCGAAAAAATTGCATCTAGGTTATGTTCTTTTGACCAATCGCGTGCTTTTTTACAATCTTCTTCAGATACTGCTTCAGTATCAATAGGAACAAATGTATCCGTTCTTTCCAGTGAAATAACGGCTGCACCTAATGCCTCAAAAATATCGGCATATAAATCTCTTCCGGCACTTGAATGCTCATAAATACCAATACATTTGCCGCTGAGCGGTTTATTGTTATACATAGTGGTATAGCGACTTATGTAGTCGTTAGCTGCTTCTTGAAGAACGGTTAACTCAGATAAAGAATCAAAATCATCGATGCTTTCAAATTGTGCTTGCGAACTATTAATGGCTTGTTCGTCAGCTTTGGAAATTTCTCCGTCAGGACGATAAAACTTTAAGCCGTTTCTATCAAATGGAATATGACTACCGGTGATCATCATACATGGGATATTATCTTTCATAGCCTTTAAAGCTAAAGCTGGCGTAGGTACAACACCATAATAATCCACATTTAAGCCTAGTTGCTCGGCGGCATATGCACATGCTTTAGCCATATTATAACTACTTGGTCTGTTATCGATGGCAAACGCAATGTTTGAGAATTCAAAACTTTCTTTCATTACCGATAAAAAAGCGTGCGTAAAGGCAGCACAAACCTGAGGCGTAAAATCTTCAACTAAGCCTCTAGCACCACTTGTACCAAAGGCTACATTGCTGTTTTTTAGTACGGTTTTAGTATTAAGCTGCTGAACTGTCATATATTACCCCTGAACTCGGCCGTATCTGTCTTCAAAGCGAACAATGTCATCTTCGCCTAAATAAGATCCTGATTGAACCTCTATAAGTTCTAAGTCTACTTTTCCTGGATTCTCTAGCGCATGAATAACACCTACAGGAATGTAAGTTGATTGGTTCTCTGTTAACAGAATATCTTTATCACCATTGGTTACTTTGGCAGTACCAGAAACAACAATCCAATGTTCAGCGCGGTGGTGATGCATTTGTACTGATAATTTAGCACCAGGTTTTACCGTGATGCGTTTAACTTGATAACGTTCACCGTTGTCGATTGAGTCATACTTACCCCATGGGCGATATACTTCACGATGATGTGCTACTTCATTACGATCTCTTGATTTAAGTTCGTTAACTATGGCTTTTACATCTTGTACTTTATCTTTATGGGCAACCATTACCGCATCTTTGGTTTCAACGATGACAGTGTCTTCTATACCTACAGTCGTAACTAATCGGCTAGTTGCATGAACTAACGAGTTTTTGGTGCCAGTTAAAATAACATCGCCATTGGTAGCATTGCCGTTCTCACATTTTGTATCTACATCCCATAATGCAGACCATGAGCCTACGTCACTCCAACCTGCATCCATTGGTACAACAGCCGCTAATGCTGTTTTTTCCATGATTGCATAATCAATAGAGTCATCAGGTGAAGCTAAAAATTCTTCTTTACCCGCTCTAACAAAATCAAGATCAGAGGCACTTTGTGCATATGCCGCTTTACATGCTGTTAAAATCTCTGGAGAGAACTTTGCTAACTCACTTAAGTATAAACTGGCTTTAAACATAAACATGCCGCTATTCCAGTAATAGTCTTTAGACGCTAAATAGTCTTCTGCTGTTGGTAAATCTGGCTTTTCAACAAACGCCTCAACATCATAGCCATTTTCATTAATAGCGTTACCTCGCTTAATGTAACCATAACCGGTTTCAGGTGCCGTAGGCACAATACCAAATGTTACTAACTTATCATTAGTTGCGAGTGCTTTAGCTTGCTCTACAGCAACATCGAATGCTGGTTGGTTTTCAATGATGTGATCAGCTGCCATCACCATCATTAAGCTATCACCATGTTTTTCAACAATATCTAATGCCGCTAAAGCAATGGCAGGGGCAGTGTTTCTTCCTGCTGGTTCTAAAATAATACGTGCGCTATTTTCATTCATAGCACGTAGTTGCTCAGCAACTAAAAATCGATGATCTTCATTACATAAAAACATGGTTTCATCAACAGACCAGTTTTTTGTTCTGCTAACCGTTTCTTGAAGCATGCTTTGATCAGACGCTACGTTTAAAAACTGCTTTGGAAACATAGCACGTGATAATGGCCATAAACGAGTGCCTGAGCCCCCTGCCATAATTACTGGTATCATTTTCATTTTTAATATCTCTAATTATTTATCTTGATAAGTTCCGTCTAAAATAGACTGCCACCAAGGGTGGTTATTTAGATACCAAACAAGTGTCTTTTCGAAACCTGTTTCGAAGGATTCTTTGGGTTTATAACCTAATTCATTATTTGTTTTTGTTGCGTCAATCGCATAACGGCGATCATGGCCAGCTCTATCGGTTACATATATAATGAGCTCTTCCGCTTTACCGTTGATAGCAGATAAAGCCTGTGGAAATTTTTCAGCGAGATTCTGACTTTCGTTAGATTGACAAGTTTTAGCAAATTGTTTATTCATTTGCTGACAAATTAATTTAACAATATCAATGTTAGCCCACTCATTATGGCCGCCAATATTATAGTTTTCTCCGATACAACCTTTTTTAAGTACAAGTTCAATTCCACGGGCATGATCTTCAACATACAACCAATCACGCACTTGTTGGCCGTCACCATAAATCGGCAATGGTTTATCATTTAAGATATTGGTGATAATTAACGGTATTAATTTTTCAGGGAAATGATATGGGCCATAGTTGTTTGAACAATTAGACGTTGTTACCTCTAAACCGTAAGTATGGTGATAAGCACGAACTAAGTGGTCGCTGGCTGCTTTACTAGCTGAATAAGGAGAATTTGGCGCATATGCAGTATCTTCAGTAAAGGCAGGGTCATTAGGTGCTAATGTGCCATATACTTCATCAGTTGACACATGATGGAAGCGATGGGCTATAGGGTCATTTCCTTTAGCTTTAGGCTCATCAATCCATAGTTTTTTAGCTGATTTTAATAAGCTATACGTACCTAATATATTGGTTTCGATAAACGCATCTGGGCCAGTTATTGAGCGATCTACGTGAGATTCAGCAGCAAAGTGGACGATAGTATTTACTTTGTTTTCATCTAGCAGTTTCTCTACAAGCTCTGTATTACAAATATCACCTTTAACAAAAGTGAAGTTTGGGTTACTTTCAACGGGCTTTAGGCTTTTTAAATTACCAGCATAAGTTAAAGCATCTAAAACAATCACTTTATCTTGTGGGTTTGCTTCTAACCAATAATGTACAAAGTTTGCACCGATAAAGCCGGCTCCGCCTGTAACAAGTAACGTTTTGTTCATAAAATAATTCTTATTTCTTTTTAATGTTTTGCTTGTTTAGCATTATCGCATTTGTTAGTTGCGCATCAATGCAATTATAGTGTCTTTCATTATTTATTTTCAGCCTTCGCTAAAATGGTTGAGTTCTCTTCTGAGAATCCGACCTATATGAGAATGACGTTAATAAAAACCTAGATACATTAATTCCCGAAAAATCAAGATAACTGGTTTAGCTCATCTAGCATATTATTCAATTGATTACGCCAATGAACTGTATTCATTCCTGATACAGCTTCTGCACATGCTTTATCAATTAAACTAAAACTTGGGCGTTTTGCTGGTGTAGGATATTGCGCTGTTTCAATGGGTGAAATTGGAATAGCTTTTGATAACATTCCTTTCTCAATCGCTAAATCTTGGATCGCAACGGCAAAGTCATACCAAGACGCAACACCAGCGTCAGTCCAATGATATATTGGAGTGAAATCGCTACAAGGAATTTCATTAACCTTATCAGACATTACCCACAACCATCTTGCTAAACCTTTTGCCCAAGTTGGTGTGCCAACTTGATCATAAATAACACTAAGTTGATCTTTTTCAGCCATCAACCTGAGCATTGTTTTTACAAAATTATTGCCGTGAGCTGAGTAAACCCATGCAGTGCGAACAACCAGTGCTTTACACGCAAGTATTTGGTTTACTTTTTGCTCACCTGCCAGCTTCGATTCACCATAAACACTAATAGGACATGGTAAATCATAAGGCTGATAGGGTTTTGAGTGTGTGCCGTCGAATACAAAATCTGTTGATATATGCACTAGGAAGCTGTCGAATTTTTTACATACGCTCGCTAAATTTTCACAGCCCTTCTGATTTACAGCAAACGCTCTGTCACGTTCTGACTCAGCTTTATCTACTGCAGTATATGCAGCAGCGTTAATGACAATATCAGGGAGATATTGCTTAAAAACTAAATTGACTTGGTGGTTATCGGTAATATCGAGTTCTTTTGAACTTAAGCAAATTAACTTAACATTTTCTGGCTTTGTTTTTTCTAACTCTGTGGCTAACTGGCCACCTTTACCGGTGACCAATACTGTTAAAATATTCACGCTATTCCTTTAACCTAAAATGTTGGTGCTTGCGCGAATAATAATCCGCTTTTATCTTTGTCTGAAAGTTGAGGCTGTTCACCATTAACAAGACGCCAATCAATGTTAAGAGTTGGGTCATCATAACGAATAGATATTTCAGCTTGAGGGTTATAATAGTCCGTACACTTGTACACAAATTCAGCGCTTTCAGACATTACATAGAATCCGTGAGCAAACCCTTCTGGCACCCATAATTGACGTTTGTTTTCAGCACTTAGGATTTCACCAACCCACTTACCATATGTATGAGATTCTTTTCGCATATCTACTGCAACATCAAACACCTCACCACTAATAACTCGCACTAATTTACCTTGAGTGTTCGCCGTTTGGTAATGGAGGCCTCTTAAAATCCCTTGATTTGATTTACTATGGTTTTCTTGCACAAACTCTCTTGGTGAACAATTTTCATTAAACAATGTTGTTCTAAACGTTTCCATAAAAAAGCCACGTTCGTCACCAAATACAGTTGGTTCAATTACCTTGACATCTGGAATTTCAGTATTGATAAACTTCATTTTTTACTCTATTTCAACTTTACTGTGTTGAGAATACTTGTCTTTCAAGCAGTCCCATCAAATATTGACCATAACCACTTTTTATCAATGGCTGTGCAATTTCTTTCAATTTATTCTCATCGATATACCCCATACGGTAGGCAATTTCTTCTGGACAACATACCTTTAAGCCTTGGCGCTTTTCTATCGTTTCTATAAATTCAGCCGCTTGTAAAAGGCTATCATGAGTACCAGTATCTAGCCATGCAGTACCCCGCCCCATGAGCTCGACATTAAGTTCGTTGATATCGAGATACTGTTCAATTACATCTGTGATCTCTAATTCACCACGCGCACTGGGTTTTACGTTTTTTGCAAAATTAACAACACGGCTATCAAAAAAGTATAGCCCCGGTATTGCGTAATTTGATTTTGGTGTTGCTGGCTTTTCTTCTATTGAAATAACTTTGCCGTTAACATCAAACTCTACAACCCCATATGATTTAGGATTTGCGACATGATATCCAAATACTGTCGCTCCAATCTCTCGATTACAAGCACTGCGCAATGAAACCGCCAGATCATGCCCATAAAATAAATTATCGCCTAACACCAAAGCTGCGCTATCACCCGCCAAAAACTCTTCCGCTAAGATAAACGCTTGTGCTAAACCATCTGGCGAAGGTTGAATGGTATATTCAATGTTAATACCCCAGTCGCTGCCGTCACCCAATAAATCAACGAATCGACTTTGTTCATCTGGCGTTGTAATCACTAAAATATCTTTAATGCCAGCTAACATTAATGTTGATATAGGATAAAAAATCATAGGTTTATCATAAACCGGCATCAACTGTTTACTTACGGCTTTAGTTAAAGGGTATAAACGAGTACCGCTGCCTCCAGCTAAAATAATTCCTTTAGTCATAAAATTTCTCTTTTCTAGTTAAGCTCTTTTATAGTAGCAATAACCATTTTCACAATACCGAACATCAAGCTTAAGATAATCAATAACAATGTAACATTATAGATTACACGAGGGTATTCGTTATCTTCTGCTAATGTGGGGCTTTCGACAGTAATTAAATATTTTATTTGGCGATATGCATCCACTTTAGCTTTTTCTAAAGATGCTAATGATGCTGTATAAGCTTGCGTAGCCATCTCGTAATCTATTTTAAGTGCTGCAAATTGAGCGATAATTTCACTAACTGGTTTTTCATTGGCTTGATTTAACGACAACCGAGATTTCTCCTGTATCAGTTGTTGCTCTAATGCACTGAGTTGGTTTTGCAGAGTCTGAACTTCTGGAGCAGAATCAGCCATTAGTGTTTTACTTGCGTGAAGTTGGGCTTTCAGCGAAGCAATTTGCCCTTCTAAATTATATGAGATTGATTGTAACGCTGTACCTTCTGCTATTGGATCAAGCAACTTATATTCTTGTTGATAACCAAGCATTTTATTTTGTGCGAGTTTAAGGTTTTTCTGCCAAATTGCATGTTCATTGCTCATGAATTTAACTTGTTCATTGGCAAGGTGGTAGCTAATTTCATTAATGAACTTTTCTGACCGCTTTATGATTTCTTGACTTATTTTCTTGGCGTATTCAGGTTCAAATCCCTGAATTTTTAATTCGATAACACCACTTAGCTCATCAGTTTCTATATTTACATGGTCTGTATAGAACTCGAAAAAGTCTTCAGTTGATGCGTCATAATCTAATCGACTAAAAATATCAGCCTGGTGTGATGAATAGTGCTCTTTCAACCCCAACTCACTATCGAGGTGTTTAAGCATATCAACAGAATAGATAAATGCCTCAAGCAACTTTGCATCGTTATCACCTGATTGAACACCTAGGGAACCAAGCATTGCTAACTCAGGTGAAACACTTGACATACTGTCGGGTTGTTGGACTAATATTTTAGCCCTACTTTCAAATCTTTCACTTGCAATACCCCCTTGATAAAACGCAAATATAAGCACAGGTATTAATACAAACATTACAAAATGGTTTTGCAAAACGTGTTCATAATTTCCAAGTTTACTACGAAAGTTTTTTTGGGGGGGAGATTCAACACTTAACGTTATTTGTGATGACGTTATTCCACCAAAAAACTCTGGCACCTGCTCATTAACCTGCTTAGTATAGTGCTTAAGTCGATTCTTAATCACTTGTCCTTCTGGTTTTATATTATGAGCCCGTTGCATCAATCGATAAGCGAGGCATATGTTCGTATTTTCATGCTCCATGGCTAAATCTCGAATGAAAACACCATCATTCCACTGCTCTGTCGTCATATTGTTTTTTATGACATTAAATTCTTGTTCTACTCTATTGATTATTGAATCAGACATAAAACCTTATAACTCTTCATATATAGCAAGCGCGGCTTCTAAATCGTTGTAGAAAGTCAACGTACCACCGTCTAATATAATTGCACTATCACAAAATAGCCTTATCTCACTTAACTCATGTGAAACTAAAATAACGTTTGCTTCTTTGCTCTTATTAATTAACTTTTGACGCGCTTTTCTTCTAAACTGTTGATCACCGACAGATGTTGCTTCATCGATTAAATAAATATCAAAATCAATTTCCACACAGCAACCAAAGGCTAATTTAGATCGCATTCCCGACGAATAGCTTTTGACGGGTAAATCGAATTTCTTTCCTAGTTGGGCAAACCTTTGAACCCTTGACTCATATTCAACTAAATCATTTACTCCATTAATGCGCCCAATAAAACGAACATTTTCTCGCCCAGTCATCTGAGGGTGAATACCCGTTGACAAGGAAACTGGCCACGACAACGTTTTATTCGATTTAATCTTTCCTTTGTTGGGATATTCGCTGCCCGCTATTAACCTAAATAATGTTGATTTACCCGCTCCATTTTTACCTAATAAAGCAATATTATGATCACTAGGTATATCAAAATTTAAATTATTAAAAACATACTGCTCGCCAAGGGAAGACGGGTAGCTTTTAGTTAAGTTTTGAATTTGAATCATCGACTTATTCCTTTTTTCCATAATACGATATACAGAGAAAAAGCAATAAACATCAAAAACAATACGCATGTGTGCAAATATGTAGGGCTAATAGCGGAAACCAGATAAAAGTCATTACTATATGCATGGCGCGATAATTCAACAGCCTGCAATACAGGGTTCCAAGATAAATATGGCCAGACTTCTTCCGGAAAATCAGATAAGGTGAAAAACGCCCCAGAAATAAATAACATAGGACGCTGTAGTAATTGCTCTACTTTACTGATTTCCTCAATAAACAATGCACCTAAGCCAGTAACAATGCCTAAAAAATAGGCTACAAGTTGAATTTCTAACAAATACAACATAATGCCGATTGGATCTTCTGGAAAAATTTCAATCCCTAAGAACATAATAGCAATAATACAAAGAATAATTAGTACTATAATGTTAGACAGACATTCGATTATAGACGCTGTTACAAAAGAAGCCATAGGCATAACTTGTCTAAAAGCATAGAGAGGTTTGTCTTGTTTAATACTTCGAGCAACAGTCCCCCAAGCCTGCATAAATTGTATGACGGGTAAAAACCCCAATAACATAAACACAAACATCGGGATGCCGCTAACATCGTCACCAGAGATTCTTCCTCGTATAAATGACAACGCTAAAATAAAAATCACAGGCTGTACTACTAACCAGCTAACACCAAACTTGTCGGTAAACTTACTACGTAATTGCCTAATCCACAGTGCAAAAATTACGTCTTTCCATAATACGAGCGTACTACGTTTTTGTGCTACTGCCATTAGTTTATCGCGTTGGCTGTTACAGCAATTTGGTAAAGTATTTGCGTGATATCTTTAACAGTTTGCATTGTTTTAGTTTCAATTTTAGGTAATACAATCACTTTATCACCAGGTACAAGTTTGGTACTACCTTCTTCACCAAACCAATTATCTTGCGCATCTACAAATTCAGACAAACCGTTGGCATGAATTATCACTAATTTTTCGTAATCAGCACGGTCTGAATAGCCCCCTGCCCAAGCGATATAGTCTTCAATGCTTGCATCTTTGTTATAAACAACAGCTTGTGGCATTAACACTTCGCCACCAATTTGAATTAAATCCGTCTTAGCTGGAATTACAATTTTATCGCCTTGCTCTAACGCAATATTCGCAATGTTACCGCCATCAGCTACTATCACTCGGCCTAATGGCTCAATTTGGCGAGCTCTTTCAACAAATTCAGACACTAACTTTGCTTCTTGAGACCGGATCGATGCTTCACCAGTAGAGCCTGTTGGTGCAAAATAAACAGAGCGCTCTAATCTATCTAGTGATTTATCTAAAATGTCTTTTTGCTCTAACTTTACGCTTTCACGTAAAATATAAACAGATGAAAAGTCAGCTAAGTATTCATCTACTTGCACGTAGCTCAATAAATCATGAAGTTTAGTATTCTTTTTAACGGCGAAGTATGACGGCCCTAAGTAGCTCCCCATAATTTCAATGTCATAGATTTGAGCATGTAAATCATCATTAAAATAGAGTTTATCGCCATCTTCTAATTGGTAATTTTTAAAGTCGACAAGCGGTAAATAAACAGAAAATGGGTTGCCATTTCTTTTACCCATCACGGCAACATGACTGGTTTGTGTTAATGGCTTTGCAAATTCTATTAAATCTTGTCCTGTTATCTCTTTTTCGCCAAATTCAAAACGAAATGGGTTTCTAACTTTACCCGTAACATTAATCACTGATTTTTGATCTAACACGAATATAACATCTTGGTCTTTAAAACTTATGTTTGGCAACTTACCAAAGCGGATAAAGCTATAAAGGTCAAAGGTATTAACTAATTCACCATTTCTTAAAATATTAATTTCACGGTAACTACCTCGATCAGAGTCAATGCCACCTGCGCGTTTTAAAAAGTACAAAATACTATCTGACGCCATACCTGCATATTGACCAGGGCGAATTACTGAGCCTGTAATAAAAACAGAAACAGGCGTAGCAGTTAACAGGTTAACGTAAACCTCAACGTTCTTTTTATAAATAGCCTTAATTTTTGAAGCAACTAAGCTATTAACTTGGCTAGCAGGTACATTAAGTACGTTAATTGGCCCAATATTAGGAATAAAAACATTACCTTGGTTATCAACAGTAACAACATTATTAAACGTTACTGCGCCCCACATCCAAATGGATATTTTATCGCCTGCTGCAATTAAGTAATTGTCATTTAACCCATCAGCGCGCTCTGTTTCATATCCACCAGCAAAAATATTCGCACCATAAGGAGGTGACAATTTATTATCAACTTCTGGCAACAGATCTCTTATATTTGCTTCACCGGGTAATAATATGCCTTGGCGTGTCGTTGTATTGTATTGCCCTTGTGACGGCAAGCCTGTCGGCTCCTGATTGCCAATAACGTTTGGATCAGTAGATTGGAATATTTGGGTATTAGGTACTGCTGCGCTTGGCACATTTGAATTTTGTTGTTGGGCTTGTTGTTGAATTAGCTCTTCAACGCTTTGTGCTGATGATTGTGTGATCAGTAAAAATGAAAGAAAGCCTGCACATGTTCTTTTTAGCATCGTATTCATTAGTTAAATAATTCCACGTTTGACTCATCAATAACAATGTTAGGTACAATTTTCCAGCCTTGAGCATCTGCTTTACATACAATTCGCTTATTGCTATCAACACTCAATCGAATACACTCTTCACCTAACGCAGAGTTATAACGAGCTTCTGCAATTACCACGTTGTTATTAACGATAAAGCTGTCGTTTATTTGAATAGCATCTAACTTTTGCCAATAGGCTTGAGGTAATAAACTCGACGTATTTTCGACTTCTTTAACGAGTGGTAAAGATGAAGTCACAATTGGTGGGTTATTCGAACACGCACTTACAACTAAAGCAGTGCATGCCGTTAAAAATATTTTTATTTTTTGCATTTCTACGATTAATTCTTATCGTTGAGTAACGCTAAGGCTTCGTGTTTACACTATACCTTAGCGTTAACTTTTAAACTTACGTATTTTAACACTCTACTATATACGATGAACAATAAAACAAAAGCCCATAGCAATAATGATTCAGACCAGTTATTCAATTGGCCAAGTATACCAATAGAAGAAAGTGACACAGAAAGCAGCGTAATGCAAAATAAGGTTTGTTTTTGAGACATGCCATATTTAAGTAGAATATGGTGTAAATGATCGCGATCAGGTTTAAATGGCGAATTACCTTTTTTAATTCGACGAATAATTATGGCTAACATATCCATTAATGGCACAGCCACTAACCACAGCGCTACAACTGGCTTAAATGAAGCGCTTTCACCTTGCGTACCAATAGAAAGTAATACAATAATTGTTAAACCAATGAACATACTGCCTGCATCGCCCATGTACACTTTATTCGCTTTGGTTTTTAGCAACCTCATATTGAAAGCTAAATAGGGTAATACCGCAACAAGTACAATTAGTGGAAACGCTAAATATTCAAGTTGCCCACTTGCTAAGAAAAGTACAGCAATAGAGCCGAAGGTGTTAATTGACAGTAAACCTAATAAACCATCAAGACCATCGATCATATTAAATGCGTTCATTAGCACCATAATCGATAGATAAGTAAACAATATGCCGAGTACACCTAAATCAATTGCGCCCCAGCCAAACAAATCACCTAGTTGTGAAATACTAATATTCGCGCCATTAACGATAATACTAGCAACAATGACTTGGCCAAATATTCGCACACGAACACTTAAATCATATTTATCATCAACCATGCCAATAAACACAGTTAACGTAGATGCAATTAAATAAAGTTGAAGGTTTTTAGAGTCGGCTAACCAAATAGAAGAGCAAATCAGTACAGCGACATAAATAGACAAACCACCAATTAACGGAATATGACCACTGTGATTTTTTCGAGAACAGGGTTTATCGACTAGACCAAACCCGTGAGCCAAAGGCTCCATGATTTTTAGCGATGCGAACGCACAAACGAATGACGTTAATACAAGAGGAATAAATTGTGCAAAATCCATCTTAATGATTTCTCTCTTGGGTTAAATAAGCTTTCAATGTGAGAGACTTCTCCACAATCAACACAATACTAAATAAACAGCCCAGTATATTATAAGCCAAAACTTCAAACTCCCTTTGACTAAGCTTTTTTGTGATTCATCACAATACATTTTAAATCTGTGGTTATTATAGCTTGATTTCCTAACCACTTGAACAGGTTAACGACATTTATCGTAATTTTGTTACAAACCTACAACAAAACACAAAAACATCAGAAATTACAGGCCTGCTATTAACTAATATTTAATTTATCAACGTACCAAGGCATTGCTTTAGATATGCCATCTAAAATGCGATATTCCGGCTCATAGCCCAATAAAGACTGAGCTTTTGACGTATCAGCCTGAGAATGACGGACATCACCTGCCCTAAATTCTCGATAAATAGCTTCTTTAGTGTAGCTAATATCATTTTCATTTAAAGCTGATTGGATACTTGAAAATAGCTCGTTTAGGGTCGTTCTATCGCCAACCGCTACATTGAAAACATTATTTTTAGATTCATCAGGCGCCATTGCCGCTAATATATTAGCTTGCACGGCATTTTCGACGAAACAAAAATCACGGCTTGTTTCACCATCACCATTAATAAATAAGTCTTCATTTTTTATCATCGCTGCCGTCCATTTAGGGATAACAGCCGCATATGCGCCATCAGGATCTTGTCGCTTACCAAACACATTAAAATAGCGTAAGCCCACAGACTTTAAGCCGTATGTTTTGCCAAATACATCAGCGTATAGCTCATTTACATATTTAGTCACTGCGTACGGAGATAAAGGTTTACCAATGTTATCTTCAACTTTAGGTAGCGCTGGGTGATCACCATAGGTTGAACTAGAAGCAGCGTAAACAAACGTACTAACCTTTGCTTCTTTACTTGCTGTGAGCATATTTAGGAAACCCGTCACGTTTGAAGCGTTTGAGGTTATTGGGTCTGCAATTGAACGAGGTACACTGCCTAACGCAGCTTGATGTAATACATAATCAACACCAGTAAGCGCGTGTTCACAATCAGACAATTCACGAATATCGCCTTCATGAAAAGTAAACAAAGACCATTGTTCTTCGCTAACTTGGGTTTTGACTTCATCTAAGTTTTTCTGATAACCCGTGGAAAAATTATCTAAACCGACAACTTTTTGATTCAATTTTAAAAGGTGCTCAATCAAATTTGAGCCAATAAAGCCAGCGCAACCGGTAACTAGCCATGTATACTGTTTGTTAAGTAGCTGCGTTTTTACTTCTTCGTATCGGGTCATTAGAAGTTCTTTAAATAATTTTATAAATTGGTATTAAAGTAAACTATTTACTCTAACCCCTTTAATGATGTGAAGTGTAAAGGGTTTATAGGCTTTTGGTCAACCAATTATGCAATAATTAGAACATTTACGCCGAAAACACTATTAACACCATTTTAACAAAAAAAAGCATGAACTTTATGAGTACATGATTTATTCCTTAACGTTTTGAAAATATTAATTTATCAAAACGTTTATACGACCTAATGTAACTATAACCTTAAATCGGACACTTCCTGATCAACCATATATTTTAAATCATAAATGATGTGCTCAGATTTCATTAATGATTTAATTTCACTTGTACTCATCACTTTAAATTCGTTATGAGCTACAGCAAAAATAACGGCATCATATGTATTCTTTTTAGGCTGTTCGATTAACTCAACACCATATTCATGCATTGCTTCTTCAGGATTAACCCAAGGATCATAAACATGAGCATTAATATCGTAGTCTGCCAGCTCTGATAATATATCTACAACTTTAGTGTTACGCACATCAGGGCAATTTTCTTTAAACGTTAATCCTAGAACTAAAACATTAGCGCCGTGTACTTGTATACGTTTTTTAATCATAGCTTTGGTAAGTTGGCTAACAACGTATTGCCCCATGCCATCATTAATGCGTCGGCCCGCTAGAATGACTTCAGGGTTATACCCATTGGCCTGTGCTTTATGAGTCAAATAATATGGGTCTACACCTATACAATGTCCCCCTACTAGGCCTGGACGAAATGGCAAAAAGTTCCATTTGGTTCCAGCAGCTTTTAAAACTTCTTCTGTATCAATGCCTAACTTGTTAAAAATAACCGCCAACTCATTGACTAAGGCTATATTTAAATCACGTTGTGTGTTTTCGATAACCTTTGCTGCTTCAGCGACTTTGATTGATGAAGCTTTGTATGTTCCTGCAGTAATAATTGACGCATAAACAGAATCAATAAATTCAGCGATTTCATCCGTAGAACCAGAGGTCACTTTCAATATATTGGTCACTCTGTGCTCTTTATCACCTGGGTTAATCCGTTCAGGGCTATAGCCAGCATAAAAATCAGTATTAAATGTAAGACCAGAAACCTTCTCAACTTCAGGCAAACAAGCCTCTTCCGTTGCACCAGGGTAAACGGTAGATTCATAAACAATAACATCACCTTTTGTCACTACTTTGCCGAGCATTTGACTTGCTTTAATTAACGGAGTTAAATCAGGTTGTTTATGCTCGTCTATTGGTGTTGGCACCGTAACAATATAAAAATTGCATGACGCTAAGTCTTCAACATTGCAGGAATATTGAATGTGTGGTGATTCAGCAAGTTCTTCTTTAGATACCTCTAAAGTGAAATCTTCGCCAGCTTTCAAATCATCAACGCGTTTACTATTGATGTCGAAACCGATTGTGGAATATTTTTTACCAAACTCTACCGCTAACGGTAATCCAACATAACCTAATCCGATAACGCCAATTTTCAAATCGTTTATTGTTTTGCTCATTACAGAGTAAATTCCTTGGTGAGGTGAAAGGGCTAATAATTTCAAATATTAAACCTAGTAATTTACAGTTTTGCAACAGAATAAAAGCTAAATCACCAGTAAAGAGGACGATAAACTAGCTTTACTTAGGTAATCGATGCACTGTTTAATTTACAGACAGTTAGACACGCATTTACATTAGCTGACAGCAATTCTCTTGCCTTTAACTGGTTGCACAGGTATAACTCGGTCTGTAAAAAATTTTTAAATACAATTTAATAATACCGGAAAGGATAATTACATGAACAAACCTGCGACGGGAACCATGCTTGGTCACCCGAAAGGACTCTTCCTATTATTTGGTACAGAAATGTGGGAACGAATGAGTTACTACGGTATGCGTGGTATTTTCGTTCTTTATCTAGTTGCGTTTGCAAGTAGTTTTGGCTGGGACATGGCCTACTTTGGCATTGACCCTACAGCTATAGACGCACAAGAACAATTAACCAAAGCACTTAATAAAAATGCACTAGGCATTTTAGGTATCTATGCATTCTGGGTGTATGTAACACCTGTACTTGGTGGCTGGGTCGCCGATAATCATTGGGGACAACGTAAAGCCATTATCATTGGTGGTCTACTAATGATGCTTGGTCAATTCGCACTTGGTACTCCACATCAGTTTATCCCAGGTCTTGAAATCGAATTCCTATACTTAGGCTTATTCCTATTGATCATGGGTAACGGTTTCTTCAAACCAAACATTTCAACCATGGTTGGTGACTTATATGAAGAAGGCGATAAACGCCGCGATGCTGCATTTACCATTTTCTATATGGGTATTAACTTAGGTTCTATTTTAGGTTATTTCGTTGTTGGTACAATCGGTGAAAAAGTTAACTATCAATACGGTTTCTTAGTAGCTGGTGTTGGTATGCTTTTAGGTGTAATTCTTCAAATTGCAATGTCTAAAAAATACTTAGGCAACGTTGGTGTTGAGCCTGCTGCTAAGAAAACTAATGATAACGGCGCAGTTTCAAATGCACCTTTAACATCTGAAGAGCGTGACCGTGTAAAAGTTATTCTTATCATGTCTTTCTTCACAATTATCTTCTGGTTAGGTTTTGAACAAGCGGCTGGTTCTATGAACCTTTTCGCTAAGCAAAAAACAGACTTAGTTGTCATGGGCTTTGAGATTCCAGCTTCTTGGTTACAATCAGTAAACCCTATTTTTGTTATCTTATTTGCGCCAATGTTTGCTGCAATGTGGTTAAAAATGGGTGCGGCAGAGCCTAACTCTCCGAAGAAATTCGCGATGGGTATGTTCTTCTTAGGCCTTGGCTTTATCTCAATGGTAATGGCTGCCCTACAAATTGGTGACAGTGAAACAGCGAAAGCAAGTATCATATGGTTAGTATTAGCCTATATGTTCCACACCATGGGTGAGTTATGTTTATCACCAATTGGTCTTTCATTGGTAACTAAGTTAGCACCACTGAAGTACACATCGTTATTAATGGGTATGTGGTTCTTCTTCTCAGGTGTAGGTAACTACGCAGCTGCAGCTGTAGGCCAAATGGTTGGTGACGTTGGTCCATTCCAAGCATTCTTAGGTGTAGCTATCATGGCTTTCGTAGCCGGTATTATCCTTTGGTTAGTCAGCGGTAAGCTAGTTGATTGGATGCATGGTGCTGAAGATACTAAACCACAAGACATGGATTCTAAACTTGAAGAAGAATTGTCAGTTGTTGGTACGCACGAAGGTATGCCAGAAAAACACACTAAATAAACAAAAAGCTTTTTAGCTAGTTTATTTTAAAATGGGGTCAGAGTAATTTTACTCTGACCCCATTTTTTATTTATGATAGAGAAAATTTATTACGCAAAACACTATGGAAACATCAGATAAGTTAGTGCAGCGAAAACAACTACGCCAACTCATTCGAGGCCGAAGACAAGCATTATCAGCGTTAACTCAAGCAAGCGCTCAGGAAAGCTTAAAAAATCAATTTATAAAGCTATTCGCAAGTGATAAGCCTGAATCTATTGCCATTTACCTCGCTAACGATGGTGAGCTTGACACCTTAAAACTCATCAACCACTGCTGGCAGCAAAATATCGACGTATATTTACCCGTAATACACCCCTTTAGCCGTCACCATTTACTGTTTCAACAATACACGCCAACAACAAAAATGGTATTAAATCGCTTTGGTATCAGTGAGCCAAAGCTCAATAGTCAATCGACTATTTGCCCACAAAACCTGTCGGTTTTATGCACTCCGTTGGTGGCCTTTGATAGCCAAGGGAATCGCATGGGTATGGGTGGAGGATTCTACGATAGAACGTTGAGCCAACTTCAACAATCAAAAACCAAAGTCATTGGCTTAGCTCATGATTGTCAGCAAGTTGATTCTGTGCCAGTAGAGCCATGGGATATGCCATTGTCAATGATCATGACCCCAACAAAGATCATTAACTGCTAAAGGGGAAACAGTCACCCGTCATACTGACGAAGGTCAGTATCTCAGTTAACCTCTTTAGTCACTTAATGTAATTAATCTATATAATTTGAAACATTTCTTTCCCAGATTGCGGCCTACGCCACAATGACTCAATAAACAACTACAGGGCAACAAAACTTCCCGTCATACTGACGAAGGTCAGTATCTTAAAATTCATTTGTAAAATATCTAAAAATACATCCATAGATTGCGGCCTACGCCACAATGACTCACAAAACTGCTTCAGAGAAAAAAACATCACCGTCATACTGACGAAGGTCAGTACCTTAAAATTCACTTGATAAAACACCTCAAAAAATACAAACCTAGATTGCGGCCTGCGCCACATTGACTCACAAAACTGCTTCAGAGAAAAAAACATCACCGTCATACTGACGAAGGTCAGTATCTTAAAATTCATTTGATAAAACACCTCAAGAAATACATCCCTAGATTGCGGCCTGCGCCACAATGACTCACAAAACTGCTTCAGAGAAAAAAACATCACCGTCATACTGACAAAGGTCAGTATCTTAAAATTCACTTGATAAAACACCTCAAGAAATACATCCCTAGATTGCGGCCTTCGCCACAATGACTCAATAAACTACTACGGGTAATCAGCCCCCCGTCATGCTGACGAAGGTCAGTATCTCTGCTAACCATAAGTTTTTCGTTAAGTTATATCATCATAAAGGTCAATCCAGTTTGGGTTGCTTTCATTAATCAGATTTTCTTTCCATGCCCTTTTCCATTGTTTTAACCTTTTCTCTCTCAAAATAGCGTCGTACATATCTTCATATTGCTCAAAATAAACGAGCTTTGTGGCGTTATATTTTTTAGTGAACCCTTCTAGCATTTTGTTTTTATGTTCAAAAACTCGCTGGACTAAGTTACTCGTTACGCCGATATAGAGGACGGAATTAGACTTATTCGATAGAATATAGATTGCTGGCTGTTTCATAGTGAAGTCCTTTTCAACTATTGTTTGCTCCAACTATAGAATGAGATTGTGGCCTTCGCCACAATGACTCAGTAAAAAACAATTTGAGCCACAATGACCCACAAAAAAAATTTAAGTAACAATGACCTAGTAAACTGCTAGACGGCAACAGAAAATCCGTCATACTGACGAAGGTCAGTATCTCTGTAGTTGCTCAAAGTAGTTCATCTAAAGAATTCAAAAACGTTACCTGCCTAGATTGCGGCCTACGCCACAATGACTCATAAAAAGAAATTAAGCCACAATGAATCATCCTAGTGCTGCAGGGAATCAGAAAATCCGTCATACTGACGAAGGTCAGTATCTCTGCAGTCTTTAAATGTAGTTCACCGGCAGAATTTGAAACGTTACCTACCTAGATTGCGGCCTTCGCCACAATGACTCAATCATGAGCGTCATACTGACGAAGGTTGGTATCTCTGTAATCTTTCAATGTAGTTCATCTAAAGAATTTGAAAACGTTACATGCCTAGATTGCGGCCTTCGCCACAATGACTCTTACAAAGGGTCTAAGCCACAATGACCAATTTTGCTGCTACAGGGCAGCAGAACATCACCGTCATACTGACGAAGGTCAGTATCTCCTGAAAAATTCAGTCGAGAATAATTCTTAGCCACTATATAATGCATCACAATTATTTCACCCTCAAAATACTGCGTTAGGATCACCCATGACTCAAGACGACATGAAAAAAGCAGCCGCACTAAAAGCATTAGAATACATAAAGCCAGACACTATTGTCGGTGTTGGTACGGGTTCTACGGTTAACCATTTTATTGATGCGTTGGCGACAATGAAAAACCAAATTGTTGGCGCGGTATCAAGTTCAGATGCTTCTACAAAGCGTTTAGAAGCCCATGGTATTGAAGTGTTTGATTTAAACTCTGTTGATAACCTTGATGTATACGTAGATGGTGCAGATGAAATTACTGAGCATTTTGCCATGATCAAAGGTGGTGGCGCAGCACTTACCCGTGAAAAAATTGTTGCTGCCGTTGCAAAAGAGTTTATCTGTATTGCCGATAGTTCTAAACAAGTGGGTGTTTTAGGTAACTTCCCGTTGCCTGTTGAAGTTATTCCAATGGCTCGCAGCTATGTGGCACGTGAACTCGTCAAATTAGGTGGCGATCCTGTGTATCGTGAAGGCGTTGTAACCGATAACGGCAATGTCATTCTAGATATTCATAATTTACAAATACTAGATCCTAAGCAAATGGAAATTGACATTAATGCACTGGTTGGTGTGGTAACTAATGGGTTATTTGCTTGTCGTGGCGCTAACACATTGATTTTAGGTACACCTGACGGCGCTAAAGTTATCGCTTAAACATCTGTTCAATATTTTCAATATAGGGTCAGTGTAAAAATATTACACTGACCCTATTTTTTTGCTTTAGAGTTTTAACACTATATGTTAGTTTGGAACTCTAGACATCTAAATAAGAAATTAGTCGTATCATGAGTAAAGTATCATTAGCAAAAGATAAAATTAAAATCTTATTGCTTGAAGGCGTTCACCAAAGTGCGGTAGAAGAGTTAAAGTCAAAAGGCTACACCAATATCGAATACTTAAAAACATCGTTAAGTGATCAAGAATTGATTGAAAAAATCAAAGATGTTCATTTTATTGGTATTCGTTCTCGCACCCAGTTAACAGAGCAAGTATTAGCGCACGCAAATAGGTTAGTAGCCATTGGTTGTTTCTGTATAGGTACAAACCAAGTTGAGCTGCCTGCAGCACAAATTCGTGGCATTCCGGTCTTTAACGCGCCATTTTCTAATACCCGTTCGGTAGCGGAGCTGGTACTCGGTGAAATTTTATTATTACTTCGTGGTATTCCTGAAAAAAATGCTAAGGCACATCGAGGTGTGTGGAACAAATCTGCAGCAGGCAGTGTTGAAGCGCGTGGTAAGACACTAGGTATTATCGGTTATGGCCATATCGGTACACAACTGGGTATTTTAGCTGAAACGATTGGTATGAAAGTTCGCTTTTTTGATATTGAAACTAAGTTACCACTGGGTAACGCAAGCCAAGCTAGCAGTTTAACTCAGCTTTTTAAAGAAGCTGATGTCGTAAGTTTGCACGTTCCTGAAACTATACAAACACAAAACATGATCAGTATTGCCGAATTTGATGCCATGAAAGACGGCGTTATTTTCATTAACGCTTCACGTGGCACGGTTGTCGATATTGACGCTCTTGCAAGCGCAGTTGAGAGCAAGAAAGTTGGTGGCGCTGCTATCGATGTATTTCCAGTTGAGCCAAAAAGCAATGATGAAGAGTTTATATCTCCATTACGTGCGTTTGACAACGTTATTCTTACACCACACGTTGGCGGCTCTACTAAAGAAGCGCAAGAAAACATTGGTCTTGAAGTTGCCAGTAAAATGGCGAAATACTCTGATAACGGCTCTACGCTTTCCGCTGTTAATTTCCCAGAAGTTTCATTGCCAGAGCACGCTGGAACTAGTCGACTACTTCATATTCACGAAAACCGCCCAGGAATCATCACGCAAATTAATACGATTTTCGCAGAAAATGACGTTAATATCGCAGCACAATACCTACAAACTGACGATAAAATCGGTTACGTTGTAATCGATGTAGAAACGGAAAACAGTGAGAAAGCCTTAGCTAAATTAAAGCTTATTGACGGTACAATTCGCGCGCGTATATTGCACTAAGTTGATTGTGTAAGGGTTTGAGATTGCGGCCTTCGCCGCAATGACTTAAACACCTAACATGACCTATTCACGCTCTCAGACACTACCATGCGTCATACTGACGCAGGTCAGTATCTCCCTGCTCTAAAATACAGTTAGATATCTTATATAGGAGTATGAGATTGCGGCCTTCGCCGCAATGACACGTTATTCTGTCGTCCATCAAATCAAACTTTTGACCGTCATACTGACGAAGGTCAGTATCTCCCTGCTCCAAAATATCATTAGATACCTTATATAAGAAAATGAGATTGCGGCCTTCGCCACAATGACTTGAAACACCAGTAGTAATCTATTAATGCACTCTTGCACTACCATGCGTCATACTGACGCAGGTCAGTATCTCCCTATTTCAAAATACAAGTTGATAGCTTATTTAGGAGCATGAGACTGCGGCCTTCGCCACAATGACTTGAAACACCAGTAGTAATCTATTAATGCACTCTTGCACTACCAACCGTCATACTGACGAAGGTCAGTATCTCCCTGCTCCAAAATATCATTAGATACCTTATTCAGGAACTTGAGATTGCGGCCTTCGCCGCAATGACTTGAAACACCAGTAATGACCTACTTGCACTCTCGGGCAAATGACTTAAAGGCCTATTGTTGCTCTCGCGCACTACCAAGCGTCATACTGACGAAGGTCAGTATCTCGCTCATAAAAAAAGCAGAGTAGTGATACTCTGCATTTTGTTTATTGCGTGTCCCGTATTACCAATTAACAACAAATATTAACTGCATCACAATTAACGCCATGAAGCCCGCTATCATGTCATCGAGCATAATACCTAGCCCACTATGTAGCTTCTTATCAACGGCTGAAATAGGCCAAGGTTTTACAATATCGAAAAAACGAAAGAGTATAAAACCGGTAATTATTGTGGTCGCGCTAACAGGGATCATAATCATGGTGATCATAAACCCAACAATTTCATCCCACACAATAGCGGGGTGATCATCAACACCAATCGCTTTAGCGGTATACCCACATATATGCACGCCAAACAGTGCCATAACAGATAAAACAGCCAAATATTGAGTAAGAGGTAAGTTTACAAAGATAAGAAATAATGGAATAGCTGCTAGCGTGCCAAAGGTCCCCGGTGCCTTAGGTGCTAAACCACTGCCAAATCCTAGGGCTAAAAACTGAACTGGATCGCTCAACTTAAATTTTGCTGTCATCATTCAGTCCTTTTTATTCACTAAAATGTTCAAAGCCAGCAGTATTAATATTTACGGCTTGATCATTTAATGTTGTGGTAATTTTATTACTATTATTTGTTTGGCCAATGCAACTAAACGCAATACCCAGTTGGCTTAATGCGGTTTCCATTCCTACTTTATTTGCTTCATCAACAACAAACAGTAGCTCATAGTCGTCACCACCATTGAGTGCTAATTCCGCAGCGTGATCGCCCATTGTGGCAATCATTCCTTTAGATAAAGGCAAGTTATCTAATACGATATTGGCGCCAACTTGCGAATGCAAACAGATATGCGTTAAATCTGCAATCAACCCGTCGGAGATGTCAATCGCTGCCGAAGCATACAAACGAATCGTTTGGCCGGCAAGCACACGCGGTTTTGGGTAATCTAAACGTTCAATCACACTTTCACGAAATGCCGGTTCAACTAGCACTTCATTGTTTATGTGTTTTAACGCCAACGCTGCGTCGCCAATTTCACCGGTCACGTAAATCCATTGACCAGGTGTTGCACCACTGCGTTTTAATGCTGTGCCTTCTGGACAGAGGCCTTGCGCAGTTACCGTAATACTCAATGGGCCTTGTGTTGTATCTCCACCAATAAGCTGAACATTGAAATATTCACATAATTCAAAAACGCCTTGGCAGAATTCATTAACCCAAGTTTCATCAATTTTAGGTAACGTTATGGCAATTGAGATCCAACTAGGCTCTGCACCCATTGCGGCTAAATCAGATAGATTGACTGCAACAGCTTTATGCCCAATGGCTCTAGGAGGAGTGTTTTGTGGGAAATGAACACCACTAACAAGCGTATCAGTGGTGATTGCAATTTCTTGGTTTTGTGGCGGTGAGATAAGTGCGCAGTCGTCACCTATCCCTAATGTCACTTCTTTTCGCTTAACTACTTGGTCTGTAAAGTAGCGTTTGATTAATTCAAACTCTTTCATCGACCTTGTTACTCTTGTGGGCGAATAAGTTTAACCGCTTTATCAAGAACACCATTGATAAATTTGTGACTATCGTCAGCACCAAAAGCTTTTCCTAGCTCTATCGCTTCATTGATAACCACTTTATACGGGACGTCTTGATTATGACTCAATTCGTAAATAGCTAAACGTAAAATCGCTTTTTCCACTTGGTCAATTTCATCAAGTGGACGATCAACGTGTGGTTCAATCGCTAAATCTAATTCAGCAACTGATGTCGTTACGCCACGAAAAAGCGACTGAAAGTATTCAATATCAAATCGGCGCTTCGTGTTTTCCGTTAAAAAGTGGGCTTCAATATCGCTGACATCGTTGCCACTAATTTGCCATGAATAAATTGCTTGAGTTGCAAATTCACGGGCTTTTCTTCTTGCAGATGGTTTCACAAATAATCCCTGCTTAAAGTTGATCTAAAACGTTAACCATTTCTAACGCGCTAAGGGCAGCTTCGCCACCTTTATTTCCGGCTTTCGTACCAGCACGCTCAATCGCTTGTTCAATAGAATCAGTTGTAATAACACCAAATGCTACTGGTGTTGTATATTCCATAGCTACTTGCGCTAAACCTTTGTTGCATTCACCTGCAACAAAATCGAAATGAGGGGTACCACCGCGAATTACTGCGCCAATTGCAATAATAGCGTCGTAATCGCCTTTTTGTGCAATACGCTTAGCTGCTACAGGAAGTTCATATGCACCAGGAACACGAATAATAGTGATATCATCTTCAGATACATTACCGTGACGTTTTAATGCATCTACAGCACCTTCAAGTAAGCTTTCTACGATAAAGCTGTTAAAGCGTGAAACAACGATTGCAAATTTTTTGCCTGAAGCAACAAATGAACCTTCAATGACTTTCATGTGTAAATACCTATAAAAAAAATTGCCGCAATTCTACCAAAGAGTTAGCTTTTTCGATACACGTTTATCAAAATAAAACCAAAGTATCATCTATTTACTGGCTAACATTTAATATTAGTCGGGTTTTCACGTATGATCGCTATATTTGAAAATAAAGCCTGCTAAAATCTGTTTACAGCGAGCTATTAAATCCTAACAATTTTATATAAAACCATTTATGACAATATATTTTTCTACTGCCCAAATTAAAGAACTAGCGCCCTACTCACTTGCCGAACGTCGTAAAATTATAGAATTAGCAAACAACAAGTTACAGGCTCCTGAAAAGCTTGCGATAAATCTATTAAAGCTATTAGTTCTAATTCCGCCATTCATTGCACTTGCTCGAATTGATAGCTGGTGGTTAATGTTGCCAATATTCGCTTTGCTTGCTGGGTACTTTTTAGTGATGCGCCCAGTTTCGTTTTGGTTTATTGATAAACATTTAGCAGGGGCAATTAAACAATTTGAAAGATCGAGAGATAAAACTGAAGAATAATTGAAAGTATTATTCTCTTTAATCAGTAAAGGGGACACTTTTGATTGTCATACTGACGGAGTTCAGTATCCCTATAGATTGCGGCCTTCGCCACAATGACGAATAGCTATACCCTTGTCACAATGACACGAAATTCTACTGTCCACCAAATCAAACGTTGACCGTCATACTGACGGAGTTCAGTATCCCTTTAGATTGCGGCCTTCGCCACAATGACGAGTAACAATGCCTTCGAGACAATGACGAGTAATTTTGTATTCGCTCAAATGACACTTTGAGCGTCATGCTGACGGAGGTCAGTATCCCTTTAGATTGCGGCCTTCGCCACAATGACGAGTAACAATGCCTTCGAGACAATGACGAGTAACAATGCCTTCGAGACAATGACAAGCAAATATCCCTTCGAAACAATGACACGTAATTTTGTATTCGCTCAAATGACACTTTGAGTGTCATGCTGACGGAGGTCAGTATCCCTTTATATTGCGGCCTTCGCCACAATGACAAGTAACAATGCCTTCGAGACAATGACAAGTAAATATGCCTGCGAGACAATAACCGGCAAATATGCCTTTGCCACAATATTGAATGACTATAAGCGCGAAGGATAGTCTAAACAGTGATGAAACAGTGGCTACTTTCCATTAAAAAACAACAGCTATAAAACGAAAAAAGGGTCAGCGTAACACTTTACGCTGACCCTTTTTATTTATTTCAACTATCTAGAAAACGTTGTTCGTTGGTTCACTTAACGTTTTACGAGTAATCTTAGCTTTTGCGCGAAGAGACTCTACATAAGCTACATATGATGCTTGCGATAACGTTTGTGTTTGTTGCTCAACAACGTTATCAAGAGCTGGTGCAGCTAAGCCTTCGTAAACAGCTGTTACTTCAACAACCGCTACTTGACCATTACGCATACTCGCTGTATCAGCAGACACCTTGCCTTCGGTTGGATGAGGCAATGTAAACGCTAAGCGTGCAATCGCACTGTCAACATCAGCACTGTAACGAGTAATAGCAGGCTTCTCGGTAAAAGTAGCTCCTAATTCAGTCGCTTTTTCTGATACATCTTCACCAGCTTTGTAGCTTGCTAAAATCGCATCAACAGCATCTTGCGCTGCAACAGCTGCTTTATCAGCAACTAACTGCGATTTGATCGTATCAGATACTTCACTTAAAGGACGTGTTTTCGCTTCTTGGTATTCTTGTAAACGAACAACCATTGCTAAGTTTTCATTTACTTCAATAATATCTGAGTTCAAGTTTTCAGATAACACGATGTCTGAGAACATCGCATCAATCACTGATTGCTCATTAAATGGTGGTTGCTGGTTGTTACGTGTTAACCAATCAGATGTTTGCACTTCTGCATTCACCGCACCAGCAGCATCTTCTAACGTATCAGGAAATTCAAAACTTAAACGCGCTAGTTCTTGTTGAAGCTCGTAAAACTTGTTTTGTGCTTCGCTTTCACTTACTTGTGCCATTAACTCTTCTTGAATAGCTTCAAAGGTTTGTACTTCAGCCGCTTTGAAGTCAGTTAATTTAATTAAGTGGAAACCAAACTCAGATTCTACAACTTCAGAAACATCATTCATATTAGCTAAGGCAAGTGCTGCTTCTTCGAATGCTTCATCCATAACACCAAGTTCTAACCACTCTAAATCACCGCCGTTCTCACCACTAAATGTATCAGCAGAAAGTTCTTTCGCCAATTCAGCAAAATCTTCACCTTGTGCAATACGGTTTGCAATAGAACGAATTTCCTGTTCTGCAGCTGATTTGTCATCACCAAACTCAATAAGAATATGAGAAATACGGCGTTGCTCTTCTTTAGAGAAGCTTGCAATATTTTCTTGATAGTAGGCTTTAGCGTCTGCTTCAGTCACTTCAATGTCTTTTGCAATATCAAACACGTCTAACAGTACGTACTCAACTTTTACTTGTTCTTGTGTTTGAAAACGGTTTTCATTTTCTTGGTAGTAAGCTGAAATTTCATCTTCAGAAACTTCAACTTGAGATTTAAATTGTTCCGTATCAACAACGGCAAATTTAATATCACGTGTTTGATTACGTAACTTTTCAATTTGCTGTGCTTGGAAAGGTAAACCAAATTCACCTGATACGATCGCCATGCCTAATTGGCGACGAGCCATTTCTACACGCAAGTAATCACGAAAATCGCTTGATTGGAAAAAACCGCTTTGATTGATAATCGCTAAATAACGATTGTTATCAAATTGGCCATCAACTTGGAATTCTTCCATGTTGCGAATCGTTTTCTTTAATTCTTCATCAGAAATACGAATGGCTAAATCGCGAGCGGCTTGATCAAGTAACTTTTCATTAATTAAGTTATCAAGTACGCCGTTACGTAAATTTGCTAAATAAGCAGGATTTGCTACTAACGTATCAAACATATCACCAAATTGTTGCGCCATGCGATTACGTTGTGATTGATACGCTTGTTCAAATGCTTGCTGTGAAATTTTTTCACCGTTAACTTCTGCTACCGATGTATCAACGTTGTTTGTATAACTACCGATACCTGCAATAGCAAAGGTCAAGATAATGAAACCTAAGATTACCTTAGCCGTCATTCCTTGAGAGTTTTCTCTAATTCTTTCTAACATCTTTTTCTCTTTAACACGATTACGTATTTTTACTGCTCGCGATTCTACCAGATTTACTGTGGTAGTTGATAGTGATTATCTTGTTATCTACCGCTAAATTTCAGATTTCGATAACAAAAAAACCACCCTAGGGTGGTTTTTTACAAAACTACTTAAACTGTGATTAGTTACAAGCGTCTTTTAATGCTTTACCTGCTTTGAAAGATGGAATCTTTGCAGCAGCAATTTCGATTGTGGCACCAGTTTGTGGGTTACGGCCAGTGCGTGCAGCACGGTCACGTACAGAGAATGTACCAAAACCAACTAACGCAACTTGCTCACCAGATTTTAATTCTTCAGTTACAGCTTCGATGAACGAATCTAATGCACGGCCAGCAGCCGCTTTAGAAATATCAGCACCAGCAGCAATTTTCTCGATTAGTTGAGACTTATTCACAGTGTCTTCCCCTTCATTTGTTATTATTCAGCGCTATCATTTATTATTTGTTAGCGTTCCTTGGAAACAATTTTATATCAAGCTTCGGTTGGAACATCAAGCACCGTAGTTAAGAAATTAAATTAAAGATAATTATTCTTATCTTTACTAGAGAGCCTATTTACATTGACCTCTAGCGATATAGTCGTACTTAACTTACCACAGTTTCAGCGTTTGAAAAGCAAAAAATGCATTTTTTTGCAATTTTTTTGCTTTTTTTTCGCATTTTCCTGTTTTAGGCCTCTATTTACTTACCAATTGTCCATTTTTCAAACGGATGCTCGAGTGCAATTTGTAACACTTCATCGATCCATTTCACTGGGTGAATGGATAAATCAGCTTTTACGTTGTCTGGAATTTCGCTTAAATCACGTTCATTGTCTTTCGGAATAACCACTGTTTTAATGCCACCACGGTGAGCAGCAAGTAGTTTTTCCTTTAAACCACCAATGGCGAGTACTTCGCCACGTAAGGTAATTTCACCTGTCATTGCCACGTCTGCTTTTACAGGGTTACCTGTTAAGCTAGAAACTAGCGCTGTACACATGCCAATACCGGCACTAGGTCCATCTTTTGGTGTTGCACCTTCTGGCACATGAACGTGGATATCACGTTTTTCATGGAAATCATCATTAATACGAAGCTTTTCTGTGCGACTACGCACGACTGTCATTGCCGCTTGAATTGACTCTTGCATGACATCGCCTAATGAACCGGTATAAGTTAACTTGCCTTTACCTGGTACAGACGCTGTTTCAATCGTCAGTAATTCACCACCCACTTGCGTCCAAGCTAAACCAGTTACTAGGCCAACACGGTTTTCATCATCTGCTTTACCGTAGTCATGGCGTTGAACACCTAAAAATTCACTTAGGTTCTCTTGCGTGATTTCAACTTTCTTCATGTCTTTATTAAGTAAAATAGCTTTAACCGCTTTACGACATAATTTTGAAATTTCTCGTTCTAAACTACGCACGCCTGCTTCACGCGTGTAGTAACGAATGATGCCGATAATGGCGCTATCGTCAATATTGATTTCATGCGCTTTTAAGCCATTGCGACCAATTTGTTTTGCGACGAGGTGTTGTTTAGCAATGTTTAGTTTTTCATCTTCTGTATAACCAGATAAACGAATAACTTCCATACGATCAAGTAATGGGCCTGGAATATCCATTGAGTTAGACGTTGCCACAAACATGACATCAGACAAATCGTAATCAACTTCTAAGTAATGATCGTTGAAGCTTGTGTTTTGCTCAGGATCTAATACTTCTAGTAAGGCTGATGATGGGTCGCCACGCATATCAGACGACATTTTATCAATTTCATCTAGTAAGAATAATGGGTTTTTAACACCAACTTTTGCCATTTTTTGAATTAACTTACCTGGCAAAGAGCCAATGTAAGTTCGGCGATGCCCACGAATTTCTGCTTCATCACGCACGCCACCTAGTGCCATACGAACATACTTACGACCAGTAGACTTAGCGATTGATTGACCCAGTGAGGTTTTACCAACACCTGGAGGCCCAACTAAACAAAGAATTGGCCCTTTAAGTTGGCTAACACGTTGTTGAACGGCTAGATATTCAATAATGCGTTCTTTAACTTTGTCTAAACCATAATGGTCTTTGTTAAGCACTTCTTCGGCTAACGCTAAGTTTTTCTTCAACTTACTACGCTTTTTCCAAGGCACACTCGTCATCCAATCGATATATGAGCGAACAACCGTGGCTTCAGCCGACATAGGCGACATCATTTTTAATTTTTGTAATTCAGCAAGCGTTTTTTCTTTCGCTTCAGCTGGCATTTTAGCGTCTTCAATTTTTTGGGTGATTTGCTCAACTTCATCTGGCACATCATCCATTTCACCAAGCTCTTTTTGAATCGCTTTCATTTGCTCATTCAAATAGTATTCGCGTTGGCTTTTTTCCATTTGCTTTTTAACACGGCCGCGGATTTTCTTTTCCACTTGCAGTAAATCGATTTCACCTTCCATTTGCGCCATCAAAAATTCTAAGCGATCAGTAATATCGTTGATCTCTAAAACCTTTTGCTTGTCGACAAGCTTTAATGGCATGTGAGCGGCCATTGTATCGGCTAACTGCTCTGCATCATCAATGCCAGAGACAGACGTTAATACTTCAGGTGGAATCTTCTTATTTAACTTTACATAACCTTCAAACTGAGAAATAGCTGAACGGACAAGCACTTCTTCACTTTCTTGGTCAGCAGGCTGTGACTCAAGGAACTCAATATTTGCAATGAACTGAGGATCTGTTTCAGTGAACTCTTTTAACGTAGCACGTTGAACACCTTCAACTAATACTTTTACCGTGCCGTCCGGCAGTTTTAACATTTGGAGAATTGTTGCGACAGTACCCGTTTGATAAACATCGTCAGCTGTAGGATCGTCAACAGCGGCATCTTTTTGCGCAACTAAAAATATTTGTTTATCTTGCTCCATTGCAATATCTAAACAACGGATCGACTTTTCTCGACCAACAAATAGTGGAATGACCATTTGTGGATAAACCACAACGTCTCTTAAGGCAAGAACGGGAATTTCAATCACACCAGATAGCGCTTTGCTCATAGGTACTCTCTTACTGAATTCGAATCAACGGAAAAGCAAACAGCTGCAACAACAACTGTTGTTATTATGTATTTAAAAAGTATATGGGGATAATAGTTGAGGATTCAACAAAGGGATCAAAAAAAGAGCCTAATTGGCTCTTTTTTAAACGATTTACAATAACTTTGTCAAAAGGCTAACCTTCTGAGGCAGTTTTCTCGTTCGCTGTTTCATAGATAACGATTGGCTTAGATTCACCTTTTATCACCGTATCATCTATTACTACTTTAGCAACGTTTTCCATTGAAGGAAGCTCATACATGGTATCAAGTAATACAGCTTCTACAATTGAGCGCAAACCACGTGCGCCTGTTTTACGTTCCATCGCTTTATTAGCAATAGCGTGTAAAGCATCTTCACGAAAATCTAATTCAACACCTTCCATATCGAACAACGCTGAGAACTGCTTAGTTAACGCGTTTTTCGGCTCTTGTAAGATCTGAATAAGTGCTTCTTCATCCAGTTCGCTTAAGGTAGCTACTACAGGTAAACGACCGATAAATTCAGGAATCAAACCATACTTAACTAAATCTTCTGGTTCTACTTCTTGGAAGCGCTCGGTTAATGATTTACTTGAATCATCTGAGCGTACTTCAGCACCAAAACCAATACCAGTACCTGTAGCACAGCGTTGCTCAATGACTTTATCTAAGCCGGCAAATGCACCACCACAAATAAAGAGGATTTTAGACGTATCAACTTGCAAAAACTCTTGCTGTGGATGCTTACGACCACCTTGAGGCGGAACAGAAGCAACGGTACCTTCAATAAGCTTCAATAAGGCTTGCTGCACACCTTCACCAGATACATCTCGTGTAATTGATGGGTTATCAGACTTACGAGAAATTTTATCAATTTCATCGATATAGACGATACCACGTTGTGCTTTCTCTACATCGTAGTCACATTTTTGCAGTAACTTTTGGATAATGTTTTCAACATCTTCACCGACATAACCAGCTTCGGTTAATGTCGTCGCATCGGCCATGGTAAAAGGCACATCAAGTAAGCGTGCTAAGGTTTCTGCAAGTAAGGTTTTACCACTACCAGTAGGACCAATAAGTAGAATGTTACTTTTACTTAATTCAATGCCATTGTGTGAGTCACCGTTTCGCAAACGCTTATAGTGATTATATACCGCTACCGACAACACTTTTTTAGCGTGTTCTTGACCAATA
This sequence comes from Thalassotalea eurytherma, assembly GCF_030161415.1. Classification (GTDB taxonomy): domain Bacteria; phylum Pseudomonadota; class Gammaproteobacteria; order Enterobacterales; family Alteromonadaceae; genus Thalassotalea_G; species Thalassotalea_G eurytherma. The sequence continues at coordinate 273,741 of NZ_BSSU01000003.1, forward strand.
ACGTAATCGTCTAAACTCTCTCGAATTTCGATAGGTGTAGGTAGTGCTTCTTTTTCTTCTTTAGGTGAAATTTCTTTAATTTCTTCACGAATAATGTCGTTGCATAACTCAACACATTCGTCACATACATAAACCGAAGGACCAGCAATTAATTTACGTACTTCGTGCTGGCTTTTACCGCAAAACGAGCAGTAAAGTAACTTGCCGTTATCGCCGTCACCCTTTGTAATGTCGGTCATAGGGTACCTCTAACTATCATCTAAACTGAGCTATTTATAAAAATAGCGATATTAACTATTGAGAAAAAAGAAGGTGTATTAGACCTTCTCGTAGTCAAACTACTTTAACTATAGCTTATTGATCGATACGTTTCTCTAAAATTGCATCTACTAAGCCGTAATCTACAGCTGCTTGAGCACTTAAGAAATTATCTCGATCGGTATCTTCTGTCACACGTTCAATCGGCTGACCGGTATGTTCAGCAATTAAAGTGTTTAACTTTTCTTTAATATGCAAAATTTCTTTTGCATGAATCTCGAAATCAGATGCTTGACCTTGGAAGCCACCAAGTGGTTGGTGGATCATAACGCGAGCATTAGGCAAACAATAACGTTTACCTTTTTCGCCACCTGACAATAAAAAGGCGCCCATACTTGCTGCTTGGCCAATACACACAGTACTCACATTTGGCTTGATAAACTTCATCGTATCGTAAATAGCCATGCCAGCAGTTACTGAACCACCAGGAGAATTGATATATAAGTAAATATCTTTTTCTGGATTTTCTGATTCTAAAAATAATAATTGAGCAACAATAAGATTTGCCATGTGATCTTCAACTTGACCACACAAGAAAATTACACGCTCTTTGAGCAAACGAGAATAGATATCGTAAGAACGTTCACCTTTAGCAGTTTGCTCAACTACCATAGGTACTAATGCATTTTCAGTTAAACTGGTAATATCTGACATAGTTGGGTGAGAATTAAACAACAGCGCTTCCTTCTAAAAATAAAAATGGCTTATATGAAAACATATAAGCCATTTAAGCTACTGAACTAGTTAATGTCAATCAAAAAGCTTATTTAGCTTCCGGATTCATGATTTCTTTAAAGCTAGTTTCTTTTTCAGTTACTTTTGCTTTGTCTAAAACGAATTCAACTGCTTGCTCTTCTAATGCAACGTTTTGCATTTGTTGAAGCATTTCTTTGTTTTCGTTGTAGTACTTGATCACTTCTTGCGGATCTTCGTATGCCGATGCAGCTGTTTCAATTAACTCTTGAACTTTAGCATCATCAACTTTGATTTCGTTTACTTTGATTACTTCACCAAGTAATAAACCAACTTTTACGCGACGCTTAGCTTGCTCTTCAAACATTTCTGATGGAAGATTAGGCATGTTTTGCGGATCTACTTGACCACCAAAACGTTGCATAGCTTGTTGACGTAAAACATCAACTTCTTGGTCTACTAAAGCTTTTGGTAAATCAACTTCGTTAGCTTCTAATAACGCTTCGATAACTTGGTCTTTTACTTTAGCTTTAACCGCTTGACCTAACTCACGAGACATGTTTTTGCTTACTTCGTCACGTAAAGCGTCAATGCCGCCTTCTTCAATACCAAATAATTTAGCAAACTCTTCGTCTACTTCTGGTAATACAGGGCCTTCAGTTTTGATAACTTTAATATCAAACTCAGCTTCTTTACCTTTTAAGTTTTCAGCATGGTAATCTTCTGGGAATGTCACGTTAATTGTGTGCTCTTCACCAACTTTCATACCGTTTAATTCTTTTTCAAAACCTGGGATCATACGACCAGAACCAAGCTCTAATTCAAACGCTTCAGCTTTACCGCCTTCAAACTCTTCACCATCAACACGGCCTAAGAAGTCGATTGTTAACTTATCGCCTTTCTTAGCTTTACGCTTATTTTCTTTCCACGTTTTGTGTTGGTTTTGTAGAGTAACGAACATTTCGTCTAAGTCAGCGTCAGTTACTTCAGCTTTTGGTGCTTCAACTGCGATCTTTTCGATATCTTTTACTTCTACTTCTGGGTAGATTTCGAATACAGCTTCAAACTCTAACTCTTTACCTTCTTCATTGCTTTTAGCGATGAACTCAGGACGGCCTGCTGGGTTTAACTTCTCAGCCATGATTGCTTCGAAGAAGTTACGTTGCATTAATTCACCAGCAACTTCTTGACGAACAGACTTACCGTAACGCTTTTGAAGAACTGTTGGTGGAACTTTACCCGGGCGGAAACCATTAATACGTTGCGTTTTACCGATTTGGCGTAAACGATTCTTAACTTCTACATCAACAGTTTCGGCAGGAACAGAAATTGTAAGGCGACGTTCCAAACCTTGTGTAGTCTCAACTGAAACTTGCATTTATATACCTCAAAAATTTGCGTTTATACGCTTCTACTTAAGCATCTATTAAAGTTCATTTATCAGTTAACTTACATGGGGATGCTAAAAGCATATTTCAAGAAGTTTTTAATCACTAATAAAGTAATAAAAGATGATCAGATTAAAATAATGACGCCGAATTATATCTATGCTTTATACAAGAGTCGAGTACAAAACAAGAAAAAATAGTTTTAAAGCGCCAGTCCCTTTAAACACGAATGGCATAAGGTGATTTCTTAGCATTAAAATCAAACGGGAAATCAGAAATTTATGAGGGATGTCAGCTAAGTGAGTAAATCAAATAGATTGGTTAGTAATTTACAGGAAAGTCTTATGCATAGAAAGAGAAGTGGTCGGTGATGCAAGATTTACTTCGTACATCCTATACTTCACTCTTCGAGCCGCTAAGGCGTTCAAATTTGTTCCAGACACATTTGTGAACTTGCGACCGAGTGAGCAAATAAAAGTACCCAAACCAACAAAGCTTTAATTAGCTACAGATGTAAGGATTTAGAGGTTTAGAGATTTAGAGATTTAGAGATTTATAAAAAGAGACCTGGTCGGTGATGCAAGATTCTAACTAGCGACCGCGTGAGCAAATAAAAGTACCCAAACCGCAGAGCTTGCAATTAGTTACAGAATTAAG
>NZ_BSSU01000004.1 GCF_030161415.1 Thalassotalea eurytherma
CGGTATCTCATTCACAAGTGTTAAGGTTGCGGCCTGCGCCACTATGACTATTTAGCTGTGTTACAAGGACAAAAAAGCCACTGCTGTGAGTGGCTTTTTATTTTTGTCGCAGGTGAGCTAAGAAAAACTATTCAAAGTCCCACTTAAACTGAACATCGAAACCAATACCTTTGGTTTCTGATCTGAATAACGTATCAGAGAATTCAATTTCTTTTTTCTCATTAAGAATGTTTTGTACTTTAAACTTCAAGGTACTCGAGTACGTTGGGTAGTATGTATAAACTAAATCTAATGAATGAAATGGTTGTTCGTATTTGTCATCTTGGCCTTCAATACCAGGAATAATAATACGATCACCAAACACGTTATACGCTAAGGTTGCTGAGTGGTTACCATTTGGTGCATCAAAACCTAAATTAAGGTTTACCACATACTCAGAATGACCAGTCATGCGACGCGTTGTATTAGTAATCGCAGCTGAAACACCCGTTTGATCAACAACGCTTTGGGTATCAATGTTAATCTCAGAATCACTTAACGTTACGTTACCTGATAAGAAGAAGCTCTCAGCCCATTCACCAATACTGTCGCTTAAGAAATTGAAATCTTTCATGAAGTCAACTTCAACACCGTAAACTAAGCCGTCTTCAGCATTCGCCATAACGATTAATGGTGGACCATCTTGCGCAGGTGATTGAACAGACTCAATAGGGTTAATCATATCTTTGTAGAATAAGCCTACAGATAAGTTTTCACCTGTTTCCATGTACCACTCCCAGCGAAGGTCGTAGTTTTTCATGTCAGTAGTGTTCAAGCCAGGCGTACCACGAACTGGGTAACCGGTTAAAGGATCTAAGTAAGTTGTTGGTGCAACTTCACGTAAATCTGGACGAACCGTTGTTTGGCCATAAGAAAAACGGTACTGCATTTCAGCATTTGGAATAAAGGTTAATGCCAATGCTGGATACCAAGCGTCTTCCTGGAAAGCTAAATCGTCAAGGTTATCTGGTAAATCAAACTCACCCGTTGACGGTTTTAAACCGGCAACAACTTGTCTAAAGTCTTCATAACGAGCACCACCACTAATACGCCATTTGTTGTCAATAAACACATCAGCTTCTAAGTAGTATGCATCAATCATTTGAGCTGCGAAGTAATCGTCACCGTCAACCGACGTATCACGAATTACCGTTTCATTACCATTTAAGTCGGCGTTAAGAATGATGTCATCGGTTAAAATGTCATTCATTTTGTGACCCGTAAAGTCAACACCGTTAAATGCTAAGGTATTTACATCTATACGGCGCGCAAATGCTTGACGATTTTTTTCTACAAAATCACCACCGGCTTTAAGTTCAACTTCAGTGCGGTCGAACGTTAACGGTAAAGAAAAGTTATAACCGTAGTTTTCAACTTCATCGTCTAATGTTTGGAACGTATAACGAGAGGCAGTTGTTGCACGGCGCAATGAACTTTCATTTTCTATATCGAAAATACCATCTTCATTAGCATCAGCAACAATATAACGTGTTGAGATATTGCCTGGTGCTAAACGCTCTGAACGTGAGTCAGAGTATTTCCAATCAAGACCTAAGAAACCAAGTTCAGGGAAGTTATGGGTACCACGAATTTGGTTTGCGATCATTTCACGCTCTTCGTAAATCACTTCAGTATCACGAACACGCAAACCATCACTAATTAGCACGTTGTTGGTGTTACCTAGTTTGTCACGAATTTCATCAACAGTATCGTGTAAAATTAGGCTTGATAAATCTAAACGGTGGTTGTTTTGATATTCAAAACCCACGTTAAACATACCTGACCATCTTACGTTATGCTCAGTTGATTTTACTTCATCAAAACCGCGCACTAATGACCATGTATCGTCTTGGTTTAGACGAAAATCTTGACCTTCATATAGCTCGCTATATTGGTACTCGTTGTCATAAGATACTGCTGCTAAAAAACCAATGCGATGATCATCAAAATCAAAACGGTTTCCTAATGTGAAATCTAAACCGTAATCTAGGTCCACTTCATCGGCAACTGGATCGAAATCACGATTCATATCGGCTGCAATTTGACGGTTTTCATCTTGGCTGATGCTATCTAGGCCAGCATAGCTTGACCATAAATTTTGCAACGCCTGAGGCGCGGCACGTGTACCGTCGTCTAGACCTTTCCAATCATCATCACCACCAGCGTAGCTAAAGCCTTCGCCAAAGTTGTCAGTATTTCCACCTACGTTACCTTGTACATTAAAAACAAAGTCACTTGGGATGGTTTTAATACGAATATCAACGTTACCGCCACCAAAGTGTGCAGGCATTGACGGAGAATACGATTTTTGAACGGATAATGATTCAATAATCGATGATGGGAATAAATCTAATGGAATAACTGTACGTGTCGGATCTGGGCTTGGTACATAAGCACCATTTAACTGCGTACTTGAATAACGCTCACCTAAACCACGAACATAAATAAACTTGCCATCAACTAGCGTTAAGCCAGTAACACGACGTAGGGCCGCAGCTGCATCACTGTCACCAGTGCGAGAAATTTGTTCTGCACCTAAGATGTCTGCAACGAATGCTTGGTTTTTTCTTTCTTCAATTACGGCACTTGCAGTACCTTTTAATCGACTCGCTTTAACAACGACTTCTTCCATCGCAAGCTCTTCGTCTTGTTCTGCAGCGTTAACACTTGCAACAGAAACAGTAAGACCAGCTAGTATTGAGAGCGTTAAGCTAGACAAGCTAAAACGATTAATTACTTTTTTCATCTCTAACCTCGTTACTATGCATGATGATGTTGTTATCAAGAACGTTCATGTTCGCGTTCAATCTATGCATGGTAGTTGTGGACTGAATTACTTTTTAGGTTTTATTGAGTTGGTTCGCTTTAATTAACATTTGTTTTAAAGCATTAAGCCGCTACCGAGGTAGCGGCTTAATTAAGGTAGGTTTTATTCTAGACCTACTGTCCAACCTGCAGTCCAATCGTTGTCGGCTGTTACCGCACCGATGTGAGATGCATTATCGAAGAATGTGCTAGCACCGAAGTCGTATGCTTCAGTTGCATCAGTTGTATAAATACCACTTAACACATCTGCAATGTTTTCTTGCGTTGAGTTGTTCATCATCGCATTTAGTACCCAGTTACCTAGGTTGAAGTCTGCATCGCTAGAGTCAGCAGTGTTCTTGAAGTTCTCGTCACAAGCAAATACTGAGTTAGTAATTACAGTGTCTGTAGATACCGCTTGGTCAACTGTTAAGCCAGCTTCTAGTTCGAAACATTCGCCCATACCAGCGGCACCAGTTACTACAAAGTTGTGTAATTGTGCACGAGTACCTTCACGTAAGTAGATACCTTCTGAATCTTTATCAGCTGTATCAAAACCGTTACCGATAATTGTCATGTTAGCAATAGTAGGGTTTGATTGAGGATCTTTATCTGGTGTAGAACCATCGTTATCAGCTTCAATCGCACGGTTAGCTTCACCATCGTTATCAGCGTGCTTAACTAGTACGTATTGCATGTTACCGCGGTAACCGTTATCCCAATCAACTGAATCATCTTTGTTTGCAGTTAGAACAACGTACTTAGCGTTTACAGCACCACCGAAGAACTCAACACCGTCATCAGCATTTTCGTGTACTTGGATGTACTCAACAGTTGTTGCAGCGCCAACGCCACCAAATGTAATACCGTTTAACTCGTTATCTGGTGCGATTTCAAAACCTGCGTGCTTAACAACTACGTAACGTAAAGTACCAGAGTTATCGTTCCAGTCAGTACCACCAAATACAGCACCTTCTTCTACACCTTCAACTTGAAGTGCACAGTCACTGCCGTCTGTAGGACATTTGTTAGATGGAGCATTACCAAGTAGCACCATGCCACCCCATTGGCCAGAACCTGTTTCTTCGCCAGTTACATCTTGGTTAGACGTAAATGTAATTGGGTTAGCCGAAGTACCGTTTGCTTCAATTTTTGAATCACGACTTACTACTAGGTAGTCACCGCCTGAGCGACCAAAGATAGTTACGCCAGCGTCAATAGTTAATGTTGCTGAGTTTGCTTTGTCTTCACCAACAAATACTGGACCATTTAATGCGTAAATATTGTTTGCTGTTAATGTTACATCTGCAGTTAATGTACCTGAGATTTCACATGCTGATTGGCCAGCTACAGCTGTAATTGCTGTTGTACCAGTAGGACAACCTTCAATAGGTGCTTCAGCAGTTACTACACCACCACCGAAACCAAATGCCCAACCGTCACGCCAGTCGTCGCTACCATCGAATGCACCAACGTAATCAGCTGTGTCAAACCAACCGTCGATTGCTGCTGGATCTTGACCTGCACCAATTAGTGGAGAGTTTGCATCTGGTACACCGTTATTATCAATTTGAACTGATGTGCTAATTGAATTTGATTCTTCTGCTAGGAACCATGCTTCTAAATCAAGAAGTACTGAATCGTCAGCTGCTTTAGAATCTTTAAAGTTTTCGCCGTTTGAACAAGCTAATACAGAGTTTTCAAAAACGATTTTACCTGAAGTAGCGTTATCTACAGTAACAGAAGACGTTTCGCCACCTTCAAATTCTAAACACTCACCCATTTCTTCTGGGCCAGTAATTACAACGTTGTAGAACTTACCAGCAGTACCTTCACGTAAGTAGATACCTTCTGAATCTTTATCAGCAGTATCGAAGTTGTTACCCATAATTGTCATGTTAGCAATTGTCGGGTTTGATTGAGGTTCTTTGTCTGGCGTTGAACCATCGTTATCAGCTTCGATAGCGCGGTTAGCTTCACCAGCATTTACGTCATGTTGAATGAAAACATGTTGCAAGCGACCACGGTAACCATTGTCCCAGTCAACTGAGTCGTCTTTGTTACCCGTTAGTACTAAATGTTTAACATCTACCGCACCACCGAAGAATTCTACACCATCATCAGCATTAGCATGTACTTGAATGTACTCTACTTGTGTGCCAGAACCAACACCACCAAATGTTACACCATTTAATTCGTTGTCTGGTGCAATTTCATAACCTGCATACTTAACAACGACGTACTTTAAAATACCTGAGTCATCTTCCCAGTCAGTACCACCAAATACAGCACCTTCTTCTACACCTTCAACTTGAAGTGCGCATTCACTGCCATCTGTAGGACATTTGTTTGAAGGAGCGTTACCTAAAATAACTAAACCACCCCATTGACCAGCAGTCGTTTCTTCACCTTTCACATCTTGTAATGACGTAAAGATGATTGGATCTTGCGCTGTACCTTCAGCCATAATTTTTGCGCCACGGTGAACAACAACGTAGTCGCTACCAGAGTTACCAAAAACTACAGCACCTGGTTCAATTGTTAGGGTAATTGGGCTACCGTCTGCATTTGCATTTTGTTGCTGAGCAGGAGCACCTTGGCGAGATTCACTTGTTGTTGAACCTTCACCTACTTCTAAAGCACCGTCGATTGCATAAAAAACCGGCGTGCCTTCAGTGCTTGCTACTAACGTTGTGTTTTCAGTAATAGCACTTGAGATCGTTTGAACATAAACTTCTGTACCTAATACCGCGCTTACTTCAGCACTTAACGTAGTATTTGGCGTACCAGCTAAATCATCAGTAGGATTTGTTGGGTTAGTTGGCTCAGGGTTATTGATAATTGTATCACCAACTGAGTTATCTACTTCTGATGACAAATTGATGTCACCACCACAACCAGCAAGTATTAATGCACTAGAAACAGCACTTACTTTAAAAAGATCCATCATTTTCATGTTTATTATGCTCCGCAGCATGTCTAAGTTATTAAAAGTTACTAAACGTAATTTTTTGTTATTAAAAATTTTGACGTCATGCTACTGCGCAAAAATGACAGAAATGTTTTGGAAATGTTTATTTTTTATTTCAGCAAGTTTACAGAAAGATGACAGGGGTAGTTGAACGCAGGTGATGTAAAGGCTTGGTGGTATTACACTTTTATGACAGAAAAAAAATGCCGCTATTGAAGCGACATTTATTACGAATAAATTTTAAGCAAGCAAGTTAGCTTGGGGGTAATTACTTAGGTGCGTTGTAACGAGCGAATTTAGTTACGATAACACCATTACAATATAAGTCAGTTAGCGCACGACGGTTTACTTGTGCTACCGCTTCGATACCTTCGTTTAATGCAGTAATACATAAGTTAGATGCTTCATTGTTTTGCGCTGCAACAAACTTAACGACCTTTTGTGACGGTGATGTGTCAATAGCCTGTTGCTTTTGTGCTTTTATAGCAAAGACCTTAAGGCTCATTCCGTTACAAGTCATTGTTGCAAGTTCACGTTCGGCATTATCAAATACACCCATCGCTACTTTTTTAGCTTGACCGTAACCTTGTGTTGCAGCAACAACACATAAATTAGTTGCTTGTGAATCATCTAACGCAACAACTTTAACGTTTGATGACAATGCAAATGATTGACTACTAACAATTGACGCAACAACTAATGCAAATAACTTTTTCATAATGACCTCTAAAACAATTCAAATAACAGGGCTAACCACAAGATTTAGAGTAATTATACTAACCAAAAACCAATTGTAAAGATATTCCGTAATAAAATTACAAAACATTCTTAAAGAGGAATAAAATAGCGTTAAAAGCTACCACAGGAAATTAAATTACGTAATTAAATAACATCACCATTTTTGCATCTTACGGTAGATTGTTGAAGGGTTCACCTTCAGCAAGGCTGCGGCTTGCGAGATATTTCCATTGCATTTATCTATCGCTGATTCAATAGCTTTTCTTTCTACGTCAGCGAGCGGTACAACATTTTCATCATCATTTTCTATGAAAGTGCTTGAAGTTGACTCATTTTGATTGAAGCCGACATGTTGTTGCAAGATATTTTCAATCATCTCTCTTGTCATCTCAGTACCATCGTGCATGATACACGCACCATGAATTGTGTTTTCTAGCTGCCTCACATTACCGGGCCAGTGGTATTGCTTCATGAATGAGGTGGTTGATGAAGCAAAGTCTGTAAACTGCTTACCTTGTTCTTTACTAAATTTACTTAGAAAATAATTAGCCAAAATCGCGATGTCTTCACCACGCTCGCGTAATGGTGCGATTGATAAAGGAATAACATTAAGCCTGTAGAATAGATCTTCTCTAAATTCCCCAGCATTTACAGCGTCAGAAAGTTTTACCGAAGAAGCACTTACGATTTGCGTATCAAAGCTCACGCATACTGTTGAGCCTAAAGGCGTATACTCGCGCTCCTGCAATACTCTTAATAACTTCGCTTGAATTCCCAAAGGCAATGTAGTGATCTCATCCAAAAATACTGTGCCACCATCGGCTTGAGCAAAAATCCCCTGTGAATCTTTGACTGCTCCAGTATAAGCCCCCTTAACGGCACCAAATAGTTGAGCATCTATTAGTTGTTCAGAAAAGTTCGCACAATTAACAGCAATAAACGGGTGTTTAACTCTAGAGCTTGCTTTATGGCAAGCGTTAGCGACTAACTCTTTACCTGTTCCAGTTTCACCATGAACGAAAATTGGTACGTTGGCCCCCGCAGCCATTTTAATCTGCTGTTTTAACGTATGCATCACAGTGCTTTCACCGATGATATCACCCGCTACAGGTTTAGACGACGTTACCTTACTTTCGATACTGTGCTCTGCGTTGATCGCGTTTTCAACAGCAAAAACTAAATCAACATTCTTCCATGGTTTAGAAATAAACTTGTCAATAATACCTTCATTGAAGCTTTTAGAGACATCATCGAAGTCTTGATAAGCGCTAAGCATAATGCGAGTTGATTGCGGCGCTAGGTTTCTTACTTGTTTTAGTAAATCATGGCCATCAATATCTGGCATACGCTGATCAGAGATAATAAGCGCAATCTCATGTTCTTTTATAAAGTTTAATGCTTGTCTTGGTGACGTAAAGCTATGAACTTGGGCATTTACACGCATCAAACAACGGTTGATTGACGTACAAATTTCAGGTTCATCATCAACAATTACGACAATCGGTAACTCTTTAGCTTGACTCATTTACTTCCCTTACGTTTTGTTGACCTTCAACATAAATTATTAATTGTTGCTCAGAGGCATCCTGATACGCTTTTAGTTGTTCAATTTGCTTTAAAGCCAATTCCGTTTCTGCAGGTAATAGCTTTCGTTGATTAAGATCATAAACATCCTGTGTTAAACGCATGCCCTTGACTAGATCAGATACCAAAACAATGCGTTCAAAATTTTCGTCCCTCTGCGGTGATAATATCAGCTGATATAAGGCATTGATTACACGTCTATCAAACACAATGCCTGACATTTTGTTTATCACTATTTCAGCTTCAACATGATTAACCGGGCTATTTAAAATATCACCGCGTACCAATAGGTCATAATACAAAACAGTTGACAGAATTTTGCTACCTAGTGGAATATCCTCGTCAATTAACCCGTCAGGAAACCCTTGGCCGTCTACATGCTCAAATAGATGATGTAAAAGTTTTCCACTTGATTCCAGTAGTCGGGAACTAGATAAAATCTCACCACTGGTAACAGCAAAGGCCGCCCATTGTTTTTGCTGGAGCTGGGTCATTTGATACCAAGCCTTGTTGGCCAACTCTTCAGGAATGACGTGATACCCGATTTTATGATACAAGCCGGCCAAGTATATGTGTTGGCATTCTGCTGGAGTCAATCCTAAACGTTTACCAAGCAGTTTTGCTTGCTGTGCTACCCGTTCACTTTGTCTATCACCATCTTGGCAGAAAAAACTCACTAAATTAGCACCTAAATGCAAAAGCTCAACATTCATTTCTTTTAGTTCAGAAACCTGTTGATCTGACTTTTCATTCAGTAGCGAAATGGTTTGCTCTAACGTATTCAGCTTTTTGTGATCAATACTCAAGCGTTTTATTGTGTTGCGTGTTCTTGCATCTTTTTTAATGTCATCAACTAACAGATTAAGTTGTTCAATGAGTTTTTTGTTGTCCCAAGGCTTGGCGATATAACAAGATATTTTACCTTGGTTGATAGCTTCTTCCGCCAACGAAAGATCGGCATAGCCAGTTAATACAACACGTTTAGTCGGTTCGTGAAGCTGAGCAACTTTAGTCAAAAATTCTGCCCCCGTCATCTCAGGCATTCGCATATCACTTATCACTATATGGCTAGGGCACGCTTCAAAGTGCTTTATCGCTTCTCTTGGATCAGTAAAACCTTGTATATCAAACTTACCATGTAAAACTCTTTTAAGCGCATTAATGATTTCACTTTCATCATCAACTATCAAAACAGAAGGTAGCATCTAAACTCCATTTTATTACGTAAAAAATTAAAGACTTGCTTTAAACAACGTCAGCATTATAGTTAAAGATATAATGGATACACGTTATTAATCAATTAGAAGTATCAATATGAAAGGTGCAATCTTTACTGGTTTAGCAGAATTTGTTGAACAAGAACACTCATTAACTCTATGGCTAGAGGTCGTTGATAGTTGTACTTTGGCTTCTAAAGGCGAATATCTAACAACAGAAATTTATGACGATGAAGAGTTTTTTATGTTAGCTCACGCATTATCTGAAAAACTTGCTACACCAGCGCCCGACCTTTATCGGGGTTTTGGTGTGTACTTTTTTCCAACGTTAATGGGCATAGCAACTAAATACGCCTCGCATGTAGAAGATGTGTTTGATTTTATCATCATCGTAGATTCTGTAATTCATACCGAAGTTCAAAAAGCTGATCCATTAGCATATACACCTACATTGCTATACGATCGCCCTGACGATAACACCCTAGTCGTGCGTTACTTATCTAAAAGAAAGATGTGTCACTTTGCCGAAGGGCTTATTTTGGGTGCAGCTAAACATTTTAACCAAAAGGTCGAATTGTCACAAAGTCAATGCTTGTTAAAGGGAGACGATCATTGTCTGATCAGAATTCAAAAACGATAGATGACTATAAAAATGCGGTTCAATTACTGGAAAATGCATTACAAAGAGAACGAAATAGTAAAAAACTGCTAGAACAAAAACTTGATGAAAAAGCCCAACAACGGTTAGATGAAAATAAAGAATTTTTGAAAGCCTATCAAGAGGCTACATCAAGACAAATTCAACTTCAATTTTTGTCGATGTTAAACCAGGGCATGATTTCCGATAGGAGTCTCAAAGAAATGTTCGACTCTTATTGCCATAACTTGCAGCAACTACTTGAGCAATGCCCTGTTTTTCTTGCTTCTTTAACTAAACAAACAAGCTGGCAACTACAGCAGCTGCCGACCCCTTCATCAAGTTGGCAAAGGATAGATTTAACCACTCGATTAGAAGACGAGTTAACTCACCTTATTTCACATGATCAACAGCATTGGCACCGACAAGAGCTCAATGGAGAAGATCCATTCTCAACGTTATTTCATAATAGTACGATGTTGTTTTATGTGATTTCTATTTCTAAAAGCCAACAGCGCATTATCTTGCTTGATATTAATCACTATTGTTATAGCGATGACTTTAAGAATACCTTGAGAGTGTCTGGTCAAAGCTTCACTACAGCAATCAATAAAAGAATGACCGAAATAGAGCTCTCTTATAATAACCAGAAACTCAAGCATACATTATCGACGCTGAAGAAAACGCAGCAACAACTCGCACATAACGATAAAATGGCATCGCTCGGGCAACTTTCTGCTGGAATTGCCCATGAAATCAATAACCCAATCGGTTACGTCGCGAGTAATTTAGGTGTACTCACTGACTATTTTGAAATTTATAAAAATACCTTGAATGTGCTAAGCAACTCTTTAACCGACAAGGAGCAGGAAATAGATCCTCTTTTATCCTATGCGCTAGAAGATACCCCTCCACTTATTGAAGCATGTAAAACTGGCGTTGATCGTGTTGCCGCAATAGTAAACAGTTTGAAAACGTTTTCGAGAAAAGAACAAGATGAATTTGGTGAGGTTAACATTAATGATGCCATTAACTCAGCCATTGAAATTGTTTGGAATCAACTCAAGTATGAGCATCAACTTAATATGCAACTAACGCCAAAGCTACCAGTAATCCACGGTAACTTTGGTCAACTCCAACAAGTTTTTGTTAATCTTTTCGTCAACGCGTCGCACGCGATGTCTGAAAAAGGTGAGTTAACGGTTATGAGCCAAGTTATTGCTGATGAAATTGAAATTACCGTGAGTGATACCGGCTGTGGTATTGAACAAAAAAACATAAAAAGATTATTTGAACCGTTTTATACCACGAAAAAAGAAAATGAAGGGACAGGGTTAGGGTTAAGTGTTTCATATGCAATCATTGAGAAGCACGATGCAAATATTTCCGTTAACTCAGCACTTGATAAAGGAACAACCTTTACTTTAAGGTTTCCAATCCCAGACTAACAAGCCGAAAATAATAAGGACAATAATAAGGACAATAATAAAGCTTAAAGCCATTTTACTTGCCACCAACCTAGCAATGCCTTCAGCCTTTGTAACTAATCTAAATGAGTTAGCTGATTGGATGACAGGTTCTTTTAACAGCAATGCCCAATCGATTACGAATGAAAGCTATTATGATATTAACCTAGAAATGGTACAAATATGGCCAACTCGTGATGACGCTATGTGGCTTTACGTTGAACAGGCCGTATCAGCCAATTTAGACAAACCTTATCGTCAACGTGTATACAAGTTGGAGCAAATGCCACAAGGAACTTTTACCAGCACCGTTTACGAAATCCCCAATGCTAAAGAATATATTGGTGTTTGACGCTCTCCACAGCAACTTGACGGGCTAACCCCACAAGATTTAATTTTACGCCAAGGCTGTCACATTAATATCGACAAAAAGCAAATTGATAACGCGATTAAGTACTTAGGTTCAACTGATGAAAAACGCTGTTTGAGCAAACTACGTGGTGCAAATTATGCGACATCTCATGTTGATATCCAAAAAGGTGTTTTAACCAGTTGGGATCAAGGTTTTGATGTAAATGATAAGCAAGTTTGAGGGGCTATTGAGGGGCCTTACATCTTTGATAAAGTTAAAAATTACCCAGTAAAAAAATCTTAACGCCATTTAGGGGCTGTTGATCTTTCATTTTAGCCCCTGCTTTAGGCTAATCTTGGAGATAACAAGGCGAAAAGAGAGTAATGTAGTTGTTCTACCTTAACGATTTTCAACGATGTTAGGTTTAAAATTATCCAAAGCCCTTTGGATTGACTTGAAAAAGCGATATTCTTTGTTGCTTAAAGTGTATTTGGAACAACCAAACATTACTTTAAGCGCCGCGAATCTCATCTTTTTCAAGGCAACAGAGTTACAAACTGAAATATCAACAGACCCTAATACAAAACACTGGTGTATGAAAAAACCTGACTATTTGCCAGCTCGTTTTGCGTTGCTCGCTATAGTTTTGCCGTGATGCTATCAGGCTTGTAGATATGAAATATTGAGTGTCGACTCGTCGTTAAAGATTGCTGTCTTGGCGTTCTAAACGAAATAGCTACTTCAACATCATCGCCAGAAAAATCACTATTACGATCACAATAAAACACGGCACTAATTGGGTATAAACCTTTACCTAAATCGACATTGCCCGTTAAAATCTGCTCCTGTTCAAATTTAGTGACGATGTGCAACTTATGATCGATCACACGCTTCCTATTAATATCAATTCGCGCATAACAAGAGCCAATTTGACTCATTGAATCCCGAGCGTCCGAACCATTCCCCTTCAAATAAAATGCTGCCGCAACTTGCAACCGCCCAGCACTATGGCTTGGATACAAGCCATTTAATCGATACATGCTTTTATCAGACTGAGTGATGCCATAACGCTTGTGGCTAGCTAAAGAAAATTTAGTTTCGTTCATAACAAACGAGCCGATATCTGTCGCATGAAAAATTTGTTCTTTTTTATCTGGCACAGGGTATACACGGGTAATCCAACCAGGGTAAAGATCAGCATTTTCAACGGCCTTTGATAACACGTCATTACTATCTACATAATATGGATTCAGCGTCCTTAATATATCGAGCTCTTTACTTTGAGCACTGATTAACGCTTTATTTTTACTAATATCATCTTTAAGCAATGTTGTTTTATGCCACAAATGAATACAAGCAGCTGTAGAACTTGCGATCATTACTAATACAACACCCACCTTAATTAAGCTTTCTTTCATTGAAGACGTTTTTCTGTAGCGGTCTTTCCTATAATGTGTACTCATACTAAGCCCCTCGCATTGTCTACTTCATTATTGTTGCTAGTACTATTGCAATTGCAATTCGCTAGCCATTAACAATAAACCATAAAATTCAACAAGTTATAAAAAACACCTACTATAGATTTGAAACTTGCATTGCATTTTGCAAACCCTCCTAATGCAAATTGCAAATCTCATTCACTAAAAAACACCTGGAAATAACTTAAATTATTGTATTTAAATGAGTTTTTTAATATGGCGCATTGTTAGCATTGTCCAATTCACACAGCTGTGGAGAGTGAAGGAGTCAGTTATGACAAAGTTAGCAATTCCAATGGGGTTACTCGCACTAAGCATGGCTTTATCGCCAAGTGCAGACGCGATAACACCCGTCGATATAGAGTTATCTTTGCTAGTCGATATTTCAGGTAGCATCAATAACAACGAATACGATATGCAATTACAAGGTTATCAATCGGCTTTTGAAAGCGATAATTTGCAAAATGCCATTATCAACGGAACAGAAGGGAAAATTGCCGTCCAATTGATAATGTGGTCAGGGAGCTCTCAGCAACAAGTAATGATTGATTGGAGCTTGGTCGATTCGCAAGAGAGTGCTAACGCGCTTGCTCAAAGTATTGGCGATTTAGCGAGACCGTTTTCTGGGATGACAGCTATTGGTAGCGCGATAGATTTTGCCTCACCACTATTTGACCAGAATGATTATCAGGGCTATCAGCAAATCATCGATATATCAGGCGATGGCACCAATAACTCAGGTCTTAATGTCGCAACGGCTTCGGATAATGCAATAGAGAATGGGGTAGATACCATTAACGGGATTGTTATCACTAATAGCCAAAGTAACGGGATTGGGATTGGTATCACTAATAGCCAAAGTGTCGTTGATCAGTATACGAACGATGTGATTAATGGTGAAAGTCCGTTCCTACTCGTCGCTAACAATTTTAACGCATTTCAATCGGCAATTGAAAACAAAATAGTCGCTGAAATTGAAGGGAGCATACCTCCTGGCGCAATTGTCGTTGAAGTACCTGTCCCGAATAGTCACTTACTTTTTATTACGGCTTTTATCTGCCTATTTGCATCAAGAACGTTAAGCAAGGAGAAATACCATGAAACAGTTTAATAAAGCATTGACACGTCTAGTCATGGTTGGGCTAGGTAGTTTTGGCACTGTTCACGCTGCGGATTACAACTTAGAGTTTGGCCTAGTGCTTCACAACAATTACGGTGAGCCAGTAGGGTTTGAAAAAACAAACATGATTCCAAAAACTTACAATGGTGAACCTGCGCTGTATGGCCTTGTTGTGACCAACGAAGACAACAAAGTGTTTACCCTTAGCTCTGTCCACATTTTACCTCAATTGGAGCATGACAAGCCTAACAAGCTGATGGGGAAGATGATGCAAATTCAAAAACGCGGAGCGCTTTTCATGCGCACCGACAAAGAAGATAGTGCGGGTATTTACCATATGGAAGTTTACTTAAACAATGTTTTATATAAAACAATTACTTACCAAATAACTGAGCCTAGCGAGCAATTAGCAAGTTATCGATAACCTCACCGTGAGACAAGGATGTCGCCCATAAAAAAAGGGCAGAGTTATTTACACTCTGCCCTTTTTAATACGTTTAAGCCAAACCTAAGGCATCATTTCCTCTTGATCCGCACCTTCTTTTTCAATCACTTCAGGAATTAAGTCTTCTTTTGAAACACCTAATGTCAATGCAAGTGAGCTAGCGATGTAGATTGATGAATAAGTACCAATGAACACACCAAATAGTAACGCAGTTGCGAAACCATGGATTAACGCACCACCTTTAAAGAACAGAGCAAGAAGTACAATAATCGTCGTTAATGAGGTAATAAACGTACGACCTAGTGTTTGCGTCAATGAGATATTAATAATTTGGCCAGTTTCTTCATCGCGAACCTTTCTGAAGTTTTCACGAATACGGTCAGACACAACAATGGTATCGTTTAACGAGTAACCGATAACCGCAAGTAATGCAGCAAGTACCGTTAAATCAAACTCCAAACCTAACACTGAAAATAGACCAAGTGTTAACAATACATCATGGAATAAAGCGACCACAGCACCCACAGCAAAACGCCATTCAAAGCGGAATGATACATATACTAAGATACAGATAAGTACCGTTAGCATAGCTAAACCGCCCTGCTCTGCTAAGTTATCACCAACACTTGCGCCAACAAATTCAATTCGGCGCATATCAATATTTTGGCCAGTGCCTTCGCGTAAAACGCTTAATACTTGATCACCTAACGTTTCAGCTTTTACATCTTCACGAACACCTAAACGAATAACCACATCACGTGAGCTACCGTATAGTTGAACAACTGCGTCATCATAACCGTTGCTATCTAATACGCTTCGTAATTTCGTTAAATCAGCCGGCTGTTCAAAACCAACCTCAATTAATGTTCCGCCAGTAAAGTCTAAGCCAAAGTTAAGCTTATTGGTCGCTAAAGAAACTACACACATTAACATCACAAACACACTTAACATCAGTGCAGGTTTGCGAAAACGCATAAAGTCGATAGGCTTTTCAAAATTCATAATTTGCATAATAAAGTCCTTCGTCTTTAAATTGGTAGTTTCTCAAGGCGTCTACCGCCCCAAACACCATTTACAATGGTACGAGTTAATAAAATAGCGGTAAACATCGATGTGATAATACCGATAGATAACGTAACTGCGAAGCCTTTGATTGGGCCAGTACCAACAGCAAACAAAACAAACGCTGCAATCAAAGTCGTAATATTGGCATCAAGAATGGTTGAATAAGCGGCATCGTAACCTTGATGAATCGCTTGTTGGACTGATTTACCATTACGCAATTCTTCGCGAATACGCTCAAAAATAAGTACGTTTGCGTCGACGGCCATACCAACGGTTAATACAATACCCGCCATACCTGGTAACGTTAATGTTGCACCTGGGATCATCGACATAACACCAATAATCATAATAAGGTTAACGGTCAGTGCAACGTCAGCGACAATGCCGAATGCACGGTAGTAAATAACCATAAAGATACAAACCGCGATAAAGCCTATAACAATCGCTTGAAGACCTAACTGTACGTTTTCAGCACCTAGAGATGGTCCAACAGTACGTTCTTCAACAATTTGAATAGGTGCAATTAAGGCACCAGCACGAAGTAATAACGCTAAGTCATGTGCTTCAGCTTGGCTACCTGCACCCGTAATACGGAAGCTTTTGCCTAATCGAGCTTGAATAGTTGGTGCAGAAATAACTTCTTCAACTTTTTCAAAGATGGTATTGCCTTCTGCATCAACTCTACCTGTTGGCTTGTATTCAATAAATACAACCGCCATTGGCTTACCAATGTTGTTTTTGGTTGCGTTAGAGAATTTGCTACCACCTGGCGAATCAAGGGTAATGTTTACTTGCGGGCGTGAATATTCATCGAAGCCAGATTTAGCATCAACAATATGATCACCCGTTAACATAACGCGTTTCTTTAACAGAATTGGGCGATTAGTATCACGTTGATTTAATAGTTGAGAGCTTGCCGGTACACGACCACTTAAGGCTGCGTTCAAATCACCGTCAGTATCAACCATTCTAAATTCAATAGTCGCAGTTGCATTCAAAATTTTCTTAGCTTTTGCCGTATCTTGAATACCCGGTAATTCGATAACAATATGCTTTTGACCTTGACGTTGTACAAGCGGTTCTGCAACACCTAATTCATTTACACGGTTACGAATAATCGTAATGTTTTGCTGAAGCGCATATTCACGTGTTTCTTTTAATTTTTGCTCTGTCATGATCGCAGTAAGCGTTAAATCATCAGAGTTTTCGTCAAAAATAAAATCGCGGTAACGGCGAGATAGAAAGGTTTCTGCCGCGTCTAAATCTTCAGCATTTCTTAAGCGAATCTCAATGCCATTATCAGTGCGTTTAACACCTTTATAGCGAATTTTTTCGCCACGAAGGTCGGTACGAAAATCACCTACCATACCGTTTTCAGCTTTTAAGATGGCTTCGTTCATATTAACTTCCATTAAGAAGCTAACACCACCACTTAAATCTAAACCTAGTTTCATAGGCGCTCCGCCTACTGCAGCTAACCAATCAGGTGTTGCTGGCGTAAGGTTTAACGCAACTGAATATTCTTCACCAATTTTTTCATCAAGTAAGTCACGCGCTCTTAACTGATCTTCAGTATTCTTGAAACGAACCAATACTTGGTCTTTTTCAAATTCAGCGTTCATGTACTCAATTTGGTTTTCTTTAAGGGTACTTTCAACGTTTGCCTTCGTTGTCTCACTCGCTACAAAGCCACGTAAGCCTGAAATTTGTACCGCTGGGTCTTCACCATAAAGGTTTGGTGCAGCATATAGGGCACTGATGGCAACAATGAACAGCACCATCAAGGTTTTCCATAATGGATACTTGTTTAACACAATTTCATCCTAAAGTTATCTTTAATAAAGCAAAAAGCCGCAACAAGTGCGGCTATTTGACTACAAGCTTTTCATTGTGCCTTTTGGCAGTACTGCTGAAATAGCAGCTTTTTGTACTGTTACTTCAGTACCTTCAGCAATTGCAATCACAACAAAGTCTTTTTCATCAGAAACTTTTGCAATTTTACCTACTAAACCACCTTGTGTAAGCACTTCATCGCCTTTGCCTAATGCAGACATTAAGCTTTTATGCTCTTTAACACGTTTAGCTTGTGGGCGGTAAATCATAAAATAAAACACTAAACCAAACACAAGTAACATGATGATCATGTCCATACCGGCACCTGGAGCTGGCGCTGCTGCGGCGTGTGCTTTACTAATAAAAAAGTCCATAGTTTCCTCTTCTTATACTTCTATTAAACGTTAAATTATGTTTTCTCTTGACCTGCTAATGGCGGCACAGGCAAACCACGCAAGGCATAGAATTCTTCGACAAATCCGTCCAATTTACCTTGCTCTATCGCATCACGCAAACCTTTCATAACACGTTGATAAAAGCGTAGGTTATGAATGGTATTCAATTGTGATCCTAAAATTTCGTTACACTTATCTAAATGATGTAAATATGCACGAGAATAGTTCTTACAAGTGTAGCAATCACACTGCGGATCTAATGGGCCATTATCTGTTTTATGACGAGCATTGCGAATTTTCACCACACCGTCTGTCACAAATAAATGACCATTTCGTGCGTTTCTCGTTGGCATCACACAATCAAACATGTCGATACCACGACGCACGCCTTCCACTAGGTCTTCAGGCTTACCAACTCCCATTAGATATCGGGGTTTATTTTCCGGAATCAAGGGGGTTGTATGATCTAAAATGCGAATCATATCTTCTTTTGGTTCACCCACCGACAAACCACCAATGGCATAGCCATCAAATTCAATACTTTTTAGGCCTTTGGCAGAAATTTCACGCAAGTCTTCATACATACCACCTTGCACGATGCCAAATAACGCATTTTTATTGCCTTTATGAGCATCTTTAGAACGTTGAGCCCAACGCAGCGAAAGCTCCATTGAGTCTTTTGCTTCTTGGTGAGTTGCTGGATAAGGCGTACATTCATCAAATATCATCACAATATCTGAACCTAGTTTGCGCTGAACTTCCATTGATCGCTCGGGTGTCAGCATAATTTTTTCACCGTTGACAGGCGAGCTAAACTTTACGCCTTCTTCAGTGATTTTACGCATTTTCCCTAAACTAAATACTTGGAAACCACCTGAGTCAGTTAAGATAGGTTTATCCCAATTAATAAAGTCATGCAAATCGCCATGTTGTTCAATAATATCGGTACCTGGACGAAGCATTAAATGGAAGGTATTACCCAGAATAATTTCTGCGCCTATTTCTTCCACTTCTTCAGTTTTCATACCTTTAACTGTACCGTAAGTACCTACAGGCATAAACGCAGGGGTTTCTACCGTGCCGCGGTCAAATGTTAAACGACCACGACGTGCTTTACCGTCGGTAGTGATCAATTCATATTTCATGTTTCTTTCCTTAACCTACCAGCGAAACAGGCTGATGGTAATTGGCTACACTAATGATAGTGTTTTACGTGTTAAAAACATGGCATCGCCATAACTAAAGAAACGATATTCATTTGCTACCGCTTCCTTATAGGCCGCCATAATATGCTCGTAGCCTGAAAAGGCACTTACCAGCATTAATAAAGTTGATTCAGACAGGTGGAAGTTCGTGATTAAACCATCAACCAACTGCCAATTGTATCCTGGCGTAATAAAGATACTGGTGTCTTGGTAATAAGGTGCTAGCTCAGTACCTGCATCTAATGCGCTTTTTGCTGCACTTTCTAACGAACGAACTGACGTAGTGCCAACAGCAATAATGCGTCCACCTCGCGCTTTGGTTTGTTTGATTTGCTCAACAACTTGTTCGCTTACTTCCACATATTCAGCATGCATAACATGGTCTTTTACGTCGTCGACCTTTACAGTTTGAAACGTACCAGCGCCCACATGCAAAGTAACAAAGGCAAGCTCAACACCTTTAGCCTTAATTTTTTCTAGTAACTCATCATCAAAATGCAATCCTGCCGTTGGCGCAGCAACCGCGCCTGGTTTTTCATTGTAAACCGTTTGATAGCGTTCTTTGTCACTGTCTTCGTCAGGACGGTCAATGTATGGCGGCAACGGCATATGACCAATGCGCTCTAGAATGTTTAGTACATTTTCATCATGATTAAATTTCAGTTCAAAAAGCGCATCGTGACGTGCAACCATGGTGACATTCACTTCACCTTCTAAAATGATCTCTGAGCCAGGTTTGGGAGACTTACTGCAACGGACGTGCGCTAATACACTATGCTCATCTAAAATGCGTTCAACCAATACTTCAAGCTTTCCACCGCTCGCTTTTTGACCGAACATACGTGCAGGAATAACGCGCGTATTATTGAAAACCAATAAATCGCCAGGTGCTAAATGTGACAACACATCAGGGAATGTTTGATGTGAAATATCGCCGGTATTGCCATCTAACGCCATTAACCGGCTAGCCGTTCGTTGAGCTTTTGGATAACGAGCAATTAAATGTTCAGGTAAATCAAATGAAAAATCAGCTACACGCATTGGTTTTTTACTAGTTTTTTGACAAGTTAAAATCGTGCGCTAGTCTAGTGTTAGCAGTAGATAATAGCAAGATAAAAGTGTTACTTTTACGCAATAAACTGTCATGTAAAAAGCACCTATTTATTCACAAAAATCTAATCGACTAAATAACGTTTAATAAGTAACTGTTATACTTGCTATTCATTAAATAACTTTTCGCCTTGCTAAGCAGTTTAATAGGCTTTAGGTTGAATCTATAAACGGTTGATATCGAGTTGTTATGAATAATCTAGCCTACGCCATTGCCAAAACCATCCTTAATGGCTTTGAACGCCATATTTTTCTATTTACTGAAATAACCCGCAGCGCAAAGCAGCGATTTGAACAATGCCAATGGCAAGACGTGCATTTAGCCGCAAAACAGCGAACCGACTTTTACGATAAACGTGTTACCGAAACCCTCTTTACGCTAAAGCAGGACTTTGAAATAGAGCAGTTAGATTGCCAACTTTGGCAAAATGTAAAACTTGCTTATGTTGAAATGCTAGAAAAACACCCACAGCCTGATTTAGCTGAGAGTTTTTATAATTCAATTTTTTGTCATTTATTTGAGCGTAAATATTACAACAACGACTATATTTTTGTACAAACGACAGCCAGTAAAAGCCAACCAGTCGCAGCTGCACAGTTATACACGCGCTACTATCCTGACGAAAAAGGTTTAAAACAAACCATTTACGATATTTTAGCAAAGCCACAATTTGATATCGCATACGAAAACCTAACCAGAGACGTTGATATTTTAATTGAGCAATTTTATCAACAATCAAAGAAAACTCATTACACACCAAAACAAATGTCTTTCGATATTCTCGACTTTGTCTTTTATCGGAACAAAGGCGCTTACATTATCGGAAAAGTAAATTCGCCAGGTGGAGAAACGCCTTTTATTCTTGCCTTAGTTAATAATGAACATGGCGGCATTGTGTTAGATGCCATGTTAAGTGCCAGCGAGGAAATGGCAGTGATATTTGGTTTTGCTCGTGCGTACTTTTTTGTCGATTGCCAACACCCGTATGCACTTGTGGCATTTTTGAAAAAGCTGATCCCACATAAAACAAAAGCTGAACTCTATTCGGCTATTGGTTATCACAAACAGGGTAAAACACAGTTCTATCGCGATTTCCTTAATCATTTATCAAGTAGCGATGATCAGCTTATTTTGGCACCAGGTATTAAAGGCATGGTGATGTCTGTATTCACATTACCGTCCTACCCTTATGTATTTAAAATAATTAAAGATAAATTTTCGCCTTCAAAAAGCGTAACAAAAGCCGAAGTAAAAGAAAAATACCGTCTGGTAAAACTCCATGATCGTGTCGGCCGCATGGCAGACACCATGGAATATTCAGAAGTCGCTTTTCCAAAGTCTCGTTTTAGCCAAGAATTACTTGATGAACTATTAACGGTTGCACCTTCTATTGTTCGATTTGAAGATGATCTTGTCGTTATACAGCATATGTACATTGAACGCAGAATGACACCACTAAATCTTTTCTTAGCTGATGCAAATGAAAAAGAACAAGAAGACGCACTGTTTGGCTACGGGCAAGCAATAAAGCAACTGATTGCAGCTGACATCTTTCCAGGCGACATGCTATTAAAAAACTTTGGCGTAACACGCCATGGTCGCGTTATCTTTTACGATTATGATGAAATAACCTATATGGATGAAGTCTGCTTTAGAACAAAGCCAGAGCCAAAAACAGAAGAACAAATATATGCCTCAGAACCTTGGTATACGGTTAATCCTGGCGATGTTTTTCCAGAAGAATTAGCGATTTTTGCATTAGCCAACCCAACCTATAAAACATTATTTAAAAAACACCATGAAGATTTACTTTCCGCGCCTTATTGGCAACAAGCACAAAGTAACGTGGCAAACGGAGTTATTGAAGACGTATTCCCGTACCCGACAGAAATGCGTTTTTGCCACCATTACCTTAAGTAGTTAGAGGTAATACCGTATAAAAGCTTACTGGTGAAAAACAACGCAAAAAGACAGAAAAAACGATGGGAGTGGATATAAAATAAGCGAACGGTAAAAATTCGTAAATTTACTCTTTACCTTTTTAAAAGCATACGTATAATGCTCGCTTGTTGCAGGGGTATAGTTCCAATTGGTAGAACAGCGGTCTCCAAAACCGACGGTTGGGAGTTCGAATCTCTCTACCCCTGCCATTCTTCCTTCTTTGCATCCCTTATATATTTCGTTACTATAGAATTCCTTTTGTTTGATGCAGTAGCCTTAATGACAATTTCACAAAGACAATACGATATTTTAAACGAAATTGGCATAGACCTATGGCAAGCTAAAACGTCAACTAAGCAAAAACACGTTAGTTACGCTGAAATTTCAAAAATCGACTATGAACAACTTGTTCAAACGCAATTATTTCAAGATATCTTAATGGCAATGAATATTGATACAGACCAACACCAGCTGGTCTCTGGCCATATTGATTTAGGCTTAATTAACTGGCAATTTAGCCAAGAAAACACGTGTTATTATCAAGACCAATTGCTGGTAACACCCTCGCTAGATGATATTAAACAATCTAGTCAGTTGAAACGCCAGCTCTGGCAAACCATTAACGAACTTCGCACATGACACTAGCATTTACAGACCTTAATCAAGCTTCGGTAGAGGCTATTATGCCTATCGAACAAGCGTGTCACTCTCATCCATGGAATGAAAAGTTAATGCGCAGTTGTATTGGCGGACGCTACTTTGGCGCTGTCGCAAAACTAAACAATAAGATAATAGGCTTTTATATTGCTGATAATGTTGTCGGTGACTCTACCTTAATGGATATTTGTGTTGCACCTGAACAGCAAGGTAATGGATACGGAAAAGCGTTATTAAACCAATACCTTAGCCATGCAAAAAAACTCGACTGTTTAACACTATTTTTAGAAGTACGTTCAAGCAATATCAGTGCACAAATGCTCTATATCAATCACGGTTATGTAGAAACAGGGCGACGAACTGGCTATTACCCGAAAGCAATAGGTTACGAAGACGCAATCATAATGCGTAAAAATCTAGGTTAACTGCGGCAAGTAGTTAGATTTATTAACTATTGCCTAGCGTTAAAATTCACTTGAAAAATTACTATATCCTCCTAATATGCGCAGCCTACGCACATTTTGCTATCAATGATTATAATTTGTAGCAAGCGTTACGTTAAGTATTTGTTAAAATTATTGAACAACATTATGGCTCCCAGGTTTAATGATGAAAATCCTCTCTATCCGAAATAAAATTTTTATCTCTCTGATTAGTCTGGTATTGCTAACAGCCATACTTATCGGTACGTTTGGTCAACTTAGTGCTCGTTCCGTGGTTGAAGAACGTATGCTAGGCTCCGAAATTCCATCTACGGTGCAAAACGTTAGTGCTCAAATTAACAATGAAATATCTGAAATGTTGGTCATTTCAACTCAACTAGCCACTGATAGCTTTATTTTAGACTGGAACGAAAATGGCCGTTCTAAAGCCGGTGAAGCGCAATTAGTGCAAAAACTTAAAGACATTACACAAACCTTTGACTTAAGTGCAGCCTCATTTGCCGACAGACAATCAGCGATGTATTGGAACCAAGATGGTTTCTTACGCCAATTAAAAAATGACAATATTGATGGCTGGTTTTACGCATACCGTGACAGCGCTAAGCAGACGAGTGCTAGTTTATATCACTACCCTAATTCAAATAAAATTGATGTATTTATTAATTATCAACAGCTACAAGGTGCTGGCTTATCCGGTATCGCCAAGTCATTTGAAGCGATGGCAGAGCTCCTCAACTCGTTCAAAATAGAGGAAACAGGTTTTGTATATTTAGTTGACGGCAATGGCGTTATCCAACTTCATCGCAACAAATCACTCATCGGTAAGTCTATCAATGAGATATACAAAACTAATGTTGATAGCTTACTCAATCAAACTGACTTCAACTTAGCAGAAAGCCTATTTGAGCAGGATCTACTGGTAGCCTCAAGCCATATCGATAGTGCAAACTGGTTTGTTGTTGCCCAAGTACCACGTTCTGAAATATTCCACGCGATAGATGAAGCTCGCCAGCAAATCATGCTCACGATGCTTGTCATTATACTTATCGCTTTTGTACTGGCTTATTTCATTACAAACAGCATTACACAACCTATTGCACAACTTGCGACAATGTTCCAAGAATTAGGTCGAGGACAAGCAAACATTTCCCACAGACTGCCTGAAAAAGGCCAACAAGAAATGATTGCGGTAGCAAAAGGTTACAATCAATTTATTAGTAAATTAGCAGCTGTATTTGTTCAGGTAGAGGAAAATAGCCAAAAGCTGCACGATATTGCTGTAAAACTAAATAATGATGCAAATACAAGTATCAGCGGTTCAATTACTAGTGATGAAAATACTCAACATATCTCAACCGCGCTCAGCCAAATTGGTGAAACGGTATCTGAGATCGCGAAAAACGCGTTGGAAGCTTCAGATATCGCAACTAACATTCAAACAAATGAATCTCATGTCCAACAAGTTATTGAGCAAACAGATAATGACATTAGCAACCTTGCGGAAAAAATTAATGATATCGCTACAGTAATTAATTCGCTCACCGTAAATACTGAAACCATTGCCAATGCACTGTCAGCTATTGAGACTATTTCTGCTCAAACTAACTTACTGGCACTAAATGCAGCTATTGAAGCCGCTCGCGCTGGTGAACATGGCAGAGGTTTTTCTGTCGTTGCCGATGAAGTGCGAAACTTGGCGGCGCAAACAGCGACGTCAACAACACAAATACAGGGGATTATGGAAACCTTACGAGCTTCTTCGGCATCTGCCTCTTCTGAAATTGAGGGGGTTATCGAGCAATCTAAACACACCTCAGCATCAATTGAAAAAGCACGTCAAGATCTGTTAAAAAGTGTCGAGTTAACACATAAGATTACCAATACGTCTCACATTGTTGCGACGGCAACAGAAGAGCAATCTATTACCTTAACGGATATCAACGCCAATATGGATGAGTTTACGTCTACAGCAGTAGATAATCGTGAAATGGTACAGAAATATGCTGATGAAACTCAAACCTTACAAGGTCTTTCGCAAGATCTCGAAAAGTTGATGGCACAATTTAAGAAGCATTAACGTTCAATAGAGCACAAAGGGAAGCCTCCCTTTGTTCTTAATCAGCTTTTATTTGGTGCTACCACTATTTTATCATTATCACGCAAATAAATTACGGTGCCCTTTTCAATAGTCACAGAAGCCGCATCTATGACTGATGAATCAAAATAGCAGCCTTGGCTAAGTGATTTAACGTCATCTTACTATTTCTTGTAGTTAACTGTTCCTGCAATAACAACCGCTCTAAATTCCTGCGTTCCTGTTATCTACTAACCATTAAAACTGTCGGAAACCGTAATAATGAACACCTAATTTCCCTTTTCGCTACTGCCCCACAAAAGCGTTTCTTCCACATGAGGCTTGCTAGCGCTCATTGTTCGCCAAACCAAGCCTAATATTTTTAGAAATCATCGAATGGAAATTGATAGACAGGGAAGACGTTAATGTAAGTAAAAATGCTATTCATTCAAAATTAGTGATGAATTTACAAGGTTTAACAAACCATTACTATTTTACTAAAGATAATATAACGCCCCACTAATATGATTAAGCTACAATCAACATTGGAGTTAACCATGGGTTCTCACAAAACATACAGTAAAAATGCTTTTCAACAAAGCCATGTTGCAAGCGCTCGTTGGGTAGCAGAACAAGCGATTTTTAAACTAGCGGAGATTACCCCTCATAGTCAGGCAACTTGTGCTGCGATACTTTCAGAGCAACTTAATCAAGTAGCACCTAACGATAAAAAAACGCAGGAAAGCACCATAAGCCATGATGAACTCGCTGATATTTCCCGGCGTTTTAACAAATTTAGCTAAGCAAACAAGCATTTTGCAAAACACAGCCTTTCGCTCAACCAATAGGCTCCTACAACAACTAGTCGCGCGTCACCTTAATTTGCTCGACTTGTTTAAAGGCTAATTCAGACGATTTTGACAAGGCAAAATCTAATTGAACTAGCGCATTCTTCATACCCGCATTAGATGCTTGGTACTGCCACTGCTTCAATGCCACTTTAGCACTCTTATCAAAGACGCCCGCAGGGGTTGCTTTAATAACTGAAACATTATCAACATCACCTGATGACGTAATGTCAAACTTCAACACTACAGAGCCTTCTAACTTTTGCTCTACAGCAGCTTTTGGGTATTTAGGCTCAATACGCTTTATCGGCATAATGTGCTCAGCCTTTTTCCCTTGAACGGCCTGATTAGGGCCAGCAAAACTCATTGCTGACAAACTCATTAAAAAAGCGCCTATGACAACCAGTGATATTAACACTGAGCCTTTTGGGTTATCTTTTATAAACTGTATACGTTCAAACATCACGTTTTTATCTCCATATTCTTTAAAGGACAATTGAGCAAAACCAATAGGTACAGTTAATTGTGCTGCTGTGACTAAGGCTTTACTGTAGTTGATCCTGCAGTTTGTGTGTTTGCGCGCCAACACAGTTTCATCACAGGAAAGTTCTTGGTCACGGCGATAATAGCGAAAAGCTAACCATGCCAAGGGGTGAAACCACATTATTGCTAATAATATTAGCGCAAATGCATTCCAGACTAGGTCATTACGTTGATAATGACAGAGTTCGTGTTCAAGGATCAGGGTTTGCTGCTCCTTTGAAAAATGCTGATTAAATTCTTCAGGAATCACTAACATCGGTTTAATAAGGCCAATGAGCATAGGACTAAACACATCATCACTTTGCCTAATATGTAAGCCTTCAACCTTAAAACCTTCAATAGCAATGGGTTGCCATCGTTTTGCACGTTGAATTAGTACCAAGTGATTAATCAACAAATAGCCGACAAAAAGACAAAAACCAGTGAGCCACAAGTAAAAAGCCAAATCATAAATTGAATACCTATGTAACTGCTCATTAGCGACCACTAACACCTTTTGTACTTGTAATGAAGAATCCGGCGTTAATAGCCAGTTGGGAATATTGATGAGTGGTAAAATTAGAGATAGTGGCAAAAATAAATACAAGCGGTAGTACGTTTGGCTACCAACCAATGGTAATAGTAGTACCCTAGCAAGTACCAAAACGCTAGCAAGTACACTAAAGGGAATTATTGCTTCGATTAGCCAATCAATCATTCTCTTTCTCCCAAGAGCTGATCAATGCCTTTAATGACTCAACATCTTCCTTTTCTAGTTGATTATGCTTAGCAAAGCCCGCCACCAACGGCGACAACTTACCACTGAATAGTCGCTGAACTAGCGATGAGCTTTCTTGCTCTTGATAGCTCTCTCGTTCGATTAATGGGTAGTAAAGATATCGACGTTGTTCTTTTTCAAAGCCCAGGGCTTCTTTCTTCACGAGTCGATTAAGTAGTGTTTTAACGGTTTTTTCATGCCACTGACGTTCTTCATTTAAACGCTCAACAATTTCTGCAGCGCTAAGAGGGTGTTGTTGCCAAATAACGTTTAAAACTTCAAATTCTGCTTTACTGATTTCAATCATGCCTTCAACTATTACAAATGTAATCTTAAATTAAAGATTACACCTGTAATCAATAAAGTCAAGGAGATTATTCATCGGTAGAGTTACGTTTTGTCCTGTTGATGTTTATGCTCATACATATGCTGGTCTGCATCTTCAATCAAGGCTTCAATGCAATGGTGAACTTTTGAATTTAAACTAACAATGCCGTATGAAAACTCTATTTGATAAGGGGCTTGTGACCGCTTATTAAAGTCATCTAGTTTTTCTTGAAAGCGTTCTAAAATGAATTCAGCATCTTTTCGGCTAGTATTGGTAAAGAGCACGGCAAATTCATCGCCGCCCATGCGAGCAAAAATATCAGACTCTCGTAGTTCACGAGACAAAATACGGCTAAAAGTAATAAGAACGTTATCACCGACCAAATGACCATGGGTATCATTAATGACCTTAAACCGGTCTAAATCGAAATAAACGAGCGATAGTTCCAAATGATGGCGTTTGCACATTTGAAAACTAAAGTTTGACAAGGTATTGAAGCCACGTCGATTCGTGATACCAGTAAGTTCATCTAAAGTTGATGTTTGCACCGCTTCTAATTCACGCTCAGCTAACACAGCAAGATCTTCGAAAGCCTTGAGATCTTCGTCACTCAGCTTGCGTGGCTTATCGTCAATAATACAAAAGGTTCCCAAACGAGAACCATTAATACCTTTTAACGGGTATCCAGCATAAAACCGAATATTTGGATCTGCCGTCACAATAGGATTATTGGCAAAACGTTCGTCTTTGGTGGCGTCTTCGACAATTAAACAAGCGTCATACAAAATAGCGTGTCCACAAAAAGAAATGTCACGTCTAGTTTCACGAACAGGCAAGCCAAAACAAGATTTAAACCATTGGCGATTGTCATCAACTAAACTAACCAAAGCGATCGGCACGTTAAACAGACGCTTGGCCATGCGCGTCAGTCGGTCAAAACGTTCTTCGGGTTCAGTATCAAGAATTTTCAATGCGTGCAAAGTTTGCAATCGCTCTAATTCATTGTCTGGAAATTTTGGTGTAATCAATTTTCCCCCTGTCCGCTTTTTCTATGGTCACGAGCCCAGTATTAAGTATAGATGGAACTGACAAAAACGATGAAAGATTCGTCGTTTTTCTTGTGCAGTTTTTACGTTGACCATCACTAGGCCAATTGAAATAAAATAAATATAAAAAAGTTAGAGAATAATTACTGAATGACGCCAAGGTTTTAGGTATAATGTCGCGCTTTATTTTTTCGTATTCGCATTAACAGGTAACTAGCATGTCTGTACAACAGCAAGAAGTCGATCTCCGTCGTACCTTTGCCATTATCTCGCATCCAGATGCGGGTAAAACAACCATCACAGAAAAAGTTCTTTTATTTGGTCAAGCGCTTCAAAAAGCCGGTACTGTAAAAGGCAAAAAGTCAGGACAGCACGCAAAATCTGACTGGATGGAAATGGAAAAAGATCGTGGTATTTCTATCACCACCTCTGTCATGCAGTTTCCATATAACGATTGTTTAGTTAACTTGCTTGATACGCCAGGCCACGAAGACTTCTCAGAAGATACTTATCGTACATTAACTGCAGTAGATTCATGTTTAATGGTTATTGATACCGCCAAAGGTGTTGAGGATCGTACCATTAAACTTATGGAAGTAACGCGTTTGCGTGATACGCCAATCATTACCTTCATGAACAAAATGGACCGTGATACACGTGACCCAATGGAAGTCATGGATGAAGTAGAAGACGTACTTAAAATAAAGTGTGCACCGATTACTTGGCCAATAGGCATGGGTAAAGAATTTAAAGGTGTATATAACATTTTGACTGATGAAACCGTGTTATACCAAACAGGTCAAGGTCACACAATTCAAGAAAAACGCATTATTAAAGGGTTAGATAACCCTGAACTCGACACAGAAATCGGTCATTACGCTGACGACTTACGTGAGGAATTAGAGCTTGTTATTGGTGCTTCTCACGAATTTGACTTAGATGAGTTCTTAGCTGGTGATTTAACACCGGTGTTCTTCGGTACAGCATTAGGTAACTTTGGTGTAGACCATATGCTAGATGGTTTAACTAAATGGGCACCTACCCCATTACCTCGTCAAACGAATGGTCGCGATGTAAAAGCTACTGAAGAAAAATTCTCAGGGTTTGTTTTCAAAAT
Organism: Thalassotalea eurytherma; assembly: GCF_030161415.1. Lineage (GTDB taxonomy): Bacteria > Pseudomonadota > Gammaproteobacteria > Enterobacterales > Alteromonadaceae > Thalassotalea_G > Thalassotalea_G eurytherma. Next base: position 30,216 of record NZ_BSSU01000004.1, read on the forward strand.
TCAAGCAAACATGGATCCTAAACACCGTGATCGTATCGCTTTCATGCGTATTGTGTCTGGTAAGTATTCGAAAGGCATGAAAATGCGCCAGGTTCGTATTGGTAAAGATGTTAAAATTGCCGATGCGGTAACCTTTATGGCGGGTGATCGTGCAAACGTAGAAGAAGCTTTTGCTGGGGATATTATTGGTTTACATAACCACGGCAGTATTCAAATTGGTGACACCTTTACTCAAGGTGAAGAAATGAAATTTACCGGCATACCAAATTTCGCACCTGAAATGTTCCGCCGCATTCGTTTAAAAGACCCATTAAAAGCCAAACAATTACAAAAAGGCCTTATTCAGTTATCTGAAGAAGGTGCTGTACAAGTATTTAGGCCGTTTAACTCAAACGATATGATTGTTGGCGCCGTTGGTGTACTTCAATTTGAAGTTGTTGTTCAACGGTTAAAAACCGAATACAACGTAGATGCTATTTATGAAACGATTAGCGTGGCTACGGCGCGCTGGTGTACTTGTGATGACGAGCGTACTTTGGAACAATTCCAGAAGAAAGCCTATGATAATCTAGCTTTAGATGGCGGCGATAATTTAACGTATATTGCTCCAACGATGGTGAACTTAAGCTTAGCGCAAGAGCGCCATCCTGATATTAAGTTCCACCAAACTCGCGAACACTAAATTTCGTCGTAAAAATAATTTATGCTGCATTGTCGGCGTTATTTTTAAAAGTCACATAGGCAAGCTATGCTCCTATTAAAAATAACTTGGCGGCTTTGCCTAAATCCCTTTTACTTAGAAATTAAATTTTACTGTACAGAATTAAACGTCATTCCCGCGACGGCGGGAATCTCATGCGAAATAGCAAAGAGAATGTGATTAAAGATGAATATTAAACAACTATTATCAGACATCGTTTCAAAGGCCATGATCGATGCAGGCTTACCTGAAGGAACCAACCCAGCTGTAAGTCAATCAACTAAACCTCAGTTTGGCGATTATCAAGCAAACGGTGTAATGGGTGCTGCAAAAAAATTAAAAACAAATCCTAGAGAGTTAGCAACAAAAGTTGTTGATGCATTATCTCTTGAGCTTGTTGACAGTGGCATTGCTGAAAAAATTGAATTAGCAGGCCCAGGTTTTATTAACATTCATTTATCGAAACAATGGCTATCTCAGCAACTAGGCCAAGCAAGTAGTGACGAAAAGCTTGGTGTTAGTCAGCGTGAACAGCCTCTCAATGTTGTCGTTGACTATTCAGCGCCAAACCTTGCAAAAGAAATGCATGTTGGTCACTTGCGTTCAACGATTATCGGTGATGCAGTTGTTCGAGCGCTTGAGTTTAGAGGCGACAAAGTTATTCGTCAGAATCACATGGGTGATTGGGGTACGCAATTTGGCATGTTGCTAGCGCACCTAAGCGATAAACTAGAAGCTAATGAAGTTGCTGAAACTGCACTTGCAGATTTAGAAAACTTCTACCGTGAAGCCAAAATTCGCTTTGATGAAGAAGAAGGTTTTGCTGATCGTGCTCGTGAATATGTAGTAAGACTACAAGGTGGTGATGCCGATTGCTTGAAGCTATGGCAACAATTTATTGATATCTCTATTCATCACAGTGAAGAGATTTACAACAAGCTTAATGTGACGTTAACACGTGAAGATATCATGGGTGAAAGTGCCTACAACCCAGATTTACCCGTCGTTATTGATGAATTAATGGCGAAGAATATCGCCGTTGAAGATCAAGGCGCAAAAGTTGTTTTCATCGAAGAAATGGCAAACAAAGAAGGTGAACCTTCAGTATTCATCGTTCAGAAATCAGGTGGTGGATACTTATATGCAACCACCGACTTATCTGCGTGTCGCTATCGTAGTAATGATTTAAAAGCCGATCGCATTATTATTTTTACAGATGCTCGCCAAGCACTGCATTTCAAACAAGTAGAAATTGTAGCTCGCAAGGCTGGTTTCTTACCTGACAGTGTTATTTATGACCATTGCCCATTTGGTATGATGATGGGGGATGACGGCAAGCCATTTAAAACACGTACTGGTGGTACAATTAAGTTAGCCGACTTACTCGATGAAGCTGTTACTCGGGCTACTGATCTTATTAAAGATAAGAACCCAGAAATGCCTGCACAGCAGTTAGACGAAGTAGCTCGTAAAGTAGGTATTGGCGCAGTTAAATTTGCCGACCTATCTAAAAACCGTACCAGTGATTACATTTTTAACTGGAAAACAATGTTGAGCTTTGAGGGCGCTACCGCGCCATACTTGCAATACGCGTACTCACGTATTCAAAGTATCTTTACCAAAGCTGGCATTAATCAAAACCAGTTACCTACACAGGCAAGCATCGAAGCACCGCAAGAAAAAGCGCTTGCGCTTAAGCTATTGCAATTAGAAGAAGTATTAGATGCCGTTATTAGCGAAGGTACACCTAACTTACTTTGTAATTACCTATATGAGCTTGCAAGTTCATATATGAGTTTTTATGAAGCTTGCCCAATCTTAAAAGACGGCATTGACGAGCAAACCAAGCTTTCTCGCTTGGCACTATGTCAATCAATTGCTAACACGTTAAACAAAGGCTTAGATATCTTAGGTATTGAAGTCATGGAACGTATGTAATTTTGCGTTAATGCGTTCGAATTATTACACTAAGGCTATCAATCATTGATAGCCTTTTTTATGCGCTTTACAGACAGTCATTGCCACCTCGATTTTGATCCACTCAGTCATCAGCTACCCAACTTACTCTTAGCTTGCAGTGAAAGAAGCGTTAAACGAATTGTTGTGCCAGGAGTATCGCCTGATAATTGGCAACAGGTTTTGGCATTAAAAAGCACTAACCAGGTGACTATTTTTAAGGCCCTAGGCATTCATCCTTGGTATTTGAAAGGTTTAGATGAAAGCGTATTAGCTTGTCTGGAAAACTTAATAGTTAACAACCAAGATAAATTAGTGGCGGTAGGAGAAATAGGCATAGATGGCAAAATTGCAGAACAACAACATAACCTACCCCAACAAATTCAATTTTTTGATCGCCAATTAGCGATTGCTAGCAAACGTAAGTTACCGGCTATTATTCATCATAGAAAGTCCCACCCAATCATTGTTGAACGACTAAAGAGTCTTCGTTTTGAACAAGGAGGGATTATTCACGCATTTTCAGGTAGTTATCAACAAGCTAAGCACTACATTGATAGAGGTTTTAAGTTGGGAATTGGCGGAACGATTACCTATGAGCGCGCAGAGAAAACGCGTAAAACCGTCTCAAAATTACCGTTAAATAGCATGGTATTGGAAACAGATGCGCCCTCAATGCCTATTTTTTCACAAAAAGAGCCACACAATAGCCCTTTAAACATTCCACTAATTTTTAATTGTTTAACAAAGCTTCGCGCTGAATCCGCAGAACAACTCGCTTTTCAGTTAGAAAACAACATAACTTCAGCTTTCAATTTATGAAAACTTTAAGCATAAAAATCAACACGTTAAATTAAAAACACGTAATTACCGGTATATTTTGCAAACAAAACGGTTCATTTTTGAAAGTAAAGATGAAATAATACACACTCAATTACACGTAGTAGGGTTGGATTATGGCAACTTCAGAAGCAAATCAAACACAGTTTAATGAAAGCAACAACGAACAGAACACTTCATTAGAGCAGCAATTAGCTGACGCTAACAAGCAAATTGAAGAGCTAAGACTGCAAATCTCTTGGCTTGAGCGTTCATACGAATAATTGAGAACAGACCTATTCATTTGTTATTCTGCGAGTTCATATGAACTCGCTTTTTTTTTACGCGAAATAAAAAACAGAATCAAAAAGAAATATTACACAAGAAGCAACAAGCAAGTAACAACCGCTTATTTTACGATGCTATAACGGTATAGAAGCTCATTGATCTTTGTTTGTTTGGACACGAGCTACTCTTTTTTTCGACAAGCTACGCGCCAATAAAACACCGATAATTCCCGCCAAAATAAAGAGCAAACGTGATTGCTCAAAAAGATGATTAATCGAATTCGTCAATGGCATTTTTATATGTTCATCATGCAAACTGATGCCTACATAGCCTAACAATTGAGTTGTTCTTATTTCGCCGATGAAATGTGTCGCTTTTAGCTGTGCTTCATCAACGTTTTCAGTTAATTGCGTGTTCAATTCGTCACGAGTATTTGCTAGTGATGACTTAGCGATAACTTGCCCAGTAGGATCATAAAAGGTGACTTTCCTTATGAAGGCTTGTTGACTTACTTGCTCAGCCAGCCGAGATAACGCTTTACGATCCCCTTGCTCAAGTGTAATAGCGGCGCTATTAGACAATTGTTGCAACTGAAGTTGCCCTACTTGCTGGTAGTATTCGTGAATATTTTCAGCGCTTTTTTGACTACTAATAAAGTGGATATTCAAAACAACCAACATAAGCACAATGACTATAGTTAATTGCAGAATTTTATTATAAATCGTCGATAATTTAAGGTATAAAGGCAATTCGATTCGTTTCATAACATGAAAATTTTACACAGCTTAGCTTAACTATACTGGCTTAGCAGTAGTTTTAAAATGTAAACGTAATAAATAGTTTAATAAAAACAATACAGATTTATCACCTCAAGGTTGTATTTAATTATGTCGATGTCTCAATTTACGTTCGCTTCAATAGCCAATATGTCACTTGCTAACTTGATTAATATCGATGGATTAGCAGAGCTTCCAGCAACTTTTTGTTTTACAGAAACGTCAGTTATCGTGGCGCAGTCTGCATTGTCTGCGCAAGGACAAGGACAAGGTTGCGAATTATCGAACGATAGTACGAGCAATCAACAAGATTTACAGCTTGTTGTATTTTCAGATATCAACATTTCAACACTTCATCAATTATGCCAAGCGTGTGATCTGCAGGTTCTTTCCATTGCGACAGTAAATCACCGAGTCAATACCGTTAGTGTTCGTTTCGATGTCACTTCAGACGATATCGAGGTAAGCCGACAAAAATTGGCTAGTTTTAATATGGAAAAGAATATTGAAGCAGCGCTTGTTAAAGATGCACCAGTGCTAAATGAACCTGGCTTACTTGTCATGGATATGGACTCAACAGCAATTAAAATTGAATGCATTGACGAGATAGCAAAACTTGCAGGCGTAGGGGAGCAAGTTGCAAAAGTTACTGAGCAGGCAATGCAAGGCAAATTAGACTTTAAACAAAGTTTGTATCAACGTGTCGCAACACTTAATGGTGCTGATGAAGCCATACTTCAATCAGTATTAAATAAATTGCCTTTAATGGAAGGCCTTACTGAATTAGTAGCGGTTTTACGTCGTCATAACTGGCGACTGGCTATTGCGTCTGGTGGTTTTACTTATTTTGCCGATTACTTAAAGGAAACACTACCATTAGATGCTGCGTTTTCAAACACCTTAGAAATTATCGACGGTAAACTAACGGGTAACGTATTAGGTGACATTGTAGATGCAAATAAAAAGGCACAAGTACTCGTCTCACTTGCCAAAAAATATCAAATTGATGAAAGCCAAACCGTTGCCATCGGTGATGGCGCAAATGATTTAGTTATGATGGCACAGGCACAACTTGGTGTTGCTTGTCATGCCAAAAATATTGTAAAACAAAAAGCCCAAACAAGCATAAACAAAGCGCCATTACATACCCTCATTCATTGGCTAGCTTAATTTTTTTTTACTCGCTTGCTCAGCCACATACATTTGGTGTCTGAGCATGGCTTCTTTCGTTACATCAAACAGCTCAACAATGCCAGCAACACTCCATATTTCTTGTTCTAACTGCTTTCCGCGGTGAATAGCATAAGAACCAATATAACTTAATTCAGGATTTAGAAAATCCATATTCGGGCTATCTACACGTGATAACTTGGTTTGAATACAAAACAATTGACCACGTTTTAACGCTGTCGCGATAAACATATGACGTAATTTATCGGTACTTAGTTCAAGATCAAACTTGGTGATAACAGCCTTTTCTACAGATTTAACACTGGTATCTATCGATATGTATAACATGCCATGCTCAGGTAGATCTGACGATTGCAAACGCTTCAATGCTGTAGTCAACGCTTCAATCGCGCTCGTATGATTTAACAACGGGAATAGATTCACTTTCCTTGCTTGATCACTTAACCCACGACAAACAGAAATAAAGTTATCGTTCTCATTATTAGAAACCATCAATTCGGTTTTATAACGGCTACCACTTGTTTGGACCAATAAATTGGGTATAACTAGCGCACGAGAATAAATGTTAAGTAACGCTTTACTTAAACCAGGAATGGTTAACGTATGTTCATCAACTTCTAACTTATCTTTATTTTTGTTGATTAATAACTTAAAGAACGTTCGTCCGATATGCTGATGTTGCTCAACATACACTTTCAAGTTGATAATGTTTTTCTTTTTATTGATACGTACCACTTCGTACGGTAATGCACTTAAATCAAAGGCTTTAGTGACTTTTTGCAGGTTTGGGAATGTTAATTTGACAACATCACCACGCTTTAAGAACGCCTCTCTATCTAGTAGAAGCTTCAACCCAGACATTGAAAAATCTTCAGAATTACCTTGCCATGTTACACCATCGACTTCGACAACCGCTGGTGTTTTATATCTAAAACGAGGCTCTGCACGTTGGTTTAAAAAACTAATACCAACAGTGTCTACACGGTTGTTTTCAACATTTCGTTTATGGCCAAATGACCTTAATTTCTTCTTATCAATATCGCTGTAATGATAGTTTTTATACTCTTCTTTGACGCTTTTACAAGTTAAGTCTTGAGCAACAATGCAATAAGGAATGGTGTCAATTTCTTCATAAACATCGCCCGAAGGTTCATCCATCAAATACTTATCTTTAACTGCTAACGAATTTGACAAGGTTAAGGTTGCGTGTGCACCTTTTTTGTCGACATCAAACAATTTAATTTCAGTCACTGCAAATGACTCTTTAGACGCCGCAAAGCCGATAAACTTGCGCATAAAATCTTTGTCTTGCTCAAGTTGCTTGTTATCTGCCGTATAGAAAAACTGTTGACCGTTGTTTTCATGAATAAAACTGTAAACTAATAGACTTTGGCCTATTTTGGTCGCCATACGCAAGCGAGCAATTCGCTCTTGGGTTAGTAAGCAGTTAATCGTCGAAAACTGACGTTCATCTTGCCAATACTGATAAAGTGCTTGGTTATTATGGCCAGTTAACGCATAAGTAGGTTGATATTTGCCATCAACCGTTTGGATAAATATTGGCAACTCATTAATCTTAGGTAAGACATATTGCTGATAGCTGCGCGCCTTAATTGCTGCGATGGTGTTATCAAGGTTGATCTTATAACGACGTTTATTACCTTGAATAAAGCCTTTCAAAAACTGCCTAAAGCCGTCTTTTTCTTGGCCGTTTTGATAAACGCGATCAAGTCCTACGAGTTGCACTTTATCAATAACTTGTAGGTTTCTAATGGTGTAATCGAAGCTATTGTTTTTACCAAATTGAAATTCTTGTTCTAAGCCAACAAACTGTAAACTAATGATCTGGCCTATTTTCAAGTTTTGTTTTTCAGTAAGTCGTATTTTACAGCCATCAATGCTGATATCAGAGGTCGTTGATAACAACGTATTAGTAGAATCCACTTCAACTTTAACAGCTATCGCAAAGTTCATACGTTCTTCTTTACGATTATAATAAGGGCCTAAACCGACAACATCTGCAGGGTATTGTGTTTTATCAAAAACGCGATCAGCACTACCCATTTTACTGGTATCTGCTACTTGAGATTTTTCACGTTGGTAGATAACACGAAAATTATTATCAGTGTTTTTTACCGCTTCGTACACACCAAAGGTATATGCACCGTAGCTTGCAATACTTTCCTTAAACGTTTGAATGGCGACGTCATCAAGAAAATGTACCTTGCCGTCGTACTCAAACATTTTGCATTCGCCATCAACTAACCCTCGTAAATCAACTAAACGAGTACATGGTTGCGCTAAACGCTTGATTTCCATTTTCAATAAGAATCGATCACTCGTCGGCAGTTTTTTGGTCGCCGTATTATATTTGGCTTCAAAATCACCTTTAAACACTTGCCCACGGAATTGGTCAATGATGCGATTATATTTTGATAAGTCTTTTGACATTGCACCCTAAATTTCTAAACAAATGAAAACACTTTCATTAATAAATATCCTACAAACCTAAGAATAACAATAAGCAAATTACGTACCTAGTATATTTTAATAGCCCATAAACCATGTTTTTACATAGTTAATTCAAGTTTTACTGCGTTAAAAACAGCTAAACGCTCCGTTTCGGCAATTCTTTGACACCTCATTTGCATATTGAAAGTGAAAAAGCGACACTAGCGCCATAAATACTCTCACAATAATTTAGGTAATAGCCGAATGGCAAAAGCGGCAAAAATAGAGTTTGTATGTACCGATTGCGGTAAAAATTATACCCGTTGGCGTGGTCAGTGTGAATGTGGCGCGTGGAATACATTGGCTGAAATGAAAATCCCCGCCAATAGTAAGGCTTCAGGTAAAAAATCAGCAGCTGTAGCTGGTTACGCTGGTTTTTCAGGCGGTGGTTCTAAAAAGATTGACGAAATAGAGTCTTTAGAAGCCGAAAAACGTCCAACGACGATTGGCGAGCTTGATCGTGTGCTAAGTGGTGGTGTAACAACAGGCTCAGTGAATATTATTTCAGGTGATCCCGGCGCAGGTAAAACCACCTTACTCTCAGCGCTTGTAGCTCACATGTCTCAAGATACTGCCTCATTATATTGTACCGCTGAAGAGTCATTATCGCAGTTTAAGAATCGCGTACAGCGACTTAAGTTGGAATATAATTCAGACAACCTTTACCTGTTATCTGAAACCAGTGTAGAAGCTATTATTGAAGAGCTTGAAACCAATCAAATTAAATTTGCTGTTATTGACTCGATACAAGCTGTTGTTACAGAGAATGCCAATGGCACTCCAGGCTCTCCTTCACAAGTTAAGAGCGCCGCACAAGCTTTAACTCAGTATTGTAAACAAAATAACGTCACCATGTTTCTTATTGCCCACGTCAATAAAAACAATGAAATTGCAGGACCACAAACCTTAGTTCACATTGTAGATGCTTTGCTTCATATTGATACCAATGACGGTCAAGTGCGAACATTACGAGCAAATAAGAACCGTTTTGGCGATATCGATACTGTTGGTATTTTCAAAATGACAGAGCGTGGCATGATAAGTGTTGATAACCCTAGTGAGATTTTTCTTTCGGGTTCAACGACAAGTTCCCCTGGTTCAGCAATTACCTGTATTCGTAAAGGTAACCGTAACCTTTTACTTGAGATACAGTGCCTTACAACTGAAATAGAATCTGAGTTTCCACAACGTGTTTGTGTTGGTTTAAATATGAATCGTGTAAAAATGCTAACAGGTATTTTGCGCAAGCATACTAAAACGAAAATATTCCACGATACCTTCTTCAATATTGTTGGCGGATTGAAAATTGATGAATCTGAAACCTGTATCGATTTAGCGTTGGTTACCGCTTTGCTAAGCTCGTTAAATGATTTTGTCGTACCTCGTACAACGTGCATCATGGGTGAGCTGAGTTTAAATGGCGATGTGCGCCCAATTGATAGTGGTGTACCACGTGTAAAAGAAGCAGCTCAGCATGGCTTTGAACAAATTATTATTCCTCATCGAAATTATCATAAGTCGATGGAAACCGCTGGTGCCAAGATCATACCAGTGAAAACTATCCACCAATTACTTGAAATCATTCAGTAAAAAGAAAACCTAACTGCTCTAGTTAGCGCGATAAAAAGCGACGTTTCGTTAAGCAACAATTAAACCTAACGAAACGTCGCTTTGTTTGCTATTATTCGTCGAATTAGTAAAAACTAACAATCTTGATGTTGTTTAATCAATAAAGTTGGATACTCTCCATGAATCATGTATTAAAAAAATTGGCTATGGGTGTTGGCGCAGTAACACTTAGCCTTTCAGCAGTTGCTCAAACAGATGCAACCACTTCAGTAGAACAAGCCAAAGAGCTTACAATAGAGCGAATCTATTCTTCTCCGTCACTTAATGGCACGACGCCTAAGTCGTTACGTTTTTCACCTGATGGTGCACGTGTAACTTACTTGCAAGGTAAAAAAGAAGATTTATATCGCTACGATTTATGGGAATATAATATAGCGACTAGTGAGAATCGCTTGCTAGTGGATTCTAAAGATATTTTTGACGGTGTTGAAAACTTATCGGATGAAGAAAAAGCGCGTCGTGAACGCCAGCGAATTTATGGCTCTGGCATCATGGAATATAAATTTTCGAATGACGGCAAAGCATTATTATTCCCGCTAAACGGTGATCTTTACTATTACAACTTATCAGATAAAAAAGCGAAACGTTTAACAGAAACAGCTGCTTTTGAAACCGATGCTAAGTTTTCACCACAGGCAAATTATGTTTCATTTATTCGAGAGCAAAATATTTTTGCCATAGACATTGCTACCGGTAAAGAGCGCCAGCTAACGAAAACGGGTGGCGGTACGATTAAAAATGGCATGTCAGAATTTGTTGCGCAAGAAGAAATGGGCAGAATGACAGGCTATTGGTGGGCACCAGATGAACAGCATATTGCCTTTTTACATGTTGATGAGTCGCCAGTAAATATTGCAATTAGAAATGAAATATATGCAGAAGACATAAAACTTGTTGAGCAACGTTACCCTTACACAGGAACGCCAAATGTTAAAATTAAGCTTGCTACCGTCAATTTAAAAAGCGAAAGAATTCGTTTTATCGATATCGGTGAAGAAGAAGACATTTATATCCCGCGTGTAAATTGGTTACCTAATGGCCAAGCATTAACGTACCAATGGCAATCACGAGATCAGAAAACGCTTAAACTCAATATGTACACGTTGAAAAAGCGTCGACAAACAACCTTATTAACAGAGACTTCTAACCACTGGATCAACCTACACGACGATCTACAGTTCTTAAGTGACAGCAGACGTTTTATATGGGCATCTGAGCGCAATGGTTACAAACACCTATATTTGTACAACACGAAAGGTGAACAGCTTGCACAGCTTACTGATGGTAAGTGGGTAGTCGATAACCTAAACGCCGTTGATGAAAAAGATGGCTGGGTGTACTTTTCTGGTCGAGCAGATACGCCACTTGAACGTCATTTATATAAGGCGCCACTAGATGGTAAATCGCCAGAGCATGTCGTTCGTGTAACTAAACGAAACGGCTTTCACAGCATCGTGTTTTCAGGCAACCTAAAAACATATATTGATAAATTTTCGAATATCAATACGCCATCTCAAGTTAGCCTACACAAAATTAACGGCGAACATGTTACTTGGTTAGAAGAAAATAAAGTTGATACTAACCACCCTGTTGCACCTTACTACGATCAATTAGTGATGCCAGAATTTGGCACATTAAAATCGGACGATGAACAAGCGACCTTGTATTACAAACTTTATAAGCCTAAGCAATTAGTGCCTGGTAAGAAATACCCTGTTATTGTCAAAGTATATGGTGGTCCACATGCCCAACGTGTAACCAACAAATGGCAAGGTGCCGATATGATTCAATACATGGTGAATCAAGGCTACATTGTATTTCAACTTGATAACCGTGGCTCAAACTACCGTGGTACAGGCTTTGAATTCCCTATTTATGAAAACCTAGGTGATGTTGAAGTCACTGACCAAATTACCGGTGTAAAATTTTTACGCAGCCTTAATTATGTTGACCCACAACGTATAGGTATTTACGGACACTCATACGGTGGCTACATGGCATTGATGAGCATGTTTAAAGCAGGTGAATACTTTCAAGCCGGCGTTTCAGGAGCACCGGTAACAGACTGGCGTTTGTATGACACTCACTACACCGAGCGTTACTTAAATCACCCTGAGGCTAACCCAGATGGTTATGAATCAAGCAGTGTTTTCCCATACGCCGCAGGTTTAAATGGCCCACTTATGGTTTACCATGGCATGGCTGACGACAACGTACTGTTTACCAACACCACCAAGTTGATTAAAACGTTGCAAGATGAAAACAAAGTATTTGAGTTAATGACCTACCCGGGATCGAAGCACTCAATGCGAGGAAAGAAAGTCAAAGTTCATTTAAATAACACGATTATCGATTTCTTCAATCGTCATTTTAAATAAACGAATGAATAAAAAAGGCGGTCAGTTGACCGCCTTTTTTTTTTATTTAGACAAACGATAAATGAATTTATTTCGGTTATAAATTATTACTTTTTTATGACGATTATGTGTATGATGAATTGTCATATTTATGTGGCTGAATAATAAAAATAAACATCAGGCTACGTAAGCTGTTTTGAGTGTTTCCATTCAATTAATTGCTTCATTTTTTTTGCATTATTGCAAGGTATCCTGCTTGTTACTAAAACTTGGGATTTAATAGATGAAAAATAGACCGTCTGTGGTACGTAAAGTACTAGTTTCTATTTCTGGCATAATTGCCGTAATCGCGATTGCTGTTGCCTATTTTGTAACATCAGAGCGCGCTACAAGTGTTGAGCAAACTGTTACACAAGAAATTCGCCGTGCTACACAACAAGCTGGCTACGGAATCCATGAATTTTTTAGAGAGCGTTCACGCGTTGTAACATCGTTGCAAGGCAACCCATTCATTAACGATTGGTTTGCTAATTATTCTCAGCGAGGTTCTGCCATTGACAACGATTTACGCTACCAACAAATTGTTGCTCTCTTCAAATATGAATCTAAATTTGATCCGCAAATAAAATCAGTGTTTTATGCGCCTGCCGCAACGCATGAATACTTTGACATAAATGGTCGCTACAATGATCCTAACTACTTTACGAGTAAACGCCCTTGGTGGTTTGAAGCGCTAGATAAAGATCGTTTATTTATCACAAATCCAGAGATTGATGCAAACGATGGTTCTATCGTGACGTCAATTAAAACGACCGTCTATACGCCTTCTCGTCGCTTATTAGGTGTCTTAGGTATTGATATATTAGCCTCAGAAATCAAGAGTGGTTTAATCGATAAAATGCACTACCAAAATGAAGGTTTTGGCTTTTTATTTACCGCAGATGGTCGCATTATTTCCTTCCCTGATGACGCTAATGACATAGATATGAGTAAACTGCCGACCTTAGATCAAGTTGATAACTTACTCTCACATGCCGACGGTTTTAAAGCGTTACTAAATCAAAGTAAGCCACAAAAAGAATTACTCACTACAGTAAGTTTTAAAGGTGAAGAATACTTAGCCTTAATATCACCTATTATTGACGAGACTATGGCTCTGGATTGGCGTGTTGGCTTTATGGTGCCAATGCACGCAATCAATGATCCCGTAACGCAAACCACATATACTTCAATTGTGTCCGTTATTTTAGTTTTAGCATTAACGTCAGGCGTAATATTCATTACCGTACAGCGCTTGTTAACAAAGCCATTAAAACGCATTACAGTGGCAATGGATGACATAGCAACTGGTGATGGCGATTTAACCAAACGTATGGATATCAATACCAACGATGAGCTGGGTCAATTGAGTGAATCATTTAATACCTTTGTTGAAAACATTCAAAATATCATTACAACCTGTAATAGCACGACACAAAAAGTACTATCAGAGTCAGACGATGTAAGTCACTTAGTCGATGACTTTTCATCAACTGTTGGCGCACAGAAAGGCTATATTGAGCAAATTGCTACTGCCGCCACACAAATGACACAAACAATTCACGGCATTTCTGATAACGCACAAACCTCGTTAGATTACGCAACCCAAGCAGCGCAAGAGTCTCAGGAAGGTAAACAACTTGCCAACAACGCCAATATTTTAATGAATGACTTAGCTGAAGAAGTGAGCCGTTCTACCGATGTTGTTAATGATCTTCATAAAAACTCAGAATCTATTTCTGCAGTATTAGAAGTCATTAAAAACATCGCTGAGCAAACCAACTTGTTAGCACTTAACGCTGCGATTGAAGCTGCTCGTGCTGGTGAACAAGGCCGAGGCTTTGCCGTTGTTGCGGATGAGGTGAGAACATTGGCAAGCCGCACTCAAGACTCCACCGGCGATATTGAAAAAATCATTGTAAAATTACAAGAGTCTGCTGCTGGGGCAGTGGCTGCGATGAATATTGGCACAGAGAAAACGCATCAAGGTGTTACGGTTATTTCAAAAGTATCTGAAAAACTAACACAGATTAATGAAGCTGTTGCACTGATTGAAGAGCAATCTAACGAAGCTGCATCAACAATCAAAGAACAAGCATCGGCTTCAGATGAAATTACCCAACAAACCATCGCGGTTAACGAACTTGCCGATCAAGCAGTAACACAAACAACTGATATGGCGAGCAAAAGCCAATCACAAAAAGCAGTTACCCTAGAATTAACCGAGACAATCTCTCAGTTTAAGGTGTAATTAGTCCTATAAAGTTGTTAGGTGATAACGCTATAATACGTGTTTGTCACCTAGCCCTTTAACCTCACTCTATGAAGATATCTACTACTGTTGAACTAAACCTAGACGACGTTGAAACCTCAGCGATAAGAGCTCAAGGCGCAGGTGGCCAAAACGTCAATAAGGTTAGTTCAGCGATTCACCTTAGATTTGATATCAACAGCAGCTCTCTGCCAGATTTCTATAAAGAAAGGCTACTGACGCTAAAAGATAAACGCTTAACTAAAGACGGCATCATCGTAATAAAGGCACAGCAATTTCGCACCCAAGAAAAAAATAGGGACGATGCAATTAATCGCTTAATTGAATTAATTAAAAGCGTTAACTTTGTTCAAAAAGCACGAAAGCAAACAAAGCCTACTCGCTCATCTGTGCGAAAACGATTAGATAGCAAAAAGCAGCGCTCTCAAGTGAAAGCGATGCGTGGAAAAGTTAAATAACGTTAGATTAAGCTGATTGAGCAGTAGAATCTCTCACGACGAGCTCTGGTGTAAACTGCTCTACCATGACCTGTTGATTTTGCTTCTTAGTTTCAGCAATAAGCAAGTTTGCAGCATTTTCAGCGATCTGTGCCGTTGGTTGGTTAGCCGTTGTTAACTTAGGCCAAGTTTGACGTGAGAATGGGCTATTCTCAAAACCAGCAATAGAAAGTTGTTGTGGAATATCAATATTCATTAATCGCGCTGCAAATAGCGCCCCTGCTGCTATTTCATCGTTACATGAAAATATCGCTGTCGGTTTATTGGTTAGCGACATGAGCTGCTTAGCACCTTCTACACCTGATTCGAAAGAGTACTCGCCGTCGACTACTAAACTCTCTTCAACTTCCAGTCCATTAGCCTGCATTGCTTCTTGATAACCATTAAATCGCTCTGCACTTGAATTATGAGCCTTACCACCGGCAAGAAATGCGACACGTTTATGACCTAAACCAATAAGGTGCTCAGTTATATCAAAAGCGGCTTTATGGTCATTCACCATGACACAGGGTGACAGCTCATCCGGCGCTATTTCGCCTGACATAATGCGGACAACTTTGACATCAAGGTGTGCTAAATGCGCAACAAACTCAGGATTTTCTGAAAATGGTGGAGTTAACACTATGCCTGCGATACGCGACATTTTAACCATCAGTGTTATTTCATCGAGAATGTTTTTAGATTGCGCATTACAGGGATGAATAACCAACTCATAGCCTTTCGATTTACATGCCTTTAAAATACCGTTTTGCATGTCAATCACATAATAAGCGTTAGGGTTGTCATAGATAAAGGCAATAGAATATGACTTTGTACCCGCTAAATTTCGAGCAGCTAAATTAGGTTGATAGTCTAACGCAACAACAGATGCCATCACTTTTTCTTTCGTCGCCTCTCTAACAGACGGCTCATTATTCATCACACGCGAAACCGTTTTTATCGAAACGCCTGCATGCTTGGCAACATCATTGATTGTCGCTTTCATTAAAAATTTAAACCTTTTTCTATTTTTTGTTTTTCTAACGCTAGCGCTAGGTTATTGGCATTTATCAATAATCGCAACTGCCAAATACGATAATTATCTAACACCATCATTTGACAGCGCTGTCATTTTAACTTAATTTGCTTGTATCATTTACTTTTTGGCAACACATATGACATCAAGAACACAACTCACTAGTTGGCAACGCTTAACATCATTGGCCGACAAATATCAAAACCTTAATATCATGTCAGAGTTTCAAGATGACCCGAAGCGCTTTGATAAACATCATGTCGCCCTCGATAACCTTATGTTCGATTACTCTAAAAATCAATTCAACGACGAGATATTCAATGCTTTAGTCAACTATGCCAAAGAGTGCGACATTGAAAAAGCGCGTGATGATATGTTTTCAGGCGCAAAAATAAATCAAACAGAAAAGCGTGCGGTTTTGCACACTGCGCTTCGTAGCACAAGCACTGAACCTTTCTTAGTAGATGAAATTGATATTCGAGAGCAAATCAATGCCGAATTAGACAAAATCAAAAGTTTTGTCAAAGATATTCACCAAGGTGCGCACACAGGTTATTGCGGTAAAACAATTACTGACATCGTAAGTATTGGTGTAGGTGGCTCAAATCTGGGTCCAGAGATGGTTTGTAATGCACTAGAAAACTATGCACATGATACGTTGACTGTTCATTTTGTTTCTAATGTCGATGGTGAACAAATTTCTCAAATTCTAAAACGAGTAGATCCAACCTCCACACTTTTTATTGTTGCATCGAAAACCTTTACAACCTCTGAAACGATGACCAATGCAGCAACGGCTAAGCAGTGGTTACTCAACCATTATCAAAATGAACAAGCGATTGCTAAGCATTTTATCGCAGTGAGCAGCAATCTAGATAAAGTGGCTAGTTTTGGTATCGATCCGAACAACACCTTCGCAATGTGGGATTGGGTTGGCGGTCGATTTTCACTGTGGTCTGCTATCGCCTTGCCAATAGCCCTTTATTTAGGATTTGAAAATTTCCAGCGGATTTTGGCAGGGGGCGAAAATATAGATCAACATTTTGTGAGTGCACCACTCACGCAAAACATTCCAGTGATCATGGCGCTATTAAGCTTTTGGCACGCGACCTTCCTCAACCACCAAAGCCAAGTGATTTTGCCTTATGATCAAGCCCTAACCAAATTCCCTGCCTATTTGCAGCAAGCTGAAATGGAAAGTAACGGTAAGTCTGTATCAACAGACGGTACACCACTGCCCTACCCTACTGTTGCGGCATTATGGGGCGAAATCGGCATTAACGGTCAACACGCTTTCTACCAATATTTGCATCAAAGCGCTAATGTTGTGCCTGCTGACTTTATTGGCTCTATCCATAGCCATACTGCGCTTGATAATCATCACCAAATATTAATGGCGAATTTTTTCGCTCAAAGCCAAGGGCTAATGACTGGGGTAGATGAATCCCAAGTAAAAGCCCAACTCAAAGAAAAAGGGCTTAAGAATGAAGAAATCATTACTTTAACGCCACATAAAGTGCACGTCGGGAACAAACCAACAAATACTCTATTAGTGGATAAACTCACCCCGTTTGCTTTAGGGCAACTTGTCGCAATTTACGAGCATAAAATATTCACGCAAGGTGTATTACTCGATATTTACTCTTTCGATCAATGGGGTGTTGAGTTAGGAAAAGTACTTGCCAAAGACGTAGAAAAACAACTTGCTGAGCAAGAAATTGACAATAACCAAGACAGTTCCACGCAAGGTTTACTTAATTATTTCTTAAATAAACAGCGTCAAAACTGTTGATTAAAAAGACAAAACGAATAAAAACAGGACAAAAAACCTTTAAAAAACAAACAAAACAAAACCTAGGCACAAGTTAAAACCAAATATTTTTATTGATTTAAAACAGACAGTTAAACAAAAATATAACTTTTTTTTAATAATTCTGTAGCCAAAATATAATTTTATGTGTAAGGTTTATAGAAATTCGATGACAGCGTTGTCATAAAAAGACAGCGCTGTCATTGAGAATAAAGCGATAAACTAAAATAACATTCACAACAAAATGTGTGTAAGGGAAAGTCAATGTCATCTAAACACTTTAAAAAAGGCATCTTAGCAAGTTCAATTGCAATGGTGTTAACCGGTGCAACTGCACCAATGGCGATTGCTGATGAAGCAAAAGCAGAAACTGAAGTCATAGAAGTTCGTGGTATTCGTGGCTCACTTAAAGAAAACATCAACGCAAAACGTTACTCAGACTCTATCGTTGACGTTATTACCTCTGAAGACATTGGTAAGTTCCCTGATAAAAACGTTGCAGAAACACTTTCTCGCATCACAGGTGTTGCCGTTAGCCGTGAATTCGGTGAAGGTGAAAAAATTAGTATTCGTGGTGCCGGTCCAAAATACAACCGTACATTACTAAACGGTCAATCAGTAGGTACTGCTGACTGGTTTATCCTAGATGAAGCTAACCGTAGCTTTAACTACACCATGTTACCTTCTGTGATTGTTAAAAATTTAGAAGTATACAAATCACCAGAAGCTTCAACAGATGAAGGTTCTTTGGGTGGTACCGTAGTATTACGCACTCGCCGCCCTCTTGAATTAGATGCAAACACAGTGAGTTTATCGCTAGAAGGTCAATATTCAGAAACGTCAGGTGAAACAGACCCTCAACTTGCTGGTATGTACTCTTGGAAAAACGAAGAAGAAAACTTCGGCGTGATGATTTCCGCAGTAAGCCAACAACGTACTGTTGAACGTCAAGGTTTTGAAGTATTAGGTTGGATTGAAGACGAAGCCGATGATTACATTGTTCCACGTAACATTGGTGCTCCTCGCTTTTTACAAGACCGTGAGCGCGACACATTATTTGCTACCGTTCAATACGCACCAAGCGACCAGTTATTATTTACCTTCAACGCCCTTTCTTCAAAAATGGACGTTAACAACCAAAACGCTAACTTAATCAACTTTGCATTTGCAGATCGCGCTGAGATTATCGCCAACGCAACTAAAGTAGAGAACGGTGCTATTTTAGCGTCTAGCGCAGGTGGTAACTACGCATATAACTTTATTAATCGTGTATCTAGCACTGAAACAGAGCAGTTTCATTTAGACGTAGATTACGAAGGTGACAACTACACCTTAAACTTTGAAATTGGTACGACTGCTGCTGAAGGTGGTACGTACCGTGAAACATCATGGGAATACGTTGCTGTAGGTGCAGGTTACTCATATGACTTAACAGGTACACCAGATGTTGAAATTGGTGTTGACCCTTCAGACGGTAACAATTTTGCTGCTGGTTGGATTTGGGGTGGTGCTAAACCAACAACTGACGAAGAGACTTTCGCACAGTTAGATTTAGAATTCCCAATTGAAGTTGGCCCGTTTAGCGCATTAAAAACAGGTGTTAAATACCGTCAAGCTGAACGTACTCAAGGTCGTCACGCATACAGCTGGCACGCACCATTTACAGACGGCGGCGGCGCTGATTGGGATGTTTACTTAGGTCACATCTTTGAAACATGCCCAACATTAGCTGATTGTGGTTTAGATGCATTAGGCGCAGTAAATGTAGATGTTGCTGCAACAGGTAACATTACTGACCAAGTATCACATAACCGTGATCTAATGGAAGATATTGCATTTGGTAGCTTAAACGGTATTAATGCAGGCTATGCTATTCACGATAACTTACCAGAAATTTGGGAAGTTGAAGAAGACATCTTATCATTCTACGTACAAGGTGATTTCAGTGGTGAAGGTTACCGCGGTAACTTAGGTTTACGTTATGTAAGCACAGACCAAACATCTTACGGTTATGAGTATTCAGGTGAAACTTGGGGCTTAAATACAATCAATGGTGATTGGTTAACGCCTGAAACATTAAACTGGGTTAGTGAGTCAAACGACTACTCAGAAATGTTACCAAGCTTTAACATTGCTTTTGACTTAAACGATGAACAAATCTTACGTGTTGGTGCAGCACGCGTTATGGCTCGCCAAAACTGGGCTGACATTTCTTCATCAGAAACTTACGGCTCGTTAAACGGTGGTCAAGGTTCAGGTACTCGTGGTAACCCACAACTATCGCCTACTATCGCAAACCAGTTTGACGTATCTTGGGAATGGTACTACGCAGATGCTTCAGTACTATCTGTTGCCTACTTTGCCAAAGATATTAAATCACTTCGTACATCAACAGTTGTAACTGAAGACAGATATGACGAAGAAAATGAAGTTTGGGTTCCTGTAGACTTCACGCAACCAGGTAACGGCCTTGCAGGTACTATTGAAGGTATCGAATTTGGTTTACAACACGACTTCGGTGGTTACGGTGTTCAAGCGAACTACACATACACAGATTCTTCAGCTGAAGAAGAACGTGACCCAATGAAGCCTGGCTCAGGTTTAGTTGAAGGTACGTCTGACGATATGCTTAACTTAACAGCATATTACGAGAACGATACATTCGGTGCACGTGTTATGTATAACTACCGCAGTGAGTGGTACAAAGGCTTGCACTTCAACGGTGACGAACTATTCAATGATGCGTTTGGTCAATGGGATGCAAGTGCTTCTTGGAACTTCAACGAGTACTTAACCTTTACGCTAGAAGCAGTTAACTTCACAAACGAAGAAATTGTTGAGTACAATGGTAGTAAAGAACGTGTGATGTCTATTTATGAAAATGGTCGTCGCTACGTAGCAGGTGTACGTGTTAACTTCTAATACGTAACACTAAAAAAAGCCGAGCTTAGCTCGGCTTTTTATTCTTATCACCTATTGTTTGTCAGGTAATTATGAATCATCGCCCATTAAAACAAGTAGCTGTTTGGCATAATGTTGACCAAACCGTTTTTGAAACTCACATTCAACCACTTGCAGAGCCTGCAATATTGAAGGGTTTTGTAAAACAATGGCCACTTATTAAAAACAATGCGAACCAAGACAAACAGCAATTAATTAAAGATTTAGACGCCCTCTATATTGGCGGTGACGTGCAATACGCACAATTAGACAAATCAACTGCTAACGGACGCTACTTCTACAACAGTCAATTTAATGGTTTTAACTTTGAACGAAAGATAGCGAGCTTTGCTCACTTTTCCCAACAGTTATTATCAACACCAGTCTCAGCTAACAAGGCATTCGCGATTCAAAGTGCACCTGTACGTGACTATTTTCCAAACTTTGAGCAAGCACACAAACTCGGATTGTTTGATGATCTTGTTGCACCACGTTTTTGGTTAGGCAACCAATCGACGGTCGTGCCACATTATGATGACGCAGATAACATCGCATGTTCTGTGATTGGCAAAAGACGATTTACATTATTTCCACCAGATCAAATCAATAACTTATATGTTGGCCCGCTCAATTTCACTCCTGCTGGGGCACCAGTGAGTTTAGTTGATGTCAACCAGCCAGACTTTAACGCTTTTCCAAAGTTTAGCACTGCGTTAAATCATGCATTGGTTGCAGAGCTAGCGCCTGGTGACGCACTCTACATCCCTACCCTTTGGTGGCATAACGTAGAGGCATTAGACGACGTTAACATGTTGGTTAACTATTGGCAGGGTGGCTCAATTTCAAGTACGGAGAAGCCTGTAGCGATGGACACATTGTTAATGAGTCTGTTAACGCTAAAACACTTACCTGCACATAAACGCAAAGCTTGGCAGGCATTTTTTAACTACTATATTTTCGAATCTACGGCTGATAGCTTTGAGCATATCCCTTCTCATATTAAAGGGGTATTGGGCGATCTTAATGACACCCAAAAACAACAAATTTCACAATGGCTAACGAGCCAATTAAGCAATAAAAACTCATAGGTTTCCCTGATGAAAGCATTACTTCTCACCATGTCACTAACAAGTTCGCTGATACTTGGCGGTTGTTTTTCCCAGCAGAGCGAATCGCCAAGCTCGCTAACGAAAGCAACACAACAAGACATCGACAGCATCGCCAATCATTTAGATGTATCATTTGAGCTCATCACCAACCAGCCATCAGAGCATTGTGATCCTGAGCAAACTGATGGCAATTGTTTTACAGCAAGCTTATCGCTAACAGCAGGTGAACGAATCACGGCAAATAATTGGCAAATTTACTTTTCTCAAATCACACCTATACAGTCATCAGATAGCGATGAATTTATTATTGAGCACATTAATGGTGATATTCACCGTATAAGCCTAAAACCTAGTTATAAAGGTTTCGGTAAAGACGAAACAAAGAACATCACATTTTATGGTAGTTATTGGTCATTGTCGGAAACCGATGCAATGCCAAACTACATCATTAGTGCTCCTGAATTAAATGGCCAAGTGATAAGTAGCACAGTGGCGAAAATTGATAGCGAAACAGGTTTAGAAATACTGCCGCATGTTAAAACCTATACCGATAACCAACATCAATTTAAACGCACAACCGCTGATCAAACGACGTGGTTAACAAGTGAAAGTTTATTTGAAAGAAATCAATCTACTTTTGAGCAAGCCATTGACGAGCAGTACATTGCGCAAGCAATAATTCCAACACCTAAACAGGTGACACTATCTGCAGATCCTGCAAGTATACATATCAAAAAAGGTATTAAGGTAGACTTTGGTAATGTTGAGCCATCAGCGGTTAATGCAGCGCTAACACGTTTATCAAGTTTAGGAGTTGACCAACAAGAAAGTGGCTTACCCGTTGTTTTGTCAATATCAGCTAAACCTGAGCAGTTAACCGGCAGTTACCAACTGAATGCCACCACGGATCAAATAACGATTGTTGCTCAAGACGAGCAAGGCGTGTTTTATGGCTTGCAATCACTTGCTAGTTTAGTTGACTTATCAAGCGACACCATTCCGCAAATAGAAGTGGTTGATGAACCACTCTTTGAGTTTAGAGGTATGTTAGTTGATGTTGCGCGCAACTTTAAAAGTAAAGCATTCATCCTAAAATTACTTGATCAAATGTCGGCTTATAAAATGAATAAATTTCATTTTCATTTGGCTGATGATGAAGGTTGGCGTATTGAAATCCCAAGTTTGCCAGAACTAACCAATATAGGTGGAAAACGCTGTTTCGATATCACAGAGCAACAATGCTTAATGCCTCAACTTGGCGCAGGCATAGATGTTAACGCCCCAGTGAACGGCTACTATAGTGTTGCTGATTATCAAGAAATATTACGCTATGCGAGTGCACGTCATATCCAAGTGATCCCATCACTTGATATGCCTGGTCATTCTCGTGCAGCGGTAAAAGCAATGAACGCCCGCTTTGAAAAGTACAAGCAACAAGAGCAATTAAATAAAGCCAACGAATTCTTGCTTTACGAATCAAATGATCCGACAAAATATTCATCAGTCCAATACTACCAAGACAACACCATTAATGTTTGTTTAGATTCGGCTTATCATTTTGTTGAGCATTTAATGAAAGAAGTTCAGCAGATTCATGCTGATGCCGGACAGCCCTTAACGAGATACCACATAGGTGCTGACGAAACCGCTGGTGCTTGGGTGGAAAGCCCTGCTTGTAAAGCATTCCTAGCGACTAATGATCAAGGCATTGAAAAAGCAGATCAACTAGCAAGTTACTTTGTTGAACGCGTAGCCGTTATGATCGCAAAATTAGGTATTGAACCTGCAGCCTGGGCCGACGGTCTTGCTCATACCCGCACAGAAAAAATGCCATCGGTTGTTCAAGCCAATGCATGGGGACCACTTATGTGGAGCTCTCATAGTCAAAGTAATGATTTAGCCAACAGAAACTGGCAGGTGGTTGTGTCTTCACCCGATGCCTTGTACTTCGATTTTCCTTACGAGGCGGACCCAAAAGAGCATGGTTATTACTGGGCTTCAAGAGAGATAAACACAGAAAAAGTGTTCCAGTTTATGCCTGAAAACTTGCCAATTCACGCTGAGTTTTGGCGAGACCGTGAAAACCAACCTTATACCGCTGACGATACATTGCAACATGATGAAAATGGTAAAGTTATCAATAAACCATTAAACGAAGGTGTTAAATTTTACGGTGTGCAAGGTCAACTTTGGACGGAAAACACGCGAAGTGATGACATGGCAGAGCACAAAATATTTCCACGTTTATTAGCACTTGCCGAACGTGCTTGGTATAAGCCTGACTGGGCGGTTGATTACAACTACCAAGGTGCCAAGTATGATCAAGATTCAAACTATTTTACCCCAGCTCTAGAAGCACAGCGTAATGCGCAGTGGCTAAAGTTCTCACAAGTACTTGGCATGAAAGAGCTGCCTAAAGTTGAGCAGGCAGATATTGCCTATCGATTACCAACGGCTGGTGCAAAAATTATTGAAGATAAACTTCATTTAAATGTCGCGTTTAAAGGATTAAACATGCAATACAAAGACGCTAGCAACACTTGGACAACCTACCAAAATCCAGTGGCAGTTAGCGGTAAAGTTGAAGTTAGAACAATAAGTTACGACGGTATACGGGCCAGCAGAAGTTGGTCTGTCAACTAATTAGTCTAAGCCATATGGGCAGTGTCCCAATAAATAAAACGCGAATGTTTCGCACATGTTAAAAAAAATACAACAGAAGATTAAAATAACAAATGACAACGCTGTCATTTATGTTAAGATGATCATCAAGATTAAGATAATTATTGAATATATAGCTCGCATGGAGTTATTTAAGAGGTCAACATGCCGACAAACAATAAGACTTACTTCTTAGGGATTGATGGCGGCGGCAGTAAATGCAAAGCCATTATTGTTTCAGAAGATAACAAAGTAATCGGTTCTGGTATATCTGGTCCAGCTAACCCTATTCACGGTTTTGAGCAGGCAACTCATTCTATTACCGAATCAGCATTGCTCGCACTAAAAGATGCAGGTTTACAAGATGTGAAACTGTCTGACTTGATCGCAGGTGTCGGTTTAGCGGGTGTCAACTTGCCAATTTTATTTGACCAAATGTCGGCATGGGAACATCCCTTTAAAACCATGTACTTAACGACTGATTTATTAATTGCTTGTTTAGGAGCCCATCAAGGCGACGATGGCGCAGTGATGATTTCAGGCACTGGCTCTTGCGGCTTCAGTTATGTAGACCAAACGCCATTTATGGTGGGAGCTCATGGTTTTCCTCATGGCGATAAAGGCAGTGGTGCATGGATAGGGTTACAGGCAACAAAAAACGTATTGTTGTCTTTAGATGGCCTCATTGAACCAACAAGCCTAAATCAAGATGTTCTCGATCATACACAAGCTAAAAGCGCAGTAGAGTTAGTAGAAGCCATTGCTGGTAAACCTGCTACTTATTACGCAAAACTCGCCGGCTATGTTTTTAAACGCGCTAGTGAAGGTGATCAGGTAGCAAGCGCAATTATTGAAGAAGGCGCTCAATATTTAAGTCAGGTAGCCAAGCGCTTAGCCCAACAAAATCCACCTCGTCTGTCGATTATCGGTGGCTTATCAAGTTTCATTGTCCCTTGGCTTGAGGAAGAAGTACAAGCCAATTTATCTGAGCCTATTTACCCTCCCGAAATGGGCTCGGTTCTTTTTGCTAAGCAGCAACTCGCTAACGCTGCACACTAGAAGGTTTTAATATGTCTACCACATTAATGGAGCAAGAAGCGAAACAAACGCCTCAAGTTATCGAGCAGCAACTTGTTAAAAACCAAGCAATTGCAAAGTCAATTGCTGATAAACTAAATGCACTTGAACCAACCAATGTCATGATCATTGGTCGCGGATCATCGGATCATGCTGGTGTTTTTGGTAAATACCTTATTGAGATTGAAGCAGGTATCCCTGTAAGCTCAGCAGCACCGTCAGTATCAAGTGTCTATAACAAACAACTAAAGCTTAGCAAAAGCTTTGTTATTGTAATCTCTCAATCTGGCCGTAGCCCTGATATTTTGGCACAAGCACAAATGGCAAAAGATGCGGGGGCATATTGCGTAGCATTAGTAAACGATGAAAGCTCTCCATTAGGTGAAATCGTTGACGATGTGATGCCTTTGTCAGCAGGTGCTGAAATATCAGTGGCGGCGACAAAAAGCTATCTCGCAACCTTGTCGGCACTACTTCAGCTAACTGCATATTGGACCAATAACCAAACACTTATTGGTGCACTTGATACGTTGCCAAACGCACTACAAAACATGATTGATTCATCTCCTCAGTTGACGGCTGAATCTATTGAAAATGTTAAAAACCTTGTTGTACTAGGTCGAGGTTTAGGTTTTGCAGTATCCAAAGAAATGGCACTAAAACTTAAAGAAGTAGCAAGTATTCATGCTGAATCTTTTAGTAGCGCTGAGTTTTTACATGGCCCAGTAACGCTTGTTGAACAAGGGCTCGCCATTGTAAATTGCCAAGTAAATGACGAAAGTTTGCTTTCTCACCAAGAACAAATCACCGAAGTAAAACACCGTGGTGCCGATATTGTAGATATTAAGCAACTCGACGATAAAGTGCATCCTCGTATCGCACCTTTGGTTGTTTTACAAAGGTTTTATTTAGACGTAGCAAGTGTTGCCGTGTATCGTGGCTTTAATCCAGACGAGCCAAAAGGCTTGAAGAAAGTAACACGGACTTTGTAATGAACAAGACCAGCATTACCGTAGCCAGATTATTTGACGGCGAAATTTTTCACCACAATTGCCAAGTTGTTATTCACGACGGTCGAATTGCGAAAATCACACCTGTACCTGCTAATGTAGAGGTTGAATATAAAGGCCTGCTTGTGCCAGGATTTATTGATCTGCAGGTCAATGGCGGTGGCGGTGTTTTATTTAATACAACACCAACGTTAGCAGGCATTAGGCAGATGTTTAGCGCCCATGCAAAATTTGGTACTACGGCAATGCTGCCAACCTTTATTACCGATAATGTAGAGCAAATGGCATTGGCTGCAGAAGCTGTTAGCCAAGCGATTGCCGAAAACACCTTGGGTATACTCGGTATCCATTTTGAAGGTCCACACTTGTCCGTCGCTAAAAAGGGTGC
The DNA here is from genome assembly GCF_030161415.1 of Thalassotalea eurytherma. Taxonomy (GTDB): domain Bacteria; phylum Pseudomonadota; class Gammaproteobacteria; order Enterobacterales; family Alteromonadaceae; genus Thalassotalea_G; species Thalassotalea_G eurytherma. The sequence goes on from NZ_BSSU01000004.1 coordinate 57,261, forward strand.
ACATAGTGCTGAGTTTATTCGAGAAATTAGTGATGCTGAGTGGCAAATATTGTCTCGAAAAGACTTGGGGCAAATCATTGTTACGCTAGCGCCTGAAAACGTGTCTGTTCAAGATATTAGCAAAATGGTCTCAATGGGTATTAAGGTTTGTTTAGGTCATACGAATGCAGGCTACCAAACAGCGCAGCGCGCTATTGATGCAGGCGCAAGTGGTTTTACCCATCTATACAATGCAATGTCACCAATGACATCACGTGAACCTGGTGTAGTTGGCTGTGCACTGCTTAACGATCAAACCTATAGCGGTATTATTGTTGATGGCCATCATGTTGAATACACGAGCTGTGAAATTGCCCTCAAGGCAAAGGCACCGGGCAGCGTGTTTTTAGTAACTGATGCCATGCCTCCGGTTGGAACTGACGATAATGAGTTTGCATTCTTTGACCGAACAGTGCATTTAAATGACGGTAAATTAACCTCTACAACAGGTGAATTAGCTGGCTCTGTGCTTGATATGGCGACCGCCGTCAAAAACACCTATCAACATGTCAACGTGAGCTTAGATGAAGCGGTTCGTATGGCAAGTTTATACCCAGCTAATTATATCAATCAAAACAAACAGCGCGGGCTAATTAAAGCCAACTACCACGCAGATTTCGTTTTACTCGACGACAATTTAGATGTGCAAAGTACTTGGGTAGCTGGCCAACAACTATATAAAAAACAATAACAAGAAAACCAACGATAACGATTATTGAGGAAGTATTATGACAACAAATGCAATTGCGCAAACCAAACAAAGCAGCGTGGTACCCATGACCATCGTCGCTGTATTGTTTTTTATTCTTGGCTTTGCAACATGGATAAATGGCTCATTAATGCCTTATTTAAAGCAAGTATTGGCATTATCCCCTTTTCAAGCATCATTAATTCTCTTTTCCTTTTATATCGCGGTAACGTTTACTGCTATTCCGTCTGCCTGGCTGATAAGAAAAGTTGGCTATAAAAAAGGCATGGCGTTAGGCATGGCAGGTATGATGGTAGCAGGTTTACTATTTATTCCTGCGGCTAAAACCCAAATTTTTGCGCTATTCTTATTTGCTCAACTAGTGATGGGTGCAGGACAAACCTTACTACAAACGGCTGTTAATCCTTATGTTGTGCGAATAGGCCCAGAAGAATCGGCAGCTGTGCGAGTCAGTATTATGGGTATCTTGAATAAAGGTGCTGGTGTTGTTGCGCCTATCGTATTTAGCGCGTTAATCCTAGATAGTTTCAAAAACACCGTAGGTACAGAATTAAGCCAAGATCAAATTGTGGAAATGGCTAACTCTTTAGTAACACCATATTTAGGCATGGCGATTTTTATCGGTATTTTAGCTTATGCTGTATTCAAATCTCCTTTGCCAGAATTATCACAAGAAGAAGAAACTCAAGAAAGTGGCTTGGTTAAACAAGCGTTGAAACATAAACCATTAGCATTAGGCGTGGTTGCCATTTTTGTTTATGTTGCCGTAGAAGTTATTGCCGCAGACACGATTGGTACCTTTGCATTATCGCTTGGTATTGAAAACTATGCAGTAATGACATCATATACAATGGTTTGTATGGTTTTAGGATATATCCTCGGTATTTTAACTATCCCTCGTTATATTTCTCAACCAGGCGCATTAACGATTTCAGCGATTCTAGGTATGTTACTTACCTTAGCAGTATGCTTAGGTGACAATGAGTCATTTGTTATTGCAAATGCGCTATTAGTACCATTTGGCGGCGCTATGCTACCAGATACCTTACTTTGTATTGCATTTTTAGGCTTAGCAAACGCTATTGTCTGGCCAGCAGTTTGGCCACTCGCGTTATCGGGCTTAGGAAAGTTAACTTCAACTGGCTCTGCCCTATTGGTGATGGGCATTGCTGGTGGCGCATTTGGGCCATTATTCTGGGGCTTATTAAGTAACACTTCGTTAGGCCAACAAGGCGGCTATATTGTTATGCTACCGTGTTACGCATTTATTTTGTACTACGCCGTCAAAGGTCACAAACAATAAACAGTCGATACAAACCTTTTTAGATATACCCTCACTCGTGGTGGTTTCCACAAGGCATAACATTCATTGTTATGCCTTTTTTTATCCGGTAACGATTAAAAATCTAGGCTCAAATATAGAATGAATGAACGCTTGGTCGCGTCAGCTACATCAAAGGTGTCATTGTCAGGGTATAAAGGTAACCCAACAATTTCTTCCACTGATCGAATATCAGCAAACCGTACTTGCCCATCGCCCCACTTATAGTAAGCGCCAACGGTAAAAGGCATGTCAAGCAATACACTTTCTAAAGAAAATGACACGCCAAGTAAATCAATATCTTCAACACGCTGAAAATCAATATCAGTATCTATTTTGGCATTTGAATTATCGGTAAATAAACCAAAAGCTAATGAGGACGTATTTGATATCGGGTACTTGAGGCCTAGTGAAAAATTACTAACCTGCGTTAAGTCGCGAGTGATCGGCGTTTGAATATCATCAACATAATATTCGTCATTGTCAACGTTGCTGTAAAAGTGCCAATCAAAGCTCAGCAATAACTTATCAAGCTGATAAGAAACACCAGTCGCTAAACGCCATGGATAGTCTTGTGCCTCATCATGGGACGCAGAAATACGAGATACTGGCGTAACAAAGTCTGGCAAAGGAACTTCGCTAGCCACCAAAATATTACTGGTTACTTCGTATTCTCGCGATAACGTAAAATCTTTAGATAGCTGAACACCAAACTGCCAGCCTTGCTGACGATATTGCATAGCGATTGACGGCTGTAAAATCCATAAGACATCATCAAATCGTCGACTCGCATCAAAACCATTAAGCAATACTTGGTCGCCAATCTGAGTTTGAATTTGCGAGCCCGAGCCCTGTACTGTTTGAAACTCACGGTATTCAATACTTAAGCTTGCACCATAGCTAAGAGCAGCATGGGGGCTATAAGCGGTGCCTAGTGTAAATTTATAAGCGCTATTATCAATATTGATATTTACATATTCGTTAACCGTTTGACTGATACTACTATCGGTACTTGGTCGCTGGTAAAACACATCTTGGTTTGAGCGTTCTTTGGAAAAATCTGTTGCTGCAATAGAGACACCGTAAGACCATTTCCCTTCTTTGATACTTAAGCCAAAAAAACCAGGAATAACTGAAAAAGCATCTCGATTAAAATCTTCACCATTGCTAAAGACTTGCTCAAAGTCAGTTTGCTCCCACGACAAGGTATTAATTGAGGCTGTTTTATCTCGTTTTACCCAACCTAGGCCCGCGACATTGTATTGCATAACAGAAAGATCATTTGATAATGCGGTATATGCGCCCCCTAGAGAAACCGCTTCACCACCAACAAGCAAATTATTATAGTGATATTCATCGGCCAATAGAGCACAGTGGTATCCACTCAACATAAGCGAGCTAACTAATAAGCTTCCAAATTTGAAACGTAACCGGTAATTTGAAGGTCGTTGAATCATAAAATTTCCATACTAGCCATGGGTTTCTTCAAGCCAAGACATCCGCTAGAACTCTCTTGTGAGTGTAGCAATTAATTATTTTTTCGCGAGATTTCTCAATAGGCTACAACTTTACAAATAAAATATGCATAAAAAAAGGAAGCCATTTCAGCTTCCTTCTTAGCAAGTTTCTACTCTGGCTCATAATCAAGGTTAGGCGACAACCATCGCTCGGCTTGCTCTACCGTTAACCCTTTACGCGCACCGTAGTCTATTACCTGATCTTTATTGATTTTTGCAACGGCGAAATACTTACTCTCTGGATGAGCAAAATACCAACCACTCACAGCAGCACCTGGCCACATTGCGAAGCTTGATGTTAGTTTCATGCCAATATTGTTTTCGACATCAAGTAACTGCCACAATAATCCTTTTTCGGTATGCTCTGGGCATGCAGGATAACCCGGCGCAGGACGAATACCTTGGTATTGTTCTCTGATCAGCGCTTCATTATCAAAACGCTCTTCAGGCGCATAACCCCAATGATGAATACGTACTTGCTCATGCAAATATTCAGCGCTCGCTTCAGCTAACCTATCCGCCACCGCTTTTAACAAAATACTATTATAGGTGTCATGTTGTACGTCTAATGCTTTTACGAGCTCATCTGCGCCAAACCCTGCTGACACAGCAAATGCTCCAACGTAGTCATCAACACCACTGTCTTTGGGCGCGATATAATCAGCCAAGCATCGATTATATTGACCTGCTGGCTTTTTAGATTGTTGACGTAAATGATGCAATTTCATGATTGGCTGCGTTTTTTCAAGATCTGCAAATAACGCTAAATCATCTTGTTGTCGGTAGGCAGGAAATAATCCAATAACCGCTTTTGCTTGCACTTTTTTATGATTAATTAAATCATCTAACATGGCATTGGCATCATTAAAAAGCTTAGTGGCTTCTTCACCAATTAACTCATGCTGTAGAATTTTTGGATACTTACCACTTAACTGCCATGTCATAAAGAATGGTGTCCAATCGATATAATTTCGAATGACATTTAAATCTAAATCATCAAACACAGTCACACCGAGTTTGTTCGGTTTTACAGGTATGTAATTGTCGAAATGAATGGGCGTCTGATTTTCCCGAGCGTGTTCAATTGGAATCAACGTTGAACGCGGGCCTTTTTTATAGTGTTGCTTTCTTACACGATCATACTCATCGTTTAATCGCTCAACAAACGCCGGCTTCAATTCATCGGAAAGGAGACTTGAAACAACAGACACTGAACGTGACGCGTTGGGCACATAAACGACAGGATGAGAATACTGGGGCTCAATCTTTACTGCCGTATGGGCTTTAGAGGTTGTCGCACCGCCAATTAATAACGGGAGATCAAAACCCTGTCGTTCCATCTCTTTTGCGACATGCACCATTTCATCAAGTGATGGCGTAATCAAACCTGACAAACCAATAATGTCGACCTTTTCTTCTTTGGCAACACGCAAGATCTCTTCACACGAAACCATCACGCCAAGGTCAATAATTTCGTAGTTATTACACTGCAAGACAACACCGACAATGTTTTTACCAATATCGTGTACATCTCCTTTTACGGTTGCTAGTAACACCTTACCATTCGACTTCGCTTGTGTTTTTTCAGCTTCAATATAAGGATTGAGATGCGCTACCGCTTGTTTCATGACTCGAGCTGATTTTACCACTTGAGGTAAGAACATTTCACCAGCACCGAACAAATCACCAACGACATTCATACCATCCATTAACGGCCCTTCAATAACATCAAGAGGTCTTGTCGCTTCTAACCTCGCTGATTCAGTATCTTCAACGATAAATTCGTTAATGCCTTTTACCAACGCATGCTCTAAGCGTTTATTCGTAGGCAATTCCCGCCATGACATATCAGCAGCAGAGCTTGCACCTGTTGCTTGGCCACGATAGGACTCAGCAACCTCAAGAAGGCGCTCAGTTGCAGCGTCATCACTGTTTTGAACAACGTCTTCAACGGCATTTAGAAGATCCTTTGGAATATCAGAATAAATAGCTAACTGGCCAGCATTAACAATCCCCATGTCCATGCCGTTTTTAATCGCGTGATAAAGAAAGACCGCATGAATAGCTTCACGAACAGGATTGTTGCCTCTAAATGAGAAGGATACATTCGAAACACCGCCTGAAATCATCGCATGCGGGAGCTTGTCTTTAATATCAGCAACCGCTTCAATAAAATCTACCGCGTAGTTATTGTGCTCTTCGATACCTGTTGCGACAGCAAATATATTAGGATCGAAAATAATGTCTTCTGGTGGAAAACCAATCTCATCAACTAATATCTTATAAGCTCGCTGACAGATATCGAATTTACGTTTACGAGTTTCCGCCTGCCCTTCTTCGTCGAAGGCCATGACAATAACCGCCGCACCATATCGTTTAATTAAGTTTGCCTGCTCTCTAAAGCTCGCTTCACCTTCTTTGAGGCTAATAGAGTTAACAATGCCCTTACCTTGAATACACTGTAAGCCCGCTTCTAAAATGTCCCACTTCGAAGAATCAAGCATGATAGGTACTTTAGCGATATCAGGCTCACCAGCAATTAAATTCAAAAAGCGAATCATTGCACCTTTTGAATCCAACATGCCTTCATCCATGTTGATATCAATGATTTGTGCACCATTTTCAACCTGTTGCAAAGCAACCGAAATGGCTTGATCGTAATTCTCTTCTTTAATTAACCGCTTAAAAATGGCGGAGCCTGTAACGTTAGTTCTTTCACCCACGTTAACGAATAAGCTATCTTTGTCGATAGTTAACGCTTCTAATCCAGATAAGCGACAGGCAACTGGGCGCGCTTCAATTTGTCTTGGTGCAATATTAGCTACCGTTTCAGCCATCCCTTTGATGTGTTCTGGCGTAGTACCACAACAACCACCAATAATATTTAAAAAGCCTGACTGTGCCCACTCTTGCACATGCTTATTCATGTCCTCTACAGTAAAGTCATATTCACCAAATGCGTTAGGTAAACCGGCGTTAGGATGGGCAGAAACCGCTGACTCACTAATGCGGCTTAATTCTTCTACATACTGCCTTAATTCAACCGGACCCAGTGCACAATTAAGGCCGAATGAGATAGGTTTAGCGTGGCGTAGTGAATTGTAGAATGCTTCGGTTGTTTGCCCTGATAATGTGCGCCCGGATGCATCAGTAATGGTGCCGGAAATCATCACAGGTAAACGAACACCTTCTTGTTCAAAAACCGCCTCTACAGCGAAAATAGCAGCTTTGGCATTCAAGGTATCAAATATCGTTTCAATCAGAATGATATCACTGCCGCCTTTAATAAGCGCTGTCGTCGACTCTATATAGGCTTGCTTTAACTCTTCAAAACTAACATTTCGAAAGGCTGGATCATTAACATCAGGAGAGATCGAACAAGTACGGTTAGTTGGCCCTAACACACCCGCAACAAATCGCGGTTTGTTCGGTGTTTTTTCATTAAATTCGTCTACCGCTTCACGGGCGATCTTAGCGGCTGCATAGTTAATTTCGTAGCTGATTTCTTCCATATCATAATCAGCCATCGCAATGGTCGTTGCATTGAAGGTATTTGTTTCAATGATGTCTGCGCCAGCTGCTAGATACTCTTTGTGAATGGTTTGGATGATCTGCGGCTGAGTAAGCACTAACAAATCATTATTACCCTTAACGTCGCTATGCCAGTCAGCAAAACGATCACCACGATAATCTTGCTCTTCAAGCTTATACGCTTGGATCATGGTCCCCATTGCACCATCAAGAATCAGAATATTATCTTTTAAAGCCTGTGTTAATTGATTAAACGATGCTAACTGCTGCACGTTATTCTCCTGTAATTGATGTCTGAATATGCTCAGCATCTAATTGGTATGGGGTGATTTGGTAAACATAATAATTGATCCAATTATTAAAGAGTAAACTGCCGTGACTGCGCCAACTGCTGCGCGGTTCATTATTTGGATCATCATGCTTAAAATAATTGAGTGGGAGTTTAGGTTCAAGCCCTGTGTTTAGATCTCGCTGATACTCTTGTGCAAGTGTGTCGGCATCGTATTCAGGGTGGCCTGTTACAAACACCTGACGTTTATCTTCACTAGCGACAAGATAAACACCTGCCACATCAGATTTAGCTAAAACATTTAGCTGCTCTATTGAACGGTAATCACGTTCTGCTACTTGAGCATAACGTGAGTGTGGCACCTTAAATTCATCATCAAAGCCTCTGGTTAAACGTTCGAGGGGATCTAAAACATCATGAAAATAAACACCAGAAAGCTTCTCCTCTCTAATTTCACGATCTAATCCATAGTGATGATATAGCGCTGCATGAGCAGCCCAACATAGGTACATAGTTGAAACAACATTGGTTTGTGCCCAATCAAATGCTTCACAAATTTTGTCCCAATAGCTCACATCTTCATAATTCACTAAACCCAGTGGCGCACCAGTAATTATCAAGCCATCGTATTGCTTATCTTTAACGTCATCAAACAATCGATAGAAAGATTCAAGGTGTGAAATAGGTGTATTTTTTGACGGATTTTTGTGAATACGAATCAAATCAACATTAATTTGTAACGGTGTATTAGATAACATACGTAAAATTTGAACTTCCGTTTCAATTTTGTTCGGCATTAAATTAAGAATCGCCACTTCCATCGGACGAATATCTTGATTAACGGCGCGATATTCTGACATCACAAAAATATTCTCGTTACCAAGAATATTTAATGCTGGCAGTTGATCTGGAATTTTAATGGGCATGTGTACTTACCTAGCTGACCTTTCTATTTAGAAGTTTTTACTTTTATACGTTTAGACGTCTAAAATAATAACTGAATAGCATTAAATAGCAAGTAGCTTTTGATATAAGTTAGCACCTTTCTAGAAGTAAAAAAGGCCTCAAATTGAGGCCTTTTTTACTGTTTAATTATTGAAGACTATTAAGAAAACATTGCTTTGACATTACCTACCATTTCATCAAACTCAGGCGTGTCCATAAAGCCTACATCTGGCATCACCCCTTTATCTACATAGCTTTTAAGCAACACAGAACATGTTGATTCTGATTTGAATATCCCCTTTTTAATTGCGCCAGCGCGAACGAAATCAAGGTAATCAGCTTCTTTAGGTAATACGGTTAAGTCACTCCAATCTCTAACAATTGAGGTAAAATCGTCACTAAATCCCCAAGCTTTAGTAACTTCAGCCCCTATCGGGCTAGAAAGTTTAACAATTGCTTGTTGTAAAAATGTCGGGTTTGCAAACACATCTGGGTGGTTTTCAGCTTCCGTTAAGATTGGTAAAACACCCACATTATGAATGAGTGCGGCGAGTGTAAGTGTATCTAATGCCAGTGATGAATGTTTATTTTCAGCCTTATAAAAAGTCATTAATGCAATCGCTACTGATGCAATTTCAATGGTTTTATCCCACGATTTTTTTAAGTACATGCTAATGATATCGTTATCAGAGATAAACACTTGTTCTAACGCCATCGCCGTGGCGATACTTTTAATTTGTCTAAGACCAATTCGAGTAACGGCTTGGTTCACCGTTTCAACCTTTACTGAGCGGCCCATAATGGCATTGTTAGCAACCTTTAATATCCCTAAAGATAAAGCAGGATCTTGGCTAATAATATCACTCATTGCATTGAGGTTTGCATCGGGATCGTCAGCGGCCTCTCTTACCTTAAGTGCTATTTTAGGTAATGTCGGTAAAACAAGTGCGTCTTGTTTAATTTTCTCAATCAGAATGATGTAGAGGGCATTTTCTGTTGCCATAGGAAGTCCTTAAAATTAGTACCTATTTACAAAATAGCACAAATTTGTGTTTTATCATGTAGTTCAAAGTAATCAATTAACTAAAGGTAAACTACTTATAAACAATGATTTTTGATATACATCAAGTAAAAATTGATTTAATTACCTGTTTACAATGTCTGTATTGATGCATACCTGAAACAAACGATAAAATAGCAGGATCTAAAGTAAGTTGGATTTTTGATGTTTTCTCCTGAATTACTATCACCTGCTGGTAGTTTAAAAAATATGCGATATGCCTTTGCATATGGCGCTGATGCTGTTTATGCCGGTCAACCAAGATATTCGTTACGTGTTAGAAACAACGAATTCAATTTGGAAAATTTACAAATTGGTATCAACGAAGCTCACCAGTTAGGCAAAAAGTTTTATGTTGTAACCAACATTGCTCCCCACAATAGTAAATTAAAAACCTTTATCAAAGATTTAAAACCTGTGGTAGATATGGGTCCTGACGCTCTAATTATGTCTGATCCAGGCTTAATTATGTTGGTGAAAGAACATTTTCCAGATATGCCAATTCACTTATCTGTGCAGGCCAATGCAATAAACTGGGCTACCGTAAAGTTTTGGTATCAACAGGGCGTAGAACGCGTCATTTTGTCACGTGAATTATCTGTTGATGAAATTGAAGAGATTCGTCAACAATGTCCAGAAGTAGAGCTTGAAGTTTTCGTACATGGCGCACTTTGTATGGCATATTCTGGTCGATGCCTGCTGTCTGGCTATATTAACAAACGCGATCCTAATCAAGGAACGTGCACCAACGCGTGTCGTTGGAAATATGACGTGCACGAAGCTAAAGAAACCGAAACAGGTGATGTCATTGCATTAGCTTCTCAGCCTAAACCTGAAATTTACACACCAAGCGACGAAATCGTTTTGTTACAAGAGCAAGGTAGACCGGGTGAATACATGCCGGCATTTGAAGATGAGCATGGTACGTACATCATGAATTCTAAAGACTTGCGTGCCGTTGAACTTGTTGAACGCTTAGTAAAAATCGGTGTCCACTCTTTGAAAATTGAAGGTCGCACAAAATCCTTTTACTACTGTGCTCGTACCGCACAGATTTATCGCCAGGCAATTAATGATGCCGTTGCCGGTCGTCCATTCAACGATAGACTTAACAGTGATTTAGAGCACTTAGCACATCGAGGTTATACTGAGGGGTTTTTACGTCGTCACCGCCATGGCGATACCCAAAACTACGAATATGGTTACTCAATCAGTAAAACCCAACAGTTTGTTGGTGAGGTGTTAGGCGTAAATGCCGAGAACGGATTAATTGATATTGACGTTAAAAATAAGTTCTTAGTGGGTGATGAGCTGCAACTGATGACACCTAACGGCAACCAAAGCTTTACCTTAACCCACATGGAAAATAAAAAAGGTGAAGTGATAAAAGATGCAAAAGGTTCAGGCCATAAAGTATCGCTTTCATTAGACACAGACCTTGATTTAAGCCATGGAATATTACTACGCTATTTAGAAGACGGTGAGAATACACGCAACCCGTTTTTACAGGCTAAATAAAAATTTATGGCATTAAAAATATTAGATTCCTGCATTAACTGCGACATGTGTGATCCTGAATGTCCTAATGAAGCAATCGCATTGGGAGAAAAGGTTTATGAAATTGATCCAGACAAATGTACAGAATGTGTTGGCCATTATGACGACCCTACCTGTGTATCGGTTTGTCCAATTGACTGTATCATAAAAGATCCAGATAACGTGGAAGATGAAGAACAGTTACTGGGTAAGTTTTTACTCATGCATGGCTAATAAATTAACCAATAAAATAAAAAAGGAGCGTAATGCTCCTTTTTTGTTGGTGTTCTACAAAGGCCCCGTTATTTAACGGTTAGATGAGGCGATCTTTTCACTACCTCATCATTTAACTCGATACCAATACCAGGCGCTTCACTGACTTCAAAAACGCCATTTTTAGGTTGCGGGTCTTGTATACATAACTCCCTATTCCAAGATTTAATAGCATAGGTGTGATGCTCATGAATTAAGAAGTTAGGAATTGCCGTTTCTAAATGAAGTGACGCTGCTGTAGCCACAGGACCACCACAAACATGGGCTTGAATACGAATGTCATAAACGTCGGCATAGTCACACACTTTCTTCGCTTCAGTAAAGCCACCACATAAGCCAACATCTGGCTGTAAGACATCGATCGATTGGTCTTCAAAATACGGTCTAACATCCCAACGATGATACAAGCGCTCACCGCCGGCAATCGGCACGCGTAAACTATCAGATACTTTCTTATGTACTTTTGAATTTAAGTAGTTAACAGGCTCTTCAAACATCATGCAGCCTACTTCTTCAATGACTTCACCCATTTGAATTGCTGAAGCCGCCCCCATTAATGAATGAGCTTCAAAAATGATATCAACATCTTCACCTACCGCGTCACGAATAGCGCGTAAACGGTCACCGAATAAACGCATTTGAGGCTTTGTGAAAAGTTTTGTTCGATCAAATGAAGACTCGCCATTTCCGTCATAAACAATTGGGTCAACTTTTACCGCATCATAGCCTTCAGCCATCGCTTTAAGCGCCGCTTGCGCATACTCTTCAGGTTCAATAAGTTTTTTACATTCTTTATCCCAGTCAAATTGCAACTGACTAGCATAGGTTCTTAATTTGTCGTTAACTTTACCACCAAGCAATTGGTATACTGGCACGCCGAGCGCTTTGCCTTTAATGTCCCACAAAGCAGTATCGATAGCACTCATCGCAGAATACAGTACCGGCCCGCCTCCTAAACCCCAAAAGCTTTCACGTAACATGCGTGACCATAGCATTTCAGTTTGGAAAGGATCTAAACCAATAAGCACCGCTTCAGCAATTTCTTTAATCATAGCTGCCGCTGCACTATGACCCCAGTCGTAAGCTAAGCCTGCCTCACCAACGCCACTGATCCCCTCATCGGTATGAATTCGAATAAAAACTGGGTTCCAAGGTGGACGCTCTGGACAATGAATATCAAAAATTTCTATATGAGTAACTTTCATTTTTATACCTAAAATTATTGGCTAACTTACTGAGCAAAACTCGGATCAGCTTTATAGACTTTGCGTAACATCGCTGGCCAAGACTTTTGACCGCCAGTTGCACCTGAATGAACAACATTTGCTTGCGCTTTAATGTTATCAACAATGGCTTGTTCAACCATGATAGGTTTCATGTCCGTTGACATGATTTGGAGTTGCACTTGGCAAGCACGTGTCAAATCATACATATGCATAAACGCGTCACCGATGGTTTGTCCTAACGTCATGCCGCCATGGTTTCTTAGTAGCATGAAATTTTTATCACCTAAATCAGCCTGCAGTCGTAGCTTCTCATCACTATTTACCGCTAGCCCTTCATAATCGTGGTAGCTCATCGATGCTAAGGCAAACATGGCATATTGGCTAAGTGGCAATAAGCCCTCTTCTAAACTTGCAACGGCAATGGTTTCATTGGTATGAAGATGCAGTACACACATCGCATCATGGCGAACTTGGTGCACAGCAGAATGAATGGTGAAGCCAGCAGGGTTAATCTCAAATGGGCTGTCGCTATCTAGAATATTTCCATGAATATCAATTTTTACTAAATTAGACGCCGTAATTTCATCAAACGCTAAACCAAACGCGTTAATCAGGTATTCATCTGTATCAGGAATACGTGCTGAAATATGCGTATAAATAAGATCGTCCCAGCCATGCATTGCCACCAAACGGTAACAAGCGGCTAAATCAACGCGTGTTTGCCACTCTGCTGATGATACTTTGTCTTTTAGAGAAGGTGCTGGAATTTCAAACATGACTGCTCTTGTGGTTTTAGATGTCTATATGGCTAACTCTACATGACTTATTGTTTTGAATAAAGCGAATTTACCTCCTATCTGGCTTACATCACATTTTTAATGAGGGCGGTAATTAACAAGATAAAAACTAACACGATAATAATTTTACTGTATTTCCCCTGTTGCTTTTCATCCATAGGCTTACCGTACTTCTCACCAAAAACAACCATTAACGCTACGCCGCCAAAGACGCAGGCCAAGATAATTAATAACGTCATAAATTCTCCTTACTTTATTTCCATTGATAAATAATTTATTAAGTTTCTTCGATAATTTACTGCTATTAAAGCATTTTTTAATTAAAATAAATGTGGATATTACTCACATATTATTAAAGTTATGCCAAAAGAAGCATCATTTAAACAAAAACGACGTTTTATCATACGTCTAGGAAAGGCGTTACATAAGTTTGGTACTAACTCATTCCGCAGTGAGGCTCATTTGCAGCACGTGTCGGATTTCCTTGAATTAAAAGCATGGTTCATTATTACGCCAACGTCATTAACCTTTGTTTTTTTAGATAATGATGATCAAGAGCATAACTTCCTTGTACGGGTAAAACCTAGTGAACTCGATCTTGGTTCTTTAGCGCGCACGGATCAATTGGTTGATGAACTTATATCGGGCCAACGTAGTTTAGATGAGTCCCTTGAACGTTTAGAAGAAATAGCAGAAAAGCCCAACCCGTATAGTCGTTTTACCTCATTTATCGCCTTTGGTGCATCATCAGGCGCGTTTGCAATGTTAATGCATACCAGTTGGAACGACGTACTTTGGTCAACCTTGCTCGGCTTAGTTGTTGCCCTCTTAATATTTTGGTCAGAGCGATCGAATCGCGTTTCTGAAATGTTAGAGCCATTATCTGCCGTAGTATGTGCGTTAACGGCGAGTGCTATTGCTTCAGTAGACCCTCATATCAATGTACCACTTGTCGTATTGTCTTCAATTATTGTATTTATTCCTGGATTGTCATTAACCCTTGGGTTATCGGAACTATCTGCACGCCATTTATTATCAGGTACAGCCCGCATCATGGATGCGATTATGACGCTATTTAAACTCTACTTTGGTGCGTTCTTGGGTATGTCAGTAGGCGGGTTGCTTTGGCAGCCACTAACCTTTGAAGCGTCTAGGCCTTTAGAAAGCTGGACCGCCTGGCTTGCTGTACTCATCTTATCGATTACCCTAGCTATTTTATTTAGACTGCGCGGGAGAGATGCACCTTGGGCAATTTTAGCCGGCTTTGTTGCTTTTGGTACAAGTTTATGGGCAAGTAGTTACCTAGGATATGCATTGGGTGCGTTTGCCGGAGCATTTGCACTGGGTGTTTATAGTAATTTATTCTCAAGAGTAATGAATTTACCGTCAAGTATAGTATTGTTACTTGGTCTGGTTGTATTGGTACCTGGTAGTAAAGTATTTATTGGCTTAAATACCGCAATATCAGGCAAAGAAATGTTGCATGTTCCTGATATAGGATCTCAAACATTCTTAATTTTTATGTCGTTAGTAGCTGGCCTTATATTTTCTAATGTCGCTGTACGTTCAAGAAAAAGCTTATAAAAAGGTAAAATATGGCGCCAACTGAAACTAATAAAAAAACAAAATATCATCATGGTGATTTGCGCCAAGCATTGATTGCATCAGCAACAAACATGGTTGAAAGCGAAGGTGTGAATGGACTATCACTAAGAAAACTTGCCGAAAAGGTTAACGTTTCAAGAACCGCGGCCTATCATCATTTTAAAGATAAACATGATTTACTCTGTGCAATAGCGGCCCAAGGGTTTGCCCAATGGCAAGCAATGGCTGAAGTTATTTCTAAAGATGACAGTTTGTCATCACGTGAAAAGTTTAAACAATTCTTTTTAAAGTATATTCAATTTGCAATTAATAACGCCGCTATTTATGAGCTGATGTTTGGTCACCAACTATGGCAAAGCGAAGGCGATAATAGCGCATTAAAAGATGTGTCTTACCCCTGTTTTCAATACCAAGTTGAAATGACTCGATTGTGGCAACAACAAGGTATTTTTCCTTCGTCTGAAAACCCAACTAGGCTTGCCCAAGTGACATGGGCAACAATGCATGGCTTGGCTAAATTATATATCGACGGTATCTATACACAAAGCTCAACGATTGAAGATATGTGTGATACCGCGATAAACCTATTGGTGATTAACAAACCGGCGAACTAACCTGCGATAAATATTGCCAAGTTAGCAACGCTTGGTCATCTTGTACCCCATCAATTTTCGGCGAACTTTGATTTAATCACCAAAAGTTTGCCTCGTAACTAAACCATTCTAGAAATTGCCACGTATAACCACATACTTATTTCTGACTTTGCTCGTTGATATGTGGTTACTCAATAACCTCGCTTTTAATGCCATCTGGTTTGCTGCCATTTTTTTTCAAAACCTGGCGCTTCCTTTTGGCGTTTTTTTTATTGCACTTCATTGCTGGTACTTTAATCAGCAGCGTGAAATTTTTGTTGTAATTTATGTGTTGTTAATTGGGATTTTTGTTGACACATTGTTGATGCAGCTAGGCGTATTTATATTCGAAGGCCAACAATACACAATTCCTTTTTGGTTAATGCTTATTTGGGCTGCTTTTGGCGCAACGATAAATCATAGCTTGGCATTTTTGAAAAAGAACAAGCAGTTGGCTTTCATTGTTGGCGCTATCTTTCCACCACTAAGTTATTTTGCAGGAGAGAAATTCGGGGTTGTTACTTTCGGCTATTCGACAACATCAACCACCTTGCTGCTTGCCATTATTTGGGCACCTTTACTCTATCATCTAACGCAGGTTTCATATGAAAAAAAGTATTTTGCTGACGCTTAACCGGTTAATGATGACTGTCATCGTAGCAATGAGTTTATTTTCGACAAATTCGATGGCTAATTCGGGCACACTGATAGAAAACCAAACTGATTTAGAAACAGTATCTGGCCATTTTAAAGATGTGGGTCAGGCAAAATTTAGAGTACTGTTTTTCAATATTTATCAAAGTCGTTTAGCCAGTGAAAGTGGCGAGTTCGATAAACAGACTGCCTATGTATTTGAAATCACATATTTAAGGGACATTACTCAGTCAGACCTCATTGAGCGAACAATTGAGCAGTGGCAGCATTTGGGGATTGATGAGCGTCAATACCAAGCTTATTTACCTAAACTACAAGCCTTGTGGCCTAATATCAAAAAAGGTGATCAACTCGCATTATTCGTTGAAAATAACCAGGCTCAGTTCTTCTATAATCAAGCCTTTATAGGCGAAGTAAATAACGGAACTTTTGCCGACGACTTTTTGGCAATTTGGCTGAGTGAAAAAACCAGTCAACCTAAGTTAAGGCAGCAACTATTAGGTATGCACAGTAATGGATAAATTAACTAAACTGATTTTTAGCATGATGCTCTGTTTTACTTTATTGGGCTGCCAAGCGAAACTAAATGATTATGACAACACAGATCCAATATTACGCTTTGAAGACTATTTTAACGGGCCAATCACAGCTTGGGGCCTAGTGCAGGATTACAGCAATAAAGTGACAAGAAGATTTTGTGTCGAAATGGTTGGTACATGGCAGGGTAATAAAGGCGTATTGGCAGAAACCTTCTATTTCGATGATGGTGAAGTGAGTTATCGAAATTGGCAGCTAACAAAGCAAGCAAACAATCAGTACACGGGTAATGCTGAAGACGTGATTGGTGAAGCTAACGGGGCAACCAATGGCTTTGCGGGGCAATGGCAATATACGCTCTCTCTTGATATCGACGACAGCATATATCATTTCACTTTAGACGATTGGCTTTATCAGATTGACCAACACCGTGCATTCAATCGAGCAAAAATGAAGAAATTTGGTATTGAAGTAGCTGAACTCACGCTATTTTTTGATAAACAAACACCACTACGAAAATGTACTAAAAAAGGCGCTTAAAGCGCCTTTTTTCTATTCTCAAGCATTAACCTGTTAAGTAAATACTAGACAGCAAAAGGGTATTTTATTGGGTCGTGACATTGATAGCCAACCACGTCAAAATCATCCGTTGTGACCCAGCTTTCAATATCTTCAAGAGATTGAATTTTTGGATTAATCTTAAGTTGTGGCGCAGGGAATGGTTCACGCTTCAATTGCACGTCACGCATTAAATCAAGCTGGTTTTCATAAATATGTGCATTAATAATTTTATGATAAGCCTTACCCGGTTTATGACCGGTGATTTGCGCCATTAAAGCAAGTAACACAAAACATTGAATTTGATTGAAATTCAACCCCAACGGCACGTCACAGCTGCGTTGCGTACTATTTAAATATAAGGTACCACCTAACAATGAAAACTGGTGTGAATGCATACATGGACGCAAACAGCCTAACTCAAACTCACCTGGGTTATAGAAGGTAACAATTTCCCCTCTATCATCAATACCTTTTGATAAGTTATCGACAACCTTTTTAAGCTGATCTAATGTGCTACCGTCAGGGCGTTGCCAAGAGCGACCTTGAACACCGTAAACACGGCCCATGTCATCATCGCCTTTACGCGCTGGATTGTTCAGCCATGCGTCGTTTTGATTTGCATTAGCATCCCACGTTTTGCAGCCTATCTCGCGAAATTGAGCAGCATTGTCATAGCCACGTAAGTAACCTAAAAGTTCAGCAATCGCCGCTTTATAAAAGCTTTTGCGCGTTGTAATAAGTGGAAACTGATTGTTCGCAACGTCATATTCAAGATCGGCATTAATAACCGTTAAACATTTTATGCCAGTGCGCTTATTTTCAACCCATTCGCCTTCATCAACAATGCGCTGACATAAATCTAAATACTGTTTCATAACGCCTTAACCTTATCTTTTTGCTTGAACCTGGCGGTTTGAGCCGTAAATAATAATGAATAATCCAACAATTACCATAGGTAAACTTAATATTTGGCCCATTGAAATGTATTCAAAAAAGTAACCTAAATGATCATCGGGCTCTCTAAATAGCTCGACAAACATTCTGAAGATGCCGTAGCCAATCAAGAAGAGACCTGACAGTAACCCCACTGGTTGTTTCTTCTTACTCAAAAAGTATAAAACACCGAACAAAACTACACCTTCTAACGCAAACTCATAAAGTTGAGAAGGATGACGCGGCAACTGGTCAGGATCCGTTGGGAAGACAACAGCCCATGGTACATCGGTTGGTCGGCCCCAAAGTTCAGAGTTGATAAAGTTACCTAAACGCCCCATACCAAGACCAATTGGCACCAGTGGCGCAACAAAGTCACCAACGGCAAGAAAGTGTTTACCCTCTTTTCGCGCAAAAATAAAAATAGCAGTAATGACACCTAGTAAACCACCGTGGAACGACATTCCACCTTGCCAAATTTTAAAAAGATAAAGCGGATCTGCGACAAACAAATCAAACTGATAAAACAGGACATAACCTACGCGCCCACCTAAGATTACCCCAAGAAAGCCATAAAAGAGTAAATCGCTAACCTGCTCTCTCGTCCATAAACCTTCGCTACGATCCGCTGCTTTATTGGCTAAATACATAGCGGCAATAAAACCAATAAGATACATCAAACCATACCAACGAATGGCTAAAGGCCCGATCGAAAAAATAACCGGATCAATATTAGGAAACTGCAAATACTGCGTTGTCATAAAAATTCCACAATTTATATAATTATCATCAATTTATAAGGTTATTAATTACGAAGACACTAACATTTCAATAGCGACTAAAATTAAGAAACCTGCAAATAGTTTTTTCAACGTTCTCACTGGGAGTTTTGTTGCCAATTTAACACCAACTGGCGCAAACAAAAATGACGTCAATGTTATGCCTAGCAATGCTGGTAAGTAAATATAACCTACACTCCAAGGCGGTAAATTAGTTTGGTTTAACCCTGTAAAGATGAAACCCAACGAGCCAAATAATGCCACCATTAATCCGCATGCTGTGGCAGTGCCAATTGCCTGCCTAACCTGAATGCTTAGATAACTTAATGTTGGTATTAATATAACACCACCGGAAATGCCCATTAAGCTTGCTATTACCCCCGTGCCAACACCTATGGTATTCACTTTCCATTGTTTTGGGTACGCTTTAGTGCGTTCCACTTTTATCGATATAAGCATATACGCTGCTAATATCATCACAGCGGCTGCAAAAAATGAGGTGAGTGTTTTGGCTGGCAATAAATCAGCGATAAAAGAGCCCGCTAATGCACCAATACTAACGGCAACCATCAAAGGTTTAGCAATATGCCAAGGAATATTTCCATTTTTATGATGAGCAAATGCTGCTGACGAAGAGGTTACCACAATAGCGGCTAGCGATGTTGCCAACGCGATAGGCATGACGAGTTCAGACTCAATACCAAATAACGGCAACAAATAAACCAGTGCAGGAACAATGATTAGCCCGCCACCAATACCTAGTAAGCCAGCCATAAAACCGACAGACATACCCAGTACAGCACAAACCAATATAATGGTTAACGTTAACATGTGTTGATACTACATTCCTGCTCGAACAAAACCACCTAAACCGATGGACTCCAATTGCTCATTTAAATAATTTTTAATTTCTTTTGCGTTATCTAACGTTAAAACATGACCAAGCATATTCTTAGCCTGTGCTATCGATAGATGACGAATAATCCATTTTATACGCCCTACATTATGCGGGTTCATACTTAACTTATCAAAACCCATTGCGACAAGTAAGACAGCACCTGCAGCATCACCAGCCAGTTCACCACATAAACTTAAAGGAACTAAGGATGCTTGAGACTGTTTCGCAATTTCATTTAACGCACGAATTACCGATGGGTGATACGCATCATATAAATGTGCAACACGCGCGTTATTTCTATCCACAGCGAGTAAGTATTGTGTTAAATCATTACTACCAACAGAGAAGAAGTCGACTTTTGAAGCCAATTCTTTCATAAGGAAGATAGCACTTGGCACTTCGATCATTATACCAATTTTAGGTTTCAAAATATTTTCATTTAGTTCTTGGCATAACTCAAAATAAGCTTGGTTAATTAAGCGAACTGCTTCATCAACTTCAGCTACCGAAGCAATCATAGGCAACATGATTTCTAGGTTTCCACAGCCGACATTTGCTCTAATCATTGCGCGCACTTGTAGCAAGAATAATTCTGGATGATCGATAGATATTCTTATACCGCGCCAACCTAGAAATGGGTTGTCTTCTTTAATTGGAAAATAAGGTAGCGATTTGTCACCGCCAATATCAAGTGTTCGCATGGTTACCGATTGGCGTTCAAATGAAGACAGCACATTATAGTACCAAATCGACTGTTCCTGCTCCGATGGGAAACTTCGGCTTTCCATAAATGGAATTTCCGTTCGATAAAGTCCTATCCCTGTTGCACCAGCGCGTTTAGAGTGCTCAAAGCCTGAACTCAACCCAGCGTTCAACTGCAATTCGACCTTACGACCATCGGTAGTAACGGCGGGGAGGTGCTCAACGGCTTTAACCTTCTCAATTAACGCAATTTCTTCATTAACTAAATGTCTATACTCATTGAGCAAACTGTCTTCAGGATTAATAAACAATTCACCCGAATAGCCATCTACAATCGCATCAAGGTTATTAAAACTTGTTAAGTTGGTATTGTTTAAGCCCATAATTGCAGGAACACCAAGCGCTCGAGCTAAAATGGCGGCATGTGAGTTATTCGAACCTGAAAGTGAAACAACCCCTTCTAAACCTTTATGCTGGAAATCAGCAAGCATTGACGCGGTCACTTCCTCAGCCACCAAAATAAATGTTTCAGGTAACGGTTCTTGACGATTATCTTGTTGTTGCAGGTTTTGCAAAATACGGTTCGCTAAGTCTCGTATATCACTGGCACGCTCGCGAACATATTCATCTTCTAACGATTCAAATTGTATAACATAAGCATCAATTACAATTTTCAACGCACTTTGAGCACACCAACCCTGCTCTATTGTTGTATGAATTTCTTGCCCTAACTGCTCGCTTTCAAGCAAGTGTTTATACATTTCAAAAATATCAACACTGGTATCCGTGACAACGCCATGAAGCTGTTCAGTGATATCAATAAACTCTTGACGTGTTTTACGAATAGCTTGCTTAAGTAATTCGATTTGGCCTTTACTATCGTCACTTTTATGCAATGACAAATTGCGTAAATCAGCTTTTGGCTGACAAACGAACACAGGCGCTATTGCCACACCTGGAGAACCTGCGACGCCTTGAATATAAGGCCTAACTTGGTGTTGATTATCATGGCGAGACGACCAGCCACGATTTTTAGCGTTGGCTAATGATGCGGCCAATTGCGCAGACAAGGTCACCAAAAATGACTCTTCAGTTTCAGTAAAGTGTCGAGCTTGTTTTTGTTGAATTGAAATAACACCAAGTACTTGACCTTGGTGAATAATAGGCGTACCTAAAAAAGCGTTTAGGTCATCTTCTTCAACTTCTGGCGCTACCTTAAAGTGGGGGTGGTTGCGAGCGTCAGCTAAATTAAGTGGTTCTTCGCGCAAACCAACTAAACCAATAAGCCCTTCTGAAAAGCCCACGCGTGTTTGACCGAGAGATTGTTTGGCGAGGCCGTCAGAGGCAACCAATAGAAAATGTTGTTTTTGGTAGTCAGCTAAATGGACAGAACAACAATCTGTTTTCATGACTCGTTTCACTTCAGACGTCATACGATCAAGGGCTTTGTCTAGCTCGAAAGCTTGACTAAACTCTAGCACGATTCGTCTTAAGTTGGTTAACATAGTGTCCTTGAGTCAACAATAGAAAAAACAAACCGCTACTCAAAAAGAAGCGGTTTGATACATAGTAAACTACCCTCTTCTCTTACGCCTGTCATGACGATGAAAAGGTAAAGCTACAGGGGCAAATTCTTTCATGACTTTTCGATAAACTTCGCGTTTAAATGACACCACCTGCCTTACTGGGTACCAATAGCTTACCCAGCGGAAGTCATCAAATTCAGGATGCCCTGAATGTAATAAGTTAACGGCGCTATCTGGGCTGGTTAATTTTAATAAAAACCATTTTTGCTTTTGCCCGATACAAACCGGTTTACTGTCATGTCGAATTAATCGTTTTGGTAATTTATACCTCAGCCAATGTTTTGTGGAAGCAACAATTTTCACGTGTTCGGGTTTTAAACCAACTTCTTCGTATAATTCCCGATACATGGTTTGCTCAGCACTTTCTCCATCATCAACGCCACCTTGTGGAAATTGCCATGAATGCTGACCATATCTTCTTGCCCAAAAAACCTGTCCCCTGTCATTGATAATTACTATGCCGACATTGGCTCTATAGCCATCAGCATCTATCACAGGAACTCCTGAATAAATATTTAATTTATGCTTTGATTCTTCCACAATCTGTCGTTTCGAGCAAATGAATACTGACATTATTTTCCCTACTGTGTAAAAATAACCACGTAGCGTACAAAAATTAATAAAAACGGCATGAAACCAAAGGCTAACCCCCCTTTACATGAACAAGAGTTGCTTGAACGAGCACACCAACTAGCTGGTTTGTCATTAGGCGATATCGCCAATGACGCCGAAATAGCAGTACCAACAAGTCTCCGCAAAGAAAAAGGTTGGATAGGCCTTCTACTCGAGCACGTCTTAGGTGCTACAGCAGGTACTCAGGCGAAACCTGACTTTGATGAGCTAGGTATCGAATTAAAGACGATTCCCATTGATTTTACCGGTAAGCCTTTAGAAACAACCTTTGTCAGCGTTGCGCCGTTAATGGGCTTAGTTGGCGCGACATGGCAAACGAGCCACGTTTGTCACAAGCTTGCTAGAGTATTATGGGTACCTATCGTCAGTGAGAAACACCTTGCCATTAAGGATCGTATAGTGGCAACACCATTTATTTGGTCTCCGTCAGAAGAACAAGCTTCTTTATTAGCAAACGATTGGCAAGAATTGACAGATATGATTGTCTTGGGAGAAGTAGAAAAAATATCAGGAAAATACGGACAAGTACTGCAACTAAGGCCTAAAGCAGCAAATAGCCAAGCGAAAACCAAAGCATTTGATAAAGATGGCAATCTTTTTATGACCTTACCGAGAGGCTTTTATTTAAAAACCCAGTTTACGCACGAGCTAATAAAACAGCATTTACGTACAAATTAACTAAAATAAAAATTGCATATTGCGACTATAGAAAATAAGCTTATTCAATAAGTGGACATTGATTAGCACTTAATTGAAGTATTAGGGTTTTTAGAAAAACACATGAGACTTACCGATAAGTTTGATCGCTATATTACCGCTATCTTTTTTGCGACTATTTTTACTGTTATCGCAACGTCTTATTTCACCTTTAAAACAGTTATTTCTACCTATAATAAGCAACAGCAAGAAGCGACAATCCCTTTATTTTCCTGGATAAACTCTGAAGTCATTAGCCCACTGACGTTATCTAAATATATGGCTCAAGATCCTTTATTGATTGAGCTTGTCGAGCAAGAGACATTAAACAAAGCAATGCTTAACAAATTTCTGGAAGTTGTATCGCTCGAAGGTAAATTACGCTCATTCATTGCCATAGAGAAACACGGTATGATGATGGATTCAGATGGCTTAACGTTGGATTTTAGCCATCAAGACGCTGAATGGTACCAACGCATTAAACGTCTTGATAGTAATTACATTGCCGATATTGGTGACTCTGAAAACCCAACGCTTTTCTATGATGTAAAAATGTTTAATGATCAGCAAAACTTTATCGGCTTTACCGGTGTCGGTGTTGATCTTGATTTGTTTGCCAGTAAGCTATCTGATTTTAAAAATCGATTTGGTTTTGAAGTTTACTTTATTGATAAGGCCGGTCACATTACGTTATCTACCAATAGTCTAATGAAAACAGAAAGCCACCACCGACGTGACGAGCTTGTTCATATAGAGACATTTCCTTGGTATCAAAGTTATCAAAACAGTATGTCGAGTAATGTTAATGAATTTACTTACAACGCTGATAAAGAAATATTTACCGTTACCCATCTAGACATTGAAGAGCTTAGTTGGAAAGTCTTCGTTGTAGCACCGTCTGCAACTAGCCAAAAAACCTTTTGGTTAATACTCCTTAGTCGCTTTGGAATTTTTTTGCTCGTTGCTATGATCTTCTATTTCGCCTTTTTCTCCGTTTTAGAATTATTTAAAAAGGATATTGTTGCAGATGCAAATATTGATAACTTAACGGGTTTACCAAATCGCACATATGTAGAATGGAAATTCGAAAAACTATTAGATGAGTACAATGAACTTACCGTGGTTGTTGGAGATATTGACCACTTTAAATCAATTAATGACAATCACGGTCATTTGATTGGTGATAATATATTGAAACGCATAGCAAAATTATTGAGTGCTGATTTGCGTGATAAAGACATTGTTGCACGTTGGGGCGGTGAAGAGTTCTTAATGCTACTACCTGATACCTCACTTGAACAATCTGAGGAAATTTGTGAACGATTAAGACGTAACATTTCAGCATCGCGTTTTTATGGCAAAAGTAAAACAGATCCAATAAAAGTTACGATGAGTTTTGGTATTAGCCTTGAGCATTGTCAAAAACTAACATTCAGCGACTTTATCGAAAATGCCGATCAAGCCCTATACCTTGCTAAATCTAACGGGAGAGATCGCGTAGAAACCTTTAAAAGACCAAATAACCACGCGTGATTCAAGCTTACGCTTGCTTGCTAGATCGCTTGAATGGCTATTTTCTGACTTACTTCATAAGACTGACCAGCGGCTAAGGTTAACGGCTTGGTAAAGCCTGCCTCTAAGCAAACAAAATGCTGTTCGCCTCGCGGATGAATATCACTCATCGAGCTAGCTACCTCTTGTCCTGGGTTCCATAACACCCAATCTTGTGTTCCCTTCGTTGAAATAACGAGTTTTCGGTTGAAACCATAATCGAGCAAGGCTAATGCTTCATTACTTTTGTAAACTCTATCTTTTGGACCTCGACAATCAATTAAGCGCGTACACCTCTCACTGTCGGTAAGTTTGTCGTAATAAGGAATATTTGTTAAGTTTGGCACACATGCTTGCTCAGGCTGACTAACGTGAAAATAACTATGTAACGCGCCACTGTGTTCAAAAGCCTGCTCACCTAGATTATCTATTTTCAATGTTTGCTTAAATACGTCACCAAAAAATAAGGTTTGTGTCAGCTTAAAGCGATAAGGCCAAGTTTTAGCTAAGCTTTCACCAGCGAAGGTCAAAATCAAGCTAACACCATCATCATTCGATGATACATCTGCTAATTGCCAAATACTCGTGCGGGTAAATCCGTGATTAACTTCACCCACCTTAGGGCCAAACCAAGGCCAACATAAAGGGATTCCGCCACGAATTGCACTGCCTTGCGCGTATTTCGTCGCTTCAGAAAGCCAAAATACTTCACGTTGACTCGTTGGCTGCCAACTTAATACATGGCCAGCATATAAAGAGACAATGGCTTTACAACGAGAATGGATTATTTCTATTGTATCGATGCCTTCGGATAAGGAAATTTGGTTAATTTGACAGTTATCTTGATTTACTAATGATTGAGTTGTTTGAGCAGTGTTAGTCATGTTAGTCATGTTCAATACTATTTTCTTTTACTTTACCGTTTCTCAATGCTGTAAGAAAGCCTAAAAGTATTCTGCAACGCTTTAACCCACTTGTTATTTCCCATAAAAAAAGCCACATAGTGTGGCTTTATAAAAAAACGAAATTAACTTACTTCGTATAAGCTCTTGGCATATCGCTAGTTGCCATATAACGATCTCTCAACTTATCAGAGCGTGATTGCGTTGACACTTCTTTGCCATCAATCCAAATTTTATCCACCTTAGTACTTAATTCAAATGGATCAGCGCTCCACAGCACTAAATCAGCTGTTTTACCAACAGCGATCTCACCGGTGTTTAAGCCAAAGACTTCAGCAACATTTGATGTAATTGCTTCAAGTGCTTGCTCGCGTGATAAACCATTTGCAATGGCATTACCTGCATTAAAGCGCAACTGATACATATTGTGAGTGTCACCCCCAGATGTCATCACAACTTTTACACCTGCCTCAGTTAATTTAGCGGCATTGTCTAAAGAGGTATTCAACGCGTCAAAACTAGACGGTAAGTTATCTAAGGCATTGATGATTACTGGAACCTCAGCCTTTGCTAACTGCTCAGCTACTACAACCGCATCAGCAGCACTGCTAATCGCAATGTTTAAGCCAAATTGCTCTTTCAATTTAATGATATTTAGCAATTCGCTCGCGCGATCAGCATAAACAACCATTAACTTCTCGCCTGATAAAAGTGCTTCAAGCACTTTCTCATCACGCTTTAATTCGCTTTCTTTCTTGTCATCTTTTTTAGCCTTAGCCATTTTGTCTTGAAAGTCAGAAAGTTTATTCATCAGTTTTTGTAAATTAGTTGCACGAGAACCTTTGCTCTCAGCTCCTAGCTCCAAATAAACGGCATTGTTAGCAACACGCACGCTATCAAAGCCGCCAGATAAATCGGCATGGAAGATTTGACCTTTAAACATGTTGTCACCACCGCGAGGTGATACCATGCTTGAAGTAATACCACCTTTACGGGTATAGGCGATAACCGTAGATTTAGGATTGAACGCTAGACTTGGGTCAAAGGTAATGTCGGCACTTTTAGCGCCAGCATCACGGCTACGAGATACCGCGCCGACCTCAACCAAGCCTAAGTTATTCATGGCATTGATAATACCAGGCGTTAAGTTTTTACCTTCGGCATCAATAACTGTATCTGCTGATACGCTTTCTGGGTTAATTGCCGTGATTTTTCCGCCTTCAACGATTACGGTAGCGTTTTGTAAAACACCCTGCTCACCCGCTGTATGAACCGTTGCATTGGTAATTGCTAAGCTTTGAGCATTAACCCATGTAGAAGTCGCTGCAAGTGCTAACGTTAGTAGTGATGATTTAAATAATTTCATGATGCAGCTCCTTATTCTTGACCTAGTAGAAAATCACTTTTCGCTTGATACTTGTCATCAAAACGATCGTAAACTTTCGCGCCATCAACAAATACTTGTTCAGCTTGTGCATAAACGCTAAACGGACTTTGATTCCAAAGTACAACGTCTGCGTTTTTACCAACTTCTAAACTACCCGTTGTTTTCTCAACACCAAGCGATTTAGCTGCGTTATAAGTAATCCATGTGATTGCGTCTTCTTCTTTCAAGCTAAAGCCATTCTCATTGGCACGGAACATAATCTTACCGGCTTCTTGGTTCAAGCGTTGAATTGTTGAAGATGAATCAGAGTGAACAATTGCACATGAATTAGGCTTGCCGTCTACGATTGCAACGTTTTCTTGCACCATATCGTATGCTTCCATTTTAAAGCCCCACCAATCTGGCCACATTGCTGCACAGTTACCATTTTCAGCAAGTAAATCTGCAATTTTATATCCTTCAATGGCATGGTGGAAGGTACCCGAGTGGTAATTAAACTCTTTACCAAGGTCAATCATCATTGCCATTTCTTCAGCTTTATAACAATGGTTATGAATCATGATATCGCCATCTAAAACACCCATTAAGGTATCTAATTCAATATCACGGGTTGGCGCTGTTGGGTTTTTACCTGCATCATAATCAGCATTGTACTTATCCCAAGCACGCTTATATTCAGCGGCTTCAGCAAAAGCCATGCGATAACCTGCCATATTACCCATACGTGTTGAAGGCGCTACTTTTCTGCTACCGTAAACACGCTTAGGGTTTTCACCACAAGCCATTTTCAAACCATAAGGCGCTTCTGGAAATTTCATTCCCTGCATCGTATGACTAGGCACGTTTCGTAACGTTACACCACGACCACCAAATAAGTTGGCTGAGCCGGGTAAAATTTGAAGGGTTGTAATACCACCAGCTCGCGCGGCTTCAAAGCCTGGATCTTGCGGCCAAATGCCATGTTCAGCCCATACTTCTGAAGTATTAGGCCCTGTCATCTCATTACCATCTGAATGAGACTCAACGCTTGGGCTTGGGTAAACACCTAAGTGAGAGTGTACGTCGATAATACCAGGTGTTATCCACTTACCTGTTGCATCAACTTCTGTTGCATTGCTTTTTGAAAGGTTTTGGCCAATTTCAGCGATCTTACCGTCAACTAATAAAACATCGCTATTTTCAAGGCGCTCACCTGTGCCAGTTAAAACAGTGGCATTTTTTAATAATGTTGCGCTTGACGGTAACGCTTTATAAGAACTTGGAAATGGGTTTTTATTGATGCTGACCCTAGGGTCTTGTTTTTCTGACTGCATACAGGCAGTAAGTGCTAGTGACATACCAGCAACTAATAACGTTGGTACAAATTTTTGCATTATTGAGGTCCCATGGTTGTTTCTGCAATTATGCGAACAACTTCATCGTTAGAATAGTTAGTTTATAGAACTTGCACACAGACCTTATATCTATTTTAAAAAAACAACAATAGTAAATTCGAACGCTAGATTAATTTATCGACAAGTTGATGATTTTTCACGATACAACGTTTCAAAAAGCCACTATTTAGTGAAAATTTTATGTATGCGATCTTTTCTTAGCCACAATAAAACAAACGTTATAACTATGTATAACCCTGGCTCAATTAACTCTGACTTTACTGACCAATAAAAGTGAATAGCAACAAGCGTCACAATAATATAATTACCATAATGAAGTTTCTGCCAACGGCTTTTCATTTTTCGTTTGATTACGCCTATTGAAGTAACAGCCATGGGTACTAACCACAAAAAGGCCAACATACCGATTGTGATGTAAGGGCGCTCTAGAATTTCTTTGATAATTAATTGCCATTCAAATTGCAAATCAAAGGCAATAAAACTTAACAGATGACATGAAGCATAGGTAAAGGCATAAAGTCCTAACAACCTCCTAACCTGCATTAAATAGCCAAGTTTGAAGCGTTGTGCAATTGGTGTGACGGTTAATGTAATTAACAATAAATTAAAGGCACCTATGCCAGTAAAATGGATAATCGCCTTAACAGGATCACCACCAAGTTGATCGCCTATCGCTAGGTAATATTGACTGATCAATAAACCAAGGGCAATAACATGAATAACACTCTTAATCAGGAAAATTTTTTTTGACACCGTCACACGACTACCACGCTTAATAATACTTGTTTAAATCCATACCTTTGTACATGTGAGCTACTTCTTCACCATAGCCATTATACATTTGCGTATCAATACGGTTTTGCGCGAATAAGCCACCAGAGGTAATACGACGTTCACGTGCTTGGCTCCATCTTGGGTGAGCAACAGTAGGGTTAACATTGGCGTAAAAGCCATATTCATGTGGTGCAAGTATATTCCATGTTGTTGGCGGCATCTGGTCAGTCAGTTTAATAGAAACAATTGACTTGATGCTCTTAAAGCCATACTTCCATGGCACAACTAACCTTATCGGCGCGCCATTTTGTGGTGGTAGCGTTTTACCATACAAACCGACACTTAAAAAACTTAACTCATTCATCGCTTCATCTAAACGCAGGCCTTCTTTATATGGGTAATCAATGCCGCCGCCAAGTCGTCGATTAGACTGACCAGACATTTGTTTAGGATCATAAAGTGTTTCAAAAGCAACGTACTTCGCTTTACTGTTTGGTTGAGCTTGTTTGATTAACGAAGCTAATGAAAAGCCAATCCAAGGAATCACCATTGACCAGGTTTCAACACAGCGTAACCGATAAATCCGCTCTTCAAGCGTAAAGCGTTTGAATAGATCGTCGTAATCTAATGTCAGTGGCTTTTCAACTTCACCGGAGATTGTTAATTGCCATGGATTTACGTTAAATGATTGAGATAGTTCTGCAGGTTGATTTTTTTGTGCGCCAAATTCATAGAAGTTGTTATGGCTAATCACCTTTTGTTCAGGGGTTAGCTTATCTAAGCCTGGCGTTGCTTTTTCAAACGCCAAAGATCGTAATTTAGCTGTTTGTTTTTCATCACCAAACCAATCAACGGCTGCATTAGCTTTAACAGGAGCTAACAAACTTGACGCACCAACAAAACCAAGCGACTTTAGTAATGTGCGACGTTGTTGATAGATTTTTTCATCAGTAACCTGATGCTCTTGCAGTTGAGATTTTTTTGATGACTTGATCAGCATATAAGGCCCTAACATTAATGAACTTAATTATTAAGACCTTATACGAATGGAATAACTTTCCTGATTAGAAAAATTTAAGAAAAGTTTTTATTGAGGTAAGCGATAATGTCATTAGATTCATACAGCCAAGTTGCGTCGCCATTATCATTTTCAATTTTTAAGCAAGGTACTTTCCGTTTGCCGCCTTCAGCTACGAGCTCATCTAGATTTGATTGCTGGTGAATATTGCGTAATTCAATGTTTAAACCTTGTCTTTTCATTGCTCGTCTTACTTTGACGCAAAATGGGCATGCAGCTAGCTGGTATAAACTTAAATGCTCAGTCGCTTTGTCTAAATCAGCTTGCTCTTGAGCACTGCGCTTAGGCTTGCTTGGTGAAAAAATAAAATCAAAGAATAAAATGATGCGGCCAATTAGCCAACGAATAACTTTCATTAATACTGCCTTAAGTTAGTAGTGGTGATTTAACATGTGAGTGAAATAATTACCACATTAAATCGTCTGGAATCTGGAAGTCTGCATAAGGATCATCTTCATCTACTTGCTCATCTACTTGACGATCGTTTTTCAACAGCACAACACTTTCATCAATGGTAGCTAGCTTGTCAGCAGTTTCTGACGTCACAACATAAGATGTTTCATCTAAACCACAAACGGCAAGACGCCCTTTCACTAATGCTTGATGAACTTGCTCATTTACATGTAGCTTTTTCACTTTTGTGCCAAAGGTGTAGTTGTACTCAAGATCGCCGACGATATCTGATAACGAGTGATGAGTGAGTATCTGCAGAACACGTTGATGCTGCTCTTTTTGCGCGAGCTCAGCTTTTCTTTGCTCATTCAGCGCTTTATCCTTCGCTTGCTTCTCAGCTTGTTGCTTTGCTAAGTCTTGTTTGACCTGCTCTTGCAAACTTTCTTGTACTTGCGCACCGCTGCGTTTTTGCTTATTTTTTTTACGTTTATCGCTGTTGGCTTGACGTGCTTTTTGTTTTGTCGTGAGGCCGGCTTTGAGTAATTGATCTTGTAAAGAAGGCATACGGGTACCACTTAAATAGTTAATTAGTGCGATTTTAACAAGGTTCGATACAATGAGCGAGCTTTGATCTTAGCATTTAACACGGCAACACCAGAAAAGGAAACCGCATGGATTTATTATCACTTTCACCGATTCAAAAAGAACGATTAATAGGACAATTTCAAAACTATTTTAACGATGAATTGTCAATGGACTTGGGGCAATTTGATGTTGAGTTTTTATTAAGCTTTATCGAAAAAAACCTCGGTAGCGCATACTACAATAAAGGACTAAACGACGCCCAAGCATTGATGTTAGCCAAAGTAGAGATCTTAACTGAGTCAGTCGTAGAGCTGGAAAGGCCTTGTGCAATCTAGCAATGAGAAAGTTGTCGACGCTCGCTCGATATTTAATTCTTAGCCGTTAGTCTCTGGTTTTGATGTTGGCTTAGTTTCTGTATTTGCCACGTCTTCGCTTAACGGTAGCTTAGCTAAAAAGTAAATCGGCCAACTAACTAGCGAAACAACTAATAGTTTGAGATACCACGCTTGAAGAATATAAAAGGACCAGCCACAGGTAACGATGATTGAAAAGATCGCGATACGCTTTGCTCTGCGGGGAATACTTCTCGTTGTTTGCCAATGATAAATAAGCGGTCCAAAGGTAGGGTTGTTCAACAACCATTGATGCAGACGTGGCGAGGACTTTGCAAAACAGGCTCCGGCAACAATCAAAAATGGCGTGGTGGGTAAAATAGGTAAAAATACGCCAAGTGTTGCGAGTACGACAAACGCTAGCCCTAAAAGAGTATAAAGCCAGCGAGGCAGTTTGATATTCTTCAACATAAAATTCCGGCTTATAACAGCTAGTTTTTAGCTATTTCAGCTTGTTTAACTTGCTGCCAAAAAGCCTCGAGTTCCTCTAAGTTGAAATCTTGAACCTGAGCATCTTTTTGCTGTGCTAGGTGTTCAACTTGCTCAAAACGTTTAGAAAACTTTTGATTTGCGGCGCGCAATAAACTTTCAGGATCTTGTTTGGCGTGGCGGCATAAATTAACAACCGCGAACATCAAATCACCTAACTCTTGATTTAAAGGTTCACCGCCAGTTTTTAACTCCGCTTTAACTTCAGCAACTTCTTCTTCAACTTTGGCAAAGACATCGTCAATGTTATGCCAATCAAAACCAACGTGGGCACAACGTTTTTGAATTTTATTTGCTTGAGATAATGCAGGTAAACTTTTCGGAATATCAGCAAGAATACTTAATTGTTGTGTATTATTTTTTTGCGCTCGCTCTTTTGCTTTTTCGTTTTCCCAATTTGCTTTTATTTGAGCATCAGTGGTTGACTCACTGTCGCTAAACACATGAGGATGGCGCCTAATCAATTTTTCACAGACGTTTTCAATCACACCATCAAAACTCAACACCTGCTGCTCTTCACCCAGTTGGCTATAAAAAATCACCTGAAACAGCAAATCACCAAGTTCTTTTTCCAACTCGACAAAGTCTTCAAGTGCTATTGCGTCAGCAACTTCGTAAGCTTCTTCAATGGTATGAGGCACTATGGTGGCAAAAGTTTGTTTAATATCCCACGGGCAACCTGTAGCAGGGTCACGCAATTGCGCCATTATCCAACGCAGTTTTTCAATAGACGCAGGTGCTGAAATCATATTTTCGTGTCTAACCTTCACAGACGAATAACCTCTGATACATCATCAAGTTGTAAAATTTTATTAGTTAATCTGGTCAACATTTCAGCGTTAGAAATTTCCATTGTTATACTCATACGTGAATGTTGTTTGTTTTTATCTGTTTGACTTTGCATCCCTAAAATACTGATGCGTTCATTAGCAATTAAGGTTGAAACATCTCGGAGTAAGCCAGAGCGATCGCCGGAAATAATCGCAATAGTTACCTGATAAGTCGACTTAACATCATCACCCCATTGCACTTCTACGCCACGTTCTGGGTTTTGTTGAAGTGAATTGGCAAGTTGCTCGCAGTCTTTTCGATGCACTGAAATACCGCGACCTTGGGTAATAAAGCCTTCTATTTCATCACCAGGCACAGGTTGGCAACACTTGGCCATATGGGTTAACAAATTACCAACCCCGGATACAGTTATCGCGTTATCTGCGCTTTTTGTTTGACCACTTTCGCGCACTAAACTCTGAAGATCTATTTCTTCTTCAGGTTGTGACTTTTTAATCAAGTGTTGCAGGTGGTTCATTACCTGCTGCAAGCGCACATTGCCCGTACCTAACGCAGCGTATAAGTCATCAACAGTTGTAAGGTTAAACTTATCAAGTATTTCTGTTAGTTGCGTCAAAGGAACATGAGTTTTACTGGACTCAGCTTCAAGTACTTCTTTACCGTGTGCAATATTTTTATCACGATCAAGTAACCTAAAGAAATGCTGCACCTTCGCTCGTGAACGACCTGAATGCAAATACCCTAAATTAGGGTTCAACCAATCGCGACTTGGATTAGGCGTTTTTGACGTTAATATTTCAACTTGATCACCGGTTTGCAATTGGTAAGTAAACGGGACAATACGACCTGAAACTTTGGCACCTATGCAACAGTGACCTACATTGGTGTGAATGTAATAAGCAAAATCAAGTGGTGTTGAGCCAACAGGTAGGTCAATAACATCACCATTTGGAGTGAAGGCATAAATCCGATCTTCAAATACCTGTGAGCGCAATTCATCAAGCATATTACCGCTTTCTGATACGTCTTCTTTCCATTGCAAGATTTTGCGTAACCAGTTTACTTTTTCGTCGAAACCGGTTGTCTTGCCACTTGCACTGCCCTCTTTATATTTCCAGTGTGCCGCTACACCTAGTTCAGCATCTTGATGCATTGATTCAGTTCTAATCTGTACTTCTACAGGCTTGCCTTCTGGCCCTAAAACTACCGTATGAATTGACTGATAACCGTTAGGTTTTGGTGTTGCCACATAGTCATCAAACTCACTTGGTAAATGTTTCCAGCTTGTATGAACGGCACCCAGAGCTCCATAACAATCTTGCAATTCATCGACTATGACACGAACGGCGCGCACATCGAATAATTGTTCAAAGTCTAACGACTTTTTCTTCATCTTTTTCCAGATGCTATAAATGTGTTTAGGCCTTCCGTATACCGTGCCTTTTACCTGCATTTTTTCTAATTGCTCTTGCAGGTTATTCACAAAGTCTGCCATATACCGTTCACGTTCTAACCTTTTACCGTCAAGCATCTTAGCAATTTTCATATAGGTTTGAGGGTGTAGGTAGCGAAAGGAAATATCTTCAAGTTCCCACTTTAATTGACCGATCCCTAAACGGTTGGCAAGTGGCGCATAGATATTGGCCGTTTCTTTGGCTGCCAGAACACGGGTTTCTTCGTCAGCATTTTTAACAATACGCAAGTAACATAAGCGTTCAGCTAGTTTGATCACAACCGCTCGAACATCATCTACCATGGCAAGCAACATTTTTCGAATATTATCTATTTGGTTAATTGAAACCTGACTTGAATGGCCTTGTTGCAATGCCTTGATCGCATCCATTTGTTCAACCCCGTGAACAAGGCCGAAAACGCTTTTGCTAAACCGCTCTTGGGCTTGCTCCAAGGTTAACGATTTATATTCGACAAGCGGATAGATAAAAGCAGCACATAAAGAGTCCTTATCTAAATTTAACTCTGATAAAATTTCAACCATTTCAAGGGATTTACTGAGGCTTTCTTTACTTTGATCAAAGTCGCCTTGAATTGTTTGCCATAAGCTTTCTAACGCCTGTTTTTTAGCATCACTCAGGTCTAGCTGCCCTAGCCATTGCTCAAAACTATGTTCAGACATTAAATGTGACTTTCGAACTGAAACCATCAGTACTTCCTTTACTACTAAATACTCGAAAAATTAAGATTGAATGCGTTGGAACAATACCATAGTTTCAACGTGCTTTGTTTGACCAAACATTTCCATGATGGCTATTTTAGCAAGACGGTAACCTTGCGATAACAGTACAACACTATCTCGGGCTAAGGTAGCCGGATCACAACTCACATAGACAATGTCGCTTGCATTAAATTGTGACAATTGCTGACATGCTTCCAAGGCACCAGCCCTAGCTGGGTCTACTAATATTTTAGTATATTTTTGCGATAGCCAGTTTGCTGATTGCCATTTTGTATTTAAATTGGCTTGGTAAAAAGATGCATTGGTCAACTGGTTAAATTGGGCATTGGCTTGGGCTTTTTTTACCATCTCATCAACACCTTCAATTCCTACAACCTGTTCAACTCTTTTGGCAATAGGTAAACTAAAATTACCCAGGCCACAATATAAATCCAACACCCTATCTGTGTTAGACAAGTTGAGCCAAATTAATGCTTGTTCAATCATCGCTTCATTGACTTGCTCATTAACTTGAATGAAATTATTCGCCTCGAAAGAAATATCTACGTTCTTATCTATCTGATAACCTAAAGAAATAATTGGTGTTAAACTTTCGAGCTCGGTATCTGCGCCTTTATCAAAAATCACTTGAATATGTCCATCAACCTGACGTGCCTGAACAAACTCATGCCATAAGGCCTTTATTTTGTCATTAAGCTTTTTAAGTTGTCGGATAACGATTGTGATCAAAGGTTTGTGTTTGCGGTAAGTATAAATTAATTCAATATGACCTATTGATTGCGCTGGCAATTGATTAACTGTTTTAGTTAACGGTTCTAATAAATCTGACAAGGGCTTTAACAAGACTTGGCACTGACTTATTTGAGTAACGTTATTCGTACCTTTTTCTCTAAAGCCTAATATGGCTTTGCCTTGACGATTGTATTGCACCCCAATGCGAGCTTTACGTCGATATTGCCAGACGTCTTTTACAACGGGCGTTTGCCATGGCAGATCATCAATTTTTTGTCGTGAGAATAATTCGCTAACTTTTTCTTGTTTTATATTGATATGCTGATGCTTATCAATGTGTTGCAGATCGCAGCCACCACAACGACCAAAGTACTTACAGTGCGGATCTATCCTATTTTTGCTGGCAGTGACGACCTTAATAAGTTTGCCTTGGCAAAACTTACTGCTTTGCTCAATAATTTTAGCAACCACTTGTTCGTTAGGAAGTGCACCATCAACAAATATCGGCTTTTTCTGATAACGAGCTACACCTCGCCCATTAAAATCAAGACGTTCAATATCAAGTGTTAGCAACTTACCTTTCAATGAGTTGCTCGTTTTTGGTTTAAAAATTTGAACCATGGTTTCTTTAAACAACCTGCTTACATGTAATTTTTTTTGGTCTACATGGCGAACTATGCCATGATATAGCGAAGAAGGGACAATTTTACACTAAACACGGCATTAGATGCAGAAAATAAGCCTAAAAGATTGGGTCATTTTAATCACCATTTTACCGACGACATTAATTGGCTTAGGATTAGCCGGTTACTTTACCGCCAGTCGTCATGCTCAATTAAATGAATTCCTCATTAGCCAATCGACAAACATCATTGAGCCGATAGCTATTGCTTCGACTATCCCTTTGAACTCTCGTAATCGAGAACATATAAGATTATTGTTAAGTTTCACCCATCGTAATCATTCTGAGTTAGTTAAAAGTATCGCGTTGTTTACTAGCGACAATCAAGTATTTGCCACCAGTTCATATAATGGCGACACTAATATAATGCGCGTGCCTGCCGGCTATGATCTTCCTCAAAAAACAACTTATGAGGAAATAGATGAAGAACTGATTTTTCGCACACCAATTATGTTAGAAATTGAACCGGAAGACAGTTTTAGTGCCCCTCAACAAATCATTGGTTATTTATCGATGCAAGTTGATAAGAAAGCCATCAAATTTGATCAACAGCAAGAAATGATTATCGCGTTTTTACTAGTGATTCTCGGCTCTATTATAAGCGCAATTTCATCCTTTAGATTGATAGGTAAAGTGACTCGACCATTAGGCTCAATGGTGCAAGCGGTTGATCGTATTCGTGAAGGTAAATTAGAAAGCAGGGTCAGTGGACAACTTATTGGTGAACTGAACTTTCTAAAAAATGGTATTAACGCGATGGCGCAATCTTTAGGTGATTACCACTTAGAAATGCAGCGCTCGATTGACCAAGCAACCCTTGATTTGAGAGAGTCGCTTGAGCAGTTTGAAATTCAAAACGTTCAACTCGATATTGCTAAGCGAAAAGCACAAGATGCTAACCGTGTTAAGTCAGAGTTCTTAGCAAATATGAGTCATGAATTACGTACACCATTAAACGGTGTTATTGGCTTTACCCGTCAGGTATTGAAAACGCCGTTAAGTGAAACACAACGTGACTACCTGCATACCATTGAACGCTCTGCTAATAATTTACTTGCCATTATCAATGATATTTTAGATTTCTCTAAACTTGATGCCGGTAAGATGGTGATAGAAAACATTCCTTTTGCACTGCGCGAATCTGTTGAAGAGTCAATTGCACTGCTTGCACCAAGTGCTCACAAAAAGAATATTGAACTGTCGTTACGTATTAGTAAAAATTTACCAGATTCACTGATCGGTGATGCAATGCGTATCAAACAGGTCTTAACCAATTTAGTTAACAACGCAATTAAGTTCACTGACGAAGGTTCTATCACAATCGATGTTGATAGTGAACATATCGACAACGATAGCGTCATCGTTAAAGTGCTGGTAAAAGATACCGGTATTGGTATGAGTGCTGAGCAACAAAAATCACTATTTGAGGCCTTTAGCCAAGCCGATAAGAGTATTACTCGGCTCTATGGTGGAACTGGGTTAGGCCTGGTCATTTCTCAACGTCTAGCTCATGAAATGCACGGCGATATTGGTTTACATTCAGAACCGGAAATAGGCTCTTCATTTTGGTTTACTTTCAAAGTCGACTTGAATCATATCCAACTCAATACGCTATCAAATCAATCAAGTTTAAAAGATAAGTCAATTTTGTATTTTGAGTCTCATGCTCATAGTCGAAATGCCGTCGCTGAAATGCTTGTTGCGACCCAAATGAAAGTAACTGCTGTATCTACGTTACAAGAGTTCGATATGCTAATGAAAGAACTTCAGTTCGACTATGGCTTAATTGCAGGTGACGCTAGCCCAGGCGCATTAAACCAGCTAAAAGAAACAGTACAGCTTACCTGTCAGCATATCCCTTCGGTTCATGTCGCTATCAATAGTACATCGCCAAGCTTACAAGAGATCATTATCGCCTCTGGTGCGAAAAGCTGTTTAGCAAAACCGTTAATTGGCCTGCGACTCATTAAGGCACTTCAAGAAAAATCTGCCGATTTAAGCCAACAACAGTCGGTTAATCAAGTTATCGTGCCGATTAAAGTGCTCGCTGTAGATGACAATGAAGCGAATTTAAAACTAATAAAGGCCTTATTATCTGAGCAAGTTCAAGAGGTCGTTACAGCAAGTAATGGTGAAGAAGCTCTCGCGTTATGTAAGCAAGAAAAGTATGCATTAATCTTTATGGATATCCAGATGCCTAAAATGGATGGCATAACCGCATTACAACATATTAAAGCAGATACCTTTAATGATAAAACACCTATCGTTGCGGTAACCGCGCATGCATTAAGTGACGAACGTGATCGATTACTAAAAGAAGGCTTTAACT
Source organism: Thalassotalea eurytherma (assembly GCF_030161415.1). Lineage (GTDB taxonomy): Bacteria > Pseudomonadota > Gammaproteobacteria > Enterobacterales > Alteromonadaceae > Thalassotalea_G > Thalassotalea_G eurytherma. The sequence goes on from NZ_BSSU01000004.1 coordinate 96,394, forward strand.
CATACATGACAAAGCCAATTGATGAAACCATGTTAAGACATACCATTTATGAGTATTGTGACTTTAATATGTTTGTTAGTCGTCAATCAAAAGAAAAAAATGAAGCGGTTGAAACGATAAAACCTACTGCAACAAAAGTCATTGATTGGTCATTGGCACTTCAACGTTCGGCTAACAACGAAGCATTAGCGAAAGATATGTTATCAGGGTTAGTCAATAGCCTACCTGAAACACAAACACAATTATTTGAAGCTATCACCTGCCACGATGCCAACCAAGCCCAAACGCTCATACATAAATTAAACGGTGCGTGCTGCTATTCGGGCGTGCCAAACTTAGCCCAGTGTGTGCATGAAATTGAAACACAATTAAAACGTGGTGCGAGCTTGGAAAATTTAGAACCAAATTTCTTGGAATTAACCGATCATATAGAGATTTTAATTGAACAGGCAAAGCCGTTCTTAGCGCCAGAATTGGCTATTGATACAGAAGAAAGAAAACGTTAACGAATAATGATGTCAGGAGATGAGTTAATTTCGCCGTCTTCAGTGATTACTGCAACACCACCATTACACATTAAGACCGCAATACTGCGTCCATTTTCATTACGTACAAACGACAGTTCGTAACCAAATTTCCCTAAGCTACTGGCGGAGAATTTTTGGGCAAGCGATAGTCTATTCCACCACACCGACTGATGAGGGGGCTCTGACCGACGCTCATCAAACACACCATTATCTACCCGATTTTGAGCCTGCATATACCACCTCTTTACGACAACACCCTGTTACCAGTATAGACATAAAGTATATTTTTTGCGCAGTTTAATCTAGCTTTAATTAGACTTTTTCTTAGCTAGCGTTAAATTCAGTGGATAACTTAGTGACTTAACACAACAAATGCAGTCACTATATGTTTTTCATCAGCAATAGAAACATGCCAATGGTTAGCGCCTAATTCTTTCGCCTTTTGCAGCGCGACGTCACTTAATGAGATAACAGGTGCGCCTGCTTCGGTATTTGATATTTCAAAATGTTGAAAGGAAACGCCTTTGGCTATGCCGGTTGCTAATGCTTTAGAAGCGGCTTCTTTCGCCGCCCAGCGCTTAGCAAGAAATTGACTAGGCTGAGCGTGCGAATGATAGATTGATAGTTCTGTTGGTGTTAATACTCGAAGGGCAAGTTTATCACGCACAGGTAACGTCATTGACGCAATACGTTCGCTATCAATAATGTCTGTACCAATACCAACAACAGACATATTAAGCTCGTGCTTCAATCATTAAGCGCTTCATGTCTCGTACTGCTGTATCTAAGCCATCAATAGCGGCGCGAGCAATAATGGCGTGACCAATATTTAGCTCAATGATATCTTTAATCGCAGCAATAGGTTTTACATTAAAATAATGCAAGCCATGTCCCGCGTTTACCTTTATACCCAAGGAAGTTGCGTACTCAACACCTTCGCTAATACGTGCTAATTCTTCAGCTTGTTTGTCTTCACACGTTTCATCGGCGTAATGTCCAGTATGAATTTCAATATAAGGAGCACCGGATTTTGCAGCCGCTTCTATTTGCTTTTTATCGGCATCGATGAATAAGCTCGTTTGAATCCCGTTTTCAGATAATAACTTAACTGCTGCAGTAATACGCTCTTGTTGACTCACAACGTCAAGACCACCTTCTGTCGTGAGCTCTTCGCGCTTTTCTGGCACTAAGCAAACAAATGCCGGTTTAACATCACAAGCGATCGCAAGCATCTCGTCGGTCACTGCCATCTCTAAATTCATTCGTGTTTGAATAGTTTGCGCCATCACATAAACGTCGCGATCTTGAATATGTCGGCGATCTTCACGTAAATGGATAGTAATACCATCAGCGCCGGCATGCTCTGCTACACTAGCTGCATGGGCAGGATCTGGATAAGTTGTACCACGCGCTTGCCTTAAGGTTGCGATGTGGTCTACGTTTACACCTAAAAAAATCTCTTTCATGTTTTCTTTTCTCTTGCGATAAAAAGTTCGCGGCTCTTTAATGGTTTATATCCTAATAAATGATTTAACATTTGTCTCATTAAACGTTTATGGGTATTCAATACATTAGGATCATTAATATTTTCTTGTGCAATCGCTAATAAATGCTGTTTTTCAAAAATAGGAGATTTACTGTCACTTGAGGCTTCAACAAAACCTTGTTCAACATTGAATTGAAACAGCTCGCCCCTATTATTTTCTAACGCACTAAAATCGAATGATACGCCTAACTCTTCAATTAATTGCATCTCAAAATAACGCAATACAGGTTCAATTTGAACTGCTTCATTTAGCTGATTAATGACCTGCTTATAACTAAAAAATAATCCATCACAGGGTATATTTTCAGGTAACAGTTTCACCAACAGCTCATTGAGATATAAACCGCTATACAATGAATTCCCTGCCAGCATTATCGGTTGGTGACAACTTTCAAGCTGAGATGCTTTCTTCAACGAATGTTTGCCGGAGAGTTGCAACGAAAATAAGGAGAACGGTTGCAAAATGCCTTTTTTGTTGGCTTTGAGTGAGTGACCGGATGAAATCACGGCACTCACTTTTCCATCGTATTGCGTTAATAGATCAATGATGAGTTGATGTTCTTTAAAAGGACGACTGTGCAATAAAAATGCTTGCTGTGTCTCATTCATCAACTATTAACCTGAGTAATCGTCGCCATAACCTAAGCTACGTAAAGCTCGCTCATCATCTGCCCAACCAGATTTCACTTTGACCCAGGTTTCTAGGAAAATCTTACGATCAAACAACTCTTGCATATCACGTCGTGCTTCTTGCCCGATAGTTTTTAGCTTTTCGCCTTTGTTACCAATAATCATACGTTTTTGGCTATTTCGCTCTACCAACACTAATGCATTGATATGTAAAATGCCTTTTTCATCGACTTTAAATTGTTCAATTTCAACGGTCGTTGAGTATGGCAACTCATCACCTGTAAAGCGCATTAACTTTTCGCGCATGATTTCTGACGCCATAAATCGACTTGAACGATCGGTAATGTAATCTTCAGGGAACCACCAATCGCCTTCAGGCAAGGCGGCAAAACATTGCGCTTTGATCGCGTCTATATTTTCACTTTTCTTCGCTGAAATCGGGATAATTTCTTTAAAATCGTACTTACTCGCTAACTTTTGCAAGTGAGGCAATAACGCTTCTTTATCTTGCACGTTATCTGTTTTATTAACGGCTAAAATTGTTGGTACGTTAGTGTTTTTGATTTTTTGTAAAACAAGCTCATCATCCGCGGTCCAGTGCGTACCTTCAACTAAAAAGATGACGAGTTCAACTTCAGCAATAGAACTACTTGCCGCGCGATTCATCAAGCGATTGATAGCGCGCTTCTCATCAACATGCAAACCCGGCGTATCAACCAAAACAGCTTGATAGTGATCTTCCGTCAAAATACCTAATATACGATGGCGCGTAGTTTGAGGTTTACGAGAGGTAATACTCACTTTTTGGCCAAGCAAGTTATTGAGTAGCGTTGACTTACCCACATTTGGGCGGCCAACAATAGCTATTAAGCCACAACGAGGGTTATGATTTGTCATTTTGAATTCTCTCTAATACCTGTTGTGCTGCCGCTTGTTCTGCTTTGCGTCGACTTGTGCCATTGGTGATCACTTCGTCAGCTAGCATTTGGGTTGTACATTTTACCGTAAAGGTTTGATTGTGTGACTTGCCTTGAATATCTATCACTTCGTATTGTGGTAAAGGGATTTTCTTACCTTGCAGTAATTCCTGCAATCGCGTTTTAGGATCTTTTTGAACACCCGGTTTAATTGTGCTTAGGTGAGTTGCAAACCATGACAAAATAAGGGTTCTAGCAGCATCAATGCCTGCATCTAAATACACGGCGCCAATGATTGCTTCAATTGCATCTTCAAGAATAGATTCTCTGCGGTGGCCACCACTTTTCATCTCGCCAGGTCCTAACACAAGGTAGTCACCTAAGTTAAAGTCTTGGGCAAGCTTAGCTAAAGTAACACCGCGCACGATACTAGAACGCATGCGGGTCAGATCACCTTCACTATGCTTAGGAAATTGTTGGAAAAGTGCTTCAGCAATGACAAAGCCTAAAATAGAGTCGCCTAAAAACTCAAGGCGTTCATTATGAACGCCCTTGGCACTTCGGTGAGTTAACGCTTGAAAAAGTAAATCAGGATTATTGAACTTATATCCTATTTTCTCAGTCAAGCGATTCGCTGCTAATGGGTTTGTTTTGATGTTCAACCAATACCACCTAATCTATCAAAACGTATTCCTGTCGGGATCCATGTTGGTAAGAAATCTTCTTCGGTGCGTTCAAAGTCAAAACTCATCCAAATAAAGACCGCTTTACCTACCAAGTTTTCTTCAGGTACAAAGCCCCAAAATCGTCCATCTAGCGAGTTGTCACGGTTGTCACCTATGGCAAAGTAATGCCCTTTGGGAACAACAAACTCATCTGGTTGAGTACCAGTTTGTTGATAGTAATTAGGTACACGCTCGCGTAAATTCTCATTCACTAATATTTCATGCTTGACGTCACCTAATTGTTCAGCATAACGGGTTAATTCACTAAATCCGTCTGAATAAAAACCTCGTTCAACGAACTTAAGCGGCGCTTGTTCAAAGTTAGGACACTCAGTATCTTGCGCCTGGCAGGCCTTTTTAATGTAAAGCACTTTGTCGCGGTAGATGATACGGTCACCCGGTAAACCGACGACTCGTTTAATATAGTCTAAGTTAGGATTCACTGGATACTTAAACACAACAACATCACCACGTTGTGGTAAGTTATTTTCATAAAACTTATTTCGCGCTACCGGATCACGTAAACCATACTCAAATTTATTGACGAGAATGAAGTCTCCGTCGAGTAATGTCGGCATCATTGAATCTGATGGGATTTGAAATGGTTCATATAAAAATGAACGCAAAATCATGACAAACGCAATGACCGGAAATATTTGCACAGAGGTATCAACAAAACCACTGGGTGCTAATATTCCGTCTTTAACTTCTTCAGGCAAGCTACCTTTACATTGTGACTCAGCGTCTTCGAGCTTCACCAAACGTTGAGGTGCTAAATAAAATTTGTTTAATAACCAAACAATACCTGTAAAAAAGGTAATTGCGACTAAAAATATTGAAAAATAAGCAGCCATAAACTCTCTTTAGTTATCCATCTTAAGTACAGCTAAAAACGCTTCTTGAGGCACTTCCACATTGCCTAACTGTTTCATGCGTTTCTTACCATCTTTCTGTTTCTGTAAAAGTTTCTTCTTACGTGAAATATCACCACCATAACACTTTGCGGTTACGTTCTTACGCATCTGTTTTACCGTAGTACGCGCAATAACGTTATTACCAATTGCTGCTTGAATAGCAATATCAAACATTTGACGGTGAATTAACTCTTTTAATTTCTCTACTAAGCTTCGACCACGAGCAACAGAGTTAGTTCTATGTGTGATCATTGCAAGCGCGTCAACTCGGTCACCGTTAATCATTACATCAACGCGCACCATGTCTGCTGCTTGGAAACGAATAAAGTGATAATCAAGCGATGCATAACCACGAGAAGTTGATTTCAATTTATCAAAGAAATCCATCACTACTTCAGCCATTGGGATTTCATAGGTAACAGCGACTTGATTACCGTGATATACGATATCTTTCTGCATACCACGCTTTTCAATACATAACGTAATGACGTTACCTAAGTGTTCTTGTGGTACAAGAATATTTGCTTGCACGATAGGCTCACGAATTTCTTCAATATTATTAATTGGAGGCAATTCACTTGGGTTATCAATCATAAGGCTTGTACCGTCAGTACAGGCTACTTCATAGTTTACTGTTGGCGCCGTTGTGATTAAATCAAGGTCATATTCACGTGCTAGGCGTTCTTGAATAATTTCCATGTGGAGCATACCCAGGAAACCAATACGGAAGCCGAAACCTAATGCTGATGAGTTTTCTGGTTCGAAGAATAACGAAGCATCATTTAAGCTAAGTTTGTTCAGTGCATCACGGAAGTTCTCATAATCGTCTGAACTAATTGGGAAAATACCAGCATAAACCTGTGGCTGAACCTTTTTAAAACCTGGTAAAGCGTCAGTTGCTTCCTTCTTCGAGATAGTGATGGTATCGCCCACTGGCGCACCGTGAATCTCTTTAATACCAGCGATAATAAAGCCAACTTCACCAGTTTTTAGAACACCAGTTTCCGTTTGTTTCGGTGTAAATATACCCACTTTATCGATAATATGAGTTTGTCCTGTAGACATTACTACCATCTTATCACCTTTGCGTACTTCGCCATTCATAACACGAACGAGAGAGACAACGCCTTGGTAGTTATCGAACCATGAGTCGATAATCAATGCTTGCAAATTAGCATCTGGGTCACCTTCTGGTGCAGGAATATTTTCAACAATACATTCGAGCACATCTTCGATGCCAATCCCTGTTTTAGCCGAACAAGGAACGGCACCTGTCGCATCAATACCAATAATGTCTTCAATTTCTTCACATACGCGATCAGGATCGGCTTGTGGCAAATCAATTTTATTTAAAATCGGTAGTACTTCGAGATCCATTTCAATTGCGGTATAGCAGTTCGCAACGGTTTGCGCTTCAACACCTTGACCGGCATCGACGACTAATAAGGCACCTTCACATGATGCTAAAGAACGTGAAACTTCATAAGAGAAGTCAACGTGACCAGGCGTATCGATAAAGTTTAACTGGTAAGTTTCACCGTCTTTAGCTTTGTAGTCTAAGGTAACACTTTGCGCTTTAATGGTAATGCCACGCTCACGTTCCAAGTCCATTGAGTCAAGAACTTGTGCTTCCATTTCACGTGCTGTTAAGCCGCCACAATGTTGAATCAAACGATCAGATAAAGTTGATTTACCGTGATCGATATGGGCGATGATTGAAAAGTTTCTAATATGCTTCATTTATTTAACTTTCTAACTTATGTTGTAGCGATAACTCTATTGCAAATTAAGTTATCGACGGGCGAGAGTATGTTACTCACACCGAGAATCCGGATAATGGTTGCGAATTATAAACAAAAATAGAGGGCTATTCTTCTTTTTTCGAAAGGATAAGTGTTTTTATTGACCAAAAAATGTAAATAGCTTTGTCTAAAGCGACTATTTATAATAAATCAGGTGAAATTGAGAGGAAAATGAGGCGGAATCTTCTTAAAGCTGTATTTGCTGAACAACACCTGCCTCTATTTTTTCAACTAAGTATGGCGTTAAACTTTGTTGATTGTTTTGCTTGTTCTCTAATCGTTGTGCCAAACGATATCCTAAATAACCACCGAAAAGACCAAATGCAATTGAAAAAAGTTCATGGCTTTGCGCTGCAATCGTTGTTTGACCTATACCTGAAAACGTAATTAAAAAGAGTAATGGCAAACCGTATACGCGGGCTAAACTAGCCAGTAATTTATCTTGCGGGATTGCGATCTTGACTTTATCGCCAATAGACAGTGCGGATGAAAAATTTCGTGTAGATAAACGTAGGGAAAGACTTTTTTGAGGGAAAGCTTTCGCCACTTGACCGCTGCCGCAGTTATCTACCTGTTGGCAACTAGAACAGGTAGATTTAATTTCACTTGTTACGTCAACCCATTCGTTACCTATTTGGTTGACGGTGGCAACTTCTGTGATCACTGTGGGCTCTGCACTTTAAACTGAACTGATTCAGCCATTAATTGAGCGGTTGCTGCAGGTATTTTACCAACGACACTGACTTCAAAACCATTACGTACCTGATTATAGACTAACGTTGCGCCATCACGCACATATTCTGGCGCACTTTGCTTAGCATTACTTTGCGTCACATAAACAGAAACATCGACAAGACCATCGCTAAACAACATAAATTCAGCCGGTTGTTTCGTCAGGCTAATTCGATGGCGATTAACACGTTTACGTTCAAACCCTTGTGGTAACCAGTTCACACGCCAGTTTAGTTCTAATTCACTATTGGCACTTGGAATATCAACAACATTAGGTAATGTCATCTCACCAATTTGCGTCAGTTGACTAGGCATATTTTCAGGTAATTCAAGATAGGTAAATTGCACTTGCTCTAACAATTGCCCTTTCGCCGTTAAGACAGCGAGTTTCAATAACATACCCGACTCTTCATCTAACCAAACCCAGTGTCCTAATCTATGAGGGTCTTTAGAAACAATACGAATAAGCTGTGCAGCACGACCAAGTATACGAGAACGACCAACCGAGACAAAGTCGTAGTAGTCACTTAACTCGTCAATATTGCCTGACAAAATTGCTGGAATAGGGCCTGAAATTTGATTAGTAACAAGCGAGTACGCCGGTAAACCAGGCTCAATATAACTGACAATTTCCCCCTTACGAAGAATATCCTTTCGAGGACCATTTAGCAGCGACAATATTTCTAACTGCTCACCTTGCTCATTGATACCATGAGCCCAGTGGTAGGGTTCTGCTTGATTATTTTTGACGACAACAAATGCTGTTGAGAAGTGACGTTGATTAAGGGTTTCAGAAAGGCGGTTCAACCAGACACTAGCGTCCTGGTTTTCATTTGCTATTGAGCCAAATGAGCTCAATAGCAAACAGCAAGCTAACACATACTTCATTAATGATTTTCTACTTCGTCTTCTTTATCTTGTTCAGATAACTGTTTAGTTTGTTGTGTTTGAGATAATAACTTAATTTGTTGCTGATGATCAGCAAGTAATGCTTGGAAACGTCTTTGTTGTTCAACGTAAGCTTGTTTCTGAGACACACTAGGTTGGCTAACGTTGTAACTTACAGGACTTGTAATACCAGAAATCGGTTGAGTTTGAGCAACTTGGCTAGGTGAAAATGGTTCGTTCTGAGACACGTTTTGTTGAACACCTAAAATCATTAAACCTGCGGCAGAAGCGGCAATAGCGACTTGGCCAACGGGCTTCACAAACTGAACTAAATTTGATTTGATTTTTTCAGAGAACGACTGAGTAGCTTTAGGCGCTAACACAGTAGGTTCTTGAGCAATAGCGGCAGCAATGCTTTGTGAAACATCAATCAACGGCTCTTGCGATGTTTCATTACGAATGGCATCACCAGTAAGGTGATACTGCGTCCAAGTATCAGACAATGTTTCATCAGCTAAGATTGCATCTAACTGCGCTTCAATATCGTCGATATTATCAAGCTCGTTATCTACAATTGCCGACATTGTCTCAAACTTATTTTCACTCATAAATTTTACCTTATTCTCTTTATTAACGTCGAAGTAACGGTCTAATTTGTTTATCTACAGCTTCACGTGCTCTAAAAATTCTAGATCTAACCGTGCCTACTGGACAATCCATTTCAATCGCTATCTCTTCATAGCTTAAACCATCTAGTTCACGTAATTTAATTGCAACTCGCAAATCTTCTGGTAATTTTTCAATCGTACGAAATAACACTTCTTGTATTTCGTCCGTCAATAATAGCTTTTCTGGTGAAGCACTTTCTCTTAACACATCTGAGCTATCGTAAACTTCCGCGTCTGCCACATCGATATCGGCAGGGCTTGTCGGTTTTCTACTGTTTGCTACTAAATGGTTTTTCGCACAGTTAACCGCTATACGATAAAGCCATGTGTAAAACGCACTATCACCTCTAAAGTTCGGTAACGCACGATACGCTTTAATAAAGGCCTCTTGCACTATATCCGCGACATCGCTTTGGTTCTTAACATAACGAGAAACTAAACTAGCAACCTTATTTTGATACTTGGTTACAAGTAAGTTAAACGCATTTTTGTCACCACGTTGTACCTTTTCAACCAACAATTGGTCAACGTTCTGTTCGCTCATCTGAGCCTGTTCTCCCACATACTACTAATTTGTTTAAAAGTTGGCTCAAAGCAAACGCACAAGTTAGGACTATGATAATTATAGAAAGTTCGAAAAAATTTAATAATTTTTTATATTTTGTATTAATCGCTATTAATTCTATGCCTTTTTACATGAATTAACGGTAAAATAATTCTTATTATAGTACCCGAATTTCTTTGATATATGAATCAACAACATAATTGTGACGTATTAATTATCGGTAGTGGCGCTGCCGGTCTGTCACTTGCCCTACATTTAGCAAAACATGCTGACGTCATTATCTTAAGCAAAGGCCCTGTAACAGAAGGCTCTACTTATTATGCTCAAGGCGGTATTGCAGCTGTTTTTGACGAAAATGATTCCGTTGAGTCACATGTTGAAGACACGTTAATCGCTGGTGCAGGCATTTGTAACAAAGAAGCGGTTGAATTTACGGCAAGAAATGCAAAAGATTGCATGGAATGGTTAATTAACCAAGGTGTAGATTTTGATCATGAATTAGATGAAGACGGCGAAAAACGCTATCACCTTACCCGCGAAGGTGGTCATTCTCACCGTCGCATTCTTCATTCAGCTGATACTACAGGTAAAGCAATTCAAACGACACTTGTTGAACGAGTTAAAGCCCACACTCGTATTCGTGTTTTTGAACGATTCAACGCAATTGATTTAATTACCGAAAGTCAAAATGACAGCAAAGCATGTATCGGCGCTTACATCTGGAATCGTAATAGCGAAAAAGTGGAAAGTATTCACGCTAAAAAAATTATTTTAGCGACGGGTGGTGCAAGCAAAGTTTATCAGTACACCTCAAACCCTGATGTTGCCAGTGGCGATGGCATTGCAATGGCTTGGCGAGCAGGCTGTCGTGTTGCCAACATGGAGTTTAACCAATTTCACCCTACTTGCTTATTTCATCCCAAAGCCGGTACGTTTTTATTAACTGAAGCTCTTCGTGGTGAAGGTGCGATCCTACGTCGCCCAGATGGCAGTCGTTTTATGCCGGAGTTTGACGAGCGTGCTGAATTAGCACCACGCGATATTGTGGCTCGTGCCATTGATTTTGAAATGAAGCGTTTAGGTGCTGACTGCATGTTTTTAGATATTAGTCATAAAAGTGCTGACTTTATTCAACAGCATTTTCCTAATATTTATGAAAAGACCCGTGCGCTTGGTATGGACATGACCAAAGAGCCCTTACCTGTTGTTCCTGCAGCCCATTATACCTGTGGCGGCGTAATGATTGATAAGCATGGTAAAACAGATATCGATAACCTATATGCAATTGGTGAGGTTTCTTATACTGGTTTACATGGCGCAAATCGCATGGCAAGCAATTCATTGTTGGAATGTTTAGTGTACGCAAGAGCGGCAGCACTTGATATTGAGTCATCAATCAACCATCAGAGTAAGTATAAAAAACTACCAAAATGGGATGAATCTCGAGTAACAGATTCTGACGAAGAAGTCGTTATTCAGCATAACTGGCATGAACTACGTTTATTTATGTGGGACTATGTCGGCATTGTTAGAACGACAAAACGCTTACAACGCGCATTGCACCGCGTTGAGTTACTACAGCGAGAAATCGACGAGTACTACACCAACTTTAAAGTTAGCAACAACTTACTTGAGCTTCGAAATTTAGTACAAGTAGCAGAACTAATTATCCGTTCAGCGATGCAACGTAAAGAAAGTAGAGGGCTTCATTACACACTCGACTTCCCTAACTTAGAAGAAGATGCAACCGAAACAGTCATTTCACCTAAACAACATTAGCTTGCTGTATTTGTTTAACGATTCGCGTTAAACGTCGATAGTCATCATCGCTCACACTATCTTTAAAGACAAACCATGCCACTTTGTGGTTGGTTTGTTTGTCTTGTACCAAAAATAACACACCCCACCAATAAATTAAGCTATCAGCCAACACCTGATGTTTTCTCATACCGGCATCTTCTTTTTTGAGGCTGCCAACGAGCACTTGCGTTAACTCGCCTGTTGCTGATATTACAAATGCTTGATTAATCAACGATGGATATAACCATTGAGATTTTAAATGGCAGAAAACGTAAAGCTTTAGGAAAAGGTGATATTGATAGGTAATGTGAAACAAAAACCAGCATAAAAAATAACCGAAAATGAAAAACGGTAAGGTCTGCGCTGTAGTGCTAACCGCTACTATCAAGCCATAGAGTAAATGTAAGGCAACGAGTAGCGGAATCTTTGAATAGGTAATTGATATATTATGCTTTTCTAGCGCACATGAGGATATGTTTAACCATGTCATTTAATGCTGCATCCTTACAGATTTGGTGCCCCATAAACCAAGCGAACAGGTCGGGATCATCACACTCTAATAATCGCTCAAATGTTAATTTTTGCTCATCTGATAAATCATCAAAAGAATTATCAACAAATGGTAAAAACAAAACATCAAGCTCTAACATGCCACGACGACAGGCCCAACGTAACCTCGCCTTATTGTTACTTAACGACATAAGTATCCTTTGAAATATGTAACAATTTAAAAATTGATTCAATTCTATCAATTTAATTAGAAAAAAACTTGTTCAAGCTTGTTTTTTTTCACTTTACCCTCACTCTATAGGTATTAAAGTAAAGCATAAGTGAAAGCTATGACAAAAGCGTTACCTACATTAGAGCAATTGCCTGATATCTTTAGCCTAAATCTAAACCAAATGGCTGCTATAAGCTTAATTGGTGAAGAAAATAGTCACTACTTGCAAGGGCAAGTCACTTGTGACGTATTATCACTCGACGAAGCCAAGTTGCTTAACGGTGCACATTGTAACGCTAAAGGTAAAGTGTTTAGCGTTTTTAGGCTCTTTAACTATCAAGATAAGCATCTACTATTGCAGCCAAAAGCAACACTTGATGTCTCGCTAAAAGAATTACAAAAGTTTGGCGTATTTGCCAAAGTAGAAATCAGCCAAGAAGACACACTTAACTTTTACGCATTATGTGGTAAACAAAGTGGCGATGAAATTGCGAAAATGGTAGCTGCTGTACCTGATAACCTAACCCCTGTTATTACAGAAAATGGTATCTGTGTTATATACATTGGCGGAAGCATCCCTCGCTATATTATTGCTACCACTAAAAGTTTTGATGACGTTATACCAAGTGAAATTGAAGCGCTTGATGAAAAGGTTTGGGAGTTATTGGAAATCAATGATGGTTTTCCACACTTAGATACTCAGCATACTGATCAGTATGTACCTCAAATGTTAAACCTTCAGGCGATTGGCGCGATTAGTTTTAATAAAGGTTGTTACTTAGGCCAAGAAACAGTTGCTCGTATGCAATACCTTGGCAAAAACAAGCGAGCGCTTTTTTCATTAAGCGCTCAGTCAAGCGACCAGCTTGACACAATTACCAGTGTAGAGCAGAAATTAGGTGAGAACTGGCGAAAAGCCGGTGATGTTTTAGCTTATTATCAAGCTGACAGTGGCGACGTATTTGTTCAAGCGGTATTAGCGAGTGATATTGAAAATGACACTTCGTTAAGAGCTAAGGAAGTTGATTCGCTGATTTGCCAAATTAAACCTTTACCTTATTCATTAACTTAAAAGAGAAACCTATGAAAATTGAACAAAATAAAGTTGTGATTATGCATTACGCGGTATCTGACAGCGAAGATACATTAATCGACAGCTCATACGATCACAGCCCTTTAGCGATCATTCAAGGCACAGGTTACTTAATTCCTGGCTTAGAAAAAGCATTAGATGGGCATGAAGCAAAAGACACTTTTGAGGTTTCAGTTGCCGCTGCTGATGCATATGGTGAGCGCTTTGATGACTTAGTTCAAACAGTTTCTCGTGAGTTGATGCAAGGCATTGAAGATCTTGAAGTAGGCTCACAATTGCGTGCGTCTACCGATCAAGGTGAACAAACGGTTATTGTTGTTGACGTCACTGACGAAGAAATTACCGTAGACGGTAATCACCCTTTAGCGGGTCTTGACTTGAAGTTTGATGTTGAGATTTTAGAAGTGCGTGATGCGACTGAAGAAGAATTAGCTCACGGTCATGTGCATAATGAAGAAGGTTGTGGGCACGAACATTAATTCGTCTTTTAACACAGCTTAATCAAAAAAGCCCGATGCATAATACATCGGGCTTTTTGTTTACATGAATTAAGCGTTCAACAACTAACCCACTAAGGCAAGCAATATACCAGCAGCAACTGCTGAACCAAGCACACCTGCTACATTTGGCCCCATCGCATGCATCAATAAAAAGTTATGTGGATTAGCCTCTAATCCAACCTTGTTTGCCACTCGAGCAGCCATAGGCACCGCAGAAACACCAGCCGCACCAATCAATGGATTAATGGGTTGCTTAGACAATTTATTCATTACTTTAGCCATCAGTACACCTGAAGCCGTACCGATTGAAAATGCCACCGCACCTAAACCTAAAATACCTAAGGTTTCAACATTTAAGAACTTGTCAGCTTGAAGCTTTGAACCAACACCTAATCCTAAGAAAATAGTCACGATATTGATCAATTCGTTCTGTGCCGTTGAACTTAAACGATCAACAACACCACATTCGCGCATGAGGTTACCTAAACAGAACATACCAACGAGTGGTGTAGCCGCTGGCAAGAAGAAAATCGACATCATCAGTACACCTAGTGGGAATACTATTTTTTCGACTTTCGTTACATGACGAAGTTGTGCCATTTCAATCTTACGCTCTTCTACATTGGTAAACGCTTTCATAATTGGCGGCTGAATGATTGGCACTAACGCCATATATGAGTATGCGGCAACAGCAATGGCACCTAAAAGCTCAGGCGCTAATTTAGAGGCAAGAAATATCGCTGTCGGACCATCTGCGCCACCAATAATTGCGATTGCAGAAGCATCTTGCAAACTAAATTCAAAGCCTGGTATTGCGTTCAATGCAATAGCACCAAACAACGTAGCAAAGATACCAAATTGAGCCGCGGCGCCTAGAAATAACATTTTAGGGTTAGCGATCAATGGCCCAAAGTCGGTCATTGCGCCAACACCCATGAAAATTAGTAACGGGAATATTCCCGTATCGATACCAGCGTAATAGACATAGTGCAACAAGCCACCAACTTCAGAGAAACCTGCAAGTGGGACGTTTGTTAAAATTGCACCAAAACCTATTGGTAACAATAATAATGGTTCAAAGTTTTTTGCGATAGCTAAGTAAAGTAATCCAAAACCAACCAACATCATGATGACTTGATCAGTTTCAAAGTTTGCTAAGCCTGTCGACATCCATAAGGTATGTAACTGCTCCATAATGCTTCCCTTATGCCAAGCTTAATAATGCATCACCAACGGCAACACTGTCGCCTTCTTTGGTGTGAACGGCGACAATTTGCCCATCAGTTGCGGCACGAACTTCCGTTTCCATTTTCATTGCTTCCATAATAATCACAACATCACCCGCACTGACTCGCTCACCTTCACTCACGAGCACTTTAAAAATGTTACCCGCTAATGGCGCATTAAGTGTTTCCTCTGCTGAAACGGACGCAGACTGTTTCATCGCCTCATCACCAGCAGCTTTTGGTGTTATATTCTCAATTGTGCCACCTGCAGCAACAACAACGTCAAATACTTTTCCATCAACACTTACTGCATAACTTTCTTGCGCTTGTGCTTTCGAAGCGGGCGCTGATGAAGCTTGCACTACATCTTCTTTCGTTGGTACCGGCTCAAAAGCATCTGGATTATTTCTATTTTCTAAAAACTTAAGACCTATTTGTGGGAATAGCGCATAAGTTAACACGTCATCAATTTTCTCATCAGCTAACTGAATTGATTTCTCTGCTGCTAACTGGTCAAGTTCTTGGGTTAACGTATCTAATTCAGGAGAAAGCAAATCAGCAGGACGACAAGTCACAACTTCCTTACCCTCTAAAACGCGCTCTTGAAGCTCTTTATTCACGTCAGCAGGTGTAGAGCCATATTCACCTTTTAAAACGCCTGACGTTTCTTTGGTGATTGATTTGTAACGCTCGCCTGTTAATACATTTAAAACAGATTGTGTACCGACAATTTGTGAGGTCGGTGTGACAAGTGGAATAAAACCTAAATCTTCACGAACACGTGGAATTTCTTTTAATACTTCATCAAGCTTATCAGCTGCGCCTTGCTCTTTAAGTTGGCTTTCCATGTTTGTTAGCATGCCACCAGGTACTTGCGCTAATAAAATGCGCGCATCTACACCTTTCAGGCTACCTTCAAATTTCGCATATTTTTCACGAACATCTCTAAAGTATGCGGCAACTTCAGCAAGTTTAACCATATCTAAACCCGTATCGCGATCTGTACCTTCTACAGCAGATACGATTGTTTCAGTTGGCGAGTGGCCATAAGTCATGCTCATTGACGAAATTGAAGTATCGATAACATCAACATCTGCATCAATTGCTTTGATATGCGTTCCGACACTTAAGCCTGTAGTTGCATGACAGTGCAAAGATATAGGCAATTGCACAGTCTCTTTTAAACGAGTAACAAGTTCTTGGGCTGCATAAGGCTTTAATAAACCAGCCATATCTTTAATACACAGAGAGTGAGCTCCCATGTCTTCAAGTTTCTTTGCCATTTCCAACCACGTATCAAGTGTATGTACAGGGCTTTCTGTGAAACTTAATGTACCTTGAGCATGTGCGCCAACTTTTACAGCCGCCTTAATTGCAGTGTCAAGATTACGAGTGTCATTCATCGCATCAAAAATACGAAATACATCGATGCCATTAACGTGTGCGCGTTCAACAAACTTTTCTACAACATCATCGGCATAATGACGGTAACCTAAAATATTTTGACCACGAAACAGCATTTGTTGTTTTGTGTTTGGCATTGCTTGTTTTAATGCACGAATGCGTTCCCAAGGATCTTCTCCTAAATAACGAATACATGAATCAAATGTTGCACCGCCCCATGATTCAATAGACCAAAACCCAATTTCATCCAACTTCGGAGCAATAGGTAACATGTCCTCTAAACGAAGGCGTGTTGCCAGTAATGATTGGTGACCGTCTCTCAAGACTACCTCTGTAATACCAAGTGGCTTAGTCATGATATGCTCCTACTCTTTATTATGTTTTTGGCGAAAGTTTGAGACAGCAGCGCTTATTGCAGCAACTACGTTGGGCTGAATACCCTCAACTTTAGCTGTTTTAGTTAGTTTTTTAGGTTTATGCGTTGGTTGAGGATCTGGAAACTTTTTTGATAACGGTACTAAAACGGTATTTATGAACACAACCAATATGCCCAAAAACGCAAAAACGAAGACCATACCGGCGATCATCAAGGTGCCCGCCTCGATAAACTGTTGATTTACTGATTCCATAATCGACTCTTAACCTATTTTTTAAGAAATAGAATAATCACTCCAATAATGAAAATGCAAGAAAGTTTTTACATTTTAGCAAAAAAAAAATCTGTCAAGGTCTAAAAAGGATTTTTTAATAATTATTTCGTATTAACTCTAATAATTATGCACAAAGCTATAGAAATAAAGCGATTAAAGAGCATAGGGGTGCATAGTTATTCATTGACGTGAACGTAAACGCCACGTTTAAAGTGTTGTAAATTTACCACCAATAGAAATTTATAGAACAGCTATTTCGCGCAAATGAATAATATAAAAGGCTAAATAAAGCGTTTAACGCAAATCCTTTAAACAAGTATGTTATTCAAATTGGTGAATGTGAGAAGTAACTAACGTCGATATGACAACCGCCCAGTCCCTAGTTCCTAGCTCCTAGCTCCTAGCCATTTAATACTAGACAAGCTATCCAGCGAAGCTATGCACTTACAAAGAAATTTAAGATTACAGATACGAAAAAGCCGACATATAGTCGGCTTTTTTTCAAAAGTGACGATTGCTATAGGAGTCGAACCTGCGACCGCCTGGTTCGTAGCCATTAGATACTAGACAAGCTATCCAGCGAAGCTATGCACTTACAAAGAAATTTAAGATTACAGATACGAAAAAGCCGACATATAGTCGGCTTTTTCAAAAGTGGCGGACGCGGCAGGAGTCGAACCTGCGACCGCCTGGTTCGTAGCCAGGTACTCTATCCAGCTGAGCTACGCGTCCGCAATAACCTTTCTTTTATATCCTAGTTCCGGATAACGAACCTTGTTCGCAGCCATCGTTACCTGATATTCCTATCCAGCAACACTACGTGTTCGCAATAACCTTTCTTTTATATCCTAGTTCCGGATAACGAACCTTGTTCGTAGCCATTGTTACATGATACTCCTATCCAGCAACACTACGTGTTCGTAATAACCTTTCTTTTATATCCTAGTTCCGGATAGCTATTTTATATCTTAGCAAAGATAACCACTTTTATATCTTGGCAGATAACTTCAACTTACGTTGAAAATAAAAAAGCTGACTAAAAGTCAGCTTCCTTGTAATAGTGGCGGACGCGGCAGGAGTCGAACCTGCGACCGCCTGGTTCGTAGCCAGGTACTCTATCCAGCTGAGCTACGCGTCCGCAATAACCTTTCTTTTATATCCTAGTTCCGGATAACGAACCTTGTTCGTGTATATTAACTTATTTATTCAGCCTTAATACTAGCTGTTTTCTCGTATTTAACCACTTAAGAAAGTGGCGGACGCGGCAGGAGTCGAACCTGCGACCGCCTGGTTCGTAGCCAGGTACTCTATCCAGCTGAGCTACGCGTCCGTAATACGATCTAAAATACGTTTCATTACTTTAAAAAGTAATGGCGGTGAGGGAGGGATTCGAACCCTCGATAGGGTATAACGCCTATACTCCCTTAGCAGGGGAGCGCCTTCAGCCTCTCGGCCACCTCACCAACGTGCGGTGAATAATAAGGGATAAAAAAAATATGTCAAACGCTTTTTTTACTTTTCTTTCCGTTTGCAGATAATTCAAACAACTCGGGCGATTTTCATACGTTATCGCGCGAAATAGTAGGTGCTTTTGCTAGTGAAAAGTTAAATTTCAGGCATAAAAAAGCCGATATAAATATCGGCCTCTTTCGAAAAAGCATTTAGAAGTTACCAGATGGCTCGCCTTCACCTTTTTCAGATTGTATGCGCATATAAATTTCTTCACGATGTACAGAAACTTCTTTAGGTGCATTTACACCAATTCGCACTTGATTTCCCTTTACACCCAAAACAGTAACGGTAACTTCGTCACCTATCATCAGGGTTTCGCCTACGCGTCTAGTAAGTATTAACATTATTGGTTCCTTTAACTAATGAGGTCCACAGATTTCTAAGCTAGATATAATATCCATTTTCATACTTCACTATAATTAATAGCCAAGATTATGAAATTAGTCTAAATTTTCTTTAAATTAACGCAAAATCATTTAACTTTTGCACAAGTATAACAAGCTAAATTGTAATGCTTAGTATTTAAAGTGATCTTAGTTGTAACCGACCTTAACAAAACAAGAGACATTTAAAGTAATGCCTCAAAGTAATGATAAGACCGACTTAACTAAGCTTTTCTTGCAACCATGGCTGCACTGTTGCCATAGCTGCAGGAATATTTTCAGGCTGGCTTCCGCCGGCTTGTGCCATATCAGGCCTACCACCGCCTTTACCACCAACTTGCTGAGCAACGAAGTTTACTAACTCCCCAGCTTTAACTTGGCCTGTTAAATCCTTTGTTACACCAGCAATCAAACTCACTTTGTTGTCGTTTGCCGTTGCTAACATAATAATAGCAGAGCCCATCTTATTTTTAAGATCGTCAACCATGCCACGTAACGCTTTAGCTTCAACACCATCGATATTGGCTATCAACGCTTTGATACCATTAATATCAATAGCTTGACTAACTAAATCAGCACCAGCTTGGGAAGCCATCGATTGTTTCAACTGATTCACTTCTTTTTCTAGTACTTTGTTTTTAGCAAGTAGCTGCTCAACTTTTTCTTGAACGTTAGCCGTATCACCTTTAACTAACGAAGAAAGTGCGGCAATTAGATCACTTTGCTGCTCTGTGTAAGTAAGAGCGGCCTCGCCTGTTACAGCTTCGATACGTCGAATACCTGCAGCAATACCTTGTTCCGTAACAATCTTAAACAAGCCAATATTACCGGTACTTTCAACATGTACGCCGCCACATAGCTCTGTTGAGAAATCGCCAAGTGTAACTACACGCACTTCGTCATCATATTTCTCTCCGAACAATGCCATAGCTCCTTTAGCTTTGGCATCTTCAATGTCCATAAGTTCCGTATCACGGGTATGATTTTTTCGAATTTCTTCGTTTACAAGACGCTCTATAGTGCGCACTTCATCTTTAGTTAACGCTTCAAAATGTGAAAAGTCAAAACGAAGCTTTTCCTCATCACATAATGAACCTTTCTGAGTTACGTGCTCACCAAGTACGTTTCTTAACGCAGCATGTAACAAGTGAGTTGCGGTGTGATTCTTAACAATTTTTTCACGGCGCGCTACATTAATCACAGTATTAACACGATCATTTAACTGGATAGTTGCTTTAGCTACACCTTGATGAGCAAATGCTTCACCAATTTTAACCGTATCATTTACGACAAATTCACCGTCATTTACGCTGATAACGCCACTGTCACCAACTTGGCCACCAGACTCGGCATAGAATGTCGTATGATCTAATACAACAACACCTTTTTGTCCTGATGCTAGCGAACTTACACTTTCACCGTCAACAAATAACTCGACCACTGTCGCGTGGGTTTCATTCTTTGTATAGCCTTTAAAGTCAGTTACATGTTCAGACTTTAACTGTTCATTATAATCAGTACCAAATTGACTTGCTTGCTGAGCACGTTCACGTTGAAGCCCCATCGCAACATCAAAACCGTTATGATCGATATATAAAGCACGTTCACGAGCTATATCTGCCGTTAAATCAGCCGGGAATCCGTAAGTGTCGTACAACTTAAATACGTCTTCACCGCTTACTGTATCGCCATCTAAGTTCGTTAAAATATCTTCAAGCAGTGCCATACCGCGATCAAGGGTACGACCAAATTGTTCTTCTTCAATACGAAGCATTTTTTCAATAATAGCTTGGTGCTTGATCAGTTCAGGGTAGGCTTGCCCCATTGTTTCAACAAGTGCCGATACAAGCTTATGAAAAAAGTGAGATTTCGCTTCAAGCTTATGACCGTGGCGAACCGCACGTCGAATAATACGACGCAATACGTAACCTCGACCTTCATTTGATGGCATTACACCGTCTGCAATTAAGAAACTACAAGAACGAATATGATCGGCAATGACACGTAAAGATTTATGTTCAAAATCATTACACTCTAATAATTTGGCTGCAGCTTGAATAAGATGCACAAAGGTGTCTGTTTCATAGTTGCTATGCACACCTTGCATAATAGCGGCAATACGCTCTAATCCCATACCGGTATCAACCGACGGCTTCGGTAATGGCTCCATCGTACCGTCAGCTTGACGGTTATATTGCATGAATACTAAATTCCAAATCTCGATGAATCGATCACCATCTTCTTCTGGAGAGCCTGGAGGACCACCCCAAATATGTTCACCGTGATCATAGAAGATTTCAGTACACGGACCACAAGGACCAGTATCACCCATCGACCAGAAATTATCAGACTCAAATTTTTTGCTTGGCGATTTATCCCCAATGCGAATAATTTTATCTTTCGGCACACCAATTTTATTCGCCCAAAAATCAAAAGCCTCTTGGTCTGTTTCATAGGTTGTTACTAAGAGTTTCTCTTCAGGCAAGCCTAAAACTTTCGTCAAAAACTCCCAAGCAAAAGTAATAGCATCTTCTTTAAAGTAGTCACCAAAACTAAAGTTACCCAGCATCTCGAAAAATGTATGGTGACGTGCGGTATAACCTACGTTTTCTAAATCGTTATGTTTACCACCAGCACGAACGCAGCGCTGTGATGATGTAGCACGTGTATAGCTTCTTTTCTCTGCACCAAGGAATACGTCCTTAAACGGAACCATACCGGCGTTTGTGAAAAGTAACGTTGCATCATTACCAGGAACCAGAGAGCTACTCTCAACGATTTGGTGTTGCTTTGATGCAAAAAATTCTAAAAATGCCTGTCTAATTTCGGCACTTGTTTTGATCATGGTGATACCCACTTCTTGTATTAACTTAATGACAATACTGAGGCAATTTCATCATATGAAAAGCCACGTGACTGTAAAAATCGAATTCTTTTCGCTTTGTCTTTGGGATCTGTTATTGCGGTTTCGCCATACTTTTTCAAGTACGTTTGCTCAACAAGTTCAAACCAATCAACGGCTTCATCTTGATACGCTAAACGCTCAATATCGCTTGTAATCCCTTTTTGTTTTAGTTCATTTTGAATATAGAACTGGCCATATCCTCTTGCCACACGATTACGAATAATACTTTGCGCAGCCCGAAATTGACTTTGGTAGTTATTTTCGCTTAAAAAGCACAAAACTTCATCAATTTCTTCCTTGATAAAGCCTTTATTTTTTAACTTTTGTATTAGCTCTTTTTGCGTATGTTCACGTCGAGCTAAATAAGTAATCGCCTGATGTAGAGTTTCTTTATTCAAAAATCAATAAAACAAATAAAAACTTGATAGTTTATTGTACCTATAAATACCCCCAAAATAACAGCTTTAAAGCACAAGAATATAATTTCCAAAATTTAGGTTAGATTCCCTTTTACTTTGCGTTAACAATCACGCAATATTAGGAGATAATGAAGAAAAAATAATACTAATATTTGCACAAGGATGAATATGAAAGTTCAACATAACCCTTTGGCTTCATCTTTTATCGTTTTACTGCTATCAAGTTTGCTCTTTGCTTGTGGTGGTTCATCTAGCGATAGTGGCTCGAATTATAGCGTAAGTGTTGATCAGTCGAGTATCGAATTTATCAATGAAGCGGGCGCTGAGTCAGACGAAATAATTTCCGTTAATGTTTCCTACTCGGGTGAAGGCTTACTTGTCGGTATTCCAAATGATGGTACAGTCCCCGCTTGGCTAAATTATCGAGTGGCCGAGCTGACCGACTCGACAGCAGTGCTTGAGTTCTCCCTTGATCAAGAAGATCTTATTGCACCTGACACTTACACAACCCAAGTACGTGTAACCAGTGGCGACGTTGAAAATAACCAATTCGTTCATCGTGATATTACCATCAGCCTAAATATCTGGCAGTTAACGATAGACGATACAGCAGTATCACTTGAAGCGACTAAAGGCGATAGTGACATCGATGAGTTTGATATTCGTATCATTGCAGGTAACACCAACTACACTATTTCAAGTGATTTACCTTGGTTGTCATTTGAGTCAACTGAAGGTGAAGGCACAGGTGAATTAGAAACAATCGTCGCAACTGCCGATTATTCATCAATTGAAGAAGCTGGAGTTATTGAAGGTACAGTAACTATTACCGAAAGCACAACGGAAAGTGAACTGACTATCCCTGTATCGTTAGCATTAGATGAAGTTTACTTATATAGCAACCAAACAGCGGTTAGCTTTGTGAAAACGGCCAATACCGAATATCTTAGCCAAACAATTGATATTAGTGCAAATGCAGAAACGCCACTGACATGGGAAGCATCAACAACAGCTGACTTTTTAACACTTACACCGTCATCCGATGGCACAGCACTAACTATTACTGCAGACCCGACAAATATTACTGCTGAAACCATAGCGTCAGCGCAAGTTAATATTGCTTCATCGGGCAGCTTGTCTGCGCAATCTGGCGTAATCGAGGTAGCAGTTTATCATAGTGCTGCAACTCTCCCTGATGCAGAAACAATTGATAGCATCACAGTGAATGAAGATGGTTTAGCAATAAACCCACTATCACCATATTTATATGCAGCCGTAGGCAACACAGTTCGTGTATATCATCAATACACCCTCGCCTTGATGGAAACGATATCTGTGACCAGTGATAGTCTAGACGTTGAAAACTTAACGATCACCAAAGATGGTAAATATCTATTTGCGTTGACCAGTGAAACAGTCAATGACGCAGAAGGTAACCCAACAACCTTTACAAATCATTACCGAGTTAATTTAACAACAAGTGAAGTTGATGCTTTAGTTGATGCAGACATTGCTGGATTACCTGTAGAACATTTAATTATCGATGGTCGTCAATATGTAATAACAGATAGCCTTGAATTTGCTTCTTTAGATTTAACTATTGCGTATAGTTACCCAGGAAATTTCAGTGTTGATCAAGTTGAATACGTTGATTCGTCAAACGCGCTGTATATTACAACTGGTGGCGCTGATGTCTATCGATTTACAACGTCAGTGAATGAATTTGCATCAGAAACGATTAACGCAACCTTTGATCAAAGTTACCGACCAGAAAATGGTAACAACGCAGGTATTTTTGATATTGTTATCAACAACACGGATGAAAGTCAGATTTACTTATTAAACTCGGGGACTGATTGGTTAAGCTTTACTGATGAAAGTTTTACAGACAATGGTCGACTGATTGCCGATGACACATCGACGTCATTAGGACTAGTGAGCAATCAAAGTAAAACGCCATTCTATTTAAGGTTTGACACTGTTTCTCGTGTATACGTTGAAAGCTTTGATGCCACACAAACCAAGGTTAGCGATACAACGTTACTTACGCTGCTGCCAGATCTCATTGAAATTGATGCAAGTGGTACGCGATTTATTAGCTACGCCTCAGGCTTAACGTCAATCATTTTCAATCCAATCAAATCGCTATAGAAAGATAGCGAAGTAAAAAAGCCTAACGTTCGTGTTAGGCTTTTTACGTTTAGCCACTAATGGTTTCAACTTCACTTGCCTTGCTCGTTTTAGCATTAACAAGCAGGTGAATCTCGTCTAGCGATAAACCTACTTCTTTATAGCGCGCGATTTTATCCATTTTTTCAATGTCATCGTTAGCATATTACCGATAGTAGCTCTTGAGCGAGCAGACGGTGATATAAGCCCTACTTTGTCGTCATAATATAAGGCACTTCGAGACAGTTTATATTTTTTGGCAAACTGATTAATTGTTAACATATCGATGGTTTGCTTATTAAAGGTTATCTAACCGTAAACTATCAAGTAGTAGCCAAGTATAGAGTTGATTTCGCCGAAAACCAGATGTTAATAAAATATTGAATTTTCTTTAAATTGGACAGTTTAGCCATATTTATCAGATTCAACGTCCACTATCATAGCCATATTGATCAATTTGTAGGTAGGTGATTATGGGTGCATTCATTAAACGCGTAGCAATTTTGGCTGCCTTTATCGGTATGTCTAGTGTTGCTCAAGCATCATTAATTGTTAATGGTAGTTTTGAACAAGTTATTTTCGAAGACGGTTCGCTATCTCATGGGCAAGTTAAAAACACAAACCTAGCAGATTTCCAACAAAAAAATCGTGGCTGGGATATTTTTGAAGTGATTCCGGGTTGGTTCACAAGTGTTGGTAACGGTATTGAAATTCATAAAAATATCGTCACTAGTTCACAAGATGGCAATCAGCACGTTGAGCTTGATTCTCACCGTCGCAGTGGTTCAAACTCTATGATGACGCAAACGCTAACTTCGCTAATCATTGGTAATGAATATCAATTAGAGTATTACTACAAACCAAGAACAAACAACCAGAATGATAATGGCATCAACGTTTATTGGTTTGAAACAGGTACCGTATTTGATAACAGCATTTCTGCAATGCATACATCCGACGGCACAAGAAAACAACAACCTAACTGGCAATTGCAAACAATGTCATTTACTGCGCAAGCAACCTCGATGGATTTAAGCTTTGCTGCAACAGGCACGCAAAATACACTAGGTGGTTTAATCGATAATGTTTCGTTAGTAAACGTAACGCAGGTACCAGAGCCATCAACATTAATGATGTTTTTACTACCAATAGGCTTGATGGTCGCTAGGTCAAAACGTCAAGCTAAATAGCAAAAAAACTCACCAAAAGAGAGCACAAAGCTGCTCTCTTCTTATTTGAAAATCTTTTTCACCCCTTCAATATCCTTTATTCCTATTAATGTTGCCTGCTGCAAAAACGCTTCGTCAAATGGGTGTAAAGCTGCGCAGCGATACAGACAATCGATAATAAAGTGAATGGTTTTCACTCTATGTGGTAATTTTTTCGCTGACGTATTTTGCTTTGATAATAGGTTTAGTACCTTGAGTACAAGTGCGTCAAAATGCCATTGAGACAATAATAACGTAGAGCCTGCATAAACATTAATACCGTGTGTTTCAGCCATATGCCTGTTTAAAGAACTGAGCTCATCAATACCACGTAAAGCGTGCAGTATTAATTCTGGCCGTTCTATATCTCTATGGTTTAATAAAAAAACACCAATAAGGCCAAATACTACAACTTGCTCTATGAGCTGATGATCCGTCTTTTTAATTAAAACACCTTGTTGATAAAACCAATTAAGAAACTTGGGTGCCAACAAGAATGCTTGTTGATAACGTGCGATTAATTGCGCATCGACAACAGACTCTAACGCATCACAAACTGCATACAAAGAAGCAAAATTAACAACATTATCTACGCCCAAATTTCGACTAATTGCTTCAGTTAATGTGTCAGGCGTTTTTCCATAAATAGCCCGACTAGCCTGCCCAAGAATTCTGCCACTAAAAATAGGATCCTGCTCGACAATCGCCACAACCTTTGGCAGGTCAAGTTGACTGCTATCTCGCAACCTTATTAGCTCTTTACAGCTTTGTGGCATCGGCGGCAGAGCCTCTATAATTTGTTTAAGCGACAAAGTTTGCTTGGTTGTATCAGTAAGTGTTGCTAAGTCCCGATATTGAGAAGGCGTTATGCCAAATTTTTGCTTAAAAGCACGCTCAAAGGTTGCTCGCTCTGAATAACCAAGTTTACATGCTAATACGTCTACCTTAATTTCATTACTTGTTAGCTCACTTAAGCATAATTCATTTAAATACTTTCCTTGAATCAACTTATAGCTAGTATCTTCATTGGCTAACTTTCGTCTAAAGGAAGTCATACTCATTGCCAGAGCCTGAGCACATTGCTCAATCGTCAACGTGGCAGGTAAAGGAGTTTTAGACAATAACTCATACACCTGCTTAGTGACCAATAATGACTCCATGTTCATCTTTCTCATTCCTTGCTAACAAAAGTAGATTAATCGATAGATTATGAAGTCATTCTTACAAGACAACAAGTGACAGAACAATTACCTGTGGTGAAACATCGAGTCCACCGTAATTAAACTGTCTTTTGCAGTTAATTCAAAGGTTACCGGCGTGAACTGACTATCAAAATCAATTGGTGCCCTAACATTAACCATCACAATCTGACTCTCAAACCCTGCCAACTCAATAACTGGCGCACTAATAATCTCAAGTTGTTCGTTATTTTGAATAGCTAAGTTAAACGCTACTGATTTAGGTGTTTTATTTAGAATTTTAAATTGATAAATGTTTTCAATTCGTCCATCTATCGCTTCACGGAACAGCACATTGCGGTCTTTTATCACACTAACTTCAAATAACGGACGACTTGCAAACCAAATAGCAAAAAGCACAATAAAAATCGCGACAACACCGACATAAGCAATTGTTCTAACGTGACTAGATTCCTTCTCAGCATGATTTTTAATTAAACCTTGAGGATAATTAAAGCGCTTCATCACTTGATTGCATGCATCAATACATAAACCACAACTAATACATTGGTATTGAAAGCCTTTTCGTATATCTATACCAACAGGACATACTTGAACACATAAGTTGCAATCAACACAATCGCCTAATAAAGCAGGTTGCTCTTGGTTAATTTTTCTTGGAGCTCTTGGTTCACCGCGCTGTGCAATGTAGCTAACAACTTTTGTATCTTCACTGATCATCGCTGATTGAAAACGCGAGTATGGGCACATATGCTCACACATTTTTTCTTTTACCCAACCGGCATTGATATAGGTTGCTAACATAAAAAATAATATCCAGCCCCAATACAAGCCAGTTAATTTACCTGAAAACAAATCGACGTATAGCGCTTTAACAGGTGTGAAATATGACATGAAAGTGATCGATGTTAACAAAGCGATACCTAACCAACTTACATGCTTTAACGATTTAACAACGATAGTTTCAGCGCTTAGCATGCCATTTAGGCGCTTCTTTTGTGTCTGGTAATTGCCTTCTATCCTAAATTGCGTCCAGAAAAACAAAAGGCTCCATATGGTTTGAGGGCACATAAAACCACACCACAAACGACCGTATCTCGCTGATACGTAAAACAGCAAAAAGGCTGCGATAACAAATAGGTAAAAAAATACCAATAAATCTTGGGGGTATAACACCGTTGAAAATAACCGCAGTTGTTGCGCGCCGATATCAAATAAAACAGCTTGTTCACCTTGAAAGTAAATAAACGGCGTGCCGATAAACACCAACATTAAAACCGTTGCTAACCAACGCCTTGTTCGTTGCCATGCCCCTTTTTGTTCCTTAATGATGATTTTGTCATCAATATCAGCCGTTTGAAAAATAACCGCTTGTGTTTTTTGATTAGCCTGCATAAGTTCACCACGAATTTTCAACTATTGAAAAGCGGCGACATTCTAGTGCGCAACCACAAAAGGTTACAGGGGCAGTTTTTTATATTAAAATGGGTACAGTTTACCTAGGGTATCTATGAAATGACTAAGCTTTATCTTCAACTAAGTTATCAAATTGAACAGCAAATCGATGAAAATCTCATACTGCCCAGTGAGAAACTGCCTTCTATTAGAACCATCATGGCATCACATGGTGTTGCTAAGAATACGGTAATTTCAGCCTTAAATGATTTAGAAAAGAAAGGGATCATTTTTGCCAAAGCCAAGGTCGGCTTTTTTGTCTCACCTCGAAGAAACACGCAGCACCAACTCCCAAACCAACACTTCCCAAATTTAGAATCTCAGGCCGTTTCATTAACGGATATTTTTTATGACGTGATGAACAAAGAAGCAGCGTTTGATATTGTGCCCAATGATAGTACGGCACTACCTTCGCAACACTTAATCAGTTTAAATAAGCATATTCGCCGAGCTTATCGTCAGCAAATTCCTTTCAGATCGAGCCATTACGATACACCTAAGGGTCATGTCACATTAAGAGAGCAGCTGAGTCATCGATATCGTTTAAGGGGCATTAACATTGACGTCGAGTCATTTTGTATAACGTCTGGCTGCCAGCACTCGTTAATGCTCGCACTTATGGCAACTTGCAAGCAAGGTGACACCGTTGCCGTTGAAACCCCTACTTTTTATGGCTCACTTTTATTGTTAGAGCAACTAAAGCTTAATGTTGTTGAAGTATCTAGCCACCCGGTGACTGGACTTGATATAGAACATTTAACCCAAGCATTAGAAAAAACCCAAATAACAGCTTGTATCGTCACACCTAATTTCGCAACGCCAACGGGTAGCTTGATGCCAGAGGATAATAAAAATCGACTGCTTTCATTAGCTAACGATTGCGACTTTGCCGTCATTGAAGACGATATTTATGGTGAAATTTCATTTGCCGATCCAACAAGCAGTTTATTATCTTTTGATACACAAGAGCGGGTGATCGTTTGCTCATCAATGTCGAAAGCACTTTCAAAAGATATTCGAATTGGCTGGATCATCGGAAGTCGATGGCAAAAACAAATAGAACAATTAAAGCTGACCAGTATTCTCGCGTGCAGCAGTTCAATTCAATCAGGTGTCGCTGAATTTATGGCATCTGGCGATTATCGAAAGCATATCAATTACACGCAACATACTCTTCAACAACAAATGTTGACCCTCACGCAACTTTTAACCGATTACTGGCCTTCTTGTACCCGCTTTACAAAACCCTTGGGTGGCATTTCGCTATGGGTTGAATTAGCCCACCCGATAAATAGTTTAGCGATCTATCACAAATTATTAAAAGACAATATTGTGATCACACCGGGTTTATTATTTTCTCATCGAAGCAATTACCAACATTGCATTAGACTTAGCTTTCAACACGCATTTAATAAAAAGCGTGTTGAAGCAATTAAAACCATAGGTAAAACAATTACTGCTTCCCTTTAGATCGTAAATCATACTGTACCTGTGCTTTTTCATTATATTTATTGAGCAAGGTTTTTGATTTTTGTTGTTGGTTAGCGAGCGCTACCAAATCAATTTTAAGATGACCATGACGATCAAATTGGCTAGCAAATGTACCCATCATTGGCATATCAACATGCCAATCATAGAGTAAACCAATCACATGATTACCAAATTGAAAGGCCTCATATTCATTGAGTAACGTTAGAAAATCACTAAAAGAAAGCCCTGATAACGTTGATTGAGCTGTAAACGCCGACTTATACCCTTTAGCAAGCAACGACTGAGCATCAAATGCCAACTGAAATTGATAGGCATGTCGTGTTTCATGAATTAAAAAAGCAAGTGGCGCGTAAGGCTCCATCGCTTTTAATTTATCTGGATTTAAATAAACTAAACCCGAGCCTGGGTTGTTCATATCAAAAACAAAATTCACTGGCCGTGTTGGGTACAAAGTATTGTTAATGACTAACTCGGGGCACTCCATATCAAGTACTTGGCACTCAACCTCAAACACAGCTGGTAGTAATTTCATACGATCATCAAACGACAGTTTCGACCATTGACTTAATTGCTTGGAAAGCTCAGGAATAGCACGAAGTGCATCAACAAAGCGTTGTGCATCTTGCTCTCTTTGTTGATGTGCTTTAACTAACCAGGCTTGGTTACTTTCAGTCAACGCAAAAGCACTGCCTGATTTACTTTGTAATTCATGGTTAGCAAAGAATTTAGCAGGATCAGCGTTAACTGCCATACTGCAAATCATTAACAGAAAAATTGCTAGTTGCTTAACTAGGGGACTTGATAAAGAGTGAGGGTAAAACATTGAAACGTTATACATATTATTACAAATAAAAGACTTAATATGCGCTAAATTCTACTATAGATTAATGGACGTGTTTTAGAAATCAGATATATTTTTGAGCATATGCCTACAAACTCCCACACACTTTTTGAGATAGCATGAGTGACATAACATTAAGCCAACATCAGCTTGGATGGAAACCGTATTTTCAGCAACAATTAACCATAGACGAGCTAACCGACTATGCTGTTGCACGCGTTATCGAGCAGCATCGAAGTCATCTGATTGTGATGTCTGATTTAGGCTATCAACAAATCAGCTATACGCCCAATGTAGAGCGCATTTGCGTAGGTGACTGGCTACTAATTGATGAAAATTCACGAGTGGTAAGAGTGTTAGAGCGTCAATCGTTGTTTGAGCGAAAAGCACCTGGAACAAAAGTAGATACACAACTTATCGCAGCTAATATTGATACAGTAATGATAGTTTGTTCACTTAATCACGATTTTAAATTAAGTCGTATTGAGCGCTATATGGTCATTGCCAATGAAGCAGAAGTAGAGCCTGTTATTGTCTTAACCAAGGCCGATTTATGTGAGGACGTCACACAGTATCAAACACAAGTTCAAGCGTTAGACCCTTTGTTAATGGTGATCGTCGTTAACGCGACCGATCCACAAAGTGTTCAACAGTTAGCCCCTTTTTGCCAAACAGGTAAAACAGTCGCTTTTATGGGGTCATCAGGTGTAGGTAAATCTACGCTTGTTAACTCACTACTCGGTAGCCAGGCAATGGCAACGGGAGCAATTCGAGAAGACGACAGTAAAGGTAAGCACACCACAACGCATCGCGCTATTAAGCTTTTGCCGCAAGGTGGTATTTTAATGGATACTCCGGGTATGCGAGAACTTCAACTTAGTAGCAGTGAACACGGGGTCAATGAAACCTTCAATGAAATATCAACATTAGCCTCTCAATGTCGATTTAATAATTGCTCCCACCAGTCAGAGCCAGGCTGTGCAGTGCTTGCCGCCATCGATTCAGGTGAATTATCTCAACGACGTATGGACAGCTATAAAAAGCTGATGCGCGAGCAAGCGTTTAATAGCGCGACCTTAGCTGAAAAACGCTCTAAAGACAAAGCATTAGGCAAGATGATAAACACCACACAACTTGCCTCAAGACGCTTTAAAAAAGGTAGTTAACTTTCTTTAAGTTGACGCACATGCCAAGCAATATGTTCTTCCATAAAACTGGCAACAAAGTAATAAGAATGATCATAACCAGCTTGCAGACGATACATAACAGCTTGATCGTGCTCGTTCGCCGCTGCCAAAAAATCCTCTTTTGGTAATTGAGTCGATAAAAACTGATCCTCACTGCCTTGATCGATTAATATTTCTTGCTCCGATTGATGTGACTTTACAAGTTGCGTTGCATCATAGGCTTGCCAAGTATCTTTATTACTACCTAAATAGGCTTGAAATGCTTTTTGTCCCCACGGCACATCACTAGGTGACAAAATAGGAGAAAACGCAGAGCAACTTTTATAAAGTTTGGCGTGTTTTAAAAACAAAGTAATAGCACCGTGCCCGCCCATTGAATGCCCTAACACACCTTGTTTTTCATCATCAACAGGAAAGTTATTGATGATAAGTTGTTGAAGCTCTCCAGTAATATAGGTGTCCATCTGGTAATGTTCTGCCCAAGGCTGTTCGGTTGCTGATAGATAAAATCCAGCCCCCTGCCCTAAATCATATTGCTCATTATCCGGTATATTTTCACCACGAGGACTGGTATCAGGCGCAACGACAATAACGCCGTGTTTTGCGGCATAAGCTTGTATGCCCGACTTTTCCATAACATTTGCCCAAGTGCAGGTAAGCCCAGATAAATACCACAACACCGGTACAGGTTTTTCTTTAGCTTGGGGCGGAATAAAAACAGCAAAAGTCATAACTGACTGGGTGGTTTTAGCATCATGTTCAAAAACAACTAAATCGCCACCAAAGTTTTTCCAACGTGAAATTTCTTTCATTTAAAACACCACTACACTGCGAATACTTTCGCCGGCATGCATCAAATCAAATGCTTTGTTTATATCTTCTAACCCCATGGTATGGGTGATCATCGGATCAATCTCAATTTTTCCATCAACATACCAGTCAACAATTTTAGGTACATCTGTTCTCCCCTTCGCACCACCAAACGCTGAGCCTCGCCAATTTCTGCCGGTTACAAGTTGAAAAGGTCGTGTCGCAATTTCTTTGCCCGCTTCAGCAACACCAATGACAACAGAGGTTCCCCAGCCGCGATGACAACATTCAAGTGCGTCACGCATCACATTTACATTGCCTGTACAATCGAAACTGAAATCAGCACCACCATCTGTTAGTGCAACCAAGTGCTCAACAACTGAGGTTGATAATTGGGTTGGGTTAACAAAGTCAGTCATGCCAAACTTTCTTCCCCATGCTTCCTTTGTCGGGTTAATATCAACACCAATAATTTTATCCGCGCCTACCATTCTTGCGCCTTGAATAACGTTAAGGCCAATACCACCTAAACCAAAGACAACAACATTATCTCCTACTTGAACATTAGCCGTTTTAGTAACTGCGCCAACGCCCGTCGTTACACCGCAACCGATGTAACAGGCTTTATCAAACGGTGCATCTTTACGAATTTTTGCCAAAGCTATTTCAGGCATAACTACAAAATTTGAAAAGGTAGAGCAGCCCATATAGTGATATATTTTTTGCCCTTTATAAGAAAAACGAGAAGTGCCATCAGGCATTACCCCTTTGCCTTGAGTAGCACGAATAGAAGTACATAAATTAGTTTTGCCCGACAAACAACTTTTACACTGTCTGCATTCAGGTGTATATAAAGGAATAACATGATCATCAAGTGCAACGCTGGTTACGCCAGGACCTAATTCTCTAACAATGCCAGCACCTTCATGGCCCAGTACCGCAGGGAATATGCCTTCAGAATCTAAACCATCAAGCGTATACGCATCGGTATGACAAATACCGGTAGCCATGATTTCAACTAATACTTCACCTTCTTTCGGCCCTTCCAAATCAAGCTCTACAATTTCTAAAGGCTGTTTTGCTTCAAAGGCTACCGCCGCTCTTGTTTTCATAAGGAGAATCCTTGCTATTGAATAGTGATAGGTGACGTACCTATATCTTGATTTAAGATAGTTAATCGGCGCATATAATGCCACTAAGTAGAATGCTCAATTAGGGCTATCTCTTTTTATAATTGAGCATTAAAACAGATTACAGCAAACTTATATATTCTTAATCGCAGATAAGCCTTTAATAATAATAGTAAATTATGAAGGTGCTTGGTCAGTAGAGTGCATTGAATTATTAAACAAGTGCCAAAACACAATTAAATTTGCGATAAACCACAAGTCCTTTATCAAGAAGTGTCCACCCGTTGAAAGCAAGGTCTCAGCTGATATTGCCGCGTCCCAACTAAATAAAAAAGTTTGCGTAACAACAAATACTGCGCCGGATAGGACAATTACAGGCAGTAATAACTGTCGATAAAAAACACAAGCAACTAACAGCGCAGCGGCAAGTAAATCATAGACACCAATAAGATTAGAAGTTGTTTGCAAATCCCAAACATCGTACATCCATGACATCAACGGCGATGTTTTAACAAGTACCTCAATGCCTTGTGCTTCAAATAAGGTAAACTTCATGCCACCAATCCAAACGAGCACCAAGAACACGGGAAATACATTTGCCCATAATTTGAGTGACGCAGCGCCTGTAGGTTTAGCTAAGAACAAACCAAGCCCCATCAAGGCAAAGTATTTAATAACGCCTTGGCCAGAACCTATAGCTGGAAAGCCGCCAAGTTGAGCTAGCCACATATTTTCATCAAAAAGCGCCACTAACGGTACTAAGCTAATAGCAATTAACAACCAACCTAAAACGGCGCGAGCTTTCTCAACCTTAATTGACACAATCGCCAAGATAGCGGCACTCACTAGTGCTAATAGTGCAATCGAATTGTAAATATTGCCGGCAAGCCAACTTGAAATACCGTAGAAGTCAGTAATAAGCTCGATGTTTTTATGGTGCCCCATAAGGCTCATCGAAACGCCCAGCAAACCGGTTGAAAGGGCTATGAGAATAAAAAGGGGTGTTGAGTAAGCTTGTTTCATAGTGCAAAAAATCTGTTTTTCTTAAGGGACAATTAAGACCTAAACCCCACGTAATAAATTTCAAAAAATATAACACCAAAGTAAAAAAACTAATTTTCAAATACTTACTGTGTGTAATTAGCTTGTTTTTCTAGATAAAGCTTTTTTGCTTGCTCTGATGATAGGAGCTCATCAAGCAATGCAATAAGTTCTTCAGGTGCTGAATGATTGGGAGAAATAGCCGTATAAAAAGGAATTTTTTCAAAACAGTCGAGTTGATGAATATCCATTTCATGCTCCATCAATTGATAATGCCCCATCACCATACTGTCTTCAACGAACAGATCTACGCGCCTAACTTTTGCAAGGTTAACTAGCTGTTTAAGTGGCGTACTGCTGGCTACCGAAAGAATATATTCATCAGTTTTAGGCTGGTTAATCACGCTATCTAATGGCTCACCATAGCCATAATCTTTAACTACGCCTAACGTCATTCCTTTTAAAGAGCTTCTTTCTTTGTAATTGAAAACACGTTGATTAGCACTAAAAAAACACATTTGATAGGTGCCCGTTGCTTGATTGGGAAAGTGAAATGCAGGCGCTTCAACCGGCGTTGAAGTTAACAGCCCATCATATTGACCATTACGCGCTGCCATAATCGCTCTTGACCAAGGCAAGACATCAACCGTTAATTCGATATTTTTAGTGATAAGTAACTCAGTTAAATAATCAACGACAAAGCCTTTTTTATCTGGTGACTGACAAATAAACGGACACCAATTAGTAGCCGCTAACGTTAACTTTTTGGGCACTGGTTCGGCAGTCACCGACGCAGCTACACTCAAAACAACTAACAAAGTGAGCATTTGAATAACTCTTTTCAACATGCAAGCAACATATAAACTAAACCATAGTGTTAGCATAACGAACAAAATAGAATACCTCGACCAATTGATAGAATTAATAACTCAGCTAGTTAATGGCAATCTTATTGGCTATTCGCTAAAGTAGCGCTATTCAACCAGTATCGTGAGCGAGCAATGACAATTATCCAAAATTTACATATGGATTTTACAAAACGAGTTGTCATCAATACAGAGCAGCAGCCTTGGTTGCCCAGCCCTAAAACAGGTGTCTGGCGAAAACCGTTAGCACGAGAAGAAGCTGAGCAGGGTCATGCTACGAGTATTGTAAAGTATGATGCAGGAGCCTCTTTTTCAGAGCATAATCACCCATTAGGTGAAGAAATCTTTGTACTTGACGGTGTCTTCTCAGATCAAACAGGTGATTATCCCGCAGGTACA
This sequence comes from Thalassotalea eurytherma, assembly GCF_030161415.1. GTDB lineage: Bacteria > Pseudomonadota > Gammaproteobacteria > Enterobacterales > Alteromonadaceae > Thalassotalea_G > Thalassotalea_G eurytherma. The sequence continues at coordinate 132,717 of NZ_BSSU01000004.1, forward strand.
TATATTCGCAACCCCAAAGGCTTCGTGCATGCGCCTTATTCAACCCATGGTTGCACGCTCTTTGTAAAGTTGCACCAATTTCAAACAAGCGATACTGAGCAAGTAAGAGTTAACACCGAAATACAGCCTTGGTTACCCGGTCAAGGAGGGCTTGAAGTCATGCCGTTACATGAACATCAAGGTGAACATGTTGCACTTGTGAAATGGCCGGCCAATGAACGTTTTCTGCCACACCGCCACTTTGGTGGTGAAGAAGTACTTGTCTTAACTGGCGAATTTAAAGACGAGCATGGCTCATACCCGAAAGGCACTTGGCTACGCAGCCCCCATATGAGTGAACATCACCCATTTGTTAGTGAGCAAACCATAATATGGGTTAAGACTGGGCACCTACCATTCGATCCCCATCAGCACTATGAGTAATAACGAGTAAATCGTTATGCTTTTTTAACAAACTTAGCAGTAACCATCATTTCACCAACGCCATCGACCTTACAATCTAATTCGTGATCTTTGGCATCTTTAATCCGCCTTACCACAGCTTTTGTGCCAATTTTAATGACTTGCGAACTGCCTTTAATTTTTAAATCTTTTACAACGGTGACTTTGTCACCTTCAGCTAATAACGCCCCGTTGGCATCTTTAACATTAACCGTTTCTTCAGCTTCAACTTCAGCAGGATCCCACTCGTGCGCACATTCAGGGCAAATAAATAGATTCTGGTCTTGGTAAACATATTCAGACTGACAAGCCGGACAATTAGGGATAGTTTCACTCATGGGGAATTTCTTCGATGTTAAAAAGGGAATTTTACCAAGATTTCAGTCAAAATTAAGCACTAAATTTTGTTATTTATCCAAAAGAAATAACTTATTCATGCTCAAGCTCTATAGAGCCTAAACAGTTTTTTAGCGCCTAAACATTTGATTTTTTCTGTGAGAAACTAAACTATCAGTAGAAAAAGCACTCAACACTTTTCAAAATAATCATGTTCTTCTTCGCTTTGATTACAGGGTAATAAAGTAAGGTTAGCAAAACTGTTTGATTTAAAAACAATATCTCGGCAGCCTATTTAAAAATCAAGGCTAGCGGCATTTTAAGACTATAGATTTATATTAATTCACTTATAATACGCCTAATTTAAAATTTACATGTACTATCTATGCGATTTCCAGGCCGAAGAAAACACCGCCATTATTTTCCAATTGATAAGAAAGATCCTCTTACTCATAAACTGACCAACACCGTTCAACTTGAACACCCTTATGTTGTTGGTTTAGACCAAACGATTGTTGATATCGAAGCAAATGTTTGTAGTTCAGTACTTGAGCAATTCAATCTAAAAAAAGGCCTTTCACAATTAGTTGATTCGGCTACCGCTGAATCTTTATACAATTATTTGGTTGAACACGATTTAATTAATGTTCAATATGCTGGTGGTACGATCGGTAATACAATGCACAATTACTCGGTATTGGCAGATGATCGTTCAGTACTTTATGGTGTAATGAGTCAAAATATTAGTGTCGGCAACTATGCCTATCAATACTTGTGTAACACCTCTTCAAAAGTTGACTTGCAACATCTACAACCTGTAGATGGTCCAATCGGCCGAGGTTTTACTTTAATCACTGAAGAAGGTGAACGTACCTTTGCGATTGACTCAGGCATGATGAATAGATTGTCACCTGATTTTATTAATGAAGACATGATCAAAAATGCCTCTGCCTTTGTACTTAGTGCTTACTTTACTCGTTGCTCTGGTGAAGACACCTTAGATAAAGCCTCACTAAAAGCCATAGAATATGCCAATAAACATGGCGTCCCTGTTGTTCTTACGTTAGGTACTCGGTTCATGATTGACGAACGTCCACAATGGTGGCGTGAGTTTATTCAAGAGCACGTACAAATTCTTGCCATGAACGAAGAAGAAGCCGATGCGCTAGTTGGCACAAAAGATCCATTAATTGCCGCAGATAAAGCGTTAGAGCTAGTTGATATGGTGTTATGTACTGCTGGCCCTGAAGGCTTGTACATGGCGGGCTATACTGATGAAAAGTTTAAGCGTAAAAGCGAACGTGAATATTTACCAGGCTCTATCCCTGAATTTAATAAATACGAGTTTTCACGCCCTTTAAGAAAAGCTGAGTGTGAAGAGCCAATTAAAATATACTCACACATTGCACCTTATTTAGGTGGTCCTGAAACCATCAAAAATACCAACGGTGCAGGCGACGGTGCATTAGCAGCGCTATTACATGATATCTCTTCAAACGACTTTCATAAGCTCAATGTGAAAGGCTCAAGTAAGCACCTACTACCCGCTTTGACCTATTCATCACTGTCACAAATTTGCAAATACGCAAACCGAGTAAGCTTTGAAGTTCTCACGCAAAACTCCCCTCGCCTGTCGAAAGGGTTACCAGAAAGAGAAGATAGTTTAGAACATGCTTACTGGGAAAAGTAAGTGATGAAAAAGGCTTAACCAAAACGTTAAGCCTTTTTTGTATCTATTCTCATTCAACTGCATCATTGAATGTTCAATCAGCAAAGCAGCTTAGTATCGCTGTACACAATTAAACGAACATCCTTCATTGTGTAACTATAACTTATTCAATTATTCTTGTTTATTGAATCTAACCGAGGTTGCTGGCATATCATCAGACAGCGCCAAGTTTTGCTCTTTTATAATGACTATCTCTTTCTTGAACTTTTCGATCTCATTTTTGTTATTAAATATCATATTATTACTCTGAAAAACTCGACGCTTTTGTATAACAAATCACAATACGCGAATTGTAAAATTTGAATGAATAAAGCGTTAAAAGTGACATTTTCTTTGATGATACTATTTCACTCGTTATTCTCGTCTATTGTCACTTTCCTTATTTATACCTTTACCACGACCCATACATAGGGTTAGGTAACAAGAATAATTCATTGTCATTGGTTTTTAGTAGTTCCATGGGATCGACATGTTCTTGGGTAACACCACTAAAGTCTTCAATGTTATCGCCAATTTGCATGATGATTTCCAATTTAGGAAAGTCACTATGCCTTTTCGAGCCTGACACGTAACAGCTGATCTCACCTTGTTGAAGCTGGCGACGTCTTAAGTCTTTATCGTTTTTGATTGCGCCACCATCAATGGCCATTTTGTCTTGAGCTACTCGGCCAACTAAACACGTATTTTCAACAGAAATGGGTAAACCGAGCTCAAGCATGTTTTGCCACGTATATTTATCTAGCTCTCTATTTCGGTTCGTAATAAGAGCTAACTTACCGCCACTTTCAATAACCGTTTCAATAAAAGATTTAGCACCCGGGACTAGGCCAGCTTGTTTTGATTCAACCCAATCGTTCCACGTATCAGTTTGGTAGGTTAAACCTTGCTTATCGATACCTACTTGATAACCACTGTTGTCTAATACCGTTTCATCAATATCCATTACCACAACCCAAGGGGACGTAAAGTTAGCTTCAGCGACAACATTGGCAGCTTCTTGGTAGGTTGATTGAGTAAGGTATTTATATTCAGCACTCGTTCTTTGCCATTTAACCGCATTGGATAATGGCAATGCATCAGCGCTTATTTCTATAGACACAGCGCAATGATCACTGAGCATTTCATTGGGTTCCATCTTGTCAAAATAGTGCGCTTTTATTTGTTTATTCATGCTTAAGCTATTCATATGTCCTACTAAAATGTGGTCAATCGGTGCAGGGTAATATGGATGACAACCGATAAGGTCTTTGGTAGTAACGTCTAAACTCGATGCAGACTGATCACTATTATTTTTTAGTAACCTCGTTAAGTGATTGTATGGCGCAGATAATCGATGATTAAAGTCACCAAGCACCACATAAGGTTCGCCCTGCTTTTCACGTGTTTCTATCCAGCTATCTAATACTGGCGCCTGTTTAGCTAATGTCGCACACGATTTTTTATCCGTAGCCCGAGAGTAGTTATCGACAAAACAACCACTTTTCATATGTACGTTAAGCAAAGTAACCTGGCCAAAATCCGTACTAACGGTGAGCTCTAAACCATAGCGTAAGCTGGGGTTATCTAGCGCAAGCTCGGCAAGCGAGTGTACTTGTTTAACATCCAATCCCTTACGCACAGCAAATGCAACTTTTTGCTGTGTTGACATAAAGCCTGATTTACGACATTCATACGTCTCACTATCGGCGCGCTCTGAGATAAATATTTGCCAAGAATTGGCAGGAAAAACACTTTCTACCGCTTGATAAGAAGCCACTTCTTGCAAAGCAACAATATCAGCGGATAAATTTGCAGCGTAACTCTTCAGCTTAATTATCTCTGCGCTATCACGAGGCTTACAACCTTGTGCAGCCGGATATGCAAGATGCTCTACATTCCAAGTTGCCACTTTAAGCGATTTAACTTCACTTAACACAGCACGGTTATTGTCTGATTGCACACTGTTTGCCGTCACGTTTTTATTAACCGGAACTTGGGAGGATTTATTACTCTGACACCCTAAAAGTGCCAGTGATGCCATCAATAGAGTTAAACCAAACTTAATATTTTTCATAGGTATATTTCGCAATTTATGTTAATTGGTGATGAACAATCTCAGAAAAGCTCAAACCGATAGAGAAAACGTTTTGAGCAACATTGTATGAATGACTAACGCAGTAAAGCAATACTTTTCTATCCATTTGGTCAATATTCATTACGTAATTTTAACGTTCTCTAGACCACTCCTATAAACCATGAAGCTGAGTGAATTTAAATAGTGCCTTGGTTGAATTACCTGATTATTACAACCTAGCTTTTTCGATTGCTGTTATAATACCAACAACTTATTTGTGAAGTACCTACTATGGCTCTTAAAGCGACAATTTTTAAAGTTGAATTATCTATATCAAACATGGATAAAAACTATTACGCCGACCACTCTCTCACGATCGCAAGGCACCCGTCAGAAAGTGACAAACGCATGTTACTTAGGCTTGTCGCATTTGCTTTTAACGCTCACGAACAACTTGAGTTTACCAAGGGGTTAAGTGACGTAGATACGCCTGACTTATGGCAAAAAAGCTACAGTGATGAAATTGAGTTATGGATAGAGCTTGGTCAACCATCTGAGCAGCGCATTAAAAAAGGCTGTAATCAGTCACAACAGATGATTGTTTATAGTTACGACAACAATGCCTTTGACGAGTGGTGGAAGAAAGAGCAAAACGCGCTAAATACCCGTAAGAATCTGACAATTGCTACCGTTAATGAAACAACCATTGAGCAATTAGCAGAATTAGTGACACGGCAAATGCACATTCAAGTCACCATTCAAGACGGTCAAGCGTGGTTTAGCCTAAACGACGAAACACAAGAATTGAGCTTAACAACGATAAAAGAAGGCGAATAAATTAATTGAATGGCTCTATTAGCATTTATTACTATTGAGTATTTTAAGCCTATTAAATTTGGGTATTTATTATATTGAAAGCCTCTACTCGTTGTTTTAACTTAAGCTAGATAGACATTAATGGTTTACTTTTTAGTCATCGACCTATATAGTTGCCGCGTTATTTATTCTCCTCTCGTTTATTTAACTGATTATTCTCTGTAATAATCCGTGTTTTGTCTTTCCCTTTCACAGTCAGTCATCACTCAAACTATTAAGCTAACATTGTTGTTTGGTCTATCGAGATACACTCTCGTAATAAATTGATATTGATAATATATCTAAAAGGTTTTCACACAATAATACGGCTTTTCATATTTATGTGCTTTAGCACAAATTAAAAGAGTTTTATTATGTCTTATACATACAAAGGCAGGGTTTATTCGATTAAATCACCTGTTAAGTCCATTTCTGTTAACAAGCAAAATATAGTGGTTAACGATCAAAATGGAACTAAATTAATCAAGTTTACGAATGTAAACGATTCTAAAAATTTTTTAGACTGGATTTACCAAGTTTAACTAGCGCGGGGCTGTTGCTGAAACAGCCCTTTTTTAAGAGAGAGTTCTATTGCCAAAGTTAACCGATAATCCCGCCGTACTCAGTGAATTAAGTGACATTAATAACGAACTTAAGCCACTAAAGGAAATAGCTGATCGAGAACTGGCTTCTATTTCAGGGCTAACCGGCGTAGTTTACACACCCCACCTCGATGCTTACATGATCAAGTGCATTAAGAAGGCTGAAATATTATCATCTTTGAAAGCACAGAATATACTTCCGTTGTCAGATGTTGAAATAATTAGTGCTGCCCTCGATAAGCTATATAAAAGTACAAGAAACAATGCTGTAGTTGAATACGAAGATGCAAACTACATACGTAGATTTTTACCGCTGAAATTAACAAAATCAGGTAAAAATGTGCAACGATGGGCTAAGATTTGGCTGTTACAACTTCCTAATGGAGATATTGATCCTCACTGGGAAAGTATAGTTCGCGAGATTTGGCCTCGATATTTTTTGATTAGAACAATCAATTTTTAAGAGGGATTTAAAAAAGTTCTTTAAAATATACAGCGCAAGAACAAAACCTACCGTTGTTACCTTTGCTGCACAGCACCTAACTCTTTATACCAATTATTCCATGAAATACATCTGCCAGGAAATAAAATTTAATGAACGCTATATCCGAGTAGAAGCAGTCTAAATCAAAAAACCGACTCTACAAAAAAATTAACGGTAAGTCATTTAACGTAGAAGGCGAATCATCTCTGATTCGCCTTCTAAAATTATTCATCATTTATAGACGGTTTACTAATATTAAACATTACTCATCAGCAATCCTCTGATACAACCGTAATCGTACAGTCAGGATCACCAAACGAATCATAAATAACATAACAGCCTTGATCGGTTACTGGAGAGCTATTACTCGGTATATTGTAACCAATAAATGTATATTGGTTAGTTGTCACGGTAGGTTCGAAATCTTCTGAATCAATTTCCAAAAAGTCTTCCATATCTAGCTGTGAGCCAAGCTCTGCACTACTTTCTGGGCATAAATTCCTAAAATCAATCTCTGCAGTTCCAAAGCCAAAATCTACAATATACTCTGATTGACCACTACCTGGATTAGATGACACAGGGCTAAGGCCTTTTATTCTTGCCTTAGCTTTCACCATATCAATGGTAGATTTCATCGAGCCTTTAAGTGACGTTAAAGTAGCTATTTTTGCGTCAGTTGTAACATCAATAAACTTGGGAGCTGCTGTTGCAGCCAATATACCCAATATTACAATAACTACGACTAATTCAATCAAGGTAAAACCTCGATTTTTATGAAGAGAAGTTTGCATTAAGTTAGTTAGCATTCGTTAATTTAGACAAAAGAATAATCTAAACAGAATGTTACTTCAACTTGAAGTCTAATATGAGTAATAAGGGGAAACTTTACGCCTTAATTATCACTTAACTTTTTGTGAAATTATGTCTGCATAGAGACAGGTTATAGGGCGTACTTTTTGGCAGGCAGTGTAAGGATTGACGTATTTATCGTTAGTGCGTTTCTTAATGATTAAGTCTGCTATACCGAAAAAGCAGTCGTAGACGCTAAAACGCTGGTGTGGCTGAGAGTTTCCTGCAAGTTATTAAACGTAAAAAGGCGAACCATTATATGGCTCGCCTTTTACTTTCAAACTTGTTTTTGTTGTTTCAAACTTAATTACTCGTAATATCCCATACAACCAGATTTGGATTATCTCTTCTTTTTGCCAACAACTGCCTATCTGAATTAATAGAGTACAGGACTGAATTTGTGCAAAAAGCAGAGCTTGCTGAATTTACTGATGAAAGGGAATTCATCAAGCTAGGACGTTCACATATGCGTTAACTTTTGGTGCTACAGCAACCTAACAAATAAACTGTATCTGTATTAGGGGCTGTTGATCTTTCATTTTAGCCAAAGCCCTTTGGGTTGACTTGAAAAAGCGATATTCTTTGTTGCTTCAAGTGTATTTGGAACAACCAAACATTACTTTAAGCGCCGCGAATCTCATCTTTTTCAAGGCAACAGAGTGACAAACTGAAAGATCAACAGCCCCTAATGAGCGTCCAATTTTTTAGCTGGTATAAACGCAATAACTGCACAAGCGATTAACGCGATAGTGGCAACATTTATCATTGGTTCATACACTTCATTCGATAAGACAAGCGCGCCAGCCATCGGGCCTGATGCTAAGCCCATTTTAGAAGCAAAACCACCCATAGCTGCGTACTGCCCGGCTTTACCAAGTTCTGCGCAAATACCAAATAAATATGGCAACACGAATGCCCAACCAACGCCAACCATAATATTAGCGTATAAGTAAACATTTGCGTTATCACTATAATGTAAAATCCAAGTACAAAAAGCTGTTGATGCAATACCAATCATTAACGGTATTACTCGACCAAATTTGGTACCTACTAACATCACTAAAAATGCACCAATTAACGCCACCCAACTGGCTATTCCTAGAGAGGTGCTCATAAAGCTAGTTGATAATCCAGCTGCTTTACCAAGCGCTATCATATATGCAAATAAGCCCATATTTGCCCCTTGAAAAAGAAAAATAGCAGTTAAAGTCATCATTAACGGTTTTAATTCTGTTTTAGTATTCTTAGTACTTAATTGCCGCTGTTCTTCAACGGGATACTGAGGTAAAAACACCAGCATCACTAAGGTTAATAATGAAAAAGCGATCAAGGCACTAAAAAGCACTGTCGTACCGTAAATAGTTACTAAACTTGGTAGGTACATTAAACCTAAACCTCCCAGCCCCCATTGAATAAATAATAAGTAACCAAAGGTTTTATCAGGATCTTGTGTTCTTGAAATTATGCAAAAACCAATACCAACCAAGAGACCACCTGTAACGCCATGTAATGCTCTGAACACAATCATGATATCAGCTGAGGTAATATAAATTGAGTATAAATCTATGAGCAATATGCTTACTAAAAGACAATAAGCCCAGCGCTGCCAACGAATCTTTTTAATAATAAATACGGCTAGTAAAGCGCCAAATGACGCTCCATATAAGTTAGCTGAACTGACAAATCCAGCCTGTTGGCTTGTAAACCCTAATCCATCTTTTAAGCCACTCAGTAAGGCCGGCATAATATTTATATAAAAAATACCTGCCGTGGTTAAAAAAGCTAACATAACCTGTGCCAGTATACCGTTAGGTTGAACTTTTAATTGGGCAAACTTATTAATTAACACATTTTCACATGTCGTTGATTGAGCCGAGTAATTAGACATAAGTATCCTTTAGTTTGCACAAATTGATGTCAGCTTATTAAACTCAATTAGTGAGTTTTGCCAAGCATGGTGGTTGCTATCACTGACATAAAAAAATTGAAGTTCTGGGCTAACAATAGCTAACGCTATACCGCCGTAACCTGACATATAGGGAATAAAAGTTGATCTTTTACAGTTCACTTTCACTGAAGCGTCATATAACCAAAAGCTATTGAGATATCGAATACTCGCTAGCGGGGTTTTCATGCTGTGTTTGATATTTTTATAGATTAAATCTGCTGTCTGTAAAGAGACATAATGACTTAATTTTGCCAAGTCATCCGCGGTAAAAAATAAGCCGTAACCAGTAAACGCTTGCCCAATATCTGTGGTTTTAAGAGTACTTGATGCGATTTCGCTTAAGCCTAGCGGTAAAAATATCTTATCTACTAAAAAGTCATCAAAGAGTTTCTTATCATGACCATAATGGTGTTGATAAAAGCGATTAAGCGCTACCCCTAACAGGTAAGTATCTGAAGTATGGTAAATAAACTTATTACCCGCTGATGATTTTTTCGGATAGTGATTGCAAGCAAATTTAACTTTATCTTGATGACTTTCAGCCAAAAAAAATTTAAGTGTGTCGCTACTGCCTTCATCAACGCCATGCTTCTCCGAAGCATAAAAGCCCGTGGTCATATTGAGTAAATGCTTAAACCTCACTCCTTGCCATTGATTTTGACTGCACTCAGTTATCCAGTCAGTGACTTCTTCTTCAAGTAAGTTAGGGTGACGTGACCTTAAAGCGTCGCTAGTTAAACCTGCAAATACTGACTTTGCTAATGAATATGAGGGTAATACCATTTGCTGGCAAAAAGGATACTTACCCGTTCTGGTTTGACATTGACCATAGTAATGAATGCCTTTAAAAACGACTCCTAGCTGACTCATATCATGCTCAATAAATTCTTTAAGCTTTATGTTATCGAGGATTACATCATTATTGTAATTTAGTAGCTCTGTCAGTGGGCGACGAGGGAGTAAGGTTTGCTGTTCTATTTTTAACTGTTCGAGTATTGGCTCTGCTTTAATATCATTGAAAGTAGCAAATTTAGTTTGGCCAACACCCCACAAATTCACTTTGAAATACAAACAGGTTTCGCTCGTAAATTGGTAATAGTACTGAGAGGCTGTTCCCTGTTTATCAATTAAAAAGGTTAGCACCCCGTTATGGGTGCAGTTTTGATTTCGCTCCACTAACGTCAATGGCACAGTAAGTTGGTATGTGCCTGTTTGTTCAGTCTTTTCAACTAGGCCAACTCCTACAAAATAATCCCAATAGGCATGAGATGATGACTGCAAGCGACGCTCAACAGGAATTACGTTACCGTCAAGCGTAAAAAATTGAAACTTAATATCGGGTAACAATTCTCTGTCTAAGTGTGTATACCCTTGCTCTGCAACCGATTGTTTTTTGTCAATATAAGTAAGATAGCTTTGCTCAACATTCACTTTTAGTCTTATTTCGCCAGAGAGCTTTAAGGTGCCGCTTACAGGACTAGTATTTGGATCAACTATGTGGCTATAGTTCAATGGCACAAGTGGTGGATTTCCTTTTTGTAATACCATCGAGACAAAATCGTTAGTACCAGCGGTAACTTGCCAGTTAAATGAAGACAATAAAGTGATTAACCAAAAGCTTGTTACAGCTTTGCTTAATCGCACGGTATTCCCGCTTCGGCTAAAACATTAATCATAGGTGCTAATTGAGCTTGGTAGTGTCGCCACTTTTCAACAGAATTTTTGTATATAGGCTCTGACACTTGACTCGCGCTGGCGGTTATTACGCTATTGCCTTGTAGCCTTGTATCCAAATACTTATGCTGCCAGTTGAGCTGGCAATAGTTAAATAGCTCACGGCAAACCTGATCTGGTTCGATAACCAACTGCTCATAATCAACATCATAAAAAAGCTGACTGTCGAGCGATTGCCAATGAGACATTAATTTCTGATAAGAAAGAAAATACTGTGCGGTTTCCGTTTGTACATAAGAAAACGGATAAACCTGCTGAAATAAGGTTTTAAAGACGGCATAGCAGGTATCGATAGGTTCGCGTTTTACATGAATAATTTTGGCGGAAGGCAACGCTTTTTTAATTAGCCCGAGATATAAAAAGTTTAAGGGTAACTTATCAGTGATGTATTTAACTGAATTAGCTTTTTCTTCTGGTATTCTTTGCTTAATGGTTTTCAAGTAAGCCGCGCCAAGCTGCTTATAGTCAAGTTGAGCTGAATGTTGAATTAATGCCTGTTGCGATCTTGGCGTGCCAAATTTTTTGGTGACTTGATCAATCAGTAAGGTTGAAAATTCATTCAACTCTCCTGCTGCAAAAACACTTTGATCTGCCGCTAAGAGTTGCTCTACTAGGGTAGAGCCTGTTCTAGGCATACCAACAATAAATATTGGAGTGAGCGCTAAGCTTTCTTGGGTTGTTTCTTGGGTAGTCTCTTGCGTGGTTTGCCACCAATGATTATTTAACTCTTGCTCAATTAACGTCATCGCTTCCTGATCTTGCTTAATATCATAATGAAGGTGTTGCCGCCGCAATGCTGTCGCTTGATTTAAATAGTCAAAGGCATCGTGATATTGCGTTAAATCTTCATAGCACTTGGCTAAACTAAACAGTACTTGTATTTTTTGTTTTGGTGCTAGCGATTTCGATAATAAACTTTCAAGATGTGATATATGATTATGCTCTGCAGTCTGCTGAGTTACATCCGTTATCAGAGCGTGAGAGTCAACATCTAACGAATTAATTTCTAATGCTTTTTCTAATGCGCTACGCGCTAACTTTTTATCGCCGCGGTAACGTAATTCGGTCGCTAAATTATAGTAATAGTCGCCATTGTTAGGGGCCTTATCTATAGCCTGATAGTAATGATGCAAGGCTTTATCAGATAAGCCAAGTTGAGAGTATATCTGAGCAAGTTGCTGTTCTTGATTATCATTTAAAGCACTTGAAGTAATATCAAGAAGAAGCTCTTTTGCTAGCTGATATTGTTTTAATTGAATATGAATATTAGCCTGAGTTAATTGCCAACCAATATTGTTTGGCGATAGCTTATTGGCATTTTGAATACTTTGCAGGGCGGCTTTAGAGTTATTGATACCTAGCGCTGTTTGGCTCGTAAAGTACCAACCATTAGCATAATTAGGAAATTGCTGATTGAGCTGTTGGCTTACTTTAATAGCTTGATTGAAATCTTGGCTTTTGAGGCTTTCAATACCTTGCTTAAGTAATTGCTCATGACCTTGTAACATATTCATCTATAAGGACTTATGTTGTTTACTTTCGTTATACATCAATATATTCGAGATTGGTTTTAAAAACAAAAGTTAAGTTATCATCCTTAATAACTTAACTTTTTGTTCAGCGCTACTAGAATTGATAAGACACTGATATACCCAATGTTCTAGGACGGGCAATCATATCTTTTTGGTTATTACCATAGTAGTTTTCAAACACCCCTGTATCTGTGCTCCAGTATGTGGCCGGATAACTTGCAGTAACCCCTTCTTCATTGGTTAGGTTTTTCGCATAAAGCGCTAGCACCCAGTTTTCAAGGTAAAACTGAACGTTTGCATTGACGATAGTGAAACCATCAAATTCATCATAAACAGCACTGTCAGGCACAACAGAGTTAACTGTATCAGACTGATAATAAGCCGATAAGTTAGTGCTCATATCAATTTCATTGGTTAATGACATGGTATGACTTAATGCAATCGAGAAAGTATGCTCTGCAACTCCTGGTAAGCGAGCGCCAGCGGGAGCTATTTCTGACTCTGACTGGGGCTGAATTAAGGCTTCAGTTAACTCCGAACGGGTATAGGCATAGCCGACATTCATATTCAGTGAATCTGTCAAGGTAATACTGGCTTCAAATTCAGCACCTTTACTTTCTGCAGCGCCGCCGTTTTGTGCAATAAAAAAGCCCCACCAAGCTGTGCCGGTATTTAGTTGAGGATTTTCCCAGTCAACCATGTAAATATCTGCAGAGTATATGACATTTTCAGTCCAGCCTTTAATACCTAACTCATAGTTAGTTACAGTATCTTTGCCATAGGTCTCTACAGTTTCGGGGTTGAGCTCAGTAAATGGCCCGCTGGTTGGCACTGCGTTAGAGCCACCTCGTCTAAAACCTTCTGAATAAGTCGCATAGGCTGTCATATTATCTGCCAAGTCATAAGACAAGTTAAACTTAAACAAAGTATCGCTTTCGCTTTGAGTTTCAAATGGTACAAAAGGGATATCTTCGGGCTGTAAATATGCAAAAAAGGTAGATGTTTCATTGGTTAATTCGTTATCAAACCAACGAATACCAGCCGTGCTTCTAAAACTATCACTAAAGTGATAAGTAAATTCACCGAATATCGCTAAGTCGGTAAAATTTTCATTTCGAATATATGAAAAATCCATATCATTAATTGCGGGTACTCCTGCCCACCAACTGCCATTAGCGGCGCAAGCATCGCCAACATCAACACAGGCAAAGCCATATTCACCCAATCCGCGTAAATGCGAGAAGTTAGTCGTTTTACGATCTTGATCCGTATAAAAAGCACCAATTAACCAATCAATGCTGTCATTGTCATCCGTATTTGATACTAAGCGAAACTCTTGAATTACTGCCTCATCTTCAAAGCCTGCTTCAACATGCGCCGCTGGACGAGGGTTGCCAGTATATAAAATATCAAACCAGTTAGTAAAACCAACACCACCGGTGCGGTCAGTTACCCATAAACTGGTATTATCACGCCAACCACTACCTTCATGGGTATAAGAAGAGGTATTTGAAGTCAATGTAGCAAAGCCTAAGTCAGCAACTATTTCTAAACTGACTAAGTCAACATCTCGTTCAGATTGCTCTAAGAATGTTGAGCCATTTTCATAATCACCATACTCATTACCCAAGTAATCAGCGCCGCGAGTAACCGCACGGCGACCACCAATTTCATCACTTTGATTATGGTAGGTAAGAAGTAAATCTACGTTATCTGTAAGCTCGGAACCTAGCGCAATCTTTACATAAGTTTGTTCGACAGTATCAACATCTTTTTTGCTGCGATAACAAGAACCATTAAATGTTAACTCTTCAGCGGTAAGCTGGCCATTAACAGGCACACAGTCGCCATTATCAGCTTTAACTACAGGCACCCCACCATTATCTACTTGGTATAAGTTAACTTGATCGATAATACCGTCATTATCCACTTGACTGACAACGACACGAACCGCTGTTTTATCTGAAAGAGGCAGGTTAAACATACCATCAAAAGACATATTATTACCGTCGGAGCCATCTGTTTGACCAAAGTCCAATTTTACACTGCCTTCGGTAAGATCTGCATCGGGTTTATTCATGATATAGCGCACGGTACCACCCAATGCACCAGAACCATAAAGTGTACCTTGAGGGCCACGCAATAACTCAACACGTTCAATATCTTTTAATAAGAAGTTGGCAAATACAGGTGTGCTATCAACATAAGTAGAAACAGTTGGTACCGTCGATTGGCCAACATCTGCCCCTGAAAATCCACCTTCAACATTGATACCTCTAATAATCATGCTATTTGCAGTACCGCCATTTCTCGGACCTTTATCAATTAACGTAATACCGGCAAAATTTCTCACCAATTCAGAGTTATCTAACACATTGCGTGATTCAAGCTCCTCTCCAGACATTGCGGAAATATTAAATGGCAATTCATCAATAGTTGAAGTTCTGTGAGTTGCAGTAACTTGAATACGCTCCACTTCAGATTCTTGCTGATTTTGTTCAGCTTGAGCTACCAATGAGGTTAACGATAAGAGTAATGCTGAGGTGACAGCATTTGCGACTAACGACTTGTTGAAGGTTTGTGCTTTCATGTTTTGCTTCCAGTTTCTGTTGTTTTTTTTTTCGCCTAACTTCAGACTAATCCATGATTGACCACGTTTTATAGCGCCAGTTAGGAACAATCTATAGTTCCAGAATTATTTCTAGCTATTTTTTTTTGATGCTGGCAATTTAAGCTCACCAAGCTTACTTAACTCATTGTCATTGTTTATTATTTTTGAAACCTGTTGAATTATCCGACGGTTATCCCGAAAGCTCTTTAACGGCTGACCAAGATTAAATAGACCGTTTTCTCGATTTCGCCTGACATTAGAAAAATCAACTTCTATAGGGATAACTTCTTCATCTGAGCCTGCTTGGTAAATCAGGTTACCATCTGGCCCTACCATTATTGATTGACCATTTCCCAGTGGACTAGAAGCATTGAGACCAAAAACATAACACTGGTTTTGTATGGCCGTAGCTTGGCTTAGTATTAATTCTTTCTGGCGATCAATGGTTCCAGTTAAGGTAGGGTAAATAAGCACTTCTGCACCTAAGCAAGTCAAGGAGCGAGCAACCTCAGGAATCCAGAGGTCGTAGCAAATAGCAATGCCAATACGCCCTTGCGGGACATCAAACACAACAAAGTCTTGACCTGCTTCTACGCCACTCTCATATGGATAAAATGGATATATTTTACGATACCGTTCAATCACCTCTCCTTGATTATTAATGACAGGCGCAGTGTTATAGACTTTGTCATCTACTTGCTCAAAAAAGGAGCCAGGTATTAGCCAAATATCATTTTCTTTAGCCAATTGACAATATAACTTTTCAGCTTTACTTGGCAGGGGGCTCGCAAATTTTTTATCAACACCAAAACTTGCTAATTCACTGATGACTATCATATCTAGCCATGGAAAACGTTTTTTAGTGTGAACTATTTTCTCACTAATAAGATCTGTCGAATCGCCTGACGACAACTTTAACTGGAGACCAGCAATGGAAAAATGACTCATAAATAATTACACCCAACTAAGAGAGCTACCTAAAATATGATTTGATGTAATCACTTTATAAAATGAACGACGCCAACATTAGTACCAGTATCAGCAAAAAAATGGTACCAGTTAGTTTTTTTAAGAAATATTTAATTAAGTTAGCTAGAGTATCGTTAAGTGACGAACAAAAGCGTAATGATGATCAAACCATTTCATTTTATTACCGTCAGTAACTACATAAAATCCTTTAACTTCACCATAGCCCCAGAGTTTCCATTGACGACAATACATGCCGTTTTCGATCCACCATCGCCCAGTATCTGTCTCATTATCAATCCCCCCCGTATAGCCAAACATCTTTCCGTCAGGTAGTAATTCAATTACACACGGGACACCATAGACCATTTGGCATTCGAGTTTACTTCCGGAAAGCACACTATCTAGTGTGGAATTATCGAGTAATTGCCCTTTACTATTTGAGAAACTTTCTTCGTCATCAGATAATTTATGAATGAGCTCTGCCAGCTTACTGACACCTGTCCTGATCCGTTCGTTACTGATACTGGTAATGCCCATACGAAAACAGTTTTCTGGTGATTCTACCGTTGCAAAGTAACGCTTTACCGGTTCAATCAAAATGCCAATTTCAGCTGCCTCTTCTCGTAACCGTTGACCATCAAGGTTTTTAGGTCCAGTTATCCAATAAGCAGTTCCGCCTTGTATAGGGCCAGTATTTATGCAGTTAGGGAGGTAAATATTAAGTGCTTCTCTTAATGTAAGCCAACGTTCAAAAAAGATTTTGTGTAAGTGCATCATATAAGAGTCGTAATAACCCAAGGCTAGAAAGTGTGCAACCGCTCTTTGGTTATTTAACGGTGGAGTTCGGGTAGTTACTTTTCTTAGCTTTCGTAACTCATGAATAACCCCTGAATCAGCAACAATAAAAGCGATTTGAATACCCGATGCTAAAACCTTTGATAAGCAAGAAACATAAACAACGCGATTTTCTTTGTCTAAACTTTTTAACGCTGGGTGAGGTTGGCCTAAGAAGTTACTTTCAAACTCAAAGTCATCTTCAATCACCAATAAGTCTTGTTGATGAGCCTTTTCAAGTAACTGTTTTCTTCTTTCCATCGACATAGTGACACTTGTCGGTGTTTGATGACTCGGAGTCGTATAAAGCAAATCGCAAACATCTAGCTGACTGCAAACAGTTATGCCTTGGTTGTCAACAGGTTGATGAACAATAGAGGCTCCTTTATGCATCAACAACTCTCGCATTTCAGGATAGCCAGGCTCTTCAACAGCAACAGTGACCGTATTGTCAACAAATAAGTCGGTGATTAGGCTTAACGCCTGCTGGCTTCCGATGGTGATGATTATTTCATCTCTATCTGCAACGATACCGCGTCTTGGTAATATCTTACTTCTAATCTCTTCAATAAGCTTAGGATCATCATCAATGCCTTGTAACTTTGACCATTGATAGATTTCTCTTGGCGCATTGGCCTTTCTATTCGCTTCACGCCATTGGGTAACAGGGTATAAGGATGAGTCATATTTACCATCAATAAATGGAAATTGGTAATCCTGCCAATTTTTAGGACTGGATGAGGCATTAGTGGAATGCCATGCTCCCTTATACCTATGATGATTATCTATCGGTTGCCGTTTGAATTGTAACTCTCGATTCTTATTAGCAACTTTTCCTTGCGCTATTTCATCACAAACATATATCCCACTCCGTTGCTTGCTTATAATATAACCTTCATCAAGTAATGCTTGATAAACAAGGGTAACGGTATTTCGAGAAACATTGAGTTGCTTGGCTAGTTTCCTAGAGGAAGGCAATTTACTTCCTGGTAAAAAGGAGCCCCGCAAAATGCCTTCAACCAATTGCTGTCGAATTTGACTCTGCAGGCTGTCTTCTTTATCGAAATCAATATGGATAAGAGTTGTGTTCATTGTTCAACATTATCTTAGTATTGAGTAAGTTAGCAACCCTTTTGATATTTATCCGTAATCAACTTCAGGCTTTATGCTGACTAGTGGTAGTGATATCAATGTTGCTTATATCAACGTTAGTTATAACCTAAGATAAAGCTTTTTTCGTCCTGCTCTATTTGTCTGTCAAAATCTTGAATAGCTTCATTTTCAGTTTGTTTGGGGTCATTATTACTTACTAAAGTTTGCATTTCTGCAAATAGGCAGGTTTCTAATAAATCTTTTGATATATTTCTCATAGCTAAACTCCGGTAATGAAGCAAAGCCAACAAAGCTTTGCCTTATTTACAGCTCTTATATTCCTCTGTTGAATATTCGCTAACATCGAGCACTTCAAAGCATTATCAATAGATAGATGATTATGCTAATTGCTCGAATAAGGCTTCAAAGTTATCTAATGCTTCTGTCATTATGTCATCAGGCATGGTTAAAGCGGGTAAAAAGCGAATAACATTGCCATAGAACCCACAAGCTAACAGAATTAATCCTGCTTTTTTAGCCCCTGCGATAATCGCTTGAGTTAACGCTGTATTTGGTTGCTCTGCATCTCCATTTTCAATAAGCTCTAAAGCAATCATTGCTCCTTGATTTCTTACATTGAGAATAAGTGCAGGGTATTTTTCTTTTAACTTACTTAAGCGTTGATTAAACCTTTGGCCAATAATGTTTGCACGTGCGATTAAATTATCGCTCTCAATCACGTCCAATACAGCAAGTGCCGCAGAACAAGCCACAGGTGATCCACCATAGGTACCACCTAGTCCTCCAGGGTTAGGTGCATCCATAATTTCTGATTTGCCTACAACCGCAGCAATAGGGAAACCACCAGCTATACCTTTAGCCATAGTAATCAAGTCAGGCTCTACATGAGCATGCTCAAAACTAAACATTTTTCCCGTTCTGCCAAAACCCGTTTGAATTTCATCGGCAATTAACAATATGCCATGCTGATCACAAAGCTTGCGTAGTGCTTGTAGAAATTCAGCAGGTGCCTGATAAAAACCGCCTTCTCCTTGTACTGGCTCAACAATAATTGCAGCGGTATCTTCAGGGGCAATATCCACTTTAAAAAGGTTTTCTAATGCTTTTAACGATTGCTCAACGCTAATACCATGAACATCGATAGGAAAAGGAGCATGAAAAATATCACCAGGAAATGGGCCAAATAAGTTTTTATAAGGGGTAATTTTGCCCGTTAATGCCATTGCTAGATTAGTTCTCCCGTGAAAACCGCCATTAAACGCAATAACACCACGACGACCTGTTTTAGCGCGTGCTATTTTCACACAGTTCTCTACCGCTTCTGCACCTGTAGAAACAAAGATCGCTTTTTTTTCTGAGTTACCTGGGGCAATCGCTGTTAATTTTTCAGCTAATTCAACCCCCACTTCATAAGGGTTAACCATAATGCACGTGTGGCTAAACTTTTCCACTTGCTCTTTGACTGCGGCAATAACTTTTGGGTGGCTATGGCCAGTATTACAAACCGCAATACCTGTGCCTAAATCGATATAGCGATTTCCTTCGACATCCCATACTTCTGAATTCAATGCTTTTTCAACATACACTGGATACATATTGCCTTGACCACGCGCAATTACCTGAGTCTTTCTAGCTTGTAATGATTGATTTGTTGTCATTGTCATAATTCTATTTAATTAATTTGCTGCTTATCTTAGTTGTTTGTGTTGCAGGGCTAGTTTAGATGCCACCCATACATAGATATTTAAGTTCTAAATAATCATCTAAACCATATTTAGAACCTTCTCGTCCATTACCTGACTGCTTAACACCACCAAATGGAGCTGCAGCATTAGAAATAATGCCTTCATTAATGCCAACCATGCCATACTCAAGTTTTTCAGAGACTCGCCATACACGACCAATGTCTCTCGAATAAAAATAAGCGGCTAAACCATACTCGGTATTATTGGCCAGAGTGATCACCTGTTCTTCTGAGTCAAATGTAATGATTGGTGCCACGGGACCAAAAATTTCTTGCTGAGCAATCGGCATATCATTGGTAACATCGCTTAAGACAGTTGGAGGATAATAGTGTGAACCAGCTTCTAACAACTCTCCGCCGGTAACCACCTTAGCGCCTAATGAAACAGAGGCGGTTACCAATTCATGAACATTTGCAACGGCTTGTGGTGAGATCATAGGGCCAATATTCACCCCTTCGGTTAAACCATTACCTAGAGTAAGCTTGGCAACGGCTTGTTTATATTTTTCGGTAAACACTTGCGCGATACCTGACTGCACAAAAATACGATTAGTACAAACACATGTTTGACCTGCATTACGATATTTAGAAGCTATTGCTCCTTGAACAGCAGCATCAACGTCTGCATCATCAAAAACAATAAATGGGGCGTTGCCACCTAGTTCCATTGATACTTTTTTTATAGTGGAAGCACATTGAGCAATTAATTGGCGGCCAACTTGGGTAGAGCCGGTAAAGGTAAACTTTGCAATATCAGGGTGCTGCGTTAACACTTCACCAATGCCACGGGCATCATCACCAACGATAATATTAAAAACACCCGGCGGCATCCCAGAACGCTCAGCCAGCTCAGCCATAGCAAGCGCCGACAATGGCGTTTGAGAAGCTGGACGGCCAATAAAAGTACAACCGGCTGCAAGCGCAGCAGCAGCCTTACGAGCAATCATTGCATTAGGGAAATTCCATGGTGTCACTGAAGCAACAACCCCAACAGCTTGTTTGGTAATGACAATACGCTTATCACTTGATGGAGCTGGAATAGTATCTCCATAAACTCGCTTCCCTTCTTCTGCAAACCATTCAATATAAGCTGCACCATAAGTAATTTCGCCTCTGGCTTCAGCAAGAGGCTTACCTTGCTCTAAAGTTAATATGGTTGCGAGATCTTCTTGATGTTCAATTATTAAATCAAACCACTTTCGCATTAACTTAGCTCGTTCAGCTGCTGCTAGAGATGACCACAATGGCATTGCCTGTTTTGCGGCTTTTACTGCTAAGTCAACTTCACCAACCGCAGCATCAGATACTTGAGCGATCACTTCACCTGTTGCAGGATTAGTTACCATTAACTGGTTTTCACTAGCATGCCAGCTACCATTTATATAAGAATGATTTCTCAGTAATTGTGGGTCATTCAATGTCTGCATCTAGCTTACTCACATAAATATTTATAAAATTCTTTAGCCATTGAAACCGAAATATAACTCTGGTTAAATACCAAACTATCAACCTTTAGTTTGAGAAATATCAAACAATGATTAGAAAACCAGTAACCGAATATGATCTAAAATTATTAAAAGTATATCTTGCAGTGGTTGAACACGGCGGCTTTTCAAGCGCTGCCAGCGCACTTGGTCTTACTCGTTCTACCATCAGTATACATATGTCAAATCTCGAAACCCGATTAGGTTATAAGCTTTGTAATCGAGGGCGTGCTGGTTTTTCCTTGACCGAACAAGGCAGAGAGGTTTATAGCGCTTCGTTAAAGTTATTTGATTCTTTTGATGACTTTGGCAGGCTAATTGGTAGTTTAGGTCACCAACTTACTGGTGAATTAGTGATTTTATGCGCAGAGCAGCTTGATGCAGCAAAACAAAAAAAATTAGGGCAAGTCATCCAATTTATACATGATCAATTCCCTAATCTACATATAGTTCTTGATGGGGGATCAATCGAATTTATAGAAAAACAACTACTGAGTGAAAAAGCTCATGCAGGCTTATATCCGTGCTACCTACCTTTAGATGGCTTAGAATATAAAAAAGTGTTTTCTGAAACCATTTATTTATGCTGTAGTGAACAGCATCATTTTTTTCAGTTAACAGACACTCAACTAACCGAAAAAATGCTAGCAACAGCCTCAGCTATTCATCCCGGCATTGATATTGACGTAAAAGGTCGTGAGCAACTAAATAAACTCAATTTATCTGCTAAGTCTTATCAATTTGATACTCGAAAGGCGATGATAAACTCGGGCCGTTACTTAGGTTTTCTCCCACAAAGCTATATTCAGCAAGAGCTAAATAATGGTTCAATGCGGATCATCAAACCAAGTGAGTGTTTCTACGATTTTGAGCTGTCCTTAGTGAATAAAAAAATAACCAGGGAGCCTAAAAAGTTAGAACTTATTAATCTTGCGTTTAAACATGCTTTTTAGTAAAAATTAAACAAAATTGTATCTGCTTCCACTAAAGCTATGTTCTGAATTACACAAATCCAATAGAACCTGAAATATTCATACCTTCACCTTTTATTATTTACCTTCTGAATTTTTGAATATGTCGTCAAGTTGCCTCGAACTGGGCTATCTTCGGTAACAAAAGCATCCAGCGCTTCTGTAAATAGGGTAACTTGAGTACGGCTTTACCCCTTAATATGGCTTGACATAATCCGTCTATCCTCACCATTAATTTACTGATTATTATATCAATTATCCTACTCAATATTTAGGCTGATTGTTCATGAGTAGCAGGGCTTAGACCAAAAAGTAAACAGAGTTTTCACACAGCCGGAGCGAATAGGTGGCGTTATTGAGGAATGCTGGCAATTTTGGCAAGCTCGTCTAGTATTGGTAATTGAGCTAGCTCAGCATCGGCTTATTCCCAGAGAGGAGGTTTAACTATGGAGCGATTTAGCCTACAACACTTTTTCTTTATCTGTTTAATATCACTGATAACAGCTTGCGGCGGAAGTAGTAATGATGTTAATTCAGAGCCCCCCGTTAATGATGCTCCGGTAGCTAGTGCTCAATCAGTCTCTGTCAATGAAGACGAGTCGATTAGCATAACACTCACAGGTAGCGACAGCGATGGAACAATATCGAGCTATAACGTTGGCACACCTGCAAGTGGCACCATTACAGGTACAGCACCTGATTTGACGTACACGCCAAATACTGATTTTAACGGTAGCGATAGCTTCACTTATACGGTCACTGATGATGATGGCGCAACGTCAAGTGAGGCAATTGTTTCTATCACAGTAACCCCTGTTAATGATGATCCGATAGCTAGTGCTCAATCAGTCTCTGTCAATGAAAACGAGTCGATTAGCATAACACTCACAGGTAGCGATAGTGATGGAACTATAGCGAGTTATAACGTTGGCACACCTGCAAATGGCACCGTTACAGGTACTCCACCTAATTTAACGTACACGCCAAATACTGATTTTAATGGTAACGATAGCTTTGCTTATACGGTAACTGATGATGGTGGTGCGACGTCAAGTGAGGCTATTATATCAATTACCATAACCACCCAAGCGATTAGCATTAGTAGCCTCTACAACACCTGATCAGTAACCACACCAGAGCAACCCAAAACAGCCGCAGACACCAATAATGTGAGTAATTACGGTCAAGATACACCAATAGATTTTTATCCAAACACCAACGGTACTGTCGATATATTCTGGCAAGATCGGGGGGAAGCGGCATCTAGCTGGAATTTGACAACCCACACATCAATAACCGATGCCAGCATTAGCGCCACGATCAACTTACCCAGCAGTATAGAGCAATCAGGGCGCTTTTTAGGCGTGAGCAAAAAAGAATCGACCAACACCTACTTTTTAGCTTATAGCGCAGATAACGACTTTGCGGTGAGAGATAGCAATGGAAACTGTGAGCAAGTCAATGGTTCGAGTGACAATTGCAACGGCGCATTTTGGATTACAGGCTTTAGCACGGACGGTTTCAGCGATTTTGATACATTAATTTTCGGTAATGTTGACCTTACCGTTTCGGGAGTTCACGGCGAAACAACCAAAGGCAATCCTGGTCAGGCTTCAACTGGCGTGCTCAGCTACCACGAAACAACCGACAAAGTTGTGATTTACGCTGGTCACAAGCAGCGCTGGTCTGACGATGTCCGTCACCAAGCAGTCTGGCTAGGCACTATCGACAGCGTTGGCACACTAGATACAGCGATGAGTGGTTGGTACTCCTCACACAACTTTGATCAACGGATCCTTCTGGCTAGTGACGACTTCATTTACACACTGGCTCATGGCGATGCCTTTCCACGTTCTTTGCAACTGGGCCAATGGGATATTACCGCGCTTAGTCACAATTACACCCTCGAGTACTATGAAATAGAAAATGGTAGTACTGGTAGCAACACCACTTTAACAGACACAGGCACTTTGGCAGAGCTTGGCAGTGGCGTGTTTGCCGTTGCTTTCGCTACCGAGGACAATCGAGATTCGCGAGATGTTCGACTGCAAGTCATTTCCGGTGTAACAAGCAACACCACCAACATCGACACAGACGTATGGTTAACGGAATATAACAACCTTCGCATGGCCGCAAACGGTATAAAGGTTGCGTCCGCTGGAGATGAGCACATCATTGTGGCATGGAATGCATACCAAGGTTCGACTCCCGATAACAGCACCGCAACAGGGGATTACGTCAATACCACCATCGCGCTGTATGACCTGACGGGAGAACTGGTTGATTCGATGACGTTAGATGACCAGCTGTTGCCAACACAACCGTTCCGCCAATCTGCCGATGGCAATAGCGTTATTTGGGTTACCGCATCTGAAAATGCGGAGCTGATTATTCACAGCATAGATATCAGTGCGCTGTAGCAGATCTTTAGGTGGTTCGTTGGTAACTATTCAGCTTCAGTATTCTTAACAATATACGGCAACTCTTTTTTAAAGAGTCGCTCGACGAGTGTGATTGGCGTTACCAATATGCGAGTTTGGCATAGAGCCGAGCACAATCGTTAGAAGATTTATTAAGGGTTTTCTAGAATCGGAGAATGTCAACGACCGCTATAGAGCGTCAGTAGCCACTATCAGTCAAGCTTTGAACGACTAGCGAATGACCGCTCCTCGCTCATTTGAGACCTTAATTCAGAGCGGTCATATATGACTATTCGATATTAATAAACTCAGCCATCAGAATCGAAAAAGGCAAATCATTCATTGATTTGCCTTTTTCATATACCGTTAATTACTAAGTCACAAACTTAATTAAGCATCGACAATGATGTAGATCTTCAATTAACTTTGTGAACTGCCTTTTTTAAAAATCAAATACTTACAGTATAAATTTCTCAAATAAAATTGTGAATATAATCGACTTTTAACCCAACCCTTTAAACATTGATTCAATTAAAATTGTGAAGAGGTTTACTTTCTGATTACCAGGTAAAATTATTTACATAGTTTAAAGTTGTTGTAGCAGCGAAGCATTACGGCAGCAAAAACCGATAACCTACTCCATAAACCGAGCCGATGAAGTCATGTTGTAACGGGGCGGCGAGTAGTTTTTTGCGTAAATTAGCCACGTGGCTATCGACGGTTCTGTCGCTTACTTCTCGGTAATCGTCGTACATTTTGTTGAGTAGTTGTTCGCGGTTCCATACGTTGTCGGGTTTAGACGTAAATGCGTGTAAAATGCGGAATTCGACTGGGGTTAACGGCAGTTCTACATTTTGCAATTTGGCTCGTTGACTGGCGACATCAAGTTCAAACAATGTGTCGGATGCTTTGGTCGAAACTCGTCGTAATATAGTTTTGATCCGCGCCATGACTTCTTTCGGGCTAAATGGTTTGCAGATGTAGTCGTCTGCACCAATTTCTAAACCTAACAGGCGGTTGATTTCTTCTACTTTGGCGGTGATCATTAAAATTGGCACTTCGCTAAATTCTCTTATTTGTTTGCACAGTTCCGTGCCAGAGATATTCGGCAACATGATGTCTAACAATATGGCATCAGGCTCGTTTTCTTTGACCCAACTTATGACATCTGCACCGTCATTGATGATGTGATGATTGTAGCCAGAGCCTTGTGCGTATTTTGCCAATATCGTCGCAATCTTTTCGTCGTCTTCAACAATTAAAATTTTGTTTGTCATGTTCAAATGTACTCTCTGAATTAACTAATTGAACTTATACGGGTTGGTATTACAGGTAATGTCATCGAAACCGCCAAGCCATTAACGCCACCTTTGAGTGATGAACGGGCGGCGCTTATCTTACCGCCATGAGCTTCGACTATCGCAGCGCAAATCGCCAAACCAAGACCGCTGCCACCTGAGAATTTATTACGGGATTCATCAACGCGGTAAAGTCGGTCGAACAATTTAGGTAGAGATTGTTCAGATATTTCTGGCGCGGTATTTTCAATCACTAAGGTGACAAATTCATTATCTAGGCTTGATGATATTCGCACTTCACCTGCTTTGTCCGTATATCGTGCGCAATTTTCAAATAGGTTTATCAACACTTGTTGCAAGCGGGCTTTATCAACTTCAGCCATTAACGTATTTGGCAGTTGATTGCTCGCGGTTATGTTCTTTTCCGCAAAAATCGGTTGGTACTTTTGCAGGCATGCTTGAACCATTTCACTTATGTCATTGGGTTGGCACTCCAATCGCAATTCGCCCTGATCCGCTAGGGTTAATTGGTGTAAATCCTCCACCAGTTTATTAAGGCCTACAACTTCCTCTTTTAGCGAGGTTATTGCGTTGTTATCAAAAGGCGTGAGCCCATCTTCTAAACATTCTAGCTCTCCCCTCATTATGGTGATGGGTGTGCGTAATTCGTGGGATATATCCGCTATCCAACGTTGACGGGAATCTCGGTTTTGCTCAAGAGTATTGGCTAAAAAGTTAACATCGGATGATAACTGGCCAAGTTCATTGCCATGTTTATAGTCACTGCGGGCGGTAAGGTCGCCTTTGCGAAGATTGTTCAATACATTGGCGATATCAGAAATTGGTTTGGTGAGTCTACGGGAAAAGAAGTAAGCGGATAAAAACGCGGTCAGCAGGGTAAGTAACATGATGAAAATGAGACTTCTAACCTGTTGTTTCACAACCTGGCTATCAAGCTCCGCTTTGACCTCACTGTTATCTTTTACCGCAAGAAAGCCAACTTCTTTGTTTTGATGGTAAATCGCGGTTAATTTCATGTTTGATTCAAATTCGCCAATTAACGCGGCCTTGTTTGCGTCTAACAAGGCGACACCACGAGGAAAGTCTAATCTTACCATCCATTTGTTGAGTCGTTCTGAACCGTTTTTATCAGCTGTGCCCTTATCAGAATTTACTGTATCAAACTGATCCGTGAGAAACTGCCAGTTGCTGTTTTCTGCAAAACGGTCGGTTAACCTGAGTTGCAGTTTTTCAATTCGCTCTGTTCGACTTTTGCTGATGAACTCGTTAAACGCATAACTAAACCTAAGTTGTTGTAACAACAGCAGGAAAATAGTGCTGATCAAAGCAGTGGCAAAGATAGCGACAAATACCGAGTTTCGTAATTTCATAATTCAATGCTCTGTTGTTTATAGTGGGCGAGCATATTACCTAGATGCCCGAATACGGCTACGAATTTTGCTGGCGATTTCTTCTTGGATCTCTTGGTATTCCGCTAACTGCTCATCAGTAAGCACAGTTTCAAGTTCGGTTAACGTTTGCTCGCGCAGTTCTTCCATTTCGTTTTTCAGTTTTCGTGCTTTACGAAATCCTAACTTTTCACCTGATTTTATCTCATAACTGTCTAGGTCAATACCATAGTCACTGAGAATAGCTTGTCGTTTTGACATGCTATTTTCAAAAATGGGTGTTACTTGCTCTTTCTGTTTATCCGTTAAATTTAAACGTGTTTTTGTCTGTTCGACTTGCTGTTTAACTTTTGCGATTCCGTCTGAAATACCACTAGCGTTAACGGTGATCGCAAAGACGCTAAAAAAACAAGCCAGTAATACATTTAATGGGCGTTTAGTCATGTGTTTTTCCTTTTAGCCAAAGATCTGTTAATGAACACACCTTAAGGTTAATAGCATTTAGCAATGTTCAATACAAAGCGTTAAAAGTAAAAGAGTTTGTCATTCCGAGGGAGCTTTAGCGAGCCGAGGAATCTTATTTTGATTAAAGATCTCTCCACTCGGCTTTGGCATCCTCGGTTTTATCTCCAGAGTCACTCTAACTACGTGCATCCATGCACTAGTCGGTCGAGATAACTGCTATATATACTTCAATTGAACGTTTACTTTTTCTAATGCTCGTTTTGTATAAAAAGCGCTCATGTCCGATTTGATCATGAGCGATTTAATTAATTTAGGTTCCAACTTACAAAGATACTTGGTGTGAATCCACGGAAATTTACTTCTGTTTCAAGAATCTCACCTTCAATAATATCGTACTCTGTGTACCATTGGTTTTCACGGTTATAGGCGTTGAAAATCGACAAGCCCAACTCGCCATCACCACCAAACAACTCAAAGCTGTATGTCGCTGATAGGTCAAGTCGATGATAGGCATCATAACGCTCACCGTTCTTTTCACCCACTTCATAAGTTGCAGGTATTGTATCCTCAGCAACGCCTAACACTTCTGTGTAAGGACGACCTGTTGCAAAAACAAAGGTTGATGATAAATCCCAGTCACCTAATGAGTACATCAATACCACTTTGAACTCATGTGGAGTGTCTTGGTCGGCGTAATATGGCGAATCTGATACCGTTGGGAAATCGTACTCAACTTGGCTATAGGTATAACCTGCCCATCCAGTGAAATCACCAAATGATTTTTGCAAGAATAATTCAATACCTGAGGCTGTGCCGTCACCGGTATGAAACTCTTGCTCTAAGGTAAGCACTGCGCCACGTCCGTCTTCATTACGCATTGGTCGGATCTGCTCAGTGAACTCTGATAAGCCTTCGTATTGTTTGTGAAATAACTCGACGTGAGCTGTGTAGTCATTGCCTTCGTGACTTGCGCCTATAATGAAATGACGAGCTTTACTAACAGGAACGGTTTCGCCGTCTGCTAGCGTCCAGAAACTTCTTGGGCCTTCTTCGAGACTTTGACGCGCCACACTTAGAGCAAATTGATGGTAATCACCAAATGCACCACGTAATTGTGTTGAGTCATTTAAGTCGTACATCATAGACAGTCGCGGTTCGATATAAACTTCATCGTTGATGCTATAGTGACTTGCTCTAATGCCCGGTGTGACTATTAGCGTATCTAACGCAATTTCGTCTTCTAAATAAAGGGTTGTTGTGGTTGCTTCGTTATTTGTGTTGATGATGACTTCTTCATTTTGCATCAGGAAATAATCAATGTTTTGTTCGGTCAGTTGTAAACCAAAACCTAATTTGTGAGTCTGGTTTAAGAAAAAATCGTTTTCTATTTTCATGGTGACATCATTTAATAGGTTGTCTTCGTTACTGCTCGACTGGTTGCTTTGTGAATTGTCAGAACTGTCTGAATCATCTGAATCGTCATCAGTATTAAAAGTCACGTCGCTATTGATCTTACGGTCTCGGTTGCTGAAATACTCAGACGTAGATAAAACAAAGTTACTATTGAGTCTGTCGTTCCATTGATGAGTCAGCTTAGCGCTCATGCCCGTGTTGCCCCATTCGCTTAAATCAACCGTGCCGATATCGAAATTGAAGCCGTCACACAATCTACCAGCAAAAGGGCCGCTAGTTTCACCAGAACATCTATCTGTTAAGAAGTTGGATTGCCCTGAAATGTCACGAGAGTTATCTAACTCGTCGGCACCGCTGTAAAAACTAAGTGAGAACTTATCGCCATTATCCATTCGGTAGGTTAACTTGGCGTTCATATCGTAAAAGTAAGACTCTGGTTCCGTTTGGAATGAACCTAAACCAAACTGACTAGGGATAGCGCTTGTTGCTTGGTTATTTTCTTGTCCGGTTACTGAATCTAAAATTTCGTCATAAAGATCACTTTGGTAAGACTTACGTGCGGTCATTACAAAGGTGCCAGCACCGTCAGCAAAAGGCGTCTCAACAATGACATTTGAACTTAATAAACTGACGCTGCCACCTATGTTAAATTGTTCAGTGTTACCATCTTTACCCGTAATATCGATAACACTCGACATACGACCGCCGTATTTTGCGCCAAAACCACCTTTAGAAAGTTGCACGTCTTTAATGGCATTGCTATTAAATGCGCTAAAAAAACCAAATACGTGATCAACGTGGTAAACGGTATAGTCATCAAATAAGACCAAGTTTTGGTCAATAGTACCGCCACGCACCATAAGGCCTGACGAACTTTCGTTAGAGCCAGATACACCCGGTAAAAGCTGCATGGTTCTGAATATGTCTTGCTCGCCAAGGTTAGGTAACGACTTTGTGATATCAGATGTAATTGAATATTGGCTTGTTCCTGACTGTTCAAGCTTTTGTGAAGAAGCGCCAGATACAACTATCGTTTCGATAGAATTGTCCTTGTTACTGCCTGCTTTTAATAGCTCGATGGTCAGTCGCTCTGTGTCTGATTGGACAAGCACTTCATGGCTTTCAAAACCCATTTTAGTGATCACAAGAGTTGCACCTACTGGCACATCTAACACGGTGAATAAACCATCTTGGTTGGCAGTGGCAAGGCGATTTGTATCTTTAATTTGAATTTTAGCGTAAGGCAAGGTCTCCCCAGTATTGGAATCGCTTATTTTGCCTCCGACGACAGGCAATGTTTCGCTTGCAGATGTGAAACAAGCAAACATCATTAAAAAAGTTATTACTGCTGATTTGATATTCATAATACGGACTCTTGAATATTTAAGGTTAAACCTACTAACACTAGGGTCTAGCTGCTGGCTCTCGGTTTTTAGCTTTTAATTGATTTGTATTGTTGTAAAAGAGAGTTAGCTTCGGCAGCTCTCAACGTTGTCGAAAACACCGAAACTAACTAGACTCTGGATACATTTATTCACCGCTGTGTTTTTCGCTGATGAACTGTTTCATTCTTTGTTTTTTCTCTGCCATACGCTCACGAATGTCAGCTAATGTCGCCATTTGATCTTCCGTTAAAAACGTCGATAACTCTGTTTTTAATGCGTACATAGCACGAACTTTTTTCTCAGCTTGTTGGCCTGCTAAAATCGCTGCACCGTCAACATCACCCGAACTAGCAAGTGCTTTGATTTGTTCTCTAATTTTTAACGCATCTTCCATGTGAGCTTTGCGCTTAGATTGCACTTCTTGGAACTGAACGGTTTGCTCAGGCGTTAAATCAAGTTTGCTGGCAATTCTGTCACCAAAACCGGTTGCATAAGCGTGAGTTGCAGCTGCTACTGTGAATGTTAAGGCAACGATTGCACCTGTTAATTTTTTCATCTTGTTTCTCCTAATCGAAATAATATTGATTGCCCTTTGTGGGCATATCCTTAGTGGACAGTTGTAAGATTAAGGAGAAAATGTTCAGGAAGTATGGAGATTTTGCAGTATTTTCATTTTGTTGCAGAGAGCGTAATTCACGGGGTGCTCTCTAATAAGGAATAGATAAGGGGAAAATGTGCATAGGCGTACAGTGATCCGAGTTTAATTATCTCTTATCCGATATTTACTGAATTTGAAGAGTGGATATCCAGATTAAGATGAGCTTATTTAATAGTCACAGCATAAAGGTTATTGCTAAATTTTAGTTGGACAAAAACGTGTCAGCTATTACTTCTGTTTCAAATAATCTGCTTATACGGAGTCAAGTCTCAATTTAATAATGAATTTAGTTGATGGTTCAAATTTGAACCATCAACTTGATTTTTTATTCAATCATTAATTTTTCCATTCAGATCATAGCTTTCAAAAAAAGACCATATTTCTTCTGCTATATTAATATCGCTGTCTCCCGCAGACCCAGGCCATATATGCTGACACCTTCAATTCTTAAATGCTCAACAGATACACCGTTGGTTCCATTGTCGTACACATAACGCTGAACCGTGGTGCCATTCTCAGGGAATGTGTCCTCTAAATCAGTGATGACAGGTTCCAAATCCGTTTGATTAAAGTCAATCCACCACTGCAAGACAGTTTGAGCTTGTGCATAAGGAAGTTGCTCGTCTGCCGTGCCGTGAGTTTGCAGTATTGGGATTGGACGCTCTGGTGTGCAGTCGGAAGCCATATTTGGTGTCATCACACCGGATACTGGGGCGATTGCCGCGAATGTGTCGCTATATTGGCAAGCCAACTCAAATGAAAAGAAGCCGCCTAATGAAAAGCCCGCCGCATAAATTCGATTGGTATCGATGTTATACGTTGTTGATAGCTCGCCAATTAAGGCGTCGATGAAGCCCAGGTCATTGGCATCGCCACCTAGCGGGAATCCAGTCACATTCCAGCCATTAATCGCTTGCGGTGTGATTAATATGAAGTTCTCAGTTTCAGCAAGCTGGTTGAACTGACTATCACTATATTGCTGCTCTGCTGTGCCGTTTCCTCCGTGAAAATCAAACAATAAAGGTACAGCTGTATCGCCGGTATAATTGCTAGATACATTCAACAAATATTCGCGTTCTATACCTTCAAATAAGAAAGTCCTTAGGTTATCGGGCGCTTCAACATTCTCAGATTCTGGAACGTAAGTCACACGCATTGGATCATCTAAGGCAATAATCACTGGTTCAAGATCCCGTGGACCTGGGGATGTATAACTTACACCTTCAAAAGGGGTGCTACCTGGACCACCTGGGTTATAAAAGGCTGAATAACCTTCTTCTAAACTTGGGATTTCAAGTATGGTAATGTTTCTTGCAGCTTCTTCATCGCCAACCAAAATGATGTCGATATAGTTATCCCTATCTTCACTGTAACAAGCATCAAATGTAACTTCGCCACCTTCAGGCTGACCTAGATCAGACAAACCAACTACTTTAAGCGTGCCACCCTGCACAGCATATTCCTCCCCTACTTTGTCGATGATAACCGTGCTGCCGTCCACACCATTTGCGTGAATTCGAAAGAAACGTTCAAAATCGTTCGGTTTTAAACCACTTACGCCATCTGGAGAAAAACCACCCGTTGTTAACATTCTCAGCATGAAATCACCTTCATCGTATAAAACTGTGGCATCATTGGCTGGAATTATTGGTAGTAGCGTACTGATCCCTTCTCCATCCATTTGTCCTTCGATGTGATTTAACTTCGCGCCGACTAATCTAGGACCGTTATTCTCATCATACGGACTGGAATCGTTTTCCCAGGTAAGTCCTACGGCACTGACGACTTGCCCACCTGGGCCTACCATCATCAATGGGGTGTCATCTTCAACAATTTCAAGCTTTATCGGGAAACGAGCATCAGGATGGTCGCTTGTTAATCTGTTGCCAAACTCGCCAAAAGCAACCGGTGTATTTCGCTCATTGTCTTCAAAGTTGGGTAAGGGGCCTATCGCCAACGGCCTTACAATGTCACCAGTGTTTAATGTAAATTGAAAATCGGTCAGGCTTAGCGTACTGGTATCAATAGGCCAACTAAACACAATTGGCAAACCATCAAGACCGATAGCGCCGTCTTTTAGTTCCCCATAAGGCGTCTGATTAATATAAGCCCCAGCAATTTGATCGAGCGTTGAAGTTGAAGTGTAGTTTTGAGCGCCCGTTCCACAATTAATGTCTGATGACCAAGCTCCACCGGCTTCAAGAACAGAATCAAACGTTAATTCTGGAGCATCAATTCCGACAATGCCATCAAAGCCCATGCCCGCCGATAAAATTTGTGGCTCTTCAGACCAATAGTCTGCCCCTTTCAATACACCGTCATAGAATAATGAAAACGGCGCTTGTGGCGTGGTAATGATTGCGCTTTGCGAGGTATCCTCTAGCACCACTACTGTTCTAGTCGCTTGCGACGAGTTACCACTGGCATCTGTTGCAGTATAAGTTAGCTCATAAGTACCAGGCATGGTGGTATCAACGGCTCCTTGTGTTGATACGATGATTGCACCATCTGTATCATCATGAGCTTCTGCACCCAAGTCACCAAATACGGCGTTATACACAACTTCGATACTTTCGTTACCAACGAGAGTAATTACTGGTGGGGTATTGTCGGTTGGGGTACTGTTATCGTTATCACCATCGCTACCACAGCCAATAATTTGGCTTGCCAGGATAAGCGCAATACAGTTCAGGGGAAAAGTCACCTTGTTTATCATCTCTGTCACCTTGATTTGTTCATTTCAAATACGTCGAAATTCGGTTACCAATTCAAATTGGTATTAGATTAAGGAGCAAATGTTCAGGAAGTATGGAGATTATTCAGAGGGATGAATATTTTTTTAATATAGAAACGCAAAGTAATGAATGTCTATAGAAACTAAAAAGCGAGCCATCTGGCTCGCTTTTTTCAATAATCATTCACAATCTTAATTGTTTTCACAATTCTAATTGAATCGTTCACAATTTTATTTGCAGATCGACAAATGATGATCACTTCAATTAAAGTTGGAAACTATACCCATGATTTATAATGGGATATCTAAAAGAGATTATGCAATTATAGTTGGAAACATACCCACTTTAGCAGCAGGTAAAACACATAAAACAAGCAATTAAAGTCAGAAACACAATGTACATTAGCCCCCTTCACAGCTAGTTGTGGTATAGCGAGTTAACGCTCTGCTGTTTAACAGCTTCTCGAGGCTATCTTGAGAAATATTGAGTTCTTCGGCTAGTTTATCCAAAACAGCCCTTTCTGAAACGGTCACTACACCATCTTCAAGTGCGTTAGCAACCTCGGCCTCCAAATGCTTTTTTCTATCACTAAGTTCTTCACCAAATTTGGCAGCAAGCATAGCAGCAGGCAAAGCAACTACGCCTACACCGAGTAACATAATGAACGTGGCAACAAATTTACCCAAAAACGTAATCGGAGTTACGTCACCGTACCCCACGGTTGTCATAGTGACTACTGACCACCATATTGCACTTGGAATGCTGTCGAATACTTCAGGTTGTGCCGTATGTTCAAGGCTATACATAACACTCCCTGACAGAGTGACCAACACAATCATAATGAAGATAGCAGCTCCAATTGTTGGCAGTTCTTGCTTCAATACATTAATGAATAACCTAAGCCCTTTAAAATAATGGGTTAACTTTAACAAACGAAGCATGCGCAGCATCCTGAGATAGCGTAGATCTATCGCAACAATAAAAGAAAGGAAAAATGGCGCTATAGCCATTAGATCGATTAGAGCAACAGAGGAAAAAATATACTTAACTCTTGTTCGAAGTGGTTTCGATGCATCAGCTTCCGGAGCTTCCGTGCTAACCCATATCCGAGCTATATATTCTAATGTGAAAATAGCTACAGATATGAGGTTAAACAAATGAAATTCGTCATGATACTTTTGACCAATGGGCGCATATGACTCAACAATGACGGCAATAACATTAGCGATGATGAGAATGACAATAAAACCACTTAGTAATTTGTTGTAAATTGAACCTTCAAACCCGCTTTCTAATAGCTCAAAAACTTTACGTTTCAACATAATAAAATCGCCATTGCTTGCTATATTCATAAAAAATCACTGCTCTAAAAGAGGAGAACGAACGGTGCTACAAATGCTAAGATGTTTTGGCTTGCTCTTCTTCTGACAAAGTGAAATACGCCTTTGTCACCGGTAAAGCAATTTGAGAAATTAACGCCGTTCCCCACAGTAAATTACCAATGATTGCTGGAACATGAGGCAATATTGGTAATGTCACTAATGCCAGTACCACACCAAATACTCTTATTTTTACCGTCGCAAAGCGATGAGCAACGCGCTTTTCAATATTGAACTGAATCCACAGAAGCGAAAGTAAATATATTGCTAACCCCGTACAACCGATAGCGCCATACTTCAGAGGATAGGGCTCCAAAAAACCAACTTTAACCTCACCCGCTAACGCGACACCAATCATTACCGCTGACATCATCAGTACTAAGTGAGCCAACCACCAACTGACTAGCGTCCACTTCTTATTGTCTTTAGGTTTGCCATTGCCGACAAAATCAAAATAGATCCAGCAAAGAACAAAGATAGCAATGCCACCAAATATGAAGTTCACAATGACACTAGGACTTGCTTTGTAGATACCTTTTTCAGATAAGGTGATAACAAGCTTAAAGAACCCTTCACCAGACACAATGAGTAGTAACAATGCAAAACGCTCTGACATATGCCCTAGGCGAGGTAAAAATCGTTGATTTTCAAGTACGCCTACTTTGGGCATCATATACAGCATCTGTATTGAAAATATGCCTAGTCCAAACAATAAATAACTGTATGGCGCTGACAGAAATGCACTTGCGGCAAATAACACTGAGAGCACTAAAAAGTTTCTACTGACATGTGTTGCAAGCTTTGACTCTTCGACACCTAGTCGGTTCGTCCTATGATAGAGATACGCGATTATTAACCTATTGATGGCAAATGCTATGGCGAAGAACATCCACCCTTTATCATGAACATGCGGAATTGAAGCTGCCATGACCATGGCAGTCACGATTTGACTACACATAATCATTCTGTGTTTTATATCAGTACTGACATAGAGTGAGTTAAAAACACTAGAGTCTGCCCACGCAAACCAAACGGCAATAAATAAGCCAGCAAATACTAGAAAGCCACTGAAAGATAAATGATCGCTCAAGTAGTTTCCCAATAAAAAGATAATCACAACGTGAATTAAGTCGTAAAACAACTCAACCCAGTGCACATGATCGTGCGCATCTTCCGTATCTAAATGGTGCCTTGGAAGACGCCACATTGGATGGTTTTCTAATGCCATGTTACTTCTCCGGCTTTTCCCAAGCGAAAGGTTTCATCGCATCATCAACTTCCGTATGCGTTAATGCATTGGTGAAGTTAGAAATCAGTTTGGCGGCTAACCCTGTTAGTACCTCTAAGGCTTGGCGCTTTGTATATCCAGCATTAAGAAACTCAGCTAATTTGTCATCGCCTATATGGCCTCTGTTATCTAATAACGCTTTAGTGAAATCATGCAGTGCTTGAAGCTTTACATCTGGCAGTTTTGTGCCATTTCGTAGTGCTTCAATAACATCGTCAGGCATTTTGGCTGATTTCATCATCCACGTATGACCTGGAACACAGTAGTGGCAATTATTCTCGAAGTTTGACGTCATAAACACAACTTGCTGTTCAAGCGGACTGAACGTTGTGTTTTTCATAAATGCCGTAAATGTTTCGTTGTAAGCCTTATAGGTTGCTGGAGCTTCAGCCAATATTTTATGAAGGTTTGGAATCATCCCAAAGCCCGCTAGCGATTGCTCCATTAATGTTTTTGATTCTTCAGGTGCCGTATCAGGCTCGTAATAAGTAAACATAGTTATACTCTCTAATTTAAATATTGTTGTATTGCACGTTCGAAGGTTGCGACGTCTTGCGCACCAGATAAGGCACGTTCCCCGTTAAAAATAAAAAGAGGCACTCCATGGATACCTTGTTGATGCCATTGGCTCTCGATCTCTTTAACCTCTTCAGAAAACGCCTGTTGCTCTAATATTCGCTTGGCTTCTGTTTTATCTAACCCAACCTTTTCAGCAATAGATATAAGTGCTGTATGATCAAATTCGCCCTGTGCTGTAAAGTATTGTTCGAATAGCGCTTCAACCAACGCCGTTTGGCGCTCTGTACTACTAGCCCAAAGAATAAGTTGGTGACAGTCGTGCGTATTTAGCATTTTCATCTCATCAAAATAATTAAATGAAAAACCGACTTTTTTCCCTTCTTCTGTCAGCATGGCTCGAGCCTTAATGCTGCCTTCTAACGTCGTGCCATATTTAGCAGCCAAGTGGCTTCGTAGATTCTCACCCTCAATAGCCATATTTGGATTCAATTCAAATAGGTGCCAATGAATATCAACTACAATTTGGTTATCAAATTTGTTAAGCGCATGCTTCAAGCGACCATAGCCAATGACGCACCAAGGGCATACTACGTCGGAGATAACATCTATTCGTAAAGCCTCTGACATATTATTTAGCCTCCACAATAATGGCGACGATAGTCGTGGTGCCGACGTTAGAAACTTGATGTTCCCAAGCGTCGTGCCACATAGTGAAACCATCAGGAATTTCAAGTGTATTTGCTCCCTCAGCGGTCGTAATAGTTGCCTTACCACCTGATTGAAAATACACTGTTTCAGCATTGTGTTTGTGCCAGTTATCACTTTCGCCTGGAGCTAAAGTCATTTTAAGTACAAGCACCTTGTCATTTTCCAGTAACACTTGGTAATGGTGAGGAGAAGTAACATGAGCACTGCTAAACTCTTGTGCATTGCTTACTTGGGTACTTAGCACTACTGCTACTAACGTCAAAAAAGTCCAAATGAATTGGGTCATCTTCATATCAACTCCTGATGGTCTCATTTAATTTAGCGGTGCATACCACGTATAGGGTAGTTATTGTCTGGGTTTCTTATCCAAGCTAAGCCATTTACTAATGCACCTAATTCAGGTCTAACAAATGGATTATTTGATAGATCTGCCACCTGTACAGTGCCCTGTTCATTGATCACAAATAAACCTGGTTCTGCAAAAGGATGATCCGTTTCTTGAGGTGATCTAGGATCTGAAATGTACACACCCAATTCTTCCATTTGCTCTACTGTTAACCCGTATGCCAGCGGAAAGCTTACGTTGAGTTGTTCTAAATGACTTTCTAACTGCTCCTTGCTATCTCCCGAAACTGCGATTAAATCGACACCGATTTCCCTTAAGGCTGAAGTCATGTCTTGCAAATGATTTAAGTATCTAGTGCATAGCGGGCAATGACGGCCGCGATAAACCACAACCATCTTCCAGTCCATGCCATTGTCTGGTGTTGCTAGCCTTTTCACTTCTCCATTTAAAAGTGTCACATCCATTTCGGGGAATTTTGCACCCGCGTGTAGCTTTTTGGTGTAATCAGTTTTCATACATCACCTCGATTAAAAATGCTTGTTTAAGTGTGCTTCAAAGCGTTTGAAGTCATTTTCAACATCTGCATTTTTCATCACATCAAAACATGCAAAGGTTTCCATTGGCTTCATACCAAAGAATTTAAAGTTCATATGCATAGGGAACATTAAATCGTCGATTGATTTACCATCAAAGAATTCACTTTCATCGTTAAATGCTTCTTCTGGCGCGTTAAAGGTAAGAGACATCATGTATTTGGTATTGGTTAAAGTGCCGCCCATACCATAGTTTTTCTTTGGTGCTTCTTCTGTGCGGCCATCACCAACACACAAAGCCCCCCCCATTCCTGCGGTATACACTTCATCCATATACTTTTTAAATGACCAAGGAACTCCCATCCAGTTACTTGGTGATTGTAAAAAGACAATATCCGCCCATTGATGATGCGCTAATTGCTCTTCTACATCGTATTCTTCACTCATTGTTACTACGCGAGTGCTATATCCTTTACCCTCAAGCAAGGTGATCGCTTTATCAATAAGGGCTGCATTTAGCTTGCCCTCAGAAAACGGGTAATACTGATGTGCATTAATGATAAGTACATTCTTTGAATCGTTAGTGCTCATTAAGTTGCTCCTAAATTACATAAGTAGAATTTATTTAAGAAAGAACATTCTCTATCTCAATCTCATGTGGTATATTTTAGGTACCTTTTATCCATAATCAATTAGTATACTTTTAGTAACCTACAATAAATAAGTGAGTTAAAATGAAAAGTTCAATAAAAACAGATAGTAAAGGAAGAAAAAAAGTTTACGACGCTTGTTTAGAGCCTTGTGCGATTGAAAAAGGCATGCGCTTGATTGGTGGAAAGTGGAAAGGCTCTATTATTTATCATTTAAAAGATGAGCCTGTAAGGTTTAACGATCTAGCGCGGATGTTAGGCGGTGCAACAAAGAAAATGGTTGATCAACGCTTAAAAGAGTTAGAAGACGAAGGCATGGTAATACGGAAAGTTATTAGCGATAGACCAATAGCGGTGACGTATGAATTAACTCATTTTGGGAAGTCAGCATTACATATATTGGAAGAATTAAGAGTTTGGTCTGAATCTAATGACCTACAAATAAATTCACAGTAGACGAGCAATTAATCTATCTTCTAGAGTTATCTGATGCTCATTTAGCC
Source organism: Thalassotalea eurytherma (assembly GCF_030161415.1). GTDB lineage: Bacteria > Pseudomonadota > Gammaproteobacteria > Enterobacterales > Alteromonadaceae > Thalassotalea_G > Thalassotalea_G eurytherma. The sequence continues at coordinate 172,715 of NZ_BSSU01000004.1, forward strand.
ACGATTTAGCTTGCTCAATATCGTTAAAACACTTAAAGCTTAGGTTTAAACCTTTATAAACCTCGTGTATTTGATGCTTAAATAGGTTTGGACAAGCGGATTTTGTTAAACAGAAAGCGACGTTTTCAAGCCCTTTCGCTATGCGTTGTGCCACTGTCATTTTAAAAATTTCAGATACTTCTGGGATCATTAAGCTGTCACCTTCTAGCGTAGCAAATACGGAATACGATGAGCATATATTAGCGTTCAAATGTTCATTGAAATCACGATTATAGTGCTCAAACGTTTCTAAATTCCAAGGTCCAAGTATCTTTATATAAAACACATCATTTGAAAATGTTATATGAAAATCACCGTGCTCATTCATAAGCTCATACTCCAAAGTATAAATCCTTCACTACTACTTAAATATGTAAAGTTATTTTTTTAGGGTAATGAGAAAGACTGCCGCCTTTCTCATTATCAATTTTATAGCCTTTAAAATTTACGATGAAGCAAACACAAGCCTCATACTCGATACAATCACCTTATAAATCAAATTGGGCACGGTGCTTTTGCGGATATCCAAATATCTAATGCTTTCAAGAAGTCTTTATTTGTACCTGGCGCTGGTTCTCTTCCTAAACCCGGATCCCATGCCCATAAAATGAGCGGATCCACTTTTGCGTGATGGTCCAAAAACTCAGCTCTAAAAGTTTTTAAATCATCTCTACCACCACGAAACACTAAATGGGAGTTTCGAGCAGGGTCTAACCATTGCTCGCACAGCGCTTTTGCTGTGATATCTCTGGGCACAGCCATTGTTGCTGGTGGCATATGCCAGACAAAACCTGGCATCTTGTCATTAGCTGCACCCGGCGGCATTCCAGGCTCTTTTTGATTATCATCCTGATGACAGCTGCGACAATTCATTGCAGCATTAGGCACCTCAACAAAATGATGATCTTTAACGGTTAACACCAAATTATTAGCCGCTGTTATATTCATCGGATGGTTTATTCTAAATTCTCCAACGGTTGGTTTGTGTATTCCATTCTCAACTACGCCATGACAGTTCGCGCAACGTGGGTGCTTAGCAACTTCAAATATGTAAGAAAAAGCATTTTCTGCCGACGGGTTTTTCTTAAATCTATCAAGCGATTCATTAGCCGATGATGCTAGTGATATGAATGAAGATAGCCAAGTAGCCATTAAACATAATTTTATTAACTTATTCATAATCTTTACCTCTATGCTTGCTTCGATTGCTGACGAATATGTTCAGGCTTCATTGGCAATTCTCGCAGGCGGATACCCGTTGCATGAAAAACCGCGTTTGCAATCGCAGGGGCAACCGCAATCACCCCTGGCTCGCCTAACCCGACCGGAAATTCTTTGCTCTCTACAAAATTAATTTCCATTTCAGGCATGTTATTCATGCGCAATGGCGTGTAATTATGAAAGTTTGTCGCTATATAATTTCCGTTACTCACTTCAGTACCCTCGTGAAGCGCTAAACTGACCCCCCATAAAATAGAACCTTCAATTTGGGCTAACGCGCTATCAGGGTGCACGACAGTACCGCAATCAATCGTCATGAAAATCTTTTTAATCGTAATTTCACCGCTAGTTGGATTAACTGCAACATGTGCAGCACAAGCTATCCAAGTGGGCATTTCTCTTTCTTGACCAAAGCTCGTAGCAATCCCTAAGCCTTCGTTTTTAGGTAGTTTTTGCCCCCAATTCGCGGCTTTTTTACAATTCTCCAACACAAATTTTAATCGCTTGGCACCATGAACACTTTGCGGGTGATGCCCCCTATTCTTGCCTTTGCCATCTAACATGGCTAAACGCATTTCAACAGGGTCTTTTTTTAATTCATGTGCAACTTCATCAATGAATGATTCCGCCCCAAAACTTATCCATCCTGGCCCTACAGAGCGAAGCCAACCAGGCGTAAATGTCTTTTGAGCAAGCGGGTTGTTTATCGTTCTAACTCTATTATTTGCAATCGTGTACCAATGATCGGAACCTGAGGTTGAGAAGGGATCGAAATTACCGGTATTGTCGATTCCTTTGGGCATAAAGCCAGGTGCCATTGATAGCGTTGGCCAACCGGCTGAAATATTATGCTCGTAACCGACGAGTTCATTTTTATCATTGATAGCCGCAGACACTTTTTGGACCGAGGCAGAGCGAGCCTGATCGAATTTAGCATCATCTGGGCGAGTAAAAATCAGTTTTACGGGTTTTCCATATTGCTTTGCAGTAAGAGCTGCTGGAATAGCGTAATCGCCGTATGCTCTACGGCCAAAACCGCCACCTAGATAATACTGATGAACAATTACACTATCATCACTAACCCCTAACGCTTTAGCTACAGCTGGTAAAGTTAATGAATGAGACTGGTTACCACAGTGAATGTGCCAAACACCATCTTTGAACTCAGCTAGTGCATTTAATGGTTCCATCTGGAAGTGCATCGCGGTGTGGGTAATGTAAGTCGCGTCCAATGTGCTGGCTGCTGAATCAAATGCTTTATCCATATCGCCATCGTTAACAAACAACACGCCAGCAGATTTTGTGTTGACCAGCTTCCTTCCTTCGTCAATGATGTCTTGTTCACTAACATTAGTTGTATCACCTGACTTGTAGCTTACCTTTATTGCGTCTGCTGCTTTTATGGCACTGTGATATGATTCAGCAATTACACTTACCCAACCTTCTATCCAATTAGATTGATCCTTTAGTATTTCATAGCCTAAATAACCTTTTATCTTTTTGGCATTTGAATCATCTACACCTAGTACTTTACTTCCATAGCGGGTTGGCGGAATGACTGGGCGAGTATAAACCATGCCCTCTAACTCGACATCAATCCCATAGACAGCTTTGCCATTTGTTTTTGGCGGAACATCTAGCGCTAATCGGTCGAAACCAATCGTGTGTCTTTTATCAGGTGACTTGATAGGTAATTTGTTCATCTCTTCTGGTGTAAAAGTTCTGTCAAATTTACCTTGCTTGATAATCTCAGCAAAGGTGACCGATTTAGAACCCGAAATGACCTTACTGTCTTTTACATCACAGCTCTTAGGAGCAACGCCAAGCAGTTTTGCGCCAGCTTCTATCAAAGTTATTCTTCCCGCAGCCCCAGCTTGCGATAGTGGCTTGTACATTTGAAAAACTGACCATGATCCACCAGTCATGACAAAGCCCCACTTAGGATCTGAACTAGCATGCTCTACACGTATATCATCCCAATTTGCGCCAAGCTCTTCTGCAACAATTTGCGCTAACGCAGTACCAACATGCTGTCCCATTTCACATCGTGCAACATGAACGGTAATCTCACCTAGAGTACTAATTTCAAACCAAATACTTGGTGAAAAACCGTTTTGTTTGATGATCTCTGAAGCACTTGCAGTCAAAGACATTGTCAATGGTGCAAATGCCATAACCAAAGCTGAATTTACCGCACTTATTAAGAATTTTCGTCTCGATAGCTGTAATGAGTCTTCTGTTTTGTTCTTTGAAAAGTTATTGAGTAAATTCATTGTTAGCCCTCCACTGAACTTGCTAGATCATATACGTTGACGGCTGAATTGCTTTTTTCTGCGGCACTTTTGATGGCCTTTTTTATGCGAGGATAAGCCATACAGCGACAAATATTTGCACTCATATGCGCAGAAATTTCTTCATCTGTTGGAGAGCCATTTTGCTCTAATAACGTGGCAGCCTGCATGATTTGACCTGACTGACAATACCCACACTGAGGTACTTGTTCTTCAATCCAGGCTTCTTGCAAAGGGTGCTTACCTTCGAAACCTTCAATGGTGCTTACCTTTTTGCCTTGAGCCATAGAGATCGGCATAGAGCAAGACCTTACAGCGGCGCCATCCAAATGGACAGTGCAAGCTCCACACATTGCGATACCACAACCAAATTTTGTGCCCTTGAGACCAAACTCATCTCTTATAACCCATAGTAGTGGTGTATCGTCAGGGACATCTGTACGTACTGTTTTTCCGTTTAAATTAAATTCAATCATGGACTTAGTCCTCGCTCATTGTTAGTACATTACTAATTGATTTTGCAGTTCTTTTAAAAAGTGCTGCATGACATTCTGCGAGAACAGACAGCGCTATCTGCTCAGGCAAATCTCCACCTATATCTAGCCCAACAGGTCCTGCAATCCTTTTCGATTGTTCATTTATCTCAACCTTGGCGCTTGCTAAAACTTCTTCTTTCCTGTGCTTAGGACCAAGCATGCCTATATACCTAACAGGCGTTGAATAGACGTAACTTAACGCCTTTGCGTCTATTGTTTTGCTGTGTGACATAAAGATCACAGCATCAACATTGTGCTTGGTAATAAAGAGCGCTAGGTATTCAGGCGACTTTTCTGATATCACTTCATCCACAAATGGGAAGTCGCTTCGCCTTGCTTGAGCAGGTCGTGGATCCCAGATAGAAACCTGCCAGCCTGTTTGAGATGCTAGCCTGGTGACATGAAATGCATCTAAGCCACCGCCAACAACCAAAAGGTGCGGAGGAGCGGTAATAGGTACGTTAAGCGTTACTTTATCATTGTTATATTCAAGCGAAGCTTTTGAGTTGGGCTGTTCAGCATGTTGGTGAGTTGACAGGTTTGTATACGTATTAAGTTGTTCTGCAATTTCTTGTTGCCACGTACAACTCTTTCCAGCTTCTAGAGCGCTTAATAATTGGTCCAAAAGTAGATAATTGTTACTTTTGGTCACTGGTAGTAAAACTAAATGAACAACGCCGCCACAACCTACGCCTAATTTAAATGAAATATCATCTTCATCACTATCATCATAGGTTAAGCATCGAGGTTTTGACTCTTGCATTACCTTTTGGCTATTGAGCTTTATATCTGATTCAAGACAACCACCACTTAACAGTCCTAGTTGCTGACCTAAGCTATTAAACATAACCATAGCGCCTGCTTTTCTATAACAAGAACCTTCTGTTTTATAGATAACGCCGAGCACCCATTGTGCACTGTCTTTGTGTGGTTCCCATTTTCGCAGGATATGAATTACGTGATTTTGCAAAGCTGCCCCTTACTGGTGGACCTCACCTTTTTTTAAAATTATTACAAGCCAATTTGGCTACTTCAATTAGTTCCCAAAAGGATACCAGGTGACTTTTTTAGTGATTCTGATGTATTGAAAAGTTGCAGAGCTACAGTGGCTGCGCCTCTCAAGCAATTGCACTTTGTTAAAACAATTGCCAAAATTATTCATGCTCACTCTTTACAAAATCTCTAAGCAACTGCCTCCCTCTAATTACATTTGGATTAATAACTAGAGGAAGTTCCTATGATCAATTTAATGGAAATAATAAATCGGTTCGGATTATGTATTTCACGCCGTTCGTGACTGTTTCCGAGCTGTGCAAACAATGGAGTGGATGGCTGCCATGTGGGAAACATAAGACGCTTCCAGCAGGTGTTCTTACATTGACTAACTTTGCATTTTCAGGCCTATTAGCAGGTTTAGTTGGATCATTTTTGTTAACCCAAAATTGAGTCTCGCCACCTTCGAAATCGTCAGACAAGAGTATAAGAAATGTCATTTGGCTCCATCTATCACCATATGAGTCATGTTCATTTTTTCCGTTTATTATTCGGCTTCCAGGCCATGAACCATCGATATGCGGCTTAAAGAAGTCACCTTCTTGATATTTATAAAATCTAAACCTAGCGTTAATCCCCACTGGCACCATGTTTGAAATATCTTCAATACCGCCAGCTAATAATTGCTTGCTTCTATCCCAAATAGTTGCGTTAGTTTCTTCATCGACAACCCAAGTTAAACTATCGTTATGACGTATATGTCTTGGCAATGAGACAGCTGCATCTTTATTGAAGCTAAGTGTCTCAGCAATGTTAATAAGTGATTTGCACTCTTCTTGAGTTAAAATGTTTAACAGCTGGAAAGCCCCCGGCACATCATCTATTTTCTTTAGTTCAGGTTTAACTGGGTGCTTTTCAGCCAAGCTTGCTGGATTATTTATTTTATTCGCCCACAAAGGGATATTATTACTCTCAGCACCGGCTTCGTTTTCTACAACATAAAAGCTCTCTATATTCATGTCTTACTCCACCACCGTCACTTGCGCAAATTGGCGATGACCATCTTTACTGCCATGAAATCCATAACCACTTTGTTTCGCGCCGACCCACGGACTATCACCACTACCGCCAGGTCCCTTATTAATACCAATCATTCCCGAGTCAATTTCTGAGACGACTTCTCTCACGTCTTGTTGCCCAAAAATCGACGCACCTAGTCCGTATGGAGAGTTATTGGCTCGTGTAATTGCTTCTTCTTTATTTTCGACAATAGATATGGCTACCACAGGTCCGAAAGTTTCGTCCTTCTCTAATGCCATATCCGGACGAATATCAGTGATAACCGTTGGCTGGAAGTATCTGTTTTCTATAATACCGCCACCAACACGTAGCTTCGCACCTTTGCTAAGTGCATCATCAATTTGAGCCTTTATTTTGAATAATTGCTTTTGATTAATAATTGGGCCTAGTTGAGATTCTGATTCATTCCAAGGTCCAACGTTGTACGCAGCTGCAACCTCTGTTACTTTCTTAATGAATTTATCTGCAACACCTGAAAGTACGTAGACTCTCTCTGTTGAAGTACACATTTGCCCAGAGTTTTCGAAACTACTAGCAACCGCAAAATGTGCGGCGGCGTCTATATTCGCATCATCTAAAACAATCATCGGATCGTTACCACCAAGCTCCATAATTAAGCGTTTTAGATTCTTTGCTGATCTTTTCATGATGTCTTTACCTACCGCTAAAGAACCTGTAAAAGCGATTAAATTAATACCGTCACTTTCTACTAAGTACCTTCCTACTATTCCATCTCCGTGTACTATATTTAACACGCCGTTGGGAAGGCTTTCATTCAACAGAGTAACCATCATCTGGGCAACTAAAGGTGTTTCTTCCGATGGTTTAAAAACCACAGTATTTCCCGCTATCAGCGCTGGGACAATTAAGTTGACGGCCATTGCCATAGGATAATTCCAAGGGGAAATGACTGCGCATACACCTAACGAACGATACTCAATGTTTCGAGGCTTATCGGTTGTCAGCGCATTTTTTGCCTCTGTCGCATAATGCGACCCAGCAAAAAGACTGCCCCTGACTTCACTAATACCTCTGTCATATTTTTTGCCCATTTCTTGGCATAACAGTTGTGCTAACTTTTCTTGGTGCGGTACTAATGATTTGAAGGCTTTGCTTACTATTTTCGCTCGTTCTTCAATAGGAAGTGAACGCCAACTTGCGTAAGCAGTTTTTGCTAAAGTGATAGAGTCTTCAATAACGTTTGGAGACGAAACTTCTAACTCCCCCAAGAGGTTTCCATTACTAGGATCAAATGATTGCAATAACATATGAGTTCCTTTTATATCGATTTAAGTAACGATCGAATAACTGTTCAAAGATGTACAGATATTAAAACCCTAGTGATACAATTAGAAACAACATAAACATGTAAAAGATACAATTATAATTGGTATGAATGATTTAGATATAAAGCAACTCAAAGTATTACACTTACTCTTGAGAGAAAGTAATGTCTCTAAAGTCGCCCATATATTGGGGATCAGTCAGCAAGCGGTTAGCGAACATCTACGGAAGCTCAGAAACACATTTGGCGACCAACTATTCATCAGAAAGAGTAACGGTCTGATAGCAACTCCCTTTGCTGAATCATTAGCGCCTGAAGTAGGGAGAATAATCAACAGTATCGAGAAGCTAGTAGAACCCAAAGAATTTAATCCTACGACGGTAAAGAGTATTTTCCGAATTTGTGCAACCGACTATGCCCAGGCAGTTGTATTACCTAAATTTTTAGCTTCAATTAGAAGCCAGGCACCAAATCTAAAAGTTATTGTACAAGACATAGAAATAGATAATTTAAGTAACTTAATGGATCGAGGTGATATAGATCTTGTTATTTCTTTCCCACGCTTTCTCCCCCAAAAATATCCAATGGCGACTTTATTTACAGAGAACCATAAGTGTGTTGTGAATAAGAAGCATCCAAGAGCAAATGAAATATGGTCAATTGAAGATGTTGCAAAGCATCCTCAACTTATTGTGTCGCCCAAAAGGGCAAATTTAGTTGGCTCAGCTGATGACTATTTCGAAGAACGAGGCTACAAAAGAAATATTGTTATGACCCTGCCGTTTTTCTCCTCAACTGCTGATTGTGTCGCTTCTACTGATTTACTTGCTTTTTTACCGTCTAAGTTATTGAATCACTCGAATCTTCACAAGGTTAAATGCGATATCAACCTGCCAAGTTTTGATGTGGTTATTGCATGGCATCAGAGGTCCGACAAAGACCAATTAAATAAATGGGTTAGAGATAAGATAATGGAGATTGTTTACTAGTTTCTTGAACAGCTATAACTAAATTGAAAACGAGTCACACGTATTTTAAGAACAAAAAAGCGAGCTTCATAGAGCTCGCTTTTCATTTGAGAGTTTCCAACTAGATTTGCAGTTTCCAACTACAATTACCTAGTTTCCAACTTCAATTGTCGTGATCAAATGATTTTTTAGTCTTTGTACGTATCCACACTTGGACATGAACAAATGAGGTTGCGGTCGCCGTATACATCATCAATACGGTTTACCGTTGGCCAGAATTTGTTAGCCGCAGCAGCAGGCACTGGGAATACCGCTTCAGCTACTGTATAGCCACGTGACCACTCTTCAGTAATGTCCGCTAAGGTATGAGGAGCATGGCTTAATGGGTTGTCTTCTAAAGTCCATTGGCCTTGTTCTACTTTACGAATTTCTTCACGAATACATACCATTGCTTCAATGAAACGGTCGATTTCAACTTTAGATTCAGACTCTGTTGGCTCAATCATTAATGTGCCAGCAACAGGGAATGACATGGTTGGCGCATGGAAACCGTAGTCCATTAATCGCTTAGCTACGTCCATTTCAGTAATGCCTGACGCTTCTTTTAACGGGCGTAAATCAACAATACATTCGTGAGCAACGCGGCCATTGTTACCTGTATATAAAATTGGGTAATGTTGGCTTAGCTTGTGCGCTAAATAGTTGGCGTTCGTAATTGCGTACTTCGTTGAGTCTGTTACACCTTGCTTGCCTAACATTGCGATGTATAGGTAAGAGATACATAAAATGCCTGCACTACCCCAAGGAGCAGCAGAAACCGCATCGTTACCTTGTGTTGAGTCATCAACAGTAATCAATGGATGATCAGGTAAGAAAGGCGCTAAGTGTGCTTTAACACCAATTGGTCCCATACCTGGGCCACCACCACCGTGCGGAATAGCAAAAGTTTTATGTAAGTTTAAGTGAGATACGTCTGCACCAATGTAACCTGGTGATGTAATACCTACTTGTGCGTTCATGTTGGCGCCGTCTAAGTATACTTGACCGCCATTTTCATGAACAATGTCACAAATATCTTTGATTGTTTCTTCGTAAACACCGTGGGTAGATGGGTATGTGATCATGATACAAGATAAGTTCTCACGTAACTCTTGTGCTTTCGCCTTTAAGTCAACCATGTCAACGTTACCGCTCTTATCACAGTCTACAACCACAACTTTCATACCAACCATTTGCGCTGACGCAGGGTTAGTACCGTGTGCAGAAGAAGGAATTAAACAAATGTTACGATGCGCATCACCGCGGCTCTCGTGGTACTTATGAATAGCGATTAAACCAGCATACTCACCTTGTGCACCTGAATTAGGTTGCATTGAGATGTTATCGTAGCCTGTCAATTCAACTAACCATTTGCCAAGCTCATCAATCATCTGCTTGTAACCTTGTGCTTGGTTAATTGGTGCAAATGGGTGCATGTGAGCAAATTCAGGCCATGAAACTGGAATCATTTGTGCTGTAGCGTTTAATTTCATCGTACATGAGCCCAATGAAATCATTGAGTGATTTAACGCTAAATCTTTGTTTTCTAATTTCTTAATATAACGAAGCATTTCTGTTTCGCTATGGTACGAGTTAAATACTTCGTGCGTTAAGAATGTTGATTGACGTTGTAACTCAGCTGGAATTGATGAATGACCACACTCAACAATCTTGGTATCTAACGCCGCTACATCTAAACCATGACCTTCGCCAAGTAACACATCAAATAGTACTGCGATGTCTTCACGTGTTGTTGTTTCGTCAATTGAAACACTTATCTGGCCTTCAACATCGCTACGTAAATTCATGTCGCTTGCTAATGCACGAGCAACAATTTCATCTTTGTTATCTACGTTAAATGTTAGCGTATCAAAGTAGTTAGCATGAATAGCTGTTAGGCCTTTCGTTGCTGTACCTAAACATAAAATGTCAGCTAAACGGTGAATACGATTAGCAATGGTTTTTAAACCATCTGGGCCATGGTAAACCGCATAAAATGCAGCCATGTTCGCTAATAAAACCTGTGCAGTACAAATGTTTGAATTAGCTTTTTCACGACGAATGTGTTGCTCACGTGTTTGCATTGCCATACGCATCGCGTTGTTACCGCGTGTATCTTTTGACACACCAATAATACGGCCTGGCATTGAACGTTTGTATTTGTCAGATGTAGTAAAGAATGCAGCGTGAGGACCACCGTAACCCATTGGTACACCAAAACGTTGTGATGAACCAATCACTACGTCAGCACCTAACTTACCTGGCGCTTCTAAAAGCACTAAGCTCATAATGTCGGCCGCTACCGCAATAATGCCTTTTTTGCTGTGCACTGTTGCAATAGTTTCACGAATATCTACCACTTCACCTGTTGCGCTTGGGTATTGAACTAAAGCACCGAACACATCGTGTTCAGCAATTTCGCTTACTGGCGCAACGACAACGTCAAAACCAAAGAATTCTGCACGGTTTTTAACAACTGAAATCGTTTGTGGGTATACATCGTCAGCGATGAAGTAAGTATTACACTTCTTGTTTTTTGATACACGTTTAGCTAATGCCATAGCTTCTGCAGCCGCTGTACCTTCATCAAGTAATGATGCTGACGCTAAGTCTAAACCTGTTAAGTCTAAACACATTTGTTGGTAGTTTAATAACGACTCTAAACGACCTTGCGCAATTTCTGGTTGGTAAGGCGTATAAGCCGTGTACCAACCTGGATTTTCTAACACATTACGTAAAATTACGTTCGGTGTTAATGTGCCGTAATAACCTAAACCAATGAACGATTTATTTACTTTATTTAGGCTTGCTACTGCTTTTAAATCAGTTAGTGCTTTAACTTCTGTTTTACTTTCTTCGATCGCAGGTAGTTGCGATAAACGAATATTTTGAGGCACAATTTCATCAATTAATGCGTCAACAGATTCTGCGCCAATGTCAGCTAACATGGCTTTTGTTTGTGCTTCATCTGGGCCGATGTGGCGACGAATAAAATCTTGTGTTTGCTCTAACTGCGCTAGAGACAATGAGCTATGCGATTGAGTAGTCATAAAACAACAATACCTAAAAAATGGCTAATTTGTGTCATAGAACACCTAATTATAGATGACTATTAACTTTCACTTTTTAGTTTGAGGAAAGAGTAGATTGCTAACCTAAAACTAAAGCCTGATTTAAAAAAAGAAGCCCCGTAAGAATACTTACGAGGCCTTTAAATTTTGTTGACGATTAGTCTTCGTCAATTGAGTTTGCGTAACCTTCAGCGTCAAGCAAGCCGTCTAACTCACTTGCGTCTTCAAGTTTTACTTTGAACATCCAACCGTCACCGAAAGCGTCAGAGTTAACTAACTCAGGTGAGTCTTCTAAGTCTTCGTTCACTTCAACAACTTCACCTGTAATTGGTGCGTAAATATCTGAAGCCGCTTTTACTGATTCTGCAACTGCAACATCGTCGCCAGTGCTAACAGTTTCACCAACTTCTGGTAACTCAACAAATACCATGTCACCTAAAAGCTCTTGTGCATGCTCTGTAATACCTACAGTTACGATGCCGTCACCTTCGTTACGTACCCACTCGTGTGACGTTGCGTATTTTAACTCTGAAGGAATGTTACTCATTTTTATGTTCCTAATTATTAAGTGTTTTAAATCTTTTTCTGAGCTTTTTGCTCTCGTTAGCAATCTACTTTCTGAATATAGAGCATCTGCCAACTTTATCAATAATCTTTTTTATAAAGTTCGAGATTGCGGCCTTCGCCACAATGACGACTGTTCGAGATTGCGGCCTTCGCCACAATGACGACTGTTCGAGATTGCGGCCTTCGCCACAATGACGACTATTCGTTTCTACGAACGTCATTCCTGCGAAGGCAGGAATCTCTTAGCTAATTAAAGTACAGACTTACCGTTACGAACGAAGCTAGGCTTCACTACGGCAACTTTCACTAGCTTTTTACGCATTTCAACTTCTACTGTGTCACCTACTTTAACCGCGCGTGGTACACGAGCCATAGCAACTGAATGGCCTAACGTTGGTGAGAATGTACCTGAAGTAATAACACCTTCGCCTTCAGCCGTTACCACTTTTAAACCGCCACGTAAAACGCCTTTTTCTTCTAATACTAGGCCAACTAACTTAGGTTGGTCGCCCGCAGCGCGTTGCTCAGCTAAAACCGTTTTACCATTGAAGTCACGTGCTTCATCATCCCAGCTAATTGTCCAAGCCATATTCGCAGCTAATGGCGAAACAGACTCATCCATATCTTGGCCATATAAGTTCATGCCAGCTTCTAAACGCAATGTGTCACGCGCCCCTAAACCACAAGGTTTAACACCTGCGTCTACTAGTTGTTGCCATAAATCTTCAGCTTCATCTTGTGGTACAACAATTTCATAACCGGCTTCACCAGTATAACCTGTTGTAGCAATGAATAAGCTACCAGCTTGAGCACCAAAGAATGGCTTCATACCATCTACAGCTTGTGTTTGCTCTGCATTTAATAAGGTTGCTACTTTTGCTTTTGCTTGCGGGCCTTGTACAGCGATCATGCCAAATTCTGGGCGTTCAGTAATTGTCACTGAAAACTCTTGTGCTTGTTCTGCAATCCACGCTAAATCTTTTACACGTGTTGCTGAGTTAACCACTAAGCGATATTGCGTTTCGGTAAAGAAGTAAATAATAAGGTCATCAATTACACCACCTTCAAGGTTACACATACCTGTATAAAGTGCTTTACCTGCAACATTTAATTTGTCTACGTCGTTGATCACAAGTTTACGTAAGAATGCCTTCGCATCATCGCCTTCAACATCAACAATTGTCATGTGTGAAACGTCAAACATACCCGCGTCTTGGCGAACGGCGTGATGCTCTTCTATTTGAGAACCATAGTTAATTGGCATTTCCCAGCCGTGAAAATCAACCATTTTAGCGCCAGATTCTAGGTGCTTTGCATGTAATACGGTTTTATTCGACATCGTATTGTTCCACTTATGTTGTAGTTTATTTTGTGATTCAAGATTAACGCTTGTAGAAGAATTTTAGTCAAAAACTGCTATTTGCGTGTACTTTTTATTAATTGCGCAAGATTATAGCGACGCAACCAACCGTGATCAATAAAATACCAGCAAAATACAAATAAAAAACCACTTAATTAAATAGTTCCGAAGAATATTTAATATAATCAACCTTTATGAAATTTAATTCTTATTTTTACCTACGTTTTACGTTAGGTTATCGACCAGTTTTCTTTTTGCTTAGATAAACTCGGTAAATGTGATTTTTCACCAAGTGCTTGCTTGATCATTAACTGCTTGGCAGGCTTAACTTTATTGATAAGATCTAACCCGAAACCTCGAAGTGTCTGCAGAGGTAAAGGCAATGGCGCAAAAATTTGTTTAATTGCTTCCATCGCACTGATCATTTCTATCGCGTCGTTTTTACGCCAGCGGGCAAAGGCTTTTAATGCCACTGTCGAATTTATATCGGTGAACTGATTTTGCTTACTTAATTGTGCAAAACAATCAGCGAGTGCCGCTGCATCGACTAAACCTAAATTAACGCCTTGTCCTGCCAACGGGTGAATTGTATGAGCTGCGTCACCAATTAAAATAGCCCGCTCTTTCATAAAGTCTCTGGCCAAACGCATTTTTAATGGGTACGTATAACGTTCACTCGCCAGTTCAAGTTGTCCTAATTTACCGTCACTTGCCGAGGTAAGCTGCTTTGCAAACTCCTCAGGTGAAAGTGCAGCTAAGTCATTTGCCTGTTCAGGTGATGTAGACCAAACAATTGAATAGCTGCCTGGCTCGTATAAAGGAAGAAACGCTAAAGGACCAGAAGGTAAAAATACTTGCCAAGCCGTCGGTGTTAGATGTTGCTTAGTGTTAACCGTAGCCACTAGTGCATGATGATCATAGTCTCGAAAGGTCATTGGCATATCAATTTGACTACGTAGCCATGAATTAGCGCCATCTGCGCCAACAACATAGCTTGCCATTATTGGCATTTGGCCGTCGATACTGGCAAATACTTCGCTGTCACCCATTCCTAAACTAGCAATTTTTTGATCAATAATGGTAATCCCACTATCTGCTTGTACTTTCTGCCATAACGCTGTTCGTATGACATTGTTTTCAATAATTGATCCTAGGTTTTCTTTATCAACATCTTGTGCTGAAAAATTGAGAGAGCCACCTGCATCTTTATCCCATATATGCATGCCTTGATAAGGCTGATAACGCATATTAGTGATCAACGGCCATACATCAAGGTTCTTAAATACTTGTTCACTGGCTTGATTTATCGCACTGACACGTACTTCAGGATCTTTGGTGAGTTCACAGGGGCTTGTATTATCAACAACGGCTACGGTTAAAGAAGAAAGCTTACGCACAGCTAACGCGAGCGTTAACCCAACCATGCCACCGCCAATAATAAGTAAATCGTATTTTTGCATGTTAAAACTCTTTTCAGTAAGCCTTTATACGTTAGTAGCCCATTGTTTTGGCAACGAACGGATGCTTAATGCACGCCAGATAATTGAGTGCTTTTAAGCCGATATTTCTGCCAATAACCAGTGGTGGTAAATCGTTTGAAAATAATGTTACTAGCGAATCTGTTAAGCCGATCACTTGTTGATGATCTTGTTTTCTCATCATTTGATAGTGTTGTAACAAATTCAGGCCACCAATATCTTGATCATCATCAAGCGCCTGCTGTAATACCTTGGCTAAATCACGAGTATCTCGTAATCCCAAATTAAAACCCTGACCAGCTATCGGATGAATAGTATGTGAGGCATTACCAATTAAAATAGTACGGTGATAAACCTGCTCATTGGCTTGAATTAAGTTTAATGGAAATACAGCGCGCTCGCCGACATGAGTAATATCACCTAACCAACCGCCAAATGCTGTATATAAGGCTTGTTTAAATTTATCATCACTTAACGACGATACTTGATGAGCTTGCTCTGGCGACAACGTCCATACTAAAGAGCACCGGTCTTTTGACAACGGCAACATTGCCAGCGGACCCGATTTTGTAAATCGCTCAAAAGCCACATTATTGTGCTTTACCGCGGTGCTCACGTTGGCAATAACCGCAGACTGTTGATAAAGCTTAGTCGTTACGTCGATACCTGCGCTTTTACGCACAACGGAATGACCGCCATCACAGCCTAATAACAACGTAGCGCTAAGCTTTTGTTCGTCATCTAACTCAAGGTCAACACTATCGGCATGATAATCAACCGATGCAATGGTGTTGGGGCAATACCAAGTAATATTTTTAACGTTTTCTAAACATTGATAAATGGCTTTACCAATTAATGCCATTTCGATGACGACACCCAATGCCGAAACATGATGATCTTTGGCATAAACACGGGCTTTACCGTAATAGCCTTGATCTGAAATATGAATCGTCTCTATGCCTGTTGCCGCTTGTCGCATGTGCTGCCAGACACCCAAGTCGGCCAAATAACTGACACTTTGATGTGAAAGAGCAAGCACGCGATCATCAAAATTTAAGCTTGGATTTTGATTTATTGGTGCATTTTCTACAATAGCGATCGACAAAGGCGCTTTATTGCCCCTATTTAACAACGATAAGCTCAAGGCGGTTAAAGCCCCGGAGAGCCCGCCGCCTGATATAACAATGTCGAACTTTGTATTGATTGCTGTCACGGATTAGCCTGCCATTAGCGCTTCAATTTCTTCAATCGTTTTAACGACACCCAATGAAAAGTTCTCATAGCCAGTTTCAGTGACTACGATGTTATCTTCAATGCGCACACCTATACCTTTGTATTTATCTTCAACGTCAGCATCAAGTGGAATATATAGCCCTGGTTCAATGGTCATGACCATACCCGGCTCGAACATACGGTTTTGACGTTTATTAGCATCAACACGGTAATCACCGACATCATGCACATCTAAGCCAAGCCAATGACCGAGGCCATGTATAAAGTATTTTTTGCAGGCTTTTTCTTCAATCAAGGTGTTTTCATCACCCGATAAAATGCCTAAAGCCAATAACCCTTTAGTAAATACTTGATGAACAATGTCATTAAGCTCTGCAAAGCTAGCGCCAGGTTTAATGGCTTCAATTGCTGCTATTTGCGCATCTAATACCAGTTGATAAATGTCTTTTTGTGCTGGTGTAAATTGACCATTGATAGGAAAGGTACGCGTAATATCTGCGGCATAACCTTCTAGTTCACCGCCGGCATCAATTAACAATAACTCGTTGTCTCTTAACACATCGTTATTGTCAGTGTAATGAAGAATATTGGCATTATCGCCACCAGCGACAATTGAACCATAAGCAGGGTTACGCGCGCCATTAAAGGCAAACTCATGAAGTACTTCTGATTCAATCTGATATTCAAACATACCTACTTTAGACGCTTTCATTGCGCGAGTATGAGCATTCGATGAAATTTCATTAGCTTTGCGCATGACATCAAGTTCAGCAGATGATTTGATTAAGCGCATTTCAGCGATAATATTTGAACAGTCAATGAGTTGAGTTGGAGCACGTGTGCCTGATTTTACTTTTGCTTTAACTTGCCCAAGCCATTCGAACATTTGTGCGTCAAATAACTCATTTTCATTTTGGCAGGTATAAAGGTTCGTTCTATTTTTTAACAACTCAACGATTTCATCGTCGGCATTATCAATGGTGTCTGTTTGATCAAACACGAAATTTTCTTGAGCATTCTCTGGCCCTATACGTCGACCATGCCAAATTTCTTGTAATGGATCTTTATCACGACAAAACAGCACACTATGCGCTTCACCTTGCGCACTTTTTACTAAGACAAGGTAAGCTTGTGGCTCAGGGAAGCCCGTTAAATAAAAGAAATTTTTATTCTGGCAAAATGGGAATTCTGTATCGTTACTGCGGGTGATTTCGTCAGCAGCACAAAATACAGCAATGGAGTTAAGCTCCATTTGATCAATAAAACAAGCACGACGAGCGACATACTCTTGAACATCTATTAACATAACAAACTCTTCTTAATGTAACGTCTTATTTGGGCTTTTTTGCTCAGGCGCGCTACCCAATTCAGTAAATATAAGTAACGACGATATACGTACATACTCTTCAATTTCAAAAAAGGCTTGCTCGCCTTCTTCATCTTCATCAACTTCTGTTGATAAATTGGCAATTTCGGCGAAATCAGCAATCACTTCTTTTACTTCATCTGAGGCTATGTCTGTTTTTTGATGTTGCATGCCAAAGCCAAGATTAAAACCTTGCACCCAATGACCTAAACCAGCACTGCGCTGTGCCAAACTTTCATCATCTTCTGGCAATAGCAATGCAAAGCCATATGAGTCATCCAATAACTTTTGCCAAATATCACTATATAGTGATTGCAAACTCGTTGTTAACGTAGCACTAAATGCTTGGCCATTATTAAAGGCATCTGACAATAGAGATAAATAGGTTGATTGCTCAAAATCATAACCAGCAGAAATTAGGCCTGTTAAAAAACCATGTATATCACTAGCGTGTGCAATAACATCTTGGGTTGAAATAACCGATTGAAGTGTTGAAAAATCAATTGCGTGTGCAGAACTCATAAGTGACGTCTTTATTACAATAAAATTGGCTATATCCTATCATTTCTTATCTGCTTGGGGCTAGGGATTTACTGCGTCAATTAACCTTCAATTAGCGAGTATAACGGTTGCATAGTTAATGTCGCCTCGTTATAGTGCAATATTAGCGATAACTTTCCGTTTTTCTTCATTTATTTCGCTATATTTAACGGATTTAGTACAAAGAACAATCAATAATGAAACCTCAGTGCTTAGAAATTGAAATTGCTGGTAAAAGTTTAAAAATTGCTTGCCCTGAAGGTGAGGAATCTGCGTTATTGAAATCAGCGCAAGAGCTAAGCGCGCGTATTGAAAAAGCTAATCAACTCAATCCTATAGCCAAGCCTGAAAGTACTTTGTTAATGATTGCCCTTAATTTAACCAATGAACTGATCGCTCTAAAGGCCGATGTAGTGCAAGAGCGGGTTGAAACACAAGAAAAAATTGCCTTGTTACAAAGCACTATTGAACAAGCGATTATGGATACCCGTAATAAAAAAGCGGGTTAACTCTCGCCTTTTTACTTACATCGCTTCTAAAATTTCATCGACTGTTGGCACTTTCATGCCACAAACTTTATCTGCTTCACTTGATGCAAGCTCCCCAGATAACGCTAGGTTCAACTCGTCTAATTCTTGCATGGTGACGCAAGCATCATGAATGTCCATCGCTGTTACCGCAACAACCGTTGCCACACCTAAAATAGGCACGGCTTCAGCAGGTAAAGACGCTAAATTAACGGCCGCCCCTCTGGCCAATCTCGTTGAAATTTTTGATGACGTTTTTTTTACTTTGGCGATATGCGAGGCCTGTTTTTTCAGTTTTTGATTGAGTTGCTTATTCTTATTCGTTGGGCTGGATTGTCGATATTGAGCATACGGCAATTTATCTATCGCCGAATACAAAAAATCGTGAAATTTCGCATGAGTTAATGTCAGTACATTGGTGACAATTAATCCTAAAAATGAAAGGACTTTAAATAGCCCCCAAACTTTTGCTAGCATATATTCCTCATACTCTTCTCAAGAAAAACAATCACCTTAACCCTATCGTTATCGACTGCATATCGCTAGCTTTTTGATAGTAAAAGACTGTTTGCTCAGTTCTTAGATAATTTTTGTCTAGCGAATAATCGATTGATAACAATTATTAGTATCTCTTCATTTCACTTCGGCTATAATAGGCAAAGAGTCTCTCGAAATTCTCGTGTGTTAACTATGTCCCCGAGCCGATAAGTTTTACCTAAGGGATTTCAGCTTTTACTATTGAGCATGCTCGACTCGTATCGAGAAGCCTACGGTAGAAGTGCAAGTTCCGCCTTGAACCACGGTGTTCAAGGGCTAACGTTAGCTGCGGTGTTTTGGGAGTGCTCAACAACTTCTCTTAAGTTTTAATACCAAGCTTTGCTTTACATCTTCAGTAAAAAAACCTATAAAACCAATTGCCTCACTCTTAAAAAATAGCTGTATGTCAGATATATCAACCACGTCATTACCTAAAAGTGCATTACCCATTGGTATTTTTGATTCTGGTATTGGTGGTTTATCAATTGCACAAAATATTAAGAAGCAACTACCGACAGAATCACTGATTTATATCGCCGATAATTTACATGCGCCATATGGTGAAAAAAGTGATGAATTTATTAGTGAGCGCGTCATTGCATTGGGCGAGTATTTAGCAAGTCAGCCTGTAAAGGCCATTGTGGTTGCTTGTAATACGGCAACAGTTACCGCTATTAAAACATTACGTGAAAAGTTAGCTATTCCTATTATTGGTGTTGAACCGGCAATCAAACCGGCAGCGTTAAATAGCCAAAATAAAAAAGTAGGTGTACTGGTTACTCAGGCAACGGCCAGTAATCAAAGGTTACATGAACTTATTCATACCTATGCCTCTGGTGCTGATGTTTTCATTCAACCGTGTCCCGGTTTAGCAGAACTTATCGAGATGCAAGGCAATAACCAACAAGCGATCAACACGCTTCTCAATGACTTTTTATCACCGCTACTTATCGAGCAAATAGATACACTAGTGCTCGGTTGTACCCATTACCCACTTGTAAAAAACGCGATTTCAGAAAAAGTTGGCGATTTAGTACAAATTATTGATACTGCAGCGCCGGTAACCGCCCAGCTAAAACGTAAACTATCTGAAAAAGACTTACTTGCGGGCGCCGAAGGCAATAAAAAAGGGGATGTCTTTTATACCACCTCATGCAATCAAGCGTTATCAACGACACTACAGCAATTGTGGTTGCAGCCTGTTGACGTAAAAAGTCTTGAGTTATAAATAAAATCTAAAACCAAATCCCACAATGTCTAAATCTGGTTTTGAGCCATCAACATAGGTTGTATCGTCAAATTTAGCATCAGCATACACTACAAAGTTTTCAGTCCACTCGTAGGTTATACCTACCGTATAAAATGACATGTTATATTGGCTATTACCTGAATCATCGGTTAAATCATTATAACCAGCAATCGCTGTGATACGGTTATCAAATTTATAAGCAACCACCGCTTCGATACCTGTGGACTTCGTCATTATTGCATTTTGATCATTAATCTCGTGATTTTCCATATCGGAATATAGAGCGGCCATGTAAAGGCCTGGCTTGTTAAATTGCCCATAAGTAATATGGTAAGTAGCAATTTGATCATCTGCTGTAAATTGTTGGCTAGCGTCTTCTAGACTGACTTCGCCAGTATTAAAACCAGCACCAATACCTACTTTATAAGGAAATTGGTAGGTAAGTGCTAAACCGTAATTCGTATCGAAGGCTAAATTTACACTATCCTTGAAAGTCTCATTTTGCCCTAAGTTAATTGACTCTTCTGTAGACTGAACTTGTGCACTAACAAAAAAATTTCCAATTTGATTATTGTACTGTAATGCTCGTTCAGCACGACCGGTGCCAGACAAAGCTCCATCTGTACCAAAGTTGTATGTACCCGACGCGTTACCACCATACATAGGTAATACATCTGTCACGCTAGCAATATGATAAAGACTACCCCACTGCTTGCCCATCGAAATACTACCGTAGTTATCGTGTTTTAAGCCAACATAACTCTGGCGTAACCAAATACTATCACCTTGAACACCTTGAGAGCGCAGTTGATCGCCACTAATAATTAAACTACTTGCAGGATCACTGGTTGAGGTAATACCCCACTCTATTTTGGCAAAGGCTTCCCAGTCATTGGTTAGTTTTTGATTAAAGCCAAAATTAATACGTGAAATACCATCTGTAATTTCATCCTTGGTATCGCTTTTTACGTAACGTACGTCAAAGTAGCCGCCGACAGATGCTGATGTTGAACCGTTATCGTAAATATCAATAGCGTAAGCGTTAGCCGTTATTAGTAACGGTATTAACAAGCCAAGTTTCGTTTTAATGGTATTAATATTGAGAACCTCATAAAAGTTGTACTCAATATAAACAAAAAGGAAATCTTTTAGCGTAAAGGCTTGTTACAGAAATATCACAAGTTGTTATCAAGACATTAAACCGATAAAATCATTTAGCCATCTAGACGTAAAAAAGCTAGTAAAAATCGATTTTAAGCGTTAGAATTGCAAAAAAAATTGACCATAAATAGACATCTGCACGTATGAAAGTGCTATTTGTTAATGAATGAGGCTTTATGACAACTCACTTATTTACTTCAGAATCAGTTTCTGAAGGTCACCCAGATAAAATTGCTGATCAAATTTCTGATGCGGTGTTAGATGCAATTATTGCTGAAGATAAATACGCCCGTGTAGCCTGTGAAACCATGGTAAAAACAGGGGTTGCAATAATTTCAGGTGAAATTACGACAGAAGCGTGGGTAGATTTAGAATCAATCACACGTAAGGTGATAACTGACATCGGCTATACATCTTCAGAAGTAGGTTTTGATGGTGATACCTGTGGCATCATGAACTTGATTGGCCAACAATCGCCAGAAATTGCACAAGGCGTTGACCGTGCAAAACCTGAAGAACAAGGCGCTGGCGATCAGGGCTTGATGTTTGGTTACGCAACCAATGAAACACCATCGTTGATGCCTGCACCACTTTATTATTCTCACCGTTTAGTAGAGCGCCAAGCCGAAATGCGTAAGCAAGGTATTTTACCTTGGTTACGTCCAGATGCTAAATCTCAAGTAACATTTGTTTATGAAGATAACAAGCCAGTAGCGATTGATGCTGTTGTGTTATCAACACAACATAATCCAGATATTTCTCAAGAAATGCTTCACGAAGCGGTAATGGAAAACATCATTAAGCACGTTTTACCTGCTGAGTTACTGACTGATTCAACGAAGTACTTCATTAATCCAACAGGCAAGTTCGTCATTGGCGGCCCAGTCGGCGATTGTGGTTTAACTGGTCGTAAAATTATTGTTGATACCTACGGTGGTATGGCTCGTCATGGTGGTGGGGCATTCTCTGGTAAAGATCCATCAAAAGTAGATCGCAGTGCAGCCTATGCGGGTCGTTACGTAGCGAAAAACATCGTAGCTGCTGGTCTAGCTGATCGTTGTGAGATTCAAGTTTCTTATGCTATTGGTGTAGCTGAGCCAACGTCAATTTCAGTTGAAACGTTTGGCACGGGTAAAGTGTCGGATGAAAAACTCGTAGAGCTAGTACGCGAACACTTTGATTTACGCCCATACGGCATTACTAAAATGCTTGATCTATTACACCCAATGTATAGAGAAACAGCTGCTTACGGACACTTTGGGCGTGAGCCTTATGAAATGACTGTTGGCAATGATACGTTTACTGCGTTTTCATGGGAAAAAACAGACAAAGCAGATGCATTAAGAGCAGCTGCTGGCTTGTAAAGCCCACATAAATAAAGAAAGGGAGCGATATGCTCCCTTTTTTGTTACCTGCTTATTATCTAGAAAGTCGGCTATCGTCCCATATACTTAGCGATAAAGCGCTCCATATCACCTGCTCTAATATTTGACGGATATGGACATCAAGCATCTGTTTTTCTTTTACCAACAACTTTCGCAATATAATACTTAATGGCACAGCGGTAATAGGCTCTTCAGATGGAAAAAATTTTTCGTCTGTACAGAAGGAAGAGTTCATTAAATTGGCAACATTATATTCATTCATCACAACAAGCTCACAGCAATCTTTAAATAGCATTCACAATATAGATAAATGATTAGATGAATCTACTCGTATAAGTCATTTGCTATCAATATGAACTTGTAAATTAGGGTAGACATATCCTTGCCACGTGCACAGTCGCTCACGTTTTGATGATTCGCTTAATGAAAGATTGGCAGGAAATGGGTGTGATGTATAACGCTTAATGATAAAAAAGGAATGCCGTAGCATTCCTTTTAAATCCATTTAACGATTAACACTCAGCTTATTGCGTTTGTGAAGTGCCTTTAACTTTCTCTCTCATGGTTTGCACGACAAGGTAAAAATATGGAATGAGTAACGTGCCAAATATTGTCGCAGCTGTCATACCTGCAAGAACAGTTAAGCCTAAAGATACGCGACTACCAGCGCCAGCGCCTGTTGCGAATACCAGAGGCAACACCCCTAAAATAAATGAAAATGCAGTCATTAATACCGCTCTAAAACGAAGCTGAGCTGCATTCAATGCCGCTTCTACAATACTTTGTCCTTGAGCACGTAATTCCATAGCAAATTCAACAATCAAGATAGCGGTTTTTGTTGATAAACCAATCAAGAGTACCAACCCCACTTGTGCATAAATATTGTTTGCCATACCCACGGTATAAAGAGCTAACATTGCACCAAATATAGCAAGTGGTACGGCCGCAATAACCGAGAATGGAATCGTCCAGCTCTCATATTGGGCGACTAAGAAGAGATAAACAAAAATAATCGCTAAACCAAATAACACGGGTGCTAAATTTCCGGCTTCAATTTCTTGTTTAGACTGACCAGCCCACTCAAATATATAACCTTGTGGTAGTTGACTCGCTAACTCTTCCATAGCGGCAATAGCATCACCTGAAGCATAACCTGGTGCTGACTGCCCTGTAATACTAGCGCTTCGATATAAGTTGAAGTGATTAATCGTTGTAGGACCTAAGATAGGCTTCAAGCTTGCCAACGTTGTTAAAGGCACCATTTCACCATCAGCATTACGCACATAGTAGTAACGCAAATCACCAGGCTCCTGCCTAAACTCAGTTTCAGCCTGAATACTTACTTTGTAGGTACGACCAAATTGGCTAAAGTCATTAATATATAAAGAACCTAACTGAGCTTGTAAGGTTAAGAAAATATCAGACAAAGCCACACCTTGCGCTTTGGCTTTATTGCGATCAACTTCTAAGAAATATTGCGGCACATTTGCACGAAAAGTACTAAAAACTTGAGATAATTCAGTGCGCTTATTGGCGTCATAAATTAACCCATTCATCACCTGTGCTAAATCTGCAGGATTTCGCCCTTCACTATCTTGCAACTTAAACTCAAAGCCTGAGCTATTGCCTAATCCCGGAATTGGTGGAGGGTTAAACACCATGATTTGAGCATCAGGTAAAGACCATAACTGCCCCATTAAACGCGGGATAATTTGGCGCAAGCCTAGTTCTGGTTCTGTTCTATCTTCCCAATCCTTTAATAAGATAATTGCTAGCGCATTATTCGAACCTGCACCACCAAGCAATGATGAACCTGCAACGGTAATAACGTCATCTACCGCAGGATCGTTTTTAATAATCGGGGTGATTTTCTCAAGTACAGCTTCAGTTCTGTTTTTAGAGGCCGCATCTGGCAGTTGCACATCGACAAATAAGTAGCCTTGATCTTCGCCAGGCACAAATGCTGTAGGTACCGATTTAGATAACCAGCCAGTAGCAAAAAATATCACAACAACCACGACGCCGACACCGGCAGTTCGTTTTAAGAAAAAGCCTACCACTTTGGTATATTTGCCTGTTGCCGTATTAAGTAAACGTTCGAAAGGTTGTAGCCATGAAATAGGCTTCATGTGCTTTTCACTCAACAATACCGAGCAAAGCGCAGGGCTTAAGGTTAACGCGTTAATAGACGAGATAAGAACAGCGAATGAAATAGTGACTGAAAATTGCTTGTACAATTCACCCGTGATCCCCGGCATAAAACCAACGGGTACAAATACTGCTAGCAAAACTAAGGTTGTTGCTACGATAGGACCACCTACCTGCTTCATTGCCTTGCTAACTGCCTCCTTAATTGGCAGCTTCTCTTCCTTAAGAATACGTTCAACGTTTTCTATGACGATAATCGCATCATCAACGACGATACCAATAGCCAAAACAAGACCAAATAACGTAATAGTGTTGATGGTATAACCCATAAGTAACATGAAGGCGAAGGTACCGATTAACGATACCGGAATCGCAAGTGATGGAATAATGGTTGCGCGCCAATTTTGTAAGAAGAGAAAAACAACCAAAATAACTAAAGCAACGGCTTGAAATAGCGTGACTTTTACTTCATCGATAGAGCGAATAATAAATTCAGTAGTATCAAAAGGTACTACGTAATTGACACCTTCAGGAAAACGCTCAGATAGCTTTTCCATCTCTAGTTTTACCAATCGAGCAACTTCTGTCGCATTAGCACCCGGTAATTGGTAGATAACTAGGAATGCTGTTTCTTGATCATTTAACTTAGCACTGATCGAGTAATTTTCTGACCCTAGCTCAATACGACCAATGTCCGATAAACGAACAAAGCTACCGTTTTGACGAGCACGAATAACGGCATCACCAAACTCTTCAGGGGTTTTTAAACGCCCTTTCGCTTGAATGGTGTATTCAAATTGCTGGTTCGCTTGCGCAGGTGATGAGCCTAATTTACCCGCGGCAACAATTAAGTTCTGCTCTTGTAAGGCTTGTTGAACTTCAGAAATCGTAACACCAAGTGACGTCATTCGTCTTGGGTTTAACCAAACACGCATGCTGTAAGTCATTTCTCCCATAACTTCCGCACTTGCAACACCTTTAATACGTCCTAACGGCTCAACTAAATAGTTAGTTGCATAGTTACTCAAAAATAGCTGATCAATGCCGTCTTGTTCACTGAACAAGTTAACGCCAAGTAACATAGAGCTCGATTTTTTCTTAACGTTAACGCCTTGTCGTGTGACTTCAGCAGGTAATGAACTATTGGCAAGTGCAACACGGTTTTGCACGTTAACTTGCGCAATATCGTCATCAGTTCCCACTTTAAAATAGACCGTGATATTGGCTGAGCCATTATTACTGGCGGAAGACTCGATATACATCATGTCTTCAACACCGTTAACCTGCTCCTCTATGGGTCGAATGACAGACTCTTCAACAACCTGAGCACTTGCCCCCGGGTATACAGCTGTAATTTGTACTTGTGGCGGAGATATTTCAGGGTACATATTTACTGGCAACATAAACATCGCAAGTAAGCCTGCAATTGAAATTACAATCGATATAACGAAGGCAAACTTTGGCCTTTGAATAAACGTTTCGCTGATCATATTGCCACCGTTACTTAGTTACGATATCTGAAATGGTACCGGTAGTAATATCTACAGACTTTCCGATAGGGTTCACTTCCGTGCCTGGTCTCACTTTTTGTAAACCTTCAATAATAACGCTTTCTCCGGGCTTTAAACCGGAATTAACCACCCACATCGCATTCACACGTCGACCTAAGTCAACAATACGTTGAGCAACTTTATTACTCTCATCAACAACTAAAACAAATTTACCTTGCTGGTTTTCTTGTACTGCCGATTGCGGCACGTAAGCCATTTGTTCTTTATTAACACTTTCAACAACTAAATTAACGAATAAACCTGGCAAAATAACAGCATTAGGGTTTGGAAATCTCGCTCTTAGGGCGACAGTGCCTGTACCTTCATCGGTTTTAATATCTGCATAATCAAGTTGGCCTTTCTCAGGGTAAATTGTGTTGTTTGGTAGCATCAACGAAATATCAATTTTTCCCTCTTCTCGCCCTTCACTGCGGGCTTGCATATGGGTAACGTATTCGCTTTCTTTCACTTGGAAGTTTACATAAATAGGATCGGTAACGGTTAACGTTGCCAAGCTACTGCTTTGTGGTCCTACTACATTGCCGACATCGTAGTTTGATTGACCAATTCGCCCATCGAACGGTGCTATAATTTTCGTATAACTCAAGTCAAGCTCTGCTTTTTCTAAGGCGGCTTGGGCAACTGATACTGCAGCTTTGGCTTGTGACTCTTCTGTGGTGAGCTTGTCGTAATCTGACTGAGAAATATAGCCATCACCGATAAGATCGTTCGCGCGTTTTAAGTTTCTAACGGCGTTATCGAACCCTGACTTACGGCTATCTAGATCAGCCTTAGCTTGTTCAAAGGAAGCTTGATAAGCACTTGGATCAATCTTTAATAAAACATCACCTTTCGATACTCGCCCGCCTTCTCTAAAAGACCTTTCAATGAGCTCACCTTCAACGCGAGCCGTTAAATTAGCCTGTTTAAAGGCCTCAGTACGAGCAACAAATTCATAATGTTCACCGACCGCCATTTGGTCAACGGTATAAACGGATACTGCAGGCGGTGGCGCAACAGTTTTTTGTTCTGTATTGTCACTGCAAGCTGACAGTAAAGCGATTAAGCTTATTGAAAACAATGCAGTAGTAATTTTTTTGCGACGTTCAGTGACGTTGCTTTGTTCTGAGAATGCGGTATTTAACATCAAATTGTGCCTTATAGAACCATGAAGTGAATAATTATCTATGTCATAATTAAATTATGTCATAGATAAATGCCGTTACTATCATTCTCATATTAAACTTTAGTAACATTTACGCAACATTTACACGACAAATACAATTAATTACATATTGATATTTTATCTTTTAGCTACAATATCTTAGTTTAGTTAACAATTTCCATTTAGCTTAGCTTGGTACCTTAGGCCGCATGACAAACCCAAGAATTTATCAAAACACCGCATTTTCTCTCGAACAAGAGTTCGAACTAGATGACAATGCATTTGGCCACACAGTGCGTGTCTTACGCCTATCTGAAGGCGAACAGGTACGTTTTTTCAATGGTCAAGACGGTATTGAATATCAAGCAAAGCTAATACAGGTAAAGAAAAAGACGGCATTTGCTAAAATCATTTCAGCTAATGTTATTGAAAATGAATCGCCGTTAAAAATAGAGCTTGGCCAAGGTATTTCACGTGGTGATCGGATGGACTTTACATTACAAAAGTCTGTTGAGTTGGGTGTTAATGAAATAACACCGCTATTTACTGAGCGCTGTGGCGTTAAACTCTCGGGAGAACGCCTTGCTAAAAAACGTGAACAATGGCAAAAAATTGTCGTTAGCGCCTGCGAGCAAAGCGGCAGAGTATTTGTACCTCAAGTTAACGAGCCTCAACTCTTAGATGATTGGTTGGCCATAAATAACAACACCTTGAATATCAACTTACACCCAAGAGCTAAACATAGCATTATGTCGCTACCTCACGACTCTCAAAACATTCGATTATTGATAGGACCTGAAGGTGGGTTAAGTGAAGAAGAAATCAATAAAGCCAGCGATGCCAATTTTAAAGAAGTATTGCTAGGCCCTCGTGTTCTGCGCACTGAAACCGCAGCACTAACCGCAATTACCGCGTTGCAATGTCGCTACGGCGATCTTGCTTAACGAAAAGGAATATAGAATGACCATTAAACTCGGCGTTGTTATGGACCCGATTGAAAACATTAATGTAAAGAAAGATTCGTCATTAGCGATGATGCTAGAAGCGCAAAAGCGCGGCTACGAGCTCTATTACATGCAAATGGAAGACTTATACTTATTTGAAGGTGAGGCGCGAGCCAGTGTTCAGATTGTTACCGTTGCCGATGATGTTGAACAATGGTACCAAGTTGTCGACCAACGAGACATTGCCTTAAGTGAACTTGATGCTATTTTAATGCGAAAAGATCCGCCGTTTGATACAGAATATATTTACGCAACCTATATGTTAGAACGCGCAGAACTAGCGGGTACCTTAATCGTTAACAAACCTCAAAGTTTGCGTGACTGTAATGAAAAACTATTTACCGCATGGTTCCCTGAACTTAGCGCGAAAACATTGGTGACAAGAAAATCAGATCAGATCAGAGCTTTTCATCAACAAGAAAAAGACGTCATTATTAAACCGCTTGATGGTATGGGTGGTTCATCTATCTTCCGAATTAAAGAAGGTGATGCAAACGTTGGCGTAATTATTGAAACATTGACTAACCATGGTAGCCAGTACGCGATGGTTCAAGAATATATGCCAGAAATTAAAGACGGTGATAAACGTATTTTGATTGTTAACGGTGAACCCATGCCTTATTGCTTAGCACGTATCCCCGCTGAAGGTGAAACACGTGGCAACTTAGCGGCCGGTGGTAGCGGTGTCGCTCGCCCGTTAAGTGCAAGTGACAAGCAAATTGCTGAAACAATTGCACCTGAATTGAAAAAACGCGGTCTATACTTTGTAGGACTTGATGTTATTGGCGATAAAGTAACTGAAATCAATGTTACTAGCCCTACATGTATCAAAGAAATCGAAGCAGCCTACCCAATTAATATTAGCGGTAAATTAATGGATGCGATTGAGCACGCCCTAAAAAGCGCTTAACGGCGGGAGAAATTGATGGATAGTTTAGAAAATCAATTATTGATAGCGATGCCCTCACTAAATGATCCGTATTTCAATAAAACGGTGACCTATATTTGTGAACATAATGATGACGGCGCGATGGGGCTTATCATCAATTTACCCGTTAATATCACACTTAACGAATTGCTTGAGCAGATCGACGCCGACAATAAAGAGTGCGATTCGCTTGAGCAACCCGTTCTTACAGGCGGCCCTGTGTCACCTCAAAGGGGGTTTGTCTTGCATAGTCCTCAAGAAGGTTGGACAAGTTCATTGTCGCTTAGCCAAGAGGTGATGATAACAACGTCTAAAGATATCTTAATGGCACTAGGTACTGATGATGCGCCCGAAGCCTATGTAGTCACCTTAGGTTACGCTGGATGGGGGCCTGGACAGTTGGAAAAAGAAATCCTTGAAAACTCTTGGTTAACAACGCCAGCCGATGCCGATATTATATTTAAAACACCGATAGAAATGCGTTGGAAAAAAGCCACTGAGAAACTCGGTATCGATTTGGCTCACTTATCAACTGACATAGGGCACGCTTAATGTCAGAGCTAGGACAACGTACTATTTTAGGGTTTGATTTTGGTAAAAAATCCATTGGCTGTGCTGTTGGCCAAGAAGTCACGGGGACTGCAAATCCACTTGCTGCAATCAAAGCCAAAGAAGGCATTCCTAATTGGCAAGACATTGAAAAGCTTTTAAAGGAATGGCAACCACAATTAGTTGTTGTTGGTTTACCGCTAAATATGGACGGTAGTGAACAACAGTTGACTAAAGACGCAAGAAAGTTTGGCAATAGAATTCATGGGCGCTTCGGTGTACAAGTTGATTTTCAAGATGAGCGCCTGACTACGGCAGATGCAAAAGAGCAACTGTTTGCCGCTGGCGGTTATCGCAACTTAAGCAAAGGCAATGTTGACTCTAAGTCAGCGGTGTTAATCATCGAGAGCTTCTTCGAAGCGAGCTACCAATAAACTTTCATATAAGCACTAAAAAACCATGAATATCATTCATATCATTGCGCCACTTGTGCTCGTTGGACTTGCTGGTTTTATTGCCACTAAAAGCCAATGGCTAACTCGCACACAACTTGATGCTTTAAGTAAGTTTACTTTTCATTTAGCTATTCCTGCCTTTTTATTTTTACAAATGGCACAAGCTGATATCAAAAGTCATTTAGATTTAGCTATTTACGGTGCTTTTTATATTCCTGTTATTATCGTATTTTTTATAGCGTACGTAAGTAATTACTACTTCCACAGCAACTATAGAAAAGAGGATGATGCTTCTGCCGCCTATGCACTAGCGGCAAGCTATTCAAATAACATTATTGTTGGTTTACCCGTGATATTACTTGCCCTAGGCGAACATTACTTGGCGATAGTATTTATGATCGTCGTGTTTCACTCAGCCATGTTATTTACATTAACCAGTGCTCTGGCCGCTAGAAAACAAAAAACCAGTGTAATGAGTACACTGAAAAGTACCTTATTGAATCCTTTGATCCTTGCTATTATTGCCGGTGCGATGACAAATATCCTACTAACGAAAACAGGTAATAAATTACCGATGATACTCGTTGATAGTTTGACATTACTTGGCAAACCAGCCATTTCATTGGCTCTATTTTCGCTTGGTGGCTCAATGACCTACTACCAAGTTAAAAGTGAAAAATACTTTATTGGTTTTGCCTGTCTCTTAAAATTAGCGATACTGCCGAGTTTAGTCTTTTTAACGGCAACCTATGGCTTTGCCTTAGCCCAAGACGTAACGTTAGTTTTAGTTATCATGAGTGCGTGCCCAACTGGCGTAAACGCTTATTTGATTGCTAAAAATTACGAAAATCATCAAGAAACTGTTGCGGGCACCGTCGTTGTTACCACCGTACTTAGTGTACTTACTACTCCTATCTGGCTTATGTTGTTATCTTAAAATTAGCAACAGACCCTAATACAAATTCATTGAGGCTAGAATAAGTAAAATTACTAGCCTCAACTATCGCTTTCCTTAAAAGATCAGTCCGTAACCATAACCTGCTACAACAGTCATAGAGATAACAACACTTACAAAGGCAATAACTAGGGGGGGCTTGAAAATTGACTTTAATAAAATAACTTCCGTTAAACTTGCACCAGCACTACCTATAATCAAAGACATTACCGCCCCTAAACTCATGCCTTTAGCAACAAGCGCTGCAGACAAAGGAATAACAGCCTCTGCACGAATATATAGTGGAACGCCAATAACAGCAGCAGCTGGCACGGCCCAAGGGTTATTATCGCTAGCAACTTGCGCGATATATTCTGACGGCATAAAGCCATAAATTATCGAACCTATCGCAATACCAGCAATCAAATAAGGCAATACACTTTTGAAGTCTTTCCATGTTGCGTGCCATATCTTGCGCCATGGTGTTACTGTCTTACCTGCGCTGCATGTACTGCCACAGTTTCTATCTGCTGGAGCTTGATAGGCTTGGCGTTTAATGTACTTTTCAAAACCGAACTTTTCTAATGTGAAGCCAGCAACTACAGACACCAGCATGGCAACGACAAAGTAAAATAACGTAACTTGCCAACCAAATGTAAAGAAGAACAAGCCAATAATAATTGGGTTTAGTAATGGGCTGGCAAATAGGAAAACCATCATCGTACCAAATCCCGCTTTGGCTCTCAGTAACCCCTTTAAAAAAGGAATAGTGGAACAGGAACAAAATGGCGTAATGGCCCCTAATAATGCGGCAATAACATATCCCTTACCTTGCTTGTCGCTTAAAATCTGCGGAATTTTAGCCGGCGGAATATAATGTTGTAGCACGCCAACTAGGTAGCTAATTGCTAAGAATAATGCTGTTAGTTCAACAGCGAAAAAAACAAACATATTTAACGTTTGCGTTAATGCTTGCGGTGTTAATTCAATCACCACTCAAAACCTATATTTCTAGAAAATTCGAAATACAAAGAATACCATTAGCAAAAGCAAGATGTTTCTAGTAATATCGAAATAAAATTTGTAACGAATAGGATGAAATGTTGTTTATGAATATTGAAATGGTTGCAAAAGCCTTAAAAGAACTTGGCCATAAAACACGTTTGTCTATATACAAACAAGTTGTCAAAGCTGGTCAACAAGGTATTAGTGTTGGGGATATTCAAGAGGAACTATCTATTCCAGGCTCAACACTTTCTCACCATATATCAGGACTAAGCCAAGCCGATCTTATTCACCAACGCCGTGAAGGTAGGACGTTATTCTGTATAGCTAACTATCAACATCTAGAAGATGTTATCGACTTTTTAAAAGATGAATGCTGTGTAGGTGATTCAATTAATTAATCATCTCGACTATAACCAATTGAATTTATTGAACTGTCAGGGGTTGTCGTGTAATTGTCGTGGCAAATTTATCGTATCCTAAAACGATATAGTCATAATGCTCATCGTTGTCATTAAATTACTAAGGAGCGTCCTTTGTTTTTATCTGTAGAAAAACTAAAGAGACTAAGAAAAGAGAAAGGTTGGTCCCAAGAAGTCTTAGCAAAAGCAAGCGGTTTGTCTGTTCGAACGATTCAGCGTATTGAATCAAACGGTAAAGCTTCTGCTGAGTCATCGTTAGCTATTGCCGCTGTTTTCGATCTATCTCCTAAGTTATTAATAGCAACTTCCAATGAAATAGAAGTTAACTGGACGAAGGAGATAATGATGAAAAATGGATTGGCACTTGCCATAATAACAGGTGTTATTTGGATGCTGGTGATATTGGCTGGTAGTGCAAATTTATATATAGATATTGCATCGGCTTTATTTTTAGTACTGTTTTTATATGGTGCAACGATTGTGACATTTGGCACTGAGGGGCTATTTAAATCAGTAGTTGGTTTAAAATACTTATTTACTGACGAACTGGTTGGCGGTACAAAAGCGAAATACCTTGGCCAAGTCTATAGTGCGCAAGTTAAGTTTTTATATGGTGGCGCATTAATCGGGTTAGTCATCGGTGCAATTGCTATTTTGGGCAATATTGATACTTACGAAGGCTTTGTTTTTCAGCGCGCCTCTGCAGTGAATTTAATTGTCTTATTCTATGCTGCAATTTTGAGTGAAGGTCTAATAAGGCCATTAAGTATAAAATTAAAAACCTGCGATATAGCAACGTAATATTGAAGTTGGGTCAGCACAATATTAATGTGCTGACCCTTCATGATATTGAGCGTTTACTTATTCGTAATCTGAAGCGTAAGTTTCTTCATAAGTATGAGAATAAAGTTCAAATAGGTTACCAAATGGGTCTTCTAGATAAACCATTTTAGCAGGCTTGTTATCATCTTCTGGGTGATAACGCATAATGTCCATACGCACTTTACCGCCGTACTCTTCGGTTTTTCTCATCACCGTTTCAAAATCATCTGTTTGTAAACAAAAATGGAAAATACCTAATCGTGAGAAATCGACTTCGTGGCGTTCTTGACGCTCTTTCATTTCAAATAGCTCAACACCAATACCGTCTGTTGTGACAAGGTGTGCAATATTAAACCCCTTAAAACCTTCACCAAATACAGCAATACACATTCTACCAATAGCTGTTTCGCGTTCTTCGATTACTTTGGTGTTGTTCATCACAATTTTTAAGCCTAGAACTTTTGTGTAAAATTCTACCGCTTTGTCCATATCACCTACCATAATGCCGACATGATTCATTTTCATAATTTTGTACTCCAATCTGTGATTGATAATTGCTTAACTTGTCTTGATGAGCACAGTATAGGAAAGACCCTTTATTATTTGAAATTATGATTTATAATCAAAACAATAATATTTTATTATGACCATAAATTATGTTGAATCCTGTATGGCTACAGACCTTTGTCACCTTGATTGACACAGGACATTTCACTAAAACCGCAGAAAAACTTTTCATGACGCAACCTGGGGTTAGTCAACACATAAGTAAGTTAGAGCATAATTGTGGCCACCCATTAATAAACAGAGATAAAAAGAGCTTTGAATTAACAGAGCAAGGACGACTCGTTTATCAATATGCTCAATCGTTAAAACAAAATGAACACGCATTGCTAGAACAGTTGTCCTTTGATGACCCAAATAACGGGCAATGTAATATCTCATGCTCAGGTGCGTTAGCATTGGTTTTATACCCTAAATTAACGTCATTACAAGTGGAACACCCAGGTATCGTCCTAAAGCTAAAAGCAGCACCTAATCATCAAATAATTCAAGAAGTTCAATATGGTCATACCGATATAGGGCTTGTTACACATATTCCGAACACAAGCTTGTTTGACGTGGTTAAGTTGGGTGAAGAAGAGCTTTGTTTAACCTTTGCTAAACAAAACATAGCGCAAGATATCTTAACGTTAATAAAAAACGATGGATTAATTGATCACCCTGATGCAGAGCATTATTTATCGCTGTTCATTGAGCATAGTCACGACAATCAATTAAGTAAGTTAACGATAAAAGAAATTAAGACGGCCGGTTTTATCAATCAAATTAGTCAGATTCTTGAGCCTGTAGCAAAAGGCTTAGGCTTTACTGTCTTGCCTAAAAGCGCAATCGATAGCTTTGCCCAGTCAAACCAACTCAGCTGCTACCAGTCGACACGAAAGGTGATGGAGACAATTTATTTAATCACCAGAAAAAATCGACAATTACCAGCTAGGTTCCAACAAATAAATAGCATACTTGCCGAGCATTTCACGTAATGAACCAAGCGTTTAAGTGCTAGGTATTAAGCTTTTTTATGAGCTTAGCAGGCGTTCCGCCAACCATAGAGTCTGGTGGCACATCATGATTAACAACAGCATTAGCGGCAACAATAGAACGAGCGCCAATAGTAACGCCTTGATTGATAACCGCGTTACCACCGATCCAAACATCATCTTCAATAACAATTGGCAAACAATAGGTTTCCCATTCGCGTCTTGCTTTAAAATCAATCGGGTGAGTTGCTGTATA
This sequence comes from Thalassotalea eurytherma, assembly GCF_030161415.1. Classification (GTDB taxonomy): domain Bacteria; phylum Pseudomonadota; class Gammaproteobacteria; order Enterobacterales; family Alteromonadaceae; genus Thalassotalea_G; species Thalassotalea_G eurytherma. Next base: position 208,417 of record NZ_BSSU01000004.1, read on the forward strand.
GAGCTGCACTGAAGGCCCTATCATGACATGATCACCAATAGTGATAGGTGCGCCATCAAGCATGGTTACCCCAATATTGATTAAGCTATTGTTGCCGATAGATATTTGACGACCAAATTCACAATAAAATGGCGGATTGATAATCGAACTCTCGCCAACATGGTTTAATAGAGCAGTGAGTTTTTTTTGCGCAACAGCATGACTATTAGCGTTATTAATCTCGTTCAAGCGTGAAAACGCATTCGCGCGACCTGCATTTATTTCAGGATCAGCGCCTTCAAAACGCTGTCCTTCTTTCATTTTTTCGTATTCTGTCATATGGCTACTATCGGTAGTTTAACGAGTAAAAACAAAAGACACGCTAATGCGTGTCTTTTTTAGTCACGTTACATGTCGTCTTTATCAGGCTCTAACCCTGATAACGTTACGCCAGACAATGCACCTGTACCACCTTGATCATTGGTTCTTAGTTTGATCATTAAACGCAGATCATTTGGTGAATCAGCATGATGTAAGGCATCAGCGTAATTAATCATGCCTCGTTGGTAAAGGGTAAACAGTGCCTGATCGAAGGTTTGCATACCTTGCTCTGTCGACTTCTCCATCACTTCTTTAATTTCACCAACCTGCCCTTTCTTAATCAGCTCAGCGATATATGGCGAATTTAAAAGAATTTCAATTGCCGCTACTCGACCATTGCCATCTTTTGTTGGAATTAATTGTTGAGCAATAATACCACGCAAGTTTAATGCTAAATCAAACAATAACTTACCGTGTTGCTCTGCTGGAACTAAGTGCATAATACGGTCAATGGCTTGGTTTGCATTGTTTGCATGTAAGGTTGCAATACACAAGTGACCTGTTTCAGCGAAACTTAACGCATGCTCCATAATCTCTTGGCTACGAATTTCACCAATAAGAATGACATCTGGTGCTTGTCGAAGAGAGCTTTTTAGGGCGGCATCAAAGCTTTCTGTATCTAAACCTACCTCACGTTGAGTAATCATACTTTTTTGATGTTCATGAACAAATTCTACAGGGTCTTCAATCGTTAAAATATGACCACGTGAGTTTTTGTTACGATAGCCAATAAGCGCCGCCATCGAGGTTGATTTACCAGTACCGGTACCACCAACGAATAGCACCAAGCCACGTTTTGACATAACAACGTCTTTTAGCACTGACGGTAAGCCTAGCTCATCGGCATCGGGAATTTCAGTCACAATACGTCGAATAACCATACCGGCCATATCACGTTGCCAAAAAGCAGAAACACGGAATCGGCCAATATCATCTATTGAAATAGCAAAGTTACATTCTTTTTCTAAATCAAATTGCTCTTTTTGTTTAGCATTCATTGCGCTGTGAACAAGGTTTAACGCATCGTCTGAGCTTAATACATGCATATCTATCGGTTGAAGTTCACCGTTAATTTTTGCACTAACTGGTAGCTTAGCCGTCACGAACATATCGGAGGCTTTTTCGTCTACCATTTTTTTCAATAAATCATGAAAAATCATATAACTACCTTAAAATCCAGCAAACTGATTTTTATCGTGAGCTTTCGCAGCGGCGTCTTGACGAGTAATCAATCCGCGATTAACCAGGTTTAATAAACACTGATCCATGGTCTGCATACCGTGCGCCATACCCGTTTGGATAGAGCTATACATTTGCGCAATTTTATCTTCTCGAATTAAGTTGCGGATAGCGGGTACACCAATCATGATTTCATGTGCAGCCACACGTCCGCCACCTACTTTCTTAACTAATGTTTGCGAGATAACTGCACGCAATGATTCAGATAACATAGAACGCACCATCGACTTTTCTTCGGCAGGGAATACATCAATAATACGGTCAATCGTTTTAGGTGCAGACGTTGTATGCAAGGTACCAAAAACCAAGTGACCTGTTTCTGCGGCTGTCATGGCTAAGCGAATGGTTTCTAAGTCACGCATCTCACCAACAAGTATGACATCAGGATCTTCACGCAACGCGCTACGCAATGCGTTACTAAAACTTAAGGTGTCTCGATGTACTTCACGTTGGTTAATCAAACATGCTTTGTTTTCATGAACAAATTCGATTGGATCTTCAATCGTTAGGATGTGATCGTGTTTATAACTATTAATGTAATCAATCATCGCAGCAAGCGTTGTAGATTTACCAGAACCCGTAGGACCGGTCACCAGCACTAAGCCACGAGGGTTCTCTGAAATGTCGCGAAAAATATCAGGACAACCTAAGTCTTCCAACGTTAATACTTTGCTAGGGATGGTACGAAATACTGCCGCAGGACCACGGTTTTGATTAAAGGCGTTTACCCTGAAACGGGCTAAATTTGGTACTTCAAATGAAAAATCGGCTTCGAGGTTTTCTTCATATTCTTTACGTTGTCGATCTGTCATAATATCGTAGACGAGTGCATTAACATCTTTGGCATCAAACGCAGGGATATTAAGTTTACGCACATCACCATCAACACGAATAGACGGTGGCGTACCAGTAGACAAATGTAAATCAGATGCATTGTGCTCAACGCTGAACGCTAACAGTTCGGTGATATCCATACGGACCTCTTTTTAAAATAGTTATAAAGCAACATGAGTAATATTAAAGATAACCTTGGCAAAGTTGAACAGCAAATTAAAAATGCATGTCTAAAAAGTAATATTTGCCCTTCAAGCGTCGATCTTTTAGCCGTAAGTAAAACCAAACCCGCCTCAGATGTCGAGTTAGCCTATCAAGCAGGGCAACGACTGTTTGGTGAAAACTATGTGCAAGAAGCGGTAGAAAAAATTTCAACGCTAAATTCTCTTACCGACATAGCATGGCATTTTATTGGTCCGATACAGTCTAATAAAACAAAATTAATTGCTGAACACTTTCATTGGGTGCAAAGTGTTGACCGCATTAAAATCATGCAACGACTTAACGAACAGCGTCCGCCAGAATTGGGTAAACTCAATATTTGCTTACAAATCAATATTAGTGGAGAAGAAAGCAAATCAGGCGCTGCGCTAAACCAGCTCCCTGCCTTAATTCAAGCCAGCAAAGCGTGTTCTAATTTAGTGTTAAGGGGCTTTATGGCAATTCCTGAAAAAGGTGATGCGAACTTGAGTTTCGAGAAAATGCACCAATTATTTAAACAATACCAACTTGAAATACCAACCATAGATACCTTATCTATGGGCATGTCGGCAGACATGGAACAGGCGATACATCATGGCTCAACCATGGTACGCATTGGCACAGCCGTATTTGGTTCAAGAAATTAATCGAAAAGAACACAGAGAACGACATGACAAAAGTTGCATTTATTGGCGCAGGTAATATGAATAGCGCGGTAATTTTAGGTTTAATCAATGCAGGTGTTTCGCCTTCAAATATCATGGTGACTAACCCCTCACCTGAAAAGCGTGAAAAATTAGCTCAAGCACACGGAATTTTGCACACGGCAAATAATGTCGAAGCGGCTGAATTTGCTGACTTCATTGTACTTGGCGTAAAGCCTCACCTTATCACGCAGGTGACAAACGACATTGCAAATCAAATAGACGTTAGCCAGAAATGTTTTATTTCAGTAGCGGCAGGTACCACAATGGCGCAAATTCAACAGTCACTCTCTGGCAAAGGCTCAGTGATTCGCGTTATGCCAAATACCCCCTCTCAACTTGGTCTTGGTGTATCGGGTATGTATGCCTGTTCACAAACAACAGAACAACAAAAGCAAGTTGCACAAGAAATCATGCAAGCGGTAGGCATTATTAAATGGTTAGACGCTGAAGCTCAAATCGATGATATCATTGCGGTTTCTGGATCGGGTCCGGCTTATTTTTTCTTGTTTATGGAAGCAATGGAAACAAAGGCCAAAGCCCTAGGCTTTAGTGACAACGAAGCTAGAGCCTTAGTACAACAAACGGCGTTAGGTGCGGCACAAATGGTTGTTGAAAATGACATTTCAATCGCGCAATTACGTGAAAATGTCACGTCGAAAGGCGGTACAACCCAAGCAGCGCTCAACACTTTTCGCGAAGGTGGTTTACCTGAGCTGGTAAGTAACGCGATGGACAGTGCTATTGCACGTGCAAAAGAAATGGCACAAGATAGCTAAAATTTTGCAGTTTTTTATTTTCTCATTTGTATTTACGGAGTAATTCATGGAAGCGATAAACTTTCTTTTACGCTTTGCTTTTGACGCTATTATTATGGTGTTAATTTTACGTGTGTGGCTACAGCTAGTGCGCGCAGACTTTTATAACCCTCTTAGTCAATTTATCGTTAAGGTTTCAAACCCGTTAGTCATTCCGGTTCGTCGTATCATTCCTGGCTTTGCTGGTTTAGATGTCGGCACGTTATTGGTCGCGTTTATATTTTCAGCCTTAAAGTTCATTGTTATCCCATTGATTAACGGTGGACCGTTCGACCCGTTATCGGCTACCTATTTCGGTTTTCTCGCGTTGATAAAACAAACCGGCGTGTTGCTATTTATGATCATGTTGGTAATGGCTATTATGAGTTGGGTGATCCAAGGTTATAACCCAACTTTAGCTGTTTTTGCTCAGTTGACCGAACCATTTTTAAAACCAATTCGCCGCATTATTCCATCAATTGGTGGTTTAGATTTATCAGTACTGGCAGCGTTTTTAATCCTAAATGTTATTAATATCTTGCTTTCGGGCTGGATTCCATATTGGGCGATGCTTTAAGCAAAGGGTCATTGAAAATGTTAACTCACTTAATAAAATCATTGTTAGCGCTGTCGGCTGTTTTATTGCTGTCTGCACCTGTACAAGCTGAGCAAAAGCAAGTAATGGGGGATATCGATGTCCATTACATAGCACTAAACTCAACATTAATACCGGCGAAAGTTGCCACGAATTACGGTATTACACGCAGTAAAATTAATGCATTAATTAATATTTCTGTGCTTGATAATACAACCCCAAATAAACCAGCTAAAAGCGTCGGGATATCAGGTGTTGCAAAAAACTTACTAGGCCACAAAAAAGATCTGGAATTTATTGAAGTTGTTGAAGGCGATGCGATTTATTATCTCGCACAGTTGCGCTTTACCAATGAAGAGCAATTTACTTTTACGATTACCTTATTAGATCAAGGCAAAGAACACACCTTAACCTTTAAGCAAAAACTTTACGCTGATTAATCAAAAAAGCCACCTTAATTAAGGTGGCTTTTTCTTTTAGTCTTTGTCTTTCTTTCGAAACAATTCAAAAAACGATACAACCATTGGTCCAAAGTCATCAGCCTCATTTCGCTTTTGTTTCGCTAAGTTATGCTCTTCTACTGCGACACCTGGCTGACCTATAGATTCATAATAGTCACTGGCTTTATCATGTATCGCTGCTTGCTTTTCTATGCTTTGCGTTGATGCACAACTACTGACGAATAAAACAAAACCTATTACGGTGAAAATTCTAAATGGTTTCAAGGGAACTCCATTAATCCTTAAATAGTTATTGAACCATACACTAACGGCTTAATTAACGCTATTTCAGCGTAAAGCAAATGGCTTTTATGCTAACTTTGCGTCATAATTCGCCGGTAAAATTTTCTTCCCAAACTAGGTAATACCGATGAAAAAAATCGTTTTAGCAACAGGCAACAAAGGCAAAGTCAAAGAGCTCGGTGAGTTATTGGCAAGCTATCAGATGGAGGTTTTGCCGCAAAACGAATTTAACGTTGGTGATGTAGCAGAAACCGGTACAACCTTTGTTGAAAATGCCATTATTAAAGCGCGACACGCGGCAAAAATTACCGGCCTACCTGCCATTGCAGATGATTCAGGTTTAGAAGTTGATGCGTTAGACGGAGCGCCCGGCGTATATTCAGCCCGCTATGCTGGCGAGCATGCTACCGATAGCGATAATAACGAAAAATTACTCAAAGCATTGGATGGCGTTGAGCAATCAAAACGTACTGCACGTTTTCATTGTGTGTTGGTATATATGGCGCATGAGAATGATCCTACCCCAGTTATTTGTCATGGTAGCTGGGAAGGTGAAATACTAACAAGCGCTATGGGTGAGCAAGGCTTTGGCTACGACCCGTTATTTTGGGTAGCACAAGAACAAAAGTCTTCGGCGCAGTTAGATAGAGATATTAAAAATAGCCTAAGCCATCGTGGTAAAGCGCTTGCTAAGCTAGCGACTCACTTTAGCCAATTGAAGGGTTAAGGTTTTGCCATTAACTCCTCAGCCGTTATCGCTCTATATCCATATTCCTTGGTGTGTGCAAAAGTGCCCTTATTGTGATTTTAATTCTCATGCACTCAAACATGACATTCCTAAACAAGATTATATAAATGCTCTGATTAAAGATTTAGACGACGATATCGCTCGATTTAAGCTACAAAACAGACAACTCCACACCATTTTTATTGGCGGTGGCACGCCGAGTTTGTTTTCAGCAAAAGGTATTGGCGAAATATTGTCTCAAGTAAAAGCACGTTTCAATATTGACGAAGACCAATTTGAAGTCACTTTAGAGGCAAATCCAGGCACTGTTGAAGCAGACAAATTTGTTGGTTTTGCTAAAGCAGGCGTTACGCGTTTATCTATTGGTGTACAAAGCTTTGAGTCCGACAAGCTAATCAAACTCGGCCGAATCCACGACAGCGATCAAGCCAAAAAAGCGGCAAGGCTTGCTAAAACAGCGGGTATAAAAAGTTTTAATCTGGATCTGATGCATGGCTTACCAGAGCAAAACCTTGAGCATGCGCTTGATGATTTAAAAACGGCAATCGCATTAGAGCCTGATCATATTTCTTGGTATCAACTAACCATAGAGCCAAATACGGCATTTTATTCCAAGCCACCAGAATTACCACAAGACGAAACCCTATGGTCTATCCAAGAACAAGGTGTTGAATTATTAGAAGCGGCAGGTTACCACCAATACGAGATCTCTGCTTATGCCAAAGACGGTAAAAAATGCCAGCATAACTTAAATTATTGGCGTTTTGGTGATTATCTAGGTATTGGCTGTGGTGCACACGGAAAGGTAACAGACATAGCCTCTGGAAAACTCATCAGAACGGTAAAAATCAAACATCCTAAAGGCTACCTAACGCCAGGAAGAGCTGCCCTCGATCAACTCGTAGAAGTAGAGCAAGATGATTTAACCTTTGAGTTCTTAATGAATCAATTAAGATTAAAAGAAGCCTTTAGCACAACACATTTTTCTCAGTGTACTGGCTTAGATAAAAATGAGTTGGAAATTCAGCTAACACTTGCCAAAACCAAAGGCCTAATGGCCAACCAAGATCAGTTATGGCAGGTAACAGAGAAAGGCCATCGTTATTTAAATGAGTTGTTGAGTCAATTTTTGTCATGAATTCAGCTAACCAACACGTATTTAGCCTTGACGATCACCTGTTTATGCAGCGAGCCATTGAACTTGCTAAAAAAGCAGAAGCGATAGATGAAATTCCTGTCGGGGCTGTGGTAGTGCATCAGGGAAAAATTATCGGTGAAGGGTATAACCAATCGATAACCCTCAATGATCCTTCAGCGCATGCTGAAATGCTTGCTATTAGACAAGCAGGTGAGTCACTCAGTAACTATCGATTATTAGACTGCACGTTGTACGTCACGTTAGAGCCCTGCCCGATGTGTGCCGGTTTGCTGGTGCATAGTAGAATTAACAAAGTAATTTATGCGAGCCCTGATTTAAAAACAGGTAGTGCGGGTAGTGTGTTTAATTTGATTGCTCACGAAAAATTAAATCACCAAATTTCACATTGCTCTGGGCTTTATCAAGAGCAATGTTCAAGTTTGTTATCTAACTTTTTCAAGCGTAGAAGAAAAGAAAAAAAGGCGCTTAAGAAAGCATTAAAGGGTAATGCTACTTAAACGGCACGGATGCGTCATCTTCAACAGTTAGTTGAAAAAAGACTGCTCGTCTGTCGACTATTTTTTTACGGCGATCATGAACGAGGCGTTTACGTCGAGTTGCTACGACTTGTCGATGACTGTTGTTTGATCTTCTCATTTTGCCTCCATAGTAATGTTAATATTAAAAACCTGACCAATTTATCAGGTTTTTAATATTATCGCTATGTTTTATGACGGTTTGATGACAAGGTTTACCTTTTTTTAATCAGCGCTCACCTGCGTTGGTGAAGTTAATGCTTGGGTTTTCTGCTTTTCATCAAACCACTGTAGCGTATCGTAGTAACGCCTGATGTTTTCAACATAATTAACCGGCTCATCACCTCGAGCGTAACCATATTTAGTTTTTTTGTAGTATTTCTTTTGTTTCAATAACGGTAAACGAGATTTTACTTCAACCCAGCGATCAGGGTCGCCACCTTGTTGTTGAGTAATGATCCTCGCATCATTGAGATGTCCAAAGCCAACATTATATGAAGCTAGCGCGAACCAAATTTTATCTGGCATTGGAATTCTATCGGGCATCCGGTTAATCAGCTGCAAGATATATTTCGACCCGCCACGGATACTTTGCTCAGCGTCTAATCGACTTTTCACCCCCATTTGACGAGCTGTCGGCAGGGTTAGCATCATCATGCCACGCACGCCAGTATAGCTGCGCGCTTTAGGGTTCCAGTGAGATTCTTGATAACTGATCGCTGCAAGCAAACGCCAATCTATGTTCTCACCATATTTTTCAAATAATGGGCGGTATTTAGGTAATGTTTTCTCAATAGCTTTGATAAAGGTGCGCGTATCGACGTAATTGAAACTTTCAATATGACCGTAATATTTATCATCTAACGCTAATAATGTACCGTCATGATGAACTTCCCCAAAAAACTCAACCAAGCTTGTCAGCAACGAATGATCACCCTGCTTTTTAACAGCCCATGCTAATGGCTCAGGCTTTTTAATGGTGAAGCCTATGCTGATTTCAGGATAATAACGGCGATTAATGGCGAGGGTATTACTATCGATGACAGTGTAATCAATATTGTCATCAAGTATTTCCAACAATAGCTCTTGAGCATCTAATTCACTGTTTTCTTGCCAGCTAAGTTCTGGGTGCTCAACCTGCAATTTCTGTAAGTTTTCGACATGACTAGAAAGTGCTGTTACCACCAAGTTACCGTCAAGATCTTGAAGTTTTCGGGGGCGCTTTTTCCCCTGCTTAAAAACGAGCTTTTGACTAATATTGTCGTAGCTTGGTGCAAAACTATATTTTTCTAGTCGTTTGGGTGTAACGGCGAGGCCTGCCGCGAGAAAGTCTACCTCTCCCTTTTCTAGCATCGGGAATAATGCCTCAAGATTATAGCTAGGCACAATCTGCAGGTTAACGCCTAAATGGTCGGCATACTTTTTAGCAAGTTCATACTCAAAACCTGCTGGACCTTCTGCGTCGATGTAATAGGTATTAGGACCAAATAACGTACCAACGGTAATTGAACCTTTTTCATGAATACGTTCAAGTTGGCTAGTTTGTTTTTCTTGATAACATCCTGAGAGCACAGCAAACAACACGACAAGACAACATAGTCGCCACAACGCCTGCTTTGTATCAAAAAAACTGTCTTCTAATAACCGAGTAACCATACTTATTATCAATAAACCTATAAATAATTTCGGTTTTTTATAATAATCACCGACTTACCTTAAGTATACCCAAAACCGTGTGATTTTAATTAACAAAATTTTAAACTTTTAAAAACATTGCTAAAACTAACCGTTATATAGGTGTTCAATGAGATAAGAGCCAACAAAGTTTTCTTGTACAAATATAAGCTAAACACATGTAATTATTGTGAAAATACACCTCACACAAATAACTAACCAAACGGTCAACTTAATAAGTATCGAAGCCATTGTTTTATCAGCAAAAAGTAAAGATATTTAATTGCCGTTAGGTTCTATATTTTAGCTAGTCAACCATATATAATACGCGCGATTTTTTCCTAATAAATCCAACCTTGGTGACAAAGCATATGGCAATGTTAATAAAAACCCTTCGTGGTGCGCCTGCACTTTCTGATTTCCGTGTAAAAAAGCTACTTGCGCAGTGTGAAGAATTAAATCTTCCTGTTCGTGGTATTTATGCTGAATTTACACACTTTGCACACTTAAATGATGAATTATCAGCTGATGAATCTCAGGTGTTAGCAAAATTATTAACATATGGTCCAACAATTGAAGAACACGAACCTTCAGGCTCACTATTATTAGTAACGCCTCGCCCAGGTACTATTTCTCCTTGGTCTTCAAAGTCTACTGACATTGCTCATAACTGTGGTTTAAGCAAAGTAGAACGCTTAGAGCGCGGCATCGCATACTATGTAGAAGGCGACACGCTTAATGAAAGCCAAGAAAAAGCCTTAAATAATTTAATTCATGATCGCATGATGGAGTCAATTTTCGCTGACTTTAATGATGCAAGCGCATTATTTGCCACAGCAGAGCCAGGTGAATTTGGTTCAGTCGATGTAATAAATGGCGGTCGTGAAGCACTTGCTAAAGCAAACGTTGAACTAGGTTTAGCCTTAGCAGAAGATGAAATTACCTACCTAGCTGACAACTTCGCAAAACTAGGCCGTAACCCACACGACATAGAACTTTACATGTTTGCCCAAGCAAACTCAGAGCACTGTCGTCATAAAATTTTCAACGCCGACTGGACAATTGACGGTGTTAAGCAAGAAAAATCATTATTTAAAATGATTCGTAACACCCACGAAGTGAACCCTGGTTACGTATTATCTGCTTACAAAGATAACGCAGCTGTAATGGTAGGCTCTGAAGGTGGTCGCTTTTATGCAGAACCAGACACATTAGAGTACGGTTATCATCACGAAGACATTCAAATTTTAATGAAGGTTGAAACCCACAACCACCCTACCGCTATTTCACCTTACCCAGGTGCAGCCACAGGTTCTGGTGGCGAAATTCGTGATGAAGGCGCAACAGGTGTTGGTTCTAAACCAAAAGCGGGTTTAGTTGGTTTCTCAGTATCAAATTTACGTATTCCTGGTTTTGAGCAACCTTGGGAAACGGATTTCGGCAAACCTGATCGCATTGTTACCGCATTAGATATTATGCTTGAAGGCCCATTAGGTGGCGCGGCATTTAACAACGAATTTGGTCGCCCTGCAATCAACGGCTACTTCCGTACATACGAAGAAGAAGTTAACTCTTTTAACGGCGTCGAAGTACGTGGTTACCATAAGCCAATTATGCTAGCTGGTGGTTACGGTAACATTCGCGACGAGCACGTTCAAAAAGGTGAAATCAATGTTGGCGCTAATTTAATTGTATTAGGTGGCCCTGCAATGAACATCGGCCTTGGTGGCGGTGCCGCTTCTTCAATGGCTTCAGGCCAGTCTGCTGAAAACCTAGACTTTGCCTCAGTACAACGTGAAAACCCAGAAATGGAGCGTCGTTGTCAGGAAGTTATCGACCGTTGTTGGCAGCTAGGTGAAGACAACCCAATTTTATTTATTCACGATGTTGGCGCTGGTGGTTTATCAAATGCTTTCCCTGAGCTTGTCTCTGACGGCGGCCGTGGCGGTAACTTTGAACTACGTAATGTACCGAACGACGAACGCAGCATGGCACCACATGAAATTTGGTGTAACGAGTCACAAGAACGCTACGTAATGGCGGTTTCTGACGAACAACTCCCAGTGTTTGAAGCAATTTGTCATCGTGAGCGTGCGCCTTTCGCTGTTGTTGGTAAAGCAACTGAAGAAGAGCACTTAACGGTAACCGACTCTCATTTTGAAGGCACTGACAAAGACACACCAATTGATTTACCACTAGATGTTCTTTTAGGTAAAACACCTAAAATTATTAAAGATGTTAAATCTGTAGCGACACAAGGTAATGAATTAGACTTTAGCAATGTAGACGTTAAAGAAGCGGCAGACCGCTTATTACGTTTACCAGCCATTGCGGAGAAAACATTCCTTATCACCATTGGTGACCGCTCGGTAACTGGTATGGTTAATCGCGACCAAATGGTTGGCCCTTGGCAAGTACCTGTAGCTGACTGTGGTGTAACTGCAGCCGCTCTTGATTCTTATCACGGTGAAGCAATGGCAATGGGTGAACGTACACCTGTAGCCTTACTTAACTTTGGCGCATCAGCACGTTTAGCTGTAGCCGAGTCACTTACTAACATCGCCGGTACAGATATTGGTGATTTAAACCGTATTAAACTTTCTGCAAACTGGATGTCGCCAGCAGGTCACCCAGGTGAAGACGCAGGTCTTTATGAAGCAGTAAAAGCTGTCGGTGAAGAACTTTGTCCTGCATTAGGTTTAACGATTCCGGTTGGTAAAGACTCTATGTCGATGAAAACTAAGTGGCAAGATAACGGCGCAGAGAAGTCTGTAACTTCACCAATGTCACTTGTTATTACCTCATTTGGTCGTGTAGAAGACATTCGTAAAACCGTAACGCCAGAGCTTCGCACCGATAAAGGTGACACTCGTATAGTGGCGATTGATCTATCAAAAGGTAAAAACCGTTTAGGTGGTTCTTGTTTAGCACAGGTTTACAAACAACTTGGTAAAGAAACGCCAGATGTTGATAATGCTGAAACCTTGAAAGGTTTCTTCAACGCAATGCAAACACTTGTCCGTAAAGAAATGCTAGTCGCTTACCATGACCGTTCAGACGGTGGTTTATTTACGACAGTAGCGGAAATGGCGTTCGCTGGTCACACAGGTGTAACCGTTGATATCGACAAGCTTGCTGGTAGCGACTTAGAAGTATTATTCTCTGAAGAGCTTGGCGCTGTGATTCAAATAAAAGAATCAGACGTTGATGCAATTCATGCAATATTTGAAGAGCACGGAATCTTAGATTGTTGTGCTGATGTTGGTCGCTTAAATGACGTTGATATGATCACATTTAAACGTGGTGACAATGTTGTGCTTGAAAACTCACGCACATACTTCCGTACCGTGTGGGCTGAAACGACATTGAAGATGCAATCTCTTCGTGACAACTCTGAATGTGCTCAAGAAGAATTCGACGTTAAATTTGATACTGAAGATCCAGGCTTAAACGCTCACCTTACTTTTGACATTAACGAAGATATTGTTGCTGACCACATTGTTAAAGACGCTGAAGATTACGCTAACCCGCGTGTTGCAATTTTACGTGAGCAAGGTGTTAACTCACACGTTGAAATGGCGGCAGCATTTGACCGTGCTGGTTTTATCACGATTGATGTTCACATGTCAGACATTTTAGAAGGCCGTGCTGATTTAGCAGACTTCCAAGGCTTAGTAGCTTGTGGTGGTTTCTCATACGGGGACGTACTAGGTGCTGGTGAAGGTTGGGCGAAATCAATTCTATTTAATCCAAAAGCACGTGAAATGTTCAAAACATTCTTCCACCGAGAAGATACCTTCTCTTTGGGTGTATGTAACGGTTGTCAGATGCTTTCTAACTTAAAAGAAATTATCCCAGGTTCAAAAGCATGGCCACGTTTCGTTCAAAATGAATCAGAACGCTTTGAAGCCCGTTTCTCATTAGTAGAAATTCAAGAGAGCCCGTCAATCTTCTTCAAAGGTATGGAAGGTTCACGCATGCCAATCGCTGTATCTCACGGTGAAGGTCGCACAGAATTCGTTTCTGATGAAGCGATTGATGTTGCCAATAATTCAGGCACGGTTTCTATGCGCTATGTAAACAACTACGGTGACGTGACAGAAACTTACCCTGCTAACCCGAATGGCTCGCCAGATGGTATTACAGCATTAACAACGACTGACGGTCGTGTAACGATTATGATGCCTCACCCAGAGCGTGTATTTAGAACAGTTGCTAACTCTTGGCACCCAGACGAGTGGCAAGAAGATTCGCCATGGGTACGCATGTTCCGCAACGCACGTAAGTTTATCGGCTAAATTCTGTTATCAGAAGCTGAGATTTCTGCGTTGGTTAAGCTTACATAGGTGCCTATGCATCGCTTAATCGGCCTTGAACTATCAGCTTTGATTTATGAATTACTACGAATGATTAAGCCCGCTTTTTAGCGGGCTTTTGTTTACATGATTATTGAGAATAGATACCGTTCTTCAACGGTATGACAGTCTGAGAAAAGGTATAAAGGTCTGACTAAGCCGTCATTGCGGCGAAGGCCGTAATCTCTTATCAATATGTAACCTTTCGCTATTTATGGGAGTGAGATACCGTTCTTCAACGGTATGACAGCCGAAGAAAAGGTATGAAGGCCTGAGAAAAGGTATGAAGGCCTGAGAAAAGGTTTGAAGGCCTGAGAAAAGGTATAAAGGTCTGACTAAATCCGTCATTGCGGCGAAGGCCGTAATCTCTTGTCAACGTTTAAGCTTTCGCTATTTATGGGAGTGAGATACCGTTCTTCAACAGTATGACAGCCGAAGAAAAGGTATGACAGCCTAATAAAGGAATGATATGAAAACAATTATTGCGTCAGATATCTTTGGGGTAACACCACAACTCAAAGAGTTTGCTAATTCTATCAGCCAAGTCCATGTCCTTGTTTCGCCTTACGAAGACCAAGAACACTGCTTTAACAACGAAGCAATCGCTTACCAACATTTTAATCATCATGTGGGTGTTGAAACCTACACGGAAAAACTAATGACCATTATTAGTCAACAACAACAACCGATCAAACTGATTGGTTTTAGCGCCGGCGCCAGTGCTGTTTGGTTATCATTAAGTGAAAAACATTTGCCGATTAAAACGGCTTGGTGCTTTTATTCAAGTCAAATAAGACATTACCTAACTTGTAAGCCAAACTACCCAACCACCATCATATTTCCGCAATCAGAACCGCACTTTTGTGTCGATGAAGCGATTAACGTACTCAAACACTACAACGAGTTAACCTTAGTTAAAGAATTGAATTTGCATGGTTTTATGAACCCGTTATCAATTAACTATGACCCAAAGCTTGATAACAAATATCAAGGTTTACTAAAGGCGGAAATTTAACCTGACAAAAATTCTATTGTGAATAATATTTTGCCCTTGCCGGTCTTATGAAAATCAAGATAAGCTAAAACAAAAAAGAAGGAAGATTGTTTTATGCAAGAGCACGATAGTTATCCATTGTCGGATTTTATTGAATACCCTCAAGATGAAATGTTAGCGCGTTCAAAGGCATTGCTCGATGACATGTCTCGTCGTCACTCTGTTCGAAGCTTTAGCGACAAAAATGTCCCACAAGAAATCATTGAAAACTGTATTAGAACAGCCGGTCGTGCGCCAAGTGGTGCTAACCATCAACCTTGGCATTTTGTCGCTATTTCTGATCCTGAAATCAAAAAACAGGTGCGTGAGCAAGCTGAACTTCATGAACGTGGCTTTTATGAAGGTCGAGCGGGTGAAGAATGGCTTGAAGCTTTAAAGCCATTGGGTACCGACGCTCAAAAACCATATTTAGAAAAAGCGCCTTGGTTAATTGCTATTTTTAGTGAGAAAAAAGGTGGGATAAATGCCGAAGATAAAAACACAAACTATTACGTACATGAGTCGGTGGGTATTGCGACAGGCTTTTTAATTACCGCTTTACATAACGCTGGATTAGCAACCTTAACCCATACCCCAAAACCAATGTCATTTCTTAATAAGATTTGTCAGCGAAGCGATAATGAGCGAGCTTATATGCTATTGATCGCTGGTTACCCTAATGATGACGCAACCATTCCTCATCATTCAACGGTAAAGAAATCGATTGATGAGATCGCCACGTTTAAATAAAGTCAAAAAGCAGAGTAAACAAATTGCTCTGCTTTTTATTGGCGCATCGTTAGCTCATATCTAATTCAATATCGGTGCAACCTTTCTTACAACGAACCACACCTGTTTTATCCTTTTTAGGAGGTTCAAACACGATGACTTGATGGCAGATTCGGCAATTAACATGTTTGCCTGCCAGCACCTGCTTGATTAAGTTTTTCTGTTTGAAGAATGAATCTTTTGTTGCTTTTTCTAACGACTTAAAGCTAGCTTTATCTATCACATTCAGTCCTTGCTATTGAGATAAAACCTGTTGCGCAGGTGTATACCAACCATCAAACTCACCATCAAAACCACTGGCATTATCAATAAGTAACTGGCTATAGCCTGCTAAATTTTGCACGGTCAAAGGCATCGCTGGGTATGCGGTAATCTCCCATGGGTGTGTTTCGCTTGCCGGATATGGCGTAAAAGAAAGCTTCTGATTATTCTCTAGTAACAATTGCCCAAAGCCCAATGCTTGTTCTTCAGTTTTAAAAATTACTGAAAACTCCACTTCGTGCTCTTGTCCTAAATCAATACCAGCATTGAGTAATTGCCATAGTAAATCACCCGTTTCGTTGCTCGGGTATATTGCTAAATTTCTTTCCATTTTATTCTCTATTACCAACCTCAATAAACATGAGATTATTTATTTTCATTTATCATACCAAGTTAGGCTAGAATGCCCAATGCAAAAACAGTAAAACACCTAAGTTGAGCAGACATTGGATAAATTTGAATTACACCTGCCCGTTGAGTCGGAACAACAAAACGCGATTAGCTTGCTAAAAGATAATTGCAACTTGTCGATCGCTGAACTAAAAACAGCAATCAATAAAGGTGCTTTATGGCTAACAACCGGTAAAACAACCAAGCGCTTTAGACGTGTAAAAAAAGCACTTAAACCATCAGACACAATCCATTTTTACTACGATAAAGACGTACTCCAGCAAACGACTGATGATGCAATACTTTTAGCTGATTATCACGATTTTAGTCTGTGGTTTAAACCTTTTGGCATGCTATCTCAAGGCTCTAAGTGGAGCGAGCATACAACGATTACCCGATTTGTTAGCCAATATTTTGAGAATCAACGTAGCGTATTTCTGGTTCATCGCCTTGATAGAGCAACAACGGGGATTATGGTGGTTACCCATAGTAAGGCCGCCACTCGATTATTTGGCCAGCTATTTGAAAAACATGACTTAATAAAAACCTATCATGCTCTTTGTCATCACAATACCCTTGAACTAGAAAAGGAAATTGTCATCGATAGTCCCATTGATGATAAAGCAGCAACATCTAAAGTAGCCCTACTCGCTTATGACAAAGAGTCTGATTATGCCTTGGTTGAAGTGACCATTGAAACAGGGCGGAAGCATCAAATTCGTAAACATTTAGCGAGTATCGGCATGCCCATCGTTGGTGATAGGCTGCATGGCATTGCGACTAACAACACTGAGCAAGATTTACAGTTATGCGCCGTTAGATTAGCGTTTACTAGCCCTATCGACGAACAGCTTGTCGACATCAACCTACCTGGCAACCTAAAGCCGACGATAATATAAAGAAACGGTAAAAAACCTTCCACCTAAACGTTAATAAATGATTACATAACAATTTTTTTTGAGTTAGCGTTAAATGCTCTAACACCTTGTCGAAGGATTCAGTTAGAATTAATCAACTTTGCCGATTTACTCTCGGTAGCTATATTTCCGCCTAAACAGCTTATTCCGGATACCAGAACTTATGCGTTTATTTGATATTTTATCAGTGCTTTATGAACCAGTTAATCAATTGGATAATCACGAGCATTTGTTGTCATATATTCAACCAAAGCTCAATGAAGATGGCACTTGCCCGATCTTTAAAGAAGCAGGTGACAGATATGACCTACGCCAATATGCGGATTCGCCTGAGCAACTTGAGAACTTGCTTGATCTAGTGACTCGACTCAATCGACTAGTGCGTTGGATTCATAAAAAAACAGACGTTATGTGGTTTGGTATTTATTTGTCTCATGGCGATAAATTAGTGAAATATGTTTATAACGGTGAAATGTCAAAAGCGGAATTCCCGATTGCTCCTGAATACCTTGATAAATCTATCAATACTCGAGTTATCATGGAGAAACAGCATTATTATATTCCAAATGTCGATGAACACGATGGTCCATACTATCGTTGTGATGCAAAGGTAAAATCTGAGCTATGTTGCCCTATTTTCGATCCTGATGGCGACGTAATTGGAATTTTTGATTGTGAAGATCACCGTGTAAATTTCTTTGATGAAAAAATTGACTTTATCCGTACCAAAGTGAAAAAAGCGATTGAAATTTTTCTTGAAGATCATCCTTATATTACACACTTGGGTTATAAGCATTTTAACCCTGATGCATACAACCCACCTGCTTAGTTAACTTTGAATAGAGTGATTACAGCTAGTTGCAGCATGTTGCCAAATCACATTCAATAAAAAAGCCCGCTATTTGCGGGCTTTTTATTGTATTTTTTTGCTTTAGCCTAAGATTAAGCTAAATAAGTAAAGTCTTCATCAGCTAACTGAGTTAACTCGTTTCCAACAAGGTCTTGCATGTCAAAGCCACTCAACAGGTCAACACCTTGTTTACGTTGCTCCGCTGTCAATGAGACATAAGGCAACCTAAAGATAGGTGCGACAGCGCCAGTCATCGCTAGTGCTGTATTAATCGCAATAGGATTTGGCTCGCAGAATAACCAAGACATTAGCGGCTGTATTTTCTCATTCAAAGCCCCAGCATTCTCATCATCCATTAGTTTACGCATAAGACCTGGAGCAATATTAGCAGTAACCGACATTACGCCATGAGACTTAGCTTTATGACGGCCCTCAAATGCTTCGTCGTCATTACCCGACCAACAAGCAATACCTTTAGCTTCATAGGCTGCAATTCGGTCGTTGCCACCGCATTCTTTCATGCCAATAAAGTTTGGGTGATCAGCTATTTTCTCTATCATTTGCGGTGTAACGTCCTGGCCTGTTCTCCCTTCTACGTTATAGATATAAACAGGACCTAGTGGCAATACTTTCTTAAAGTGCTCAATGACACCTTGATCTGACGTGCGACCGTAATATGGGTTAATTTGCAACGCTGCATCCATACCGCTAGCAAAACCGTATTCTGTCGCTTTAATCGCTTCTCTTGTATTATTACTGCCCGTGTTACCAATAATTATCAGTTTATCACCAAATTTATTCGCACTATGTGCGATTAACATCAGGTGCTCTTCCCAATTCATTAATTGGCCTTCGCCAGTCGTACCACCAACGATAATGCCTTCAACACCGCCAGCAATCTGCTGCTCAACTAACATATCGTATGTTGCTAAATCAATTTCACCTTCAAGGTTGTAGGGTGTTTTTATTGCAGTAATTAAACTTGCTGCCTTTAAGCGCTTCATCTTGTTCTCATTTTTTTGAATTAACAAATCCCAACGTTTTGACTTAAACGTCGTAATACATATTCTTCTTTCGTCTCAACATGCTGATAAACAAATGCATGACTATCGAGAGATTTTACTTGGTAGGCATGATAATTGTTTTCGTCATTAAGATCAGCCGCAAAATGCTCATTTTCAATAAATTCACTTTTGGTTATTGTAAAGTGAATATTACCAACAAGGCCCCAATCGCCATATTCGATGATTTCTTCAATCACTTCGCCCTGGGAGTTTTGTCTAACAAATTTAAACTCAAAGCTACCATCTGCTGCTAAATGTGCAAACTCGCTCATGCTATCGCCCCGTTCATCAATGCCTGTGGAAAACCACTCACCAATAAGCAAATCGCGACTATATTTTTCTACTGTTCCCACGGTTCTTTTATCTCGTATTTCTGTTTTAACATTTGAATCAACTGCTTTTCTTGTTTCACAAATTCATTAAACTCACGAATAATTTCAGGGTAAGTATTCGTTGAAAGATGGTAGGTATATTGCTCGTGAAAGATATTTTTTGCTAGTACAATTTCGCCTGACTTATTCAATTTTTTAAGCTGATACCGAATCACGTTTTCATCAATATTCGTTGCTTGGACATTTTTAACTAAAAGATGGCGAACAATACTCACTGGCGTTGGCTCTTCATGCAGCTCCACTTTCTTCTCAGCGATTAAATCGAGCCATAAGGTTGGATAAAAATCTCTAATTGTCATTAACGTTTTAACCTCTAAACGTGTTAGATCCTTTTTAGATTTATGGACATAAGTTCCTGCTAACAACCTAAGAACAGGTTCACTAAAGGTTAAATCAAGAGACTTTCCGCCGTCTGCTCGCCAGCGCATATTATCAGGAAATTTAAAATCAATATTATGATCAATAAACCATTTATCAAATCGCTTTATTGGCAGCGGAACAAATCGATACTTATATTGTTTATATTCAAAAAATGCCGTTAGCAGATCAAATGCAAAACTCGGTTGATTGGGGTGCTTAGAGTTAAAATTGAATAAGGGAAAATAATTAACATCCTCTACGCCAATCACATATTCAATGTGCTTATTTGCATTAGCAAGGGCAGGAAAAATCATGCACATAACACTTATGCCTATCAACAGCAAAGCACATAGTTTTTTCCTTAAAAGCATCCGCATAAAGTCTTCCAAACGAGTGAAATAAACCGTTTAAATAGTAGCATTAAGGTGAGACAGTCAGCAAAATTAATCGATGAAATTCAATTGCTAAATATGGTTATTTAAGTGCTAATCACCTAAAGTAGCACCAACGAGAAATAAGGATACGTAATGACCAAGTTAAATGTACAACTGTTGATGACTGGCAATGAGCTAATGACAGGCGATATTGTTGACAGCAACTCAGCCTTTATCGCAAACGAGTTTAAAAACATTGGCGTCACTATTACACGAAAAATTACTGTTGCTGATGATTTAGCCATACTTACAGCTGAAATTTCACAGATATCACAACAAAGCGATTTACTTATTATTAATGGTGGTTTAGGTCCCACGACCGATGACCTTACCGCTCAAGCCCTAGCTAGCGCAGCAAACTTGCCAATTGAAGAGCATCCTAACGCACTGGAACATTTAACCACTTGGTGTGCAAAAAGAAATGCAAAGTTATCTGCGGCCAACTTAAAGCAAGCATTGTTGCCAAAAGGTTGTGATATTGTCGCTAATAGCATCGGCTCTGCGGTCGGATTTTCTCTAACGATAAATAATTGCCTTATTATTTGTACACCAGGTGTGCCAAAAGAATTAAAACTGATGGTACGCGATGAAATAACACCTACGGTGAAAAACCTTATCGGTGACAGTAGTCAAATATTTACCAAGCGTATGCAAGTTTTTGGTTACGGTGAATCAGGCCTACAACAACTGATAAGTGATAAGCTACCTCAATGGCCCGAGCAACTTGAAATAGGTTTTCGTGCATCAATGCCGCTATTAGAATTAAAAGTAACCTATTCTAGTGCGTTCCCTTCAGACGAAAGAGATCTTTGGTTAGCGCAACTTGAGAGCTTGCTAGAGCATCATATTGTTCACCATATTACCAACCGACCAATATCGTTAGCTGAGCAAGTTAATCAGCTGTTGTCTTCAAATAACCTGACGTTAACGACGGCTGAATCCTGCACAGGCGGGCTGATTGCTAGCCAAATAACACAAGTATCAGGCGCATCTCAGAACTTCCACGCTGGTTTTGTCACCTATTCAAATGACATGAAAAGCAAATTGCTCAACGTCAACAAAACGACGTTAGAAGAGTATGGCGCCGTTAGCGAGCATACCGTGATTGAAATGCTTAAAGGTGCTTTAGCGATATCAGGTGCTGAATTAGGTATTGCGGTATCAGGCATTGCTGGGCCTACAGGCGGAACAGATGACAAACCAGTAGGAACCGTTTGGATTGCATGGGGAAATCACACTCATCTCAACACGGTGGAGTGCTTAATTCCTGGCACACGCTGGTATTTTCAGCAGGCAGTTTGTGCAATTACCCTTGATTTAATAAGAAGGTTTATCTTAAATATTAAAGATACACCGCGTTATTTAGTTGATAGGGCTCCAAAGCATATAAAATAACTGAGAAAATTTTATTAACGTTTCAACGTATTTTTAACGATATATAAGATTACTCATTGCTTAACACCTAATTTATTTATATATTCATAAAGTTAAGCAAGCCGGAGCTGTTAAATATATGTAACGAGGTTACAATGTAATTAGCCGCAATTAAGGCCCAAACTTTATCGTGGAGCACTATTTTGTTAGATAAAAACTTTATCACTAGTGGTCGAAACACCATTATCCATAAAATCAGAAAAATTGATTTAATCATTATCAATGGCAACCATAAGCCAGTTATCGTTACTCATACAGGCTTATCTGAATATACTGGTATTATTCCAGGAAAAAAATCTGAGGCTAAGAAGGCCTACCAAGAAGTCATTGATTTAACATCTATTGATATTTTTGGTGAAGAGAAAAAGCTTGTTTTTGTTCAAGCTCTCGACAATAAAGAATATAAAATTGATTACACCAAGGAAAATACACCAGCTTTTATTAAGATTCATCAAGAGAATTATATTTAGAAAGCTAGGTCTTTAGAGGTATTGATAAATGACCACAGCGAGTTTAGTCAGTAACAAGAAAAATAATATAGATCTCGTACTAACTCCAAACAAGTCTAGCGCGCCAATATCAGAGCTTGATATTTATGATTTAGTAGAAAGCTCTGAATATGGGGTTCTGCAACTAGTAAAAAATAACGTTAAAAATGCTATTGCAGAGCTAAATGACGTTTTAAAATCGTTACAAGAAAACCAAACTGGCAGAGAAATTCGCTACGAGATTTTAGTGCGTATAGACGCGACTATTCAAATTAAAATCGATAGTGACGATATGCAAGCCAGTGCCGAAATTACGGCAGCCCAAGGCGGTGCGCATCTTTCGGCTAAAGGCATTTTAAATGCGGCGAAAGAGCAAGGCGTAATAAAAGGCTTCATCAAAGAACAACTTATCGCTCTTGCACAAGCCGGCGCTAGAGCAAAACCTTCTACTCAAGTCACTAAAATAATAGCTAAAGGAAAGCCTGCTATTAAGGGCAAAGACACCAAAATAAAAATGTTGGTGGAAAGTGCTCAATCACGCGTACTTAGACCACAAGCTCGAGAAGACGGTACGGTAGATATGCGTAATTTAGGCGACATTATTTGTGTTAAAGTTGGCGATCCTTTAGCACAACGCATCCCTTTTACGCTCGGCATCAAAGGTTACACGGTAAAAGGCAAAGATTTAGAACCCTTACCCGGTGAAGATTGCCAGATAGAAATAGGTGAAGGTACGGTACTGAGTCCTAAAAACAACAATGTACTTATCTCAACATTGGTTGGTTTACCAAAAGTGATCGACAATGGCATGTCAGTTGAAAAGGTCTATAAAGTTAACAATGTTGATGTTGGCTCAGGGCATATCAAATTTGAAGGCAACGTTATCATTGAAGGCGATGTCAAAGAAAGCATGAAAGTCATCGCGTCGGGCGATATCACCGTTGGTGGTTTTGTTGAATCAGCAACACTAGAAGCAGGTGGCGACGTTATTATTCAAAAAGGTATTATTGGTAGAAAGCAAGAAGTTGAAACCAATAACGTTGATGATATCAAAATGTCGGCATTTATTAGTGCTAAAGGCAATATTCATGCTACTTACAGCCAATATACTGAGCTCGTTGCCGGCAAAGATATTACGATAGAAAACCAACTTATGCATAGCATCATTACCTTAGACGGTAAACTATGGGTAGGGCAAGAAGACAAACTCAACGGTAAGTTAATTGCTGGTCATATTAGTGCTGGTACGTCAGTTCACGCTGGTAGTATCGGTGCATCTGCAGGTTCAAACACCTACATTACTTTCGACAAACAGGTGAAAAAATACAAACAACGTATTGAAGCCATTGATGAAAAAATTAATGACGAAATCGAAAAAACGCAAGAGTTAAGAGGTGCTGCAGAGCGTTTACGACAGTTGCCTCAAGAACGCGCTGATAAAGATATGTTGGCAAAAGTTGTCAAAACTTATCAACATCATGCTAGCACCTTAGGTGATCTTCACAACGATAAAGAACGCGAAGAGCAAGCCTTACAATTTTTCATGGAAAGTGTTTATGTTGAAGGACGCGAACATATTTACCATGGCGTAGAAGTGCGAGTTGGTGATTTCGTGGAACGCAGTCGTCGTGAATATGGTCCAAGTAAAATATTTTATAGTGAACGTAAAGTTATTATTGATCCAATCGTAAATAATTAGCGCTTTAGCTCATTTTCACTAAATTTGTTTGTCGAAATCGATTAAGTTTTGCTATTCTGCAAAAAAATTCTTGGTGATTTTAATGAAATTTGTCCGTGCTTTTACACTTGCTTTGCCACTCGTAGCTTCTCCTGTTTTTGCTGAGCACTGCTCTGTTAATTTTAACTATGGTGTGATTATCGATCCTATTCATATTCGCACTTTAGACAAAGGCATAACAAAAGTTCAAATCACCAACAATAACCAGCTTTTTATTCATGGAAGACAAGTTCAATTAACGCCTAAACAAAAAGAATCATTATCTTTATACAGCAATGGCATTCGTGAACATGTTCCTGAAATTGTATCTATTGCTATCGAAGGTGTTGATATCGGCTTAAAAGCCGTCAATAAGCTTGTTGGCGGTTTAACTGGTGAGAACAGTGAGTCGCACCAGAAACTACAAGAAAATTTTGATGAGCTGCATTCGCGCATGCGCCGCCGCTTTAATCATTCAGACGACAGCTATTATGTTGCACCACAAGATTTTAACGATTTTGATGAAATTTTTGCCGGTGAATTTGAACAAGAAATTAAACAAATCGTTTCTGCCTCTGTTGGCACTATTTTGCTTGCAGTAGGTAAAGCCATGACAGCACAAGAAGAAGGCGAAATGGAAGATCGCATGGCGAACTTTGATCAGCACCTGTCAGAGCTAGGTGCAGAAATAGAGCTTGATATCAGCGAAAAAACGAAAGTCATTGAAACTAAAGCAAGTCAATTCTGTACCAAGCTAATAGAGCTCGATGATAGAGAAACACAGCTTCAACAACAAATCCCAGAGTTACTGCCTTACAACTTAATATCTACTGATAACAAACATTAAAAAAGGAGCCAATTGGCTCCTTTTTACTATTGTAGGCTTAACTGCTTATTTTTTTGGAAGCGGAAAGCCGCGATCACGCATCAATGCATCAACTTTAGCGTCTCGACCTCTAAAAGCGCGGTAAGCTTCAGCTGGATCAACAGCGTTTCTCACACTAAATAAGTGTTCAACGAGCTTAGCTGCAACTTCTTTATCGTAAAAGCCACCAGGTGCTTCTTTGAATGCTTCAGCGGCATCAGACGTCAACACTTCAGCCCACATATAGCCGTAGTATGCTGCCGAATAACCTTCACCAGAGAACACGTGACCAAAATGTGGTGTTCTGTGACGCATCACAATTGAATCCGGCATGTCCATACCTTTCAAAGTGTCGCGCTCAAACGAGTCAGGATCAATATTTGCTGGATCTGTGGTATGCAGCTTCATATCAATTAATGCTGATGCTAAGTACTCAGTCGTTTTAAAACCTTCATTAAACGTTGAAGCTTTTTTGATTTTCGCTACCAACTCAGCAGGAATACGTTCGCCAGTTTTGTAGTGAACAAGGTATTGATCAATGACTTCATCAGTCGTTAACCAACGTTCTAGTAATTGAGATTGGAATTCAGTGTAATCACGAACACCGCCATTTAATGTTGGGTAAGCAACATTAGAGGCTAAAAAGTGAAGTGCGTGACCAAATTCGTGGAAATAGGTTTCTGCATCATCCCATGAAATTAATGTTGGTTCGCCGGCCGCACCTTTAACAAAGTTCGAGTTGTTTGACGATAAGACATTTGTTTTACCATCAAAGGTTGTGAAGCTTCGGTATGTTGTTGCCCATGCACCTGAACGCTTACCTGTGCGAGAAAACGGATCTAAGTACCATAATCCAATATGCTCACCCGATGTTTTATCGGTAACTTCCCAAACACTGACATCTTCGTGAAAAACAGGAACCGAGCCTTTCTCTACAGGCTTAAAATCAAAGTTAAATAAACGACCTGCAACATAAAACATTGCTTCACGTAATTTGTCTAACTGTAGATATTGTTTCACTTCATCTGAATCAAGATCATATTTCTGCTTACGCACTTTCTCAGCGTAATAGCGGTAATCCCAAGGCTCAATTTTTTCAATGCCATGTAACTCTTTACCAAGAGCAAGCATATCAGCAACTTCTTCATCAACACGGGCAATCGCTGCAGGCCACACTTGCTCCATCAAGTTCATCGCATTTTCAGGCGTTTTCGCCATACGATCTTCTAAACGCCAAGCAGCATAGTTTTTGTAACCTAATAACCCAACACGTTCATGACGTAGTGTTAAAATTTCTTTGATAATAGCGTTGTTATCAAACTCATCGCCATTGTCGCCACGGTTGTAATAGGTTTCCCATACTTTTTTGCGTAGTTCACGATCATCAGAGTAAGTTAAGAACGGGTCCATAGAAGAGCGAGTATTGGTAATTGCATACTTACCTTCTTCCCCTTTTGATGTCGCAGCACCTGCTGCAGCCGCTTTCACTGAATCAGGTAAACCACTTAATTGAGACTCTTCCAAAAACAAGACATAGTTTTCTTCATCAGCTAATACATTGTTTGAAAATTTCGTATGTAGCTGAGCTAAACGCTGGTTTATATCTGCATAACGCTTCTTGTCTTCTTCATTAAGCGTTGCACCATTTTGTGCAAATGAATTATAGGTTAACCAAGTCACGCGCTGTTGATCTTTGCGTAACTCATCAAAACCTTCTCCTTTATAAACCGCTGAAATACGTTCAAATAGTTTCGCGTTTTGGTTAATTTTAGAGAAGAAAGTTGATAACTTTGGCGCCATTTCTTGCTGAATAGCACGAAACTCTGCACTTGAACGGTTTGCGCTCCAAATACCCCAGTAAGTGAATAAGCGGTCTAGTTCTGCGCCTGAACGCTCCATCGCAACAATCGTATTTTCAAACGTTGCCGCGGCTTCGTTATTTGCAATCGCGTCAATTTCCGTTAACTGCATTGCCATTGCTTCTTCTAATGCAGGAATTAACCCTTTAAGTTCGACTTTGTCAAAAGCAGGTACGCCTTCAAATGGACCTGTCCATTCTGCTAGAAGTAAGTCTTTTGCTGCTTGCACATCAGCGGCTAAGGTAGGCGCTGATTCCTGAGCAGTTTCAGCTTTTACGGCAGGCTGTTCAACCGTTTCATTTTTTGTTGTGCTTTCACTGCAGGCGACTAAGGCACCTGACAAGATCATCGCACTAAAAAGCTTATTAAATTTCATAAGATTCTCTATTAATTGTTATTTTAGCTAATGCTTTGATGAGATTTTTTATCCCTACCACCATACACAACCGGTAACTTTACGGTCAATCATAAAGTTGTAAAAACCGATAACTTGCGTGCTTTACAAGTTTAATGAAGCAAGCGACACTATCGACATCTTTACTCGTATAAATAATGCAATATGCAAGCTGTATTTCTCGATGCACAAACCTTTCATTCAAGCATCTCTTTTAATGATATTGAACAGGCCGTTGGCTCACTAAAAACCTACCCGTTAACCAAGCCACTTGAAGTTATTGAACGTGCCATAGGTGCCGAGATTATCATCACCAACAAAGTTATGCTCTCGGCGGCGTTACTAAAACAGCTACCTAATCTTAAACTAATATGTGTTAGCGCAACTGGCACTAATAATGTTGATTTAGACGCGGCAAAAGCATTAGGTATTGTCGTAACGAATGTGAGTGGTTATGCAAGTCAATCATTAAGTCAGTATGTACTAGCGCAAATATTAAACTATTATTGTCGCCTGCCCGCTCATAACCAAGTAACACAAAATAGTACCTGGCAAAATAGCCCGACGTTTTGCGTTCATGGCGACTCAATGATTGAACTAGCAGGGAAAACGCTCGGCATATATGGTTACGGTACATTAGGACGCGCAGTTGAGCAGCTAGCTAAGGCATTTGGGATGACGGTACTTATTTCAGAACACGCTAACAAAACCGCTATTCGAGCTAATCGTGTCAGCTATCAAGAAATGCTTACTAGCTCAGATATCATTAGCGTTCACTGTCCTCAAACAAAAGCAACCACAGAGCTCTTTAACCGAGCAGCTTTTAGTAAAATGCAGTCACATTGTTTATTTATCAACACAGCCCGAGGAGGCGTAGTAAATAGTGTAGATTTAGCTAAAGCGCTAACAGCTAATGAGATTGCACATGCGGTGGTAGATGTACTCGAACAAGAACCACCGCAAGCAGATCACCCTTTACTTGATAAGTCGTTAACCAATATCACGATCACCGCACATATGGCGTGGGCAAGTATTGAAGCGCAACAACGATTAGTTGCACTGCTAGGAAAAAATATAATCGACTTTCAACAAGGTATCGCGACTAACGTTGTTAAATAGTCACGCAATGGTTGAGTCAACTAAAAATAAGTATCTTTGATTTGACCATAGTGGAAATACCCCCACTGGCCAACACGACGAAATGGCGCAAATGGAAATTTAGGTAAGTGCTTTTGATATAAAGGTAAATTAGGAACTGATTGTTCAGCTACCTTTTGAGCAAGCCTTTTGCCTGCTTGTACTGAAAATGACACGCCAGCACCACAATATCCCATCGAGTAAAAGACGTTTTTATTATCATTTTGATAGATGTGAGGCAGATCATCTAAAGCCACGGAAATCCAACCAGCCCACGCATATTGGTAGTTAATGTTAGCAAGCGCAGGAAAGCTTGTTTTTAACACCGATAATAACCGATTAGCATAGTATGGATCTTGAGCGTCTTTACCACTAATAGCGCCTCTTCCACCGAATAACAAACGATTATCAGGCAGCTTTCGGTAGTAATATTTTAACGCTCTTGTATCCATAACAACATTAGAGCTAATCAGATTGCACGCATCGATCTGCTGTTGTGTTAAAGGCTCCGTAACAATAATTTGAGACAGTACTGGTAAGGTACGACCCGCAACCAACGAATGAAAATTTTTAGGCGTATAGCCATTAGTTGCGATAACAACCTTAGACGCTGTGATTTTTGCCATCGGTGTCGTTAATACTTGGCGATTATTTTCTTCCTGCCAATCTTCTACAGGTGTACCGGTATGTATTGTAACGCCTGCTTTTCTGGCGAGTTCTTGATAACCCCAAGCAAGTTTTAACGGGTTTAAACCAAAACCATCTTGATAACGAATTGCACCATGAGCATTTTGGTCTGCCATGTATTGGCTGTGCAATTCTTGACGTGATAACACTTGTACATCATAACCGAACATCTCTCGTTGCAAATTTGCTAGATCGGTTAACTCTTTCATCTTATTCGCTTTATGGGCGACCTTTATATAGCCATTAGGTTGACGATCACAGTCAATACCCTGACTAATCAAGTGATTAACGGTTTCAACACCTTCTTGCATTTCACTATAAATACCGCGCATGACCTCTTCACCCCACTGGGCTTTCATTTGTGAAAATGACTTACGGCCTGATGTTTTAAGAATGAATCCAGCATTTCTGCCGCTGCAACCCCAGGCGGTTTTATTCGCTTCAACAACCGTTGCTTTAATTCCATGCTCTGTTGCCAGGTGAAGTGCAGTTGATAAGCCTGTGTAGCCAGCACCAATAATGCAAACATCAACATCAATATCTTTGGTTAAGATGCCATCATCTTGTGGCGCTTGACCGGACACATCAGCCCAATAACTTGTTGGATAGGGTTCGTTGGTGCCAGGAGAATAATGATGAAGAGGATCGTACATATGGGCTCACTACTACTTAAAATTGCGATGTTCAACTAGGCTTTCACGGTAAAAATCATGAAATGCCCAAAAAATAATGGCAAACTATGCCACGTTTTTAATGAATTCGCATCTAGGTTGTTTCTGTGGTGACAAAAAAAGAAATTATTTATCGAGAAATGTCGGCTGAAGATTTTGAGCAAATTATCGCTTTAGGGAATCATGTCCACGGCGATGGCTATTTGAATCAACAGAATATAAAACAATGGTTTGAAAAAGGGCTAAAGAATAACATTAATGCTAATTACGTCGCCTACGATGGCAATAAATTAGTAGGCTTTCGCATAACCTATAGTCCAGAGCAATGGGATATTGACCAATGGTCTACACCGAGCAAATGGCAAGTAGAGCCCGCATTGGTTAGTTATTTCAAATGTAATACGGTAGATGAAAACTATCGAGGCTATGGCATTGGTTCTCAATTGCTGAAAGATTCAATTAATGCGCTTAAAACACAAGGTGCAAAATCCGGTGTTAGTCATTTATGGATGCAAAGCCCGGGTAACAGTGCAGTTAAGTACTTTACCAAATGTGGCGGTGAGTTAGTGCAAGAGCACCCAGATAAATGGCATGAAGACAGCAAAAATGGCTACCGCTGTATTTTATGTGGTTTTGACTGCCATTGCAGTGCAGCAGAAATGATCATCTATTTTAACGATTAGCATCGCATGAAGTTAAAAGGAGCAAGGTAATAGCTTACCATGCTCCTTATTCACTTATTCGCCTAAAAGAAACGCGCTTAACTGAGCAAAATCAGCCGACATATCAATTGAGAGAATTTGTTCACTCGCACAATCGGCAAGTTCTTTTGGCAATGCTAAAGGCACACCTAAGATACTTTCTACCACTTCCTTAAATTTAGCTGGGTGAGCCGTTCCTAAAAACAGGCCAAGCTCATCTGCTTTTAAATCACTTAACATTGCTTTATACGCTATAGCGCCATGTGGTTCACTCAAATAGCCTTGTTGATTTAATGCAATCACCGCTGATTGAGTTTGTTCTTCATCAATCGTTTTAGATGACAATAGCTGTTTATCGATAATATTCGACTCAAGCATATACTCAATACGAGGCCAGTTATTTGGGTTTGAAACATCCATTGCATTGGAAATCGTAGCAACCGTGTCATTAGGCTGCCATTGACCTGATTGCAAATAACGCGGCACGGTGTCGTTTGCATTGGTTGCCGCGACAAATCGTTCAATAGGTAGCCCTAATGCTTTAGCTAACATCGCGGCGGTTAAATTACCAAAGTTACCGCTTGGTACTGATAGTACAACCTTCGACGTTTCACCTGATTTTTTCAATTGTGACAACGCTTCAAAGTAATAACAAATTTGCGCTAATAAACGACTAATATTAATTGAGTTAGCCGAGTTTAAACCTATCGTTTTGGCTAGTTCTCTATCATCAAACGCTTGCTTGACTAACGCCTGACAATCATCGAATGAACCATCAATCGCAATTGTGCGAATATTTCCACCTAAGGTAGTGAACATCTTTTCCTGAAGAAGGCTGATCTTTCCTTTAGGGTATAAAATCACAACATCGATATTCTCTATACCATGAAACGCGTGCGCAACTGCTGCGCCGGTATCGCCTGAAGTAGCTGTTAAAATGGTAATTTTTTCACCATCAGTAAATCGTGACAAACACTGCGCCATAAAACGAGCACCGAAATCTTTAAACGCTAATGTCGGGCCATGATACAACTCCAATGAAGCAACATCTTCGCGCACTTTGTTCACTTTAGCTGGAAAATCAAACGCACTATTAATCACATCATAAAGCGCTTCTTTTGACAGGTCTCCCTCTACAAATGGTGCCAATACTTCAACACTACGTTCAACTAAATCCATATCTAGGAGCGCGTCAATATTATCAAAACTTGGGATTTCCTCAGGAAAAAATAATCCCTGCTCTCGCCCTAGACCTTGTTTTACTGCCTGAGCAAAGCTCACCTGCTCAGTATTATCTTTTAAATTATAGTATTTCAAATCGTTCCCTTAATCTAAGATCCGTGCACCATGGGTGTCTGCTTCGCAGACATGGACAAAGCCCAGTGACGTTTTTAAGTAATTCTCTTTTAACCAACAAGCAAGTTCATTCGCTGTTTGTTCATTTTCACAAACACAAAATAAAGTAGGCCCAGAGCCTGAAATGCCAACCGCAAGACCACCTTGCGCTAGCAAGTATTGTCTTGCTTCATCAAAGCCCGGTAATAAGTGTTTGCGGTAAGGTTCAGCGATTACATCTTCAAACGTAGAGAAAGCTTGTTGTGCATCTTGGCGATAACAAGCATCAACAAATGACGCTAATGTTTGGCCATACTCGATTGCTTGTGCTCTGGTGTAACTGTCAGGTAGCACATCTCTAGCTGCCTTGGTAGACACTTCAATGCCTGGATACGCCATGATGTAATAGTGATCATTAAAACTTGGTAGCGTTGTTGTGACCTTTTGCGTTTGCGGCAACATCAGTTGCAAACCACCTAAATAACAAGGCGCAACATTGTCGTAATGTAAACTACCACTAATTTGGGCTTCCATTTCACCCATCATTTTTAACAACTGTTGTTCATCAAA
Organism: Thalassotalea eurytherma; assembly: GCF_030161415.1. Lineage (GTDB taxonomy): Bacteria > Pseudomonadota > Gammaproteobacteria > Enterobacterales > Alteromonadaceae > Thalassotalea_G > Thalassotalea_G eurytherma. The sequence goes on from NZ_BSSU01000004.1 coordinate 240,689, forward strand.
AGGCGCTTGATAAAATGTGTTTAAAGCAACCAAAGCAGCTACAACCGAACACGCACTGGAACCTAAACCACTACCAACCGGCATCTTTTTATCTAGCGTCAATTTTACCGGTTCAAATGCCAAATCATTCGTCTGCATATATTGATGAAATAAGACTAAGCAATGCCAAACAATATTTTGCTGAGGATCACTCGGCAACTTGTCAGCAAAATCACCAACAATTGATAAATGGTTTGTCTCTGCACTTTCAATAGAGACCACATCGCCAAGTAATGTGCCATCAATTGGCTGTACTGCCATGCCAAGCACATCGAAACCAATACTCAGATTTCCAATCGATGCTGGAGCGAAAACGTTATATTTCATTAGCTTACTTGCTCCCACGCTAACGTTCTTAATAAATCACCGAAAACACCTGCCGCGGTAACCGCAGCGCCCGCACCATAACCTCTCAAGACAAACGGAATTGGTTGGTAATAACGGCTATGAATTGCTAATGCATTTTCACCGTCTTTAATTGCATTGAGCGGGTGTGTGCCATTGACGGCTTCAATAGTCACTTTACATTGGCCATCAACAATATTGCCAATGTAACGTAATACTTTACCTTCTGCTTTTGCTTGTGCGACTTTTTCAACATAATAATCATCGATTTTTGTTAAGTTTGTCATAAACTCACTAACCGAACCGTTAGCGTCAAAGTCACTTGGCAAAACAGGTTCAATATCAATATCACTTAACTCTAATTGCAACCCCGCTTCACGGGCTAAAATTAACAGCTTACGGGCGACGTCCATACCACTTAAATCGTCACGAGGATCTGGTTCGGTGAAACCGTTTTCTTTCGCGATAGCTGTTGCTTGAGAGATTGACATCCCTTCATCTAATTTACCAAAAATATAAGACAATGAGCCTGACAATATACCTTGAAATTGATGCAGTTCATCACCTGCTCTAAATAAGTTTTGTAACGTATCAATTACTGGTAAACCTGCACCTACCGTAGTTTCATACAGAAAACGACGTTTTGTATTTTGCGCAGCATTTCTTAGCGCTTGATAGTATTGCCAAGAGTCGGTATTCGCCTTCTTGTTAGGTGTTACCACATGAAAACCTTGCTCTAAGTATTCAACATAGCTCATCGCTAAGTCTTCATTTGATGTACAATCAACTAACACGGGGTTGATTAAATGATTAGCTCGAACAAAATCTTTAATGTCTGAAACTTGCAGGGGAATCCGACCGCTGTCATCGTTTAACGACTGTTGCCATTGCGATAAGTCAATACCGCCACTTTTTACGAGCATACCTTTTGAGTTAGCAATGCCGTATACCGTTAAATCAATATTTTGCTTAGCAAGTGCTTTTTGTTGACGCGCCATTTGCTCAATAAGTTCACTACCAACTACACCGCACCCCACTAAGAACACATCGATTGATTGGTGGTGAGAAAAGAAATTTTGATGGCAAACTTTAATGGCATCTGTTGCTTTTCTGCCTTCAATGACCACAGAGATGCTGCGCTCAGAAGAGTCTTGAGCAATCGCGATAACGTTAACCCTAGCTTGTGCTAAAGAACTAAATAGCTTAGCAGCAACACCTTGTTGTTGTTGCATGCCATCACCGATTAGTGAAACAATTGATAGATTGTTTTGCAACTTGATGGGTTCAAGTAGGCCGTTAAATAGTTCTAACTCAAAGGCCTGATGTAAACTCTTTTTAGCGCGCTTTGCATCTTTAGTATGGACACAAAAACTAATGCAATATTCACTTGAAGATTGAGAAATCATCACCGTTGAAATATTGGCATGGCTCATTGCTTCAAAAATACGGCTAGCCATACCAACCATGCCCTTCATACCCGGACCTGAAACATTAACCATAGTTAAATCATCAAGGTTTGATATTGCTTTAACAGACTCACCCTTTGAACGTTCATTACCTATCAACGTACCTTTCGCTTCAGGATTTGACGTATTTTTGATGTAACACTCGATATGGTTTTGCGCTAATGGCCCTATCGTTTTAGGGTGTAATACTTTCGCTCCAAAATAAGAAAGTTCCATCGCCTCTTGATACGACAGATAGTCAAGAACAGTGGCTGTAGGAATAGAACGAGGATCAGCATTGTAAACGCCACTAACGTCTGTCCAAATTTCGCAAGCATCCGCTTGAGCACATACCGCTAAAACAGCAGCAGAATAATCAGAACCATTGCGACCTAATGTCGTTAATTGACCATCAACACTTGTACCAATAAAACCAGGCATTAATCCAATACCGGCTAGCTCACCGTAATGTTTGCCATATTGCTCTTTGCTCTTAGCTAAATTCGCAACGGCATCTAATGATTCACTGTTAGTGTAAAGAAATTTTTCAGGGGCGATAACGCTAACTTGTTGACCTTGCGCGCTCAATACGCCATCTAGCAAAGAAACACTTACACGCTCGCCTAAACTGATAATACGTGCGTTGATGTGCTCTGGGCAATATGCAAGCAGGTGTGCACCTTCGAGGAAACGATCAAGCTGACCGACTAAATCACTGACATGCGCTTGTACTTTAGCACCATCAAAACCAGCGACTTTTTCACTAAGTGCTGTTGTAATATGAGTAGACGCTTGCTGAAATTTTGTTAAACCATCTTCAATAGCTTGTTTTTCGCCAATGTTATTCGCTAAATGCACAAGATGATTGGTGATACCTTGTGGCGCTGATACTACCACAGCAATAGCGTCAGATTGACTCTTAGTGGTAATAATTTGGGCGACATCCAAAAATCGTTCGGCATTGGCTAACGATGAACCACCAAATTTCAGCACTCGCATTTTCTTCCCCTTTTTAAAACAAAAAAGCCCGTAACTTTTGAGGTCACGGGCTTTATAAAAATATATTTTTTACGCGTCAGCCAATGACCATCTGCTCAATAATGAGGATGGTAATCGTGGTCGTGGTAATTAGGCTATTAAGTATACGCATGACTTTAAACTGCCTGAGAAAAAGCTTAGAGTCAATACTTTAATTTAAAAAAATAGTTATAAGATATTTACGTTTTAGAAATGTAATATGATGTGAAAAATTACACGCAGGCAATCAAAGTTTTGTTGACTGCAACTTGGTTTCTACCCAGTGCTTTTGCTTCGTATAAGGCTTGGTCTGCATGAGCAATTAAATCTTCATAACGAAAATCATCATCGCCTATCGTAGCAACGCCAATGCTTGTCGTCACATTGATTGGCTCTTCATTAAATAACAAAGCGATATCTTCAATACGTTGACGAATTTTTTCTGCAACATCTAGCGCACCAGCAATGCCGGTCTCTGGCAAAATGACAGCAAACTCTTCACCACCATAGCGACCAAAGGTATCCGAAATTCGAATAAGCTCTTCAATAACTTTAGCGGTTTCAATTAGCACCATATCGCCACACTGATGTCCGTAGTTATCATTTATGCGTTTGAAGTGATCTAAGTCAAACATAATTAATGCTAAATCTGCATCGTATCGTCGTGCACGAGCAAACTCTTGCGCTAAACACTCTTCCCAATGCTTACGGTTGTATACTTGCGTTAGACCATCGATTCTATTTGCCATTGCCAAATCATCTAATGTTTTTCTTAACATAGTTTGGTAATGACAAACGTCGGTAACATCTTCTATTAATATACAGATATGTGTCAGCTGACCTTTATCTTCTATTGGAGTAAAGGTGACATTTTGCGCCATATAATGGCTATCGGTAGTAATTGGTCGTGTATGAGGCAACTCAAATAAATGATGACGTTGTTCCCAAGAACAAAACGAAGGAGAATTAAGTTGTTTAACACCGTTAAGCTTACGTTCAAACCAACGCTTAGGCAATTCAGGGAACACATCGTAAACAGACAAATCACACACATCTTTAAATTGTTTGTTAGCGTGGATCGCCAAAAAGTTATTCCAAAAAACAATGCGATAATCTAAATCTAAAACAATAACACCTGAATTAAGCTGGTTAGTTACTTTTTCACAGAAACTTAACGTCATTAGAATTCTTCCAAGATGCGATCTAGCACCGATTTAATGTTACTAATTGCAGATTCAGGAATAAGTAAAATCATATCGCAGTTAAACGAGAAGTCTGTTACGCGATAGGTAATTTTCACTTTTAACGCCAAATCCCAATGAAATAAAAGATTTTCGACATGTTCTACCAAAGGGTTTTGAGAAGCAGACAACAAACGGGGCGCACTGTAAGACATTTGATTGTCTATTTGAGAGGCAAACACATTTAAAAATGTTGTTGTTAATATTGAGCTTATATCAATAAGCTGCTCTTCTTCACTTAACTCACCAGGTTCATACCCTAGTAAATCAGCTATTTGTAAAGAGTCTTGAGATTGGTAAACCAATAAAGCTTCGCCGCGAATACCTTCATAGCCAAAAAAGCCTTGGCTAACAATCGCAGAAGCTAATGTTTTATCGTTTAACGTGATCGACAAAGAGCTGGCGTCTACCTGCTCAATACTTGGCACTCTTAAATCAACAAAAGTGTCTAAGTAACGAGCAAGCTGATCACTCGCTTGCCCCATTGCAACATTGATCAACTCCTGCAAACAATCTTGCTGATCTTCATTTAAATTGAACGCACTCATATATATCCATGTTGTTGTAAATTTGAGGTCAGTACCTCTGCATTTACCGGCTTCCTTAAAAACGCTTTCGCTCCTAGTAGCATCACTTTGTTCTGCATTTCCGGCTGAATATCAGCTGAAATAACAAAGACTGCGGTATCTAAATTAAGTTTTTGGATTCCCTGTAAAACACCAACGCCATCAATATCGGGCATGGTTAAATCAAGAAATAGCACGTCTACGCTATTATCTCGTAACAAGGTAAGGGCTTCTCGGCCATTCGATGCTGTTTTAATATCGACTTGCCATTGTTCAGGAAGTGAACGAAGTACTTGTTTACGGGCAAGGTTAGAGTCATCACATATAAGAACTGACGAGCTCATTGTGGGAAATCCTTTTATTGTTATTTTTGTTCTTTGCCATTAATTTAACTTAAATGACCAGCTTTTTAAACAAAAAATTTACATAGGATTTACAAGATTGTATTACTGAAAGTATATCAATAACATAGATAAACTATTGAAAGTGGTTAAGCAATAACCACTTGAAACATAACAATAGAAATAATTGCCGATGTTAGGTAAATACTAATCATTTTTAAATTATCAGAAGACAGTTTCATATTGTAAGCTCCAAAGTTATCAATGAAGCCATTTTAACTTTTGGTTAAATAGTAAACTGTTGTTTGTTTTTACCTAGCGTAACAATTTGTAATCAGTTAAAGACAGACAAGCCGATTTTATGACGTTTAATCCAATCTTTTTGAACATCATAATTTGGCATGAATTGAGCAACTAGCTGCCAGAAGTCAGCAGAATGATTCATATGTTGAAGGTGGCAAAGTTCATGAACAATAATGTAATCGATAACGTCATCGGGCATCATTGCTAAGAGTGAATTAAAGGTTAACTGCTGCTTGGAATTACAGCTACCCCAACGAGACTTATAATATCTAATTTTATAGGTAACTGGCGTTAATTGAGTTTTTGCGATCCAATAAGGAAGTCGTAGCGCTAACTTTTCACTAATGATTTGATTGAAGTAAGTCAATAACGCATTTTTTACCAATGTGGGACTGTGTTCATCGCTAACACTTTGATTAACCAAAACATGGAGGTAATCGCCAGTAGCAATAACTGGAGCTTTTTGTTGAGACTGATAGTTAAGTGTATGAGTTTGACCAGCAAACAATATACCTTCGTCTTCGCAAAACGCATTTTGCTTAGCAAGGGTATTGTTCACGCTTTGCTTTAATTTACGACCAATCCAATGGGACTTCTCAAGCAAAAACTGGTCTATTTTTGACTGACAGACATAAACCGGGGCACGCACAAACACTTGCCCGTCTTTAACAGTAATAGCAAGCGTTTTACGCTTAGCGCTGCGCGCTAGTTGATAAGAGATCACTACGTGCTAGTTGATAATCTGTTAAGCGACGTCTTTTTTATCTTCAGCTTGCTGCTCAGGCTTCTCTGCAACCTTTTTAACCGGCTTAGGTTTTGTCACTTTAGGCTTTTTAGCCTGCAAAGCGATCAATAGCTCTTCTCGATGTGACGCTAAATAAATGCTTAACTCTTCAGTCACGTCTTCAGATAATTCTACTGGCGATTTGGCAAATATTTCAGTGAGGTTATCTGCCATATCAAGCATTTTGTCATATTCATCTGCCGCCTTCTTATCCATAAACGTTTTTACCTCCGCGTTTTGGCGAATCACTACGTAACGAGTTTCAACTGCCATTAGAATTCCTCTTATTCAAACCATTTTCTTGCTTATTAAGCTGTATAAATCAACAGTAGCACAATTAAAAATTGATTAAAAGATAACAACAGTTAATTACTTGGGTATTTTGAAGACATTCGAATAAACCTCGGCAAAAGGGTCTTTAACGTATTCAGTTAGTTACGATAGGGAGTAACTCACAATATAAATGTTTGATAGGAAGGTTTGAAAATATGAAGCGCCTAACTTTTGCGCTTGCTAGGTAACTTGTTAACTCACTGATTAGATCCCTCTAATTTAAACTCCCGTTAACTGCGCCTCAAAGTGCCCTGACTCAATAAGGTCATTAACTTGTGCTCTTGCAGATGGTGAAAGATTTGGATACTCAATTTCAAGATAATCAATAACTTCTTCAGGTGACCACGATCCAAGCGACGTAACGAAGTCATAAAAATCATTTTGAATTTCTCGTAACGATTGGTAATTCTGCTTAGTTAAAATCACTTCTTTCTCAGTAATGACTAAATGCACCTAAATTCCCTTGTTTTTTAAAGCCATTATCACTAGCTGACTATCATTGTGAAGTGTGGCGATGACTGTCCTATCAAATAATTAGCTTATTATATCGTTATATATACGTAACTCGTTTTACTTAGTTTGATAGCTTCACTATGTATGGGCGACAAAATTAAATATATTAATAGAGATAACCAGCAAAAGAATATAGCAAAAAATACCTAAAAAACCTTTTCTACAGCAAAAGTTCTACATGATTTTTTATATGAACTGCAGGAAATAACCAAATAAAAAATCACTGGGAGCACCAGCAAAAACATATAGTTCAAACAATTAAATCCATAGCACCATGAGCTGTTGTTCACTTTGAACCAAAGGAGGCATAAATGCCTCGTTTAAAGGCAAAGCTTAAAAATAGGCATTCGTCGTTAGTGTACTATTTAACAACATAAAGTTACCGCCGTTTATTGCTCATATCAACATTTAACACTTAACTTTATTGAGCAATGTAAAAACATTAAAGGGTCAATCAGCTATTGATAGGCCCTTTCTAAGTAGATATCTAACTCACTAGGTGACATTGGCTCACCTAATAAAAAGCCTTGGCCAAAAGAACAAGATTTCTTTCTCAAGGTTTCAATAAACTCATCGTTTTCAATCCCTTTTGCGATGACTTCGATAGACAAATGAGCGGCAAAAGCTAATAAACCATCTAACAATTTTTGTTGGTAACGATTATCTTCCATGTCTTTTAGTAATTGACGATCTAATTTTATTTGGTCAATACCAAGTTCGTATAGCTCCACCAAGTTAGAATGACCTAAACCATAATCATCAATACAAAATTTCACACCAAGTTTGCGCATAGACTTTATCTGGCGTTCTACTTGGTTATACTTGCTAATTAAGGCAGATTCTTTTATTTCTAAGGTGAGCGCTTCAGGTGGCAAATTGGCTTGGGTAAGGGATTCGAGAACAATAGTTTCAAGCTGATTGTCACGCAATTGATGATTAGAAATATTCACTGAAACAGACAAATTGCCATAACCACTTTTTCGCCAAACAGCACACTGAAGACAAGCTTCTTTGAGCACACGTTTGCCAATTTCGTAAATCATGCCGTTGTCTTCAGCAAGTGGAATAAAAACCTCAGGTGAAATCCATAATTCCACGCCATTGTTCCACCTTACCAAGGCTTCATTTGCCACTACTTTGTCACGCTTCAGATCAATAACTGGCTGAAAATTTAAGTTGAGTGATTTTTTAAAAATGGTTTCTCGTAACTGCTCAATTAACTTGCTTTTCAGTGCGAGTTCTTGGTTAAGCTCTTCATCAAAGAAGCTACAAGCATTTCTACCTAACGCTTTAGACTTGTACATAGCTAAGTCAGCTTTTTTAGTCAAATCATGAAAGTCTTCACCGTCATTTGGCGATAGTGCAACACCAATAGATGCTGAAATATCGATACGATGAGATGATATATAAAAAGGTAAGTTGACGGTTTCGAGGATTTTATTAGCGATATCGCCAACCGCACTTTGGTGATTATTAGCCTCAATAATCACGACAAACTCATCACCGCCTATGCGGCACACAGAATCACGTTTACGCACAACGTCACTAATTCGCTGCGCAACCTCTTTTAATAAAGCATCACCAATATCATGACCTAAATTGTCATTAACCGGTTTAAAATGATCTAAGTCGATAAATAACAAACCTACGACTTCACCACTTCTGGTCACATGGGCAAGCGACTGTTGAAAGCGATCTTCCGCTAAATATCTGTTTGGTAAGCCAGTTAACGCATCATGATGTGCTATTAATTCAATTTCTTTATGGCTTTTGCTTGCCTGTTGGCTCTCGTAGGTTAGCCTATTCGTTTGTTTTTTTAATTCGTTAACAAGCTGTTTGATAGCAAAACCAATCACTAACAATATAACGATGATATCGGCAACAACACTCCAGTTAATTGGCGCGATATTGCGAGGATATCCCATCTCAATATCGTAATAACCAAGACCAATAACAAAGCAAACTAAATATAAAAGTATGCAATAGAACAAACGAGAAGAGCCAACAATAGCGGCAAAAACAACTAAGCCTGGCAAACCGATAACGGCGCTATCACGTAAGCCATTATTAACCGACATTAATGCAGTTAATACAAAGGCACAATTAACCAATAAAATGGCTGAAGATAGGGTGAACTTCTTTAAATATAGGCAGGTTAAGCTCACAAAATTAATGACAAACGCAGCAAGTAATATAGGAGTTTCTAAGACATCAACGCCAGCAACATAATTACTTGCGATCACCATCATGATCACAAACTGCGCTAGCCAAATGAATTGCTGTAACCGTTTATAGCGTCCCGCTAATACTGATGAAGATAGTTCTGATTCATCTTTCATATCGTGTCCAATACTCTATGTTTTAATTATTATTTGCTAGCCACCGAGCAAGGCATCAAACGGCTCGATTATGACCGTTTGTCCTGCTGTGATACTCCCCTGCTCTTTATCTAAGATAATAAAACAATTTGCTTTGCCGATACTGGACAAGACACCTGAGCCCTGCACGCCTGTAGACATAACACTGATTTCACCTTGCTCATTGATAGAATAAACTCCACGTTGAAAATCCATTCTTCCTGGTGCTTTTCTAATATCCGTTAGCGTTTGAGCACTAAATCTCATTCTTTTTATCGGATTAGCGCCGGCAATTGCGTTGATGCCATGCAAGGCAATTTGATAAAAAGTTACAGCCGCTGATACGGGGTTGCCTGGTAAACCAAAAAAGATGGAACTAGGCAGTAAACCAAACGCAAGCGGTTTACCTGGTTTCATGGCTATTTTCCAAAAGCCCACTTTTCCCAAATCATCTAGTACAAGTTTTGTATAATCGGCATCGCCCACCGATACACCGCCGCTTGATATCACCAAATCTGCTCTGCTATCTGCATCAATAAATGTTTGTTTTATTAGCTCAAAATCGTCGGCGATAATACCATAATCAATAACGTCAGCATTAATTTTCGCCAACATATGCTTAAGAAAGTAGCCATTTGACTCATAAATATCGCCTGTAGACAACGATTCAGTCACGGTTTTCAGCTCATCACCGGTAGCAATTAACGCAACCTTAATTTTTCGTTTTACTTCGATTTCACCAATACCAACAGATGCAAATAAGGCAATATCGATAGCTGATATACGCTTACCTTTTTCAAGGATAACTTGCCCAGGCTGGATATCTTCACCACGGCGGCGAATGTTTTGCCCCTGTTTAATGGTTTTTTCAATACGAATATTATCGCCATCAACAAGACAATGTTCTTGCATTACAACACTGTCGCAACTGTTAGGAACAACCCCACCAGTCATGATTCTTACACACTCATTTTCACGACAAACGCCTTCAAAAGGTTTGCCTGCCATAGCTCTACCAATAAGTTTAAGTGGTTTATCTGCATTGAACTTTTCAACATTCAATGCATAACCGTCCATGGCTGAATTGTCATGAGGGGGCACCGCGACAGGGCTTACCACATCGACACTTAATACGCGATCTAAGGCATTATCGATCGCAACTAGTTCAGTTTCTTGAATAACCTCAACATTTTTTAATATGTTGTTAATAGCCTCTTCAACACTTAAAAATTGCTGCAGGGAAAAACAATCGTTACTCATGGCTAACTCTTTGAAAGAAATAATTATCTATCTTACGGAAAACTTGTTGAGGATCAAAGCGGTCAAGTTGAGTTATCTCAATAAATACCCTAGTATTAGTTTATGAATTCGCCGAGCCTTAACAGCTACGTTACGCAATATTGATACGCTGTTATCGCCGTAGTTAATAGTTATGATAATCATAACTTGCTACCAGGGTTACACTGGAAACGGTTTAGCCTCCCGACATTTGGAAAGGTGACATGTTAACAGATGACTTTGGCCGCAGGTTTTATTACCTTCGGTTGTCCATTACCGATGTTTGCAACTTCCGTTGTGAATACTGCTTACCTGATGGTTATCAGTGTGACACTGATCGTCAATTCCTATCTTTACCTGAAATAAAGCGCACGGTTAATGCATTTTCTCTTATGGGTACTGAGAAAGTCCGCATTACAGGTGGCGAGCCTTCACTGAGAAAAGATTTACCTGAAATTATCGAATGTGTTTCTCAAACGCCAAAGATAAAAACTGTCGCCTTAACAACCAATGGTTTCAAATTAACCTCACAATACCAGCAATGGTTAGATGCCGGCCTAACGGCATTAAACATCAGTATGGACAGTTTAATTCCAGAGCAGTTTAATTTAATCACCGGCTCAAATAAGCTGGGTGAAATATTAAAAGGTATTGATTTATGCCTTGCCGATGGGCGTGCTAAAGTCAAAGTAAATGCGGTCTTACTTAAGCAATACCATAAAAAGCAACTCGACTATTTCTTTGATTGGGTAAAAGAAACACCAGTTTCTGTAAGATTTATCGAACTGATGGAAACAGGCGACAACAAAGCATATTTTGAAAAACAACATGTCAGCGGTACAACGATACAAAATCAATTATTTGAGCGTGGTTGGGTCCCCGTGATTCGAGATAAGAGTGCTGGCCCTGCGATAGAATATTGCCACCCTGAATACCAAGGAAGTATTGGTTTAATCATGCCTTATAGCAAAGACTTTTGTTCTTCATGCAATCGATTACGTATCAGCTCACTCGGTAAGTTACATTTATGCTTATTTGCCGAACATGGGTTGTCTTTGCGAGAATATTTACAACAAGATGATCCACAAGAATTAGTTCAAGCAGTATCAACCCTTATCCATGATAAAAAAGCAACGCACTTTTTACATGATAGGTTAACGGGTGCGACGTCTCATTTATCAATGTTAGGCGGTTAATTAGGATGATTGATATGCAAGCGTGTTTAGGTGTCGTGTTGGCGGGTGGATTATCCAGTAGAATGGGACAAAATAAAGCGAATTTAACACCGTTAAACTCTAATCAAACAATGCTGGAATATAGCAAAGCGCAATTACATGCTGCAGGTGTTAGCCAGGTTGTCGAAAGTCTTAATTTTAAAGACAGCGAAAATAGTGGCGCGCAAATTGTTGATCAATTCCCAAACCTAGGACCTTTAGGCGGTATAGCAACCGTATTTGAGCGCAAAACGAAAGTTAACGGTTATCTATTTTTACCGGTTGATTTGCCTTTATTAACAGATACCTTCCTCCAAAAATTAATAAAACATGGTGAGTTGACTCAGCAAGCATGTTATTTCTCTGAGCACTTTTTACCTCTTTATTTACCACGCAATGCCTATACGGAAATATTTTTCAACAAACTTTCTTTAGACAAAGGACAAGTTCGCGAAGATAGCTTAAAAAAAGATCAAGGATTGTCTATAAAAGCAATGCTTAAACAAGTACCCCACCAGGAAATAAGTTTACCCCCTAGTGATTCGCATCAGCTATTTAATTGCAATACGCCCACACAGTGGCAGCAAGCACAACAACAATTTAAATCACGAGTAAGTTAACATGAGCAAAACGCCAACGCCTTTTCAAGCCTTAAACGTTGCCGTACTAACGGTTTCTGATACACGTACTGAAGAGACAGACACTTCAGGACAAACATTGGTAGACCGCGCCCTTGAATCTGGGCACAACATTACAGCCAAGCACATTGTAAAAGATGATATTTATCAATTACGCGCCATCGTTTCTCAATGGATTGCAGATAATGATATTGATGTAATTGTCTCTACAGGTGGCACTGGCTTTACCGATAGAGATAACACACCTGAAGCATTGACGGTGTTATTTGATAAACAAGTAGAAGGCTTTGGCGAAACATTTCGACACGTGTCATTAGGTGAGATTGGCACGTCAACCATTCAATCAAGAGCATTTGCCGGCATGGCAAATCACACGGTGATATTCTGTGTTCCTGGCTCAACCAATGCTTGCAAAACAGCGTGGGATAAAATTATAAAAGAACAAATCGATGCGTCACATCGCCCATGTAATTTTGTCCCCCATTTAAACCTTGCAGAAAAATGCCAATCGAGAGGCTAATGATGTCTGAGCAACTCACCCATTTAAATGATAAAGGCCAAGCCAATATGGTTGATGTTACAGATAAAACGGTAACATCACGTCAAGCTCGCGCTATTGGTTATATTGAAATGTCTGCAAACGCATTAGCGTTAATTAAGCAAGGTGAACATAAAAAAGGTGACGTTTTCGCCGTTGCTCGTATTGCCGGTATTCAAGCAGCTAAAAAATGCAGTGACTTAATTCCTTTGTGCCACCCTTTAATGCTAACCAAGGTTAATGTCGACTTTTCAATTAATGAAACAGAAAGCCGTGTGTATGTTGAAACGCTTTGCAAATTATCAGGACAAACAGGTGTTGAAATGGAGGCGTTGACAGCGTGTTCCGTTGCCTGCTTAACGCTCTATGATATGTGTAAAGCCGTTGATAAACACATGCGAATTGGCGGTATTGAAGTTTTAGCAAAATCTGGCGGTAAATCGGGTGATTGGCAAAAAGCAAGCAATGAGGCAGTGACATGAGTAATGAGATCAACGTGAAATTTTTTGCTGCATTGCGCGAAACATTAAATTGTGATGGCTTGTCAATTCCACATAATGAGTCTATTACTACAATAGCTGATGTGAAACAGGTACTCATTGCTAACAAACCTGACTGGCAAGCACCATTAGCGTCAAACAGTCTATTGATGGCAGTTAACCATGAAATGGTGCAAAGTGATCATTTGGTAAAAGCTGGTGATGAAGTGGCATTTTTTCCGCCGGTTACTGGGGGCTAGTCGATGATCAAAGTTCAACAACAAGACTTTGATCAAGCACACGAATATCAAACGCTGCTTAATAATACAGACGCAGATGGTGCCATAGTGACGTTCGTGGGTAAAGTGCGTAATCATAATTTGGGTCAAAATGTAAAAGGTTTGCACCTTGAGCATTACCCTGAAATGACGCAAAAAGCATTAATGGATATTGTCCAACAAGCTAAAACTCGATGGAATTTAGGCAATGTCACTGTCATTCATCGAATAGGAGATTTACTCATAGGTGAGCAAATTGTATTTATTGGTGTTACCTCTGCACATCGAAAAAATGCGTTCGAAGCCTGTGAGTTTATTATTGATTATCTAAAAGTCTCTGCCCCTTTTTGGAAAAAAGAGTTAACGGATAATGGTGAGAAATGGCTTGAAGCAAGGAAAAGTGACGAGCAACAAGTAACAAAATGGTAAACGCATGGATGCAAAAAAAATGCTAGGCTTTAGTGCCTCATTAAAACAATTATGCTGGCCAAGCTTAGCTTGCTTAGTGTTCAGTGTTATTTCTTTTCAGAGTATTGGACAGACAAATACATTAAGGATCGCTGTCGCGTCTAGCTTTACTCCCGTATTAGAGAAAGTAGCCCCAGCTTTTAGTGACAAACATCAGGTCAAGCTAGAATTCATATCAGCATCTTCCGGCACGTTATTTCAGCAAATTATGTATGGTGCGCCATTTGATTTATTTTTAAGCGCTGATAGCAAGCGACCAGAAACGTTAGTCAACAACCAACGTGTCATTAGCAATAGTTTATATACTTATACGCAAGGGCAATTGGCATTATTTAGTCAAGAGCTAAAGCCATTAAATCAAGGTTTATTGGAAAACTACGTTGGTAAATTTGCCATAGCAAACCCCAAAACTGCTCCTTATGGTACTGCCGCAAAGCAAGTGATTAGCAAGCTCAACTTAACAGACAAATTACCCTTAATAACGGGGCAAAATGTTGCTCAAACCTATCAACAACTGCAATCGGGCAGTGTTGCTTTAGGTATTGTCTCACTAGGCCAACTAACGCTTAATAGTCAGTCAGGTTGGTTGATCCCTCAACGCTATTACGCGCCGATACTGCAGAAAATGGTGATACCAAAGCAATCACGCAATGTGCAACTATCTCGTGAGTTTCAGCAGTATATATTGTCACAAGAAGTACAAAATCAGTTTAGCCATTGGGGATTTAAGCCAATAGTAAATGACAGGGAGCGCAGCTAATGGACCACCCAGATATTTCAGCCCTTTGGCTAACCCTAAAACTCGCAGCGATAACCACGTTAATCTTACTGATTATTTGCACGCCTATTGCATGGTGGTTGGCCAACCTAAAGTCTAGAGCGAAATTCTTGATTGAAGCGGTAATCACGCTCCCTTTAGTGCTACCGCCTACGGTTATAGGCTTTTATTTACTGATAGCCTTTGCGCCTAACGGTAATCTAGGACAAACTTGGCAATCACTTACCGGCCACCAACTCGCTTTTAGCTTTTCAGCAATTGTAATTGGCTCGTTGTTTTACTCGTTACCCTTTGTTGTTCAGCCTTTACAACGTGCATTTGAGCAATTAGGGACGGAATTATTGGAAGCTGGTGCAATGCTCAATGCCAGTAAATTAGATCAGTTTTTTACGATTGTCCTGCCGCTGACGAAACCAAGTTTCATTACCGCAGCGACACTTGGCTTTGCCCATACCATTGGCGAATTTGGCATTGTATTAATGATAGGTGGCAATATACCTGGCGAAACCCGCGTATTATCGTTAGCGCTTTTTGATCATGTCGAAGCCTTTGAGTATCAGCAAGCTCATACCTTAGCGTTAAGCTTGTTATTCGGCTGTTTTGCATTATTGAGCTTTGTTGGTTTTATAAACCGAAAACCAACGCAACAAGCTGTCGGTGTGAGGTAAATAGTGATGCTAACAATTGATATCTCATGCCAACTCACTGACTTCAACTTAACCATCAACACAATAATAAATAGCAATGCGATTACCGGAATTTATGGTCGTTCTGGTGCAGGGAAAACAAGCCTATTGCGGGCAATCGCCGGCTTTCACCAAACGACAAAGGGCTGCATTCTATTTGATGATAAACCATGGCTACAATCTTCAGGAAATATATTAATCAGTCCTGAGAATCGCCCTGTCTCAATGGTTTTTCAAGAGGCCCGTTTATTTCCTCATTTAAGTATCTCTCAGAATTTACGATATGCGCAGAAACGATGTAAAAATTCGAAAATTCATTATAGTAACCTAGTTGAAACGATGGGCATCAAGCCCCTTCTTGCTAAAGATATCAATACGTTGTCTGGCGGAGAGAAGCAACGTATAGCCTTAGCAAGAGCTATACTGGCAGAGCCTAAACTATTGCTATTAGATGAGCCACTCAGTGCATTAGATACCGGCAGTAGGAAACAATTTATCGGCCTACTTAGAGAAATACACAAAATCTATAAAATCTCTATGCTATTTATTTCTCACCAAATTGCTGAAATTGAGCAACTTACCGATGAAATGATGGTTATTGAACATGGGAAAATGACACATTTTGGTAAAACTGCTGATGTGATTTATGCCTTAAGTGATTTAGGGGATATCAAGGAGCAAACGAGTTTAGATTTACTTATTAATAAATCACTGCCTGATTTTGGTATTACTGAGCTGCTGTTATTTAATGACCAAAAGCTTTATCTACCAAGTCACTATATAGCGGAACACCAAAAAACACGGGTTCGCTGCAATGTCATGTCAACTGACATTAGTATTAGTGTGACACCCCCTTCTTCAACGTCTTTAATGAATGTCATTCCTGTTGTTATCAATAAAATCGTTAAGCTACATAACAAAGCTAAACTGCAAGTGAGTTATCAACACCAACGATTTTTCGTTACGATTTCCCTCTATTCTTTATTAAGTTTAGAGCTTGATATCCAGCAACAGGTCTATATTCAATTTAAAGCTAGCGCGTTAAAAACAATTTGATGGAGTTTCTGTGTTAAGCACTCAAGAGCAATTGAAGTATCAACGTCAAATAATGCTGGCCAAAGTTGGTGAGCAGGGGCAATTGGCGTTACGAAACGCCAAGGTGTTAGTGGTTGGCTTAGGCGGTTTAGGAAACCCTGTAGCCATGTATTTGTCTGCAGCGGGTGTGGGTGAGCTATTTTTAGCTGACGGCGATATTGTTGATGAAAGTAACCTGCAACGCCAAATATTATTTACGCCTAACGATGTTGGTAGCAATAAAGCAGACATAGTAGCACAGCGATTAACGGCACAAAATCCTGATGTAGATATCGAAATTATTGATGAAATGCTCGATGAAGAAACAGCAGATTATTATTGCTCGCTCGTAGACGTCGTTATTGACTGTACCGACAATATTGATAGTAGATTCATTTTAAACAAGTGCTGTTTTAACCAAAATAAAACCCTGATTTCTGGTGCTGCTACAGGCTTTGATGGTCAGTGCTTTATATTAAACCGGCAAAGTGATGAACCGACACCGCAAAGTTGTTATCAATGTATGATCCCGTCAAAAGAGCATGCGCCTGCATTAAATTGTCAAACAGTAGGTATTGTTGGTCCGGTGCTCGGTATCATTGGCTCTATACAAGCCTTGATGTGTATTAAAGTGATTATTGGGATAAAGGTGCCAACTCATCAACTCTTGGTTTTCGATGGTCTATTTCAGCAGTGGCAAGAATTTAAAGTAACGGCAAACAAGCAATGCCCTGTTTGCCGCGCAAGTTAATGCTATTTTCTAAATAAACGCATTAAACCGAGTAAACCGATAAGCATCAATGGCATTGAACCACCTGAACTCGAATCGTCACCACCCGGATCTGGCGTTGGCGTTATCGGTTCAAAGATATTTGGTACTTTGTCGACTGAATCTTCAGTGTCTGTTGAGCTATCAGACACAGTAATAGAAATAATTTTGACAAGATTTGCATCTGTTGGCGTTACGTTAGATGTGCAATCGCTATCAGAGAAGTCAACCATAGGTACATCACCACAAGTCTCTAATTGATTAATTTGCTCAACTACGTTCATACCAGAAACAACTTGACCAAAAACGGTAAAACCTTCGTTTTGTAAGTCTAAGTTTGCGCTATTATTACCTACATTGAAAAACCATTGACTGGTCGCACTATCAGGGTCACCAGCAACTTTCGCCATAGCAATCGTGCCTTCAATATTTGACCATTCAGGCTCGTTGTCTACCGTACCATTCACATCAATAGGTTGTAATGTTTCACCATCAAAAGTGAAGCCACCACCTTGCACAACAAAATCCTCTACACTGCGGTGAATCACAGTATCAACATAGCTTTGCTCATTAACATACGTTAAAAAGTTAGCGACTGTTTTTGGCGTTGATTGATCAAACAGGTTTACTTGAATAGTACCTTGAGTGGTTTCGATGTCGACTACAGTAGCAAAACTTGCTGGTACAAAAGATAAACCAGCGGCAATCCCTACTGCTTTTATAAGAGATTTGTTTGTCATGATATTTTCTATTTATGTGAAGGATATTTATTACGCCACTTGAGCAAGTCAAGCAACGTAACCTTAAATTTAGCTTAATGCTTGGGCGACTAACTTGCCAAGGTGCGGAGGCAATGTCAATGACAAGGCTATATCTTTTGCTTGGTCCGACATTTTTTTCCATGTTTTTTGCACAATAGAGATGATTTTTTCATCGCTATGCTTTTCAGCAAATGGACCGAAGTAATGCATAAGAAAAACGAGACATGCAACGTCTTCTAGTGTTTGCGCATCAGGGTTTGATTTCAATCGTTCCTTTTTAAGCATACTTGCCGTTTGATTTGCTTCCTGCTCACTATAACCTTTACTTAACATCAATTCGTGGGCTGTTTCAGCATGAAATACGCCTAAAGCAGTTCGCCACGCATAATAACCTGCTTTTCCCATAGGGTATTCTTGACGCGCAATATGCCAGCGCTTTACATGTTGAGCTCGCACTGCAATTTGTAACAGCTCATTAGCGCCAGGCCAATAAGTAAGTAAGCATTCACTCATACGTTGACCATATAAAAATTCTTTAGGTTGAGCTATACCTTCAACAATTTCTTGATTTTGGTCTTGGCGATTAATTTCATCAATTTCGTCGAGTACTGATTGAAGTTTTGAGGTCATGATTCTACTACGCATATATTGATTAAAAGTTAGATGAACTAGTGTAACCTCGTACTATATAAATTCTAGCGAAAAATTTAACGAATAATACGATAAGGTAACTTGTTGTTATGGGCATGTTTACGTATAATGTCGCCCCGTCTTGCTATACTTGATTTTTAATTCTAAATATCGAGTTTGGCTACATTTTCAAATTTCCTGACATCTGGGTTTAACATGACGACAAAATATATATTTGTAACGGGCGGTGTTGTTTCGTCTCTTGGTAAAGGTATTGCCGCAGCTTCACTTGCCGCAATTTTAGAAGCACGTGGTTTAAAAGTTACCATGTTGAAGCTTGACCCATACATTAACGTTGATCCAGGTACAATGAGCCCAATTCAGCACGGTGAAGTATTTGTGACTGAAGACGGTGCAGAAACAGACTTAGATTTAGGTCACTACGAGCGTTTTATCCGCACCAAAATGACCAAGCGCAACAACTTTACAACAGGTCGTATTTACCAAGATATTTTAGCGCGTGAGCGTAAAGGTGAGTTCTTAGGTGCAACGATTCAAGTTATTCCTCATATAACCAACGACATTAAACGTCGTGTAATTGAAGGTGCAGAAGGTTACGATGTTGCAATGGTTGAAGTTGGTGGCACGGTCGGTGACATTGAATCACAACCATTCTTAGAAGCCATTCGTCAATTAGGTGTTGAATTAGGTCGCGAACGCGCCATGTTCATGCATTTAACGCTTGTCCCATATTTAGCAGCTTCTGGTGAAATTAAAACAAAACCAACCCAGCACTCTGTAAAAGAGTTGCGTTCAATTGGTATTTTCCCTGACATTTTAGTGTGTCGTAGTGAAGGTCCTATTCCTGCAAATGAGCGTGCGAAGATCGCGTTATTCTGTAACGTTGAAGAAAAAGCTGTTGTATCAATGCGCGATGTAGATTCAATCTATAAAATTCCAGCGCTACTAAAATCACAAAACACTGATGAAATCGTTGTCAAACGCTTTGGTCTAGATGTTCCTGAAGCAAATTTATCAGAGTGGGAGCAAGTGCTTTATCACGAAGCAAACCCTGTTGGTGAAGTCACTATTGGCATGGTAGGTAAATACATTGAACTACCAGATGCTTACAAATCTGTAAACGAAGCTTTAAAGCATGCTGGTTTAAAGAACCAAGTGACAGTAAATATAAAATATGTTGATTCACAAACCGTTGAATCAAAAGGTGATGAAGTATTAGAAGGCTTAGACGCTATTCTAGTTCCTGGCGGTTTTGGTGAGCGTGGTGTTGAAGGTAAAATTGCCGCAGCAAAGTATGCCCGCGAAAACAAAGTACCATACTTAGGCATTTGTTTAGGTATGCAAGTAGCATTAATTGAATATGCTCGCAACGTCGCTGGTTTAGAGGGTGCACATTCAACTGAATTTGATCCTGAAACTCCATACCCTGTTGTTGGTTTAATCAATGAATGGTTAGACGAAGAAGGTCAAGTTGAATACCGTAACGAAGATTCTGACTTAGGCGGAACGATGCGTTTAGGTTCACAATTGTGCCACTTGGTGAAAGGTACCAAGGCATGTGACGTATATGGTAGTGAAACAATTTATGAAAGACACCGTCACCGTTATGAGGTAAATAATACCTTAAGAGAAAAATTATCGAACGCTGGTTTAATTTTCTCTGGCTTGTCTTCAGATAAGAAATTGGTTGAGGTGATTGAAAATCCAGATCACCCATGGTTTATTGCTGGGCAATTCCATCCTGAGTTTAATTCAACTCCTCGCGATGGTCACCCACTGTTTGAAAGCTTTGTTGCGGCATCATTTGAATACCAAAAGCAAGTTTTAAACTAATTAAAAACCGTAGCCAAGCTACGGTTTTTTTATATGATTTTTACAACAATCCAAGCACGCTATTGTGCTTTAGTTAAATTTATTAAGCCCACGCAAGGGCGACGTGTATGAGGAAAAACAATGTCAAAAATTGCTAAGATCATTGCTCGTGAAGTAATGGACTCTCGTGGTAACCCAACTATTGAAGCAGACGTTTACCTTGAATCTGGCGCTTGGGGCAGAGCTGCGGCTCCATCAGGTGCTTCTACAGGTTCACGTGAAGCATTAGAATTACGTGATGGTGACATAGCACGTTACTTAGGTAAAGGTGTATTAAAAGCTGTTGCAGCGGCTAACAATGACATTGCATCTGCACTTATCGGTCAAGATGCTTTAGACCAAGCTAATGTTGATAAGATTATGATCGACTTAGACGGCACAGAAAATAAAGAAAACTTTGGTGCTAACGCTATTTTAGCCGTTTCTTTAGCGAACGCTAAAGCAGCAGCTATGGCAAAAGGTGTTCAATTGTTTGAGCATATTGCTGATTTAAACGGTACGTCAGGCCAATACTCTTTACCATTGCCAATGATGAACATCATCAATGGTGGTGAACATGCAGACAACAACGTTGATATTCAAGAATTCATGGTTCAGCCTGTTGGCGCTTCAAGCTTTAAAGAAGCATTACGCATGGGCGCTGAAATCTTCCATGCATTGAAAAAAGTGCTTTCGTCAAAAGGTATGAATACAGCCGTAGGCGATGAAGGTGGTTTTGCACCAAACTTAGAATCAAACGCTGATGCACTTGCTGTAATTAAAGAAGCAACTGAAGCGGCAGGTTACGAGTTAGGTAAAGATGTAACATTAGCACTAGACTGTGCAGCATCTGAGTTCTACAACAAAGAAAAAGGTATTTACGACCTATCAGGTGAAGGTAAGCAATACACTGCTAATGAATTCTCTGATTTCTTAGCTTCTTTATGTGCTCAATACCCTATCATTTCAATTGAAGATGGTTTAGATGAATCAGACTGGGATGGCTTCAAATACCAAACAGATTTAATTGGCGATAAAGTACAAATTGTTGGTGACGATCTATTCGTAACAAACACGAAAATTTTAACGCGTGGTATTGAGCAAGGTATTGGTAACTCTATCTTAATCAAGTTTAACCAAATCGGTTCTTTAACAGAAACATTAGCTGCGATTAAAATGGCAAAAGACGCTGGTTTTACAGCAGTTATTTCTCATCGCAGTGGTGAAACTGAAGATGCAACAATTGCTGATTTAGCAGTAGGTACAGCAGCGGGTCAAATTAAGACTGGTTCACTATGTCGCTCTGATCGTGTTTCTAAGTACAACCAATTATTGCGTATCGAAGAGTTCTTAGGCGACAAAGCTGTATTTA
This sequence comes from Thalassotalea eurytherma, assembly GCF_030161415.1. Lineage (GTDB taxonomy): Bacteria > Pseudomonadota > Gammaproteobacteria > Enterobacterales > Alteromonadaceae > Thalassotalea_G > Thalassotalea_G eurytherma. The sequence continues at coordinate 262,808 of NZ_BSSU01000004.1, forward strand.
ACGGTCGTTCTGAAGTTAAAGGTCAATAACAGATCTTAGCTATAAAAATACCGCACACGTTGCGGTATTTTTTTGCCTGATATTCTACACAAAAAGACAATGAAAACTTTAAGCATTTATCAAGCTTTACGCCTAAATACTTTCTAGTTCTGTGATTATCTCACTTCATATTGTCGGGGTGCCGACTTCACCCAAAAGGGAATAACCGCCTGTTTCCCTCTTGGAACTCCCTCGGCGTCCAACGCAATAGAAGACAATAATTTTAAACTTGTGCTTTTTTACTGTTCCTGATGAATAGGCATCCCTGCCTTAGCATCAGTATTCTGCTTCCTGCCTCAAACAGTTAAAAGCTTACAAGCTAAAAATTATTCTATTGCAATGGCACGGATGTGTAATTCGAGGCTCACTGTATTTTCGTAACAGCCCAGTTCAAGCCTAGTTTGATGATAACCACCTACGATATTAGGTAGTTTAGGGCAGTAAACAAAAAGCCCGTAATCGATGATTACGGGCTTTTTTAATTGCTCTAGCTTGAGGACGGGTTAATAAGTTAAATTACCTACATTGAACGAACAAGCTTACTACCTTAGTCTTTCTAGCAAGTAATTTATTAATCCGTTCTCAAGTTACAACTACATATTAGGGTAGTTTGGACCACCAGCACCTTCTGGCGTTACCCAAGTGATGTTTTGACTTGGATCTTTAATATCACAGGTCTTACAGTGAATACAGTTTTGCGAGTTAATGACAAACTTATCGCCTTCTTCCGTCGCTTGAATCTCATATACACCAGCAGGACAATAACGTTGTGCAGGCTCTGCATATTTTTCCAAGTTAACCGTCATAGGAATCATCGCGTCTGCTAATTGTAAATGGCAACGCTGATCTTCCTCATGATTGGTATTTGATAAAAATACTGAAGATAATCGATCAAAGCTTAATACGCCATCAGGTTTGGCATACTGAATAGTAGGAGCATCACCTGCAAGCTTTAACTGCTCATGATCTAACGATTCGTCTTTAAAGTTAAACGGTAATTTACCACCAAAGAAGTTTTGATCAACTGTGTTGTATGCTCCACCAAAGAAAGTACCAAACTTATGCATTGCTGGACCAAAGTTGCGTGTATTGTATAACTCATCGTATAACCAAGATGCTTTAAAGTTTTCTTCGTAGCTTGTTAAATCTTTGCCACCTTCATCACCAGACACAAGCGCATCAACGATTGTTTCGGCAGCTAACATACCCGTTTTGATAGCAGTATGGTTACCTTTGATCTTCGCGAAATTAATTGTACCGGCATCACAACCAATTAATAACCCACCAGGCATTGATTGTTTCGGTAATGAGTTAAAACCACCTTTTGCAAGCGCTCTAGCGCCGTAAGAGACACGTTTAGCACCTTTTAGGTACTGACTAATGGTTGGGTGATGTTTGTATCGCTGAAACTCTTCAAACGGGCTTAGGTGAGGATTTGAGTAATTCAAATCGATAATCATACCTACAAACACTTGATTGTTTTCTGCGTGATACAAATAACCACCGCCACCAGTTTTACTGTCTAATGGCCAACCAGCAGTATGTACAACTAAGCCTTCTTGATGTAACTCAGGATCAATATCCCAAATTTCTTTAAAACCCAGGCCGTAATGTTGTGGTGATTTACCTTCGTCTAGGTTGAACTTACTAATAAGCTCTTTTCCTAAGTGACCACGACAACCTTCAGCAAAAACTGTGTATTTAGCACGAAGTTCCATACCTGGCATATATGAGTCTTTTTCGTTGCCATTTTCGTCAACGCCCATATCACCGGTTAAAATCCCCGCTACAGAACCATCTTCTTGGTAAATAACTTCTTGTGCAGCAAAACCAGGGAAGATCTCAACACCCATTTCTTCAGCTTGCTCAGCTAACCAACGACAAATATTCCCCATAGAAACAATGTAGTTTCCTTCATTGTGCATGGTTTTAGGTACAGCAAAGCCGGGTAACTTAACTGATTTATCTTCGCCATTTAAGAAGTAAATATCATCGCCTTTCACTTCAGTGTTTAACGGCGCCCCCTTTTCTTTCCAATCAGGGAATAATTCATTTAGTGAGCGTGGTTCAAAAACGGCACCTGACAGAATATGTGCGCCTACTTCCGAGCCCTTTTCAACGACACAAACCATTAATTCTTGGTCTTTTTCTTGCGCTAATTGCATTAAACGACAAGCTGTAGCCAAGCCTGATGGACCTGCTCCAACGATGACGACATCAAACTCCATCGATTCGCGTTCCATATTTCACCTCTTTTTATAATAAGTATATTTGTTAAATTCAAACACTCGTTTGAATTTAAAACACTTGTTTGATAGTATCAAGTTATTATAAATAATTTATGGATAAATTCTATCCTGTAAATAACTATTTACTTGATATCAGTTAATTGATAGTAAATGTCATCAGGTTTATCTTCGTTAACATTGACCTGACGACAAAGTATAGATAGGCTCACATGCCATAAAATAATAACTAGCCAGAAACCATTCTGGTAAGTATTCCAACACAGTTTTATACAGAAACAAGTAGAGGCGATGATGAAAGTATTAGTCCCGATAAAACGTGTGATTGACTATAACGTCAAAGTACGCGTTAAACCTGATAACTCAGACGTTGATTTAACCAACGTTAAAATGGCAATTAACCCATTTTGTGAAATCGCAGTAGAAGAAGCTGTTCGCTTAAAAGAAGCCGGCACAGCAACTGAAATCGTTGCAGTATCAATTGGTGACAAAAAGTGTCAAGAACAGTTGAGAACGGCGCTAGCACTTGGCGCAGACCGAGCAATTCAAATTGAAACTGAAGAAACATTAGATTCTTTGAATATTGCTAAACTATTGCAAAAAATTGTTGATGAAGAACAACCTGGTTTAGTTATTTTAGGTAAACAATCTATCGACAGTGACAATAACCAAACAGGTCAAATGCTTGCAGCGCTAACTGGTATGGCTCAAGGTACATTTGCTTCTGAAGTTAAAGTAGATGGCGATAAAGTCAACGTTACTCGTGAAGTTGACGGTGGTTTGCAAACAGTTGCACTGAACCTTCCAGCTATCGTAACAACTGACCTTCGTTTAAACGAACCTCGTTACGCTAAATTACCAGATATTATGAAAGCTAAGCGTAAGCCTTTAGATGTTAAAGCAGCGGGCGATTTTGGTATTGATTTATCACCACGCGCTACCTTGTTAAAAGTAGCTCCTCCAGCAGAGCGCAGTGCTGGTGTTGTTGTTGAAAGCGTTGATGAATTAGTAGAAAAGTTAAAGAATGAAGCGAAGGTGATTTCATAATGGCTATTTTAGTTTACGTAGAGCACGATAACAGCGAATTAAAAGCTGATACATTGAAAACAGTTGCTGCTGCACAAGCAATTGGCGGCGATATTGATTTATTAGTAGCGGGTCACAACTGTCAAGCAGTTGTCGATGCTGCGGCTACTGTAAGCGGTGTTAATAAGGTATTAGTTGCTGACAATGCAGCGTATGAACACCAATTAGCAGAAAACGTTAGTGCATTAGTTTTAGAGCTTGCTGGCGACTATGAGCATATTTTATCGACCGCATTAAGCGTTGGTAAAAACTTTATGCCACGTGTTGCTGCGTTATTAGACGTTGCTCAAGTATCGGATATCATTGGTGTTGAATCAGCAGATACCTTTGTACGCCCTATCTACGCAGGTAATGCAATTGCGACAGTACAAAGTTTAGATACCAAGAAAGTCATTACGGTTCGTGCGACTGCATTTGACGCAGTAGCAACAGACGGTAGCGCAGAAGTCGTTGCTTTATCAAATGCAACAGACGCTGGTATTTCAGCACATGTAAGTGATGAGTTAACAGAATCAGAGCGTCCAGACCTCGGTGCTGCATCAGTTGTAATCTCTGGTGGTCGTGGTATGCAAAACGGTGATAACTTTAAGTTACTTGAAGGTATTGCTGACAAATTAGGCGCTGCAATTGGTGCATCACGAGCAGCTGTTGACGCTGGCTTTGTACCTAATGATATGCAAGTTGGCCAAACAGGTAAAATCGTAGCACCTGACCTATACATTGCGGTAGGTATCAGTGGTGCTATTCAACATTTAGCCGGCATGAAAGACTCAAAGATTATTGTTGCAATCAACAAAGATCCTGAAGCCCCTATTTTCCAAGTTGCTGATTACGGTTTAGTGGCCGATTTATTCGACACATTACCTGAATTAGAAAGCAAACTATAAAAGATTATAGCTTTCAAAAGCCACCGACAACGGTGGCTTTTTTATATCCTATACTTAAGTATCACAGCGCAACATTGACATTGTTAAAGAAATCCATCAAGGTGCGCAAAAAAATTCAACGGGTAGCGATCATGCAGCACGATAATAACCTCGTCTATTCAACCGAATCAGGCCGAATAAAAGAAGAAAAAAGTCAAACGGTTACACCAAGTGATGGTTTTGCAAAAGTACGTAGAGAAACTAAAGGCCGCAAAGGAAAAGGTGTTATGACCATTTCCGGCTTGGGCTTAGATGCTAAAGGTTTAAAAGATCTCGCAAGCAAACTAAAGAAAACGTGTGGTTGTGGCGGTAGCGTTGTTGGCGAAACAATTGAGATTCAAGGTGACAAACGCGATCAAATAAAAGCGGTTCTTGAAAAGAATGGTTTCAACGTAAAGTTTATTGGTGGTTAATATGGTGTCTGCAGTAGAAAGTGTATCTTTATCAGACCTATCTATCTTATTGATAGAGCCATCTGATACCCAAAGAAAAATAATTGTAAAACAGCTAAAAGCACAAGGCATTGTTGATTTAGCCGAAGCAACAACTAAGGCTCAAGCCCTAGAGATAATGAATACTCATCCTCGCGATCTAATCGCAAGTTCAATGTATTTTGAAGATGGCAGCGCGATTGAGTTACTCAATGAAATCCGAAATCATAATGCATTATCTGATACGCCATTTATGCTTGTCAGTAGCGAAATAAAGCGAGAAAGCTTAGAAGCTTATAAACAAGCCGGTGTGGTCGCAATTTTGCCAAAACCATTTGAGTCAATGCATTTAAAAGCCGCGCTAAAGAATACGGTTGATAATCTAAATGTAGAAGAAATGGAACTAGCGCTTTTCGACGTGCATGACATTCGAGTGTTGCTAGTTGATGATAGTAATTTAGCTAGAAAACATATAAAGCGCGTTCTAAATAACCTAGGCCTAATTAAAGTTACTGAAGCAGCAGACGGACAGGAAGCTATTAATATTTTAGCGCAAGAGATGTTTGATTTAGTTGTCACCGATTACAACATGCCTGAAGTTGATGGACGAGAATTAGCTAAGTTTATTCGCAACGACTCACAACAGTCTCATCTGCCGATACTCATGGTAACCAGTGAAAGCAATGACACCCATTTAGCTAACATCGCGCAAGATGGCGTAGACGCTCTTTGCGATAAGCCGTTTGAAACCCAATATGTTAAAAAGCTATTGTTTCAATTATTAGAGCATTAAGCGATAAGGGTCGTGCTACAAGCAGCTTGAAGGACAAATAAGTACGAATAGTTGTTAACCAATTATCAGCACTATTTAGTCAAGTTGAAAACCATAAAAAATGCCAAAACATTTTCATGTTTTGGCGTTTTTTCAAATTACGTTAACATAGCTAATCGATGATAGTATCAATAACAGATAACAACTGTGCTTTAATATCAGTAATTTTTTCCGAAGAGTAGGAGACACATGAGCTTCTTCCCCATACAGGATGGGGCCAGTCAATATCACCTTCAAAACGAACGATATGATGAACGTGTAATTGCGGGCACATATTTCCTAATGCAGCCACATTCATTTTTTTTCCTTTAAACAATTGCATCATCACTTCACATAACATGCTTGATTCGTTTAACAGTTGTTGCTGATCTTGCCAGTCCAATTGATAAACATCATTCACATCAGCTACCCGTGGGACCAAAATACACCAAGGATGATTGGCATTATTCATTAACATGAGGTTAGATAATGGCAACTCTTTTATAAGTACAGTATCAGCTGCCAGCATTTCGTGTAATTCAAATGATGTTTGCGTTGTCATGATTATTTCCTTTTATTCTTACGACCGCGACCACGCGCTTTTTTACGTGCTTCGCGCTCTGCAATTTTACTCGCTTCCAGCTCTTCGAAATGAACTATTTCTCGCTCAATCATTTCTGGCGTTTCAAAAGAAATAGCACCTAAGGTTTTGTCACGGATTTCGTTAATTAAGATCTCTGACGCCTTATGTAAATCTACAACACCACCACTGCGCACACAGCCTCGTTGTCGGCCTATTTCTTCAATTAGTTCTACTTCTGTGGCAGGAACTCTTTCTAGCTTATATCTATCTTGCAATCTGCTAGGATAAGCTTCTAACAAATAGTCTGCGGCAAACCACGCAATGTCTTCATGATCAAAGGCGGTATCTTTAACTGCACTAGTAATCGCTAAGCGGTAGCCACTATTTTCATTCACTATCTTAGGCCACAACATACCAGGTGTATCATACAAATAAAGCCCTTCTTCTAGGCGAATACGTTGCTGCCCTTTCGTAACAGCGGGCTCGTTACCAACTTTAGCCTTGGCTTTACCTACTAAAGTATTTATTAGGGTAGACTTACCAACATTAGGAATCCCCATAATAACGGCATTAATCTGTTTTCCTGCTTCATCTTTATGAGGAACTAAGCTACGAATAATCGAAGGGATTGTTTTCGCGACACTTGGGTTATCCGTAGTTAACGCAATCGCTTGAACATTATGCTGACTTTTTAAATACGCTAACCATTTTTTAGTAAGCGCATCATCTGCTAAGTCAGATTTATTCAATATTTTGATTAACGGTTTATCGCCCCTAATTTCAGTGATCATTGGATTTTCACTACTGAACGGTAGCCTTGCGTCACAGACCTCTATAACCACATCGATTTGTGGCAGAATTTCTTTAATTTCTTTTTGGGCTTTATGCATGTGCCCTGGGAACCAGTTTATCGCCATAAAATACTTTTCACCTTAAGGTAGTTAATGAAATTTTATCAATAAACTAAAAGAATGTCTGACAAAGTTTATAGCTAAAAAATATTTAAATTAATGCTTAAATACTAAGGCAACTATATGCTATATTTGACCGATGTAAAAACTTCTCATATAGTTAGACGCCTTATACGAATAATTTCGTTTAACTTAAAAATATAGGAACGAGAAATGTCGAGAAAAAATCGAGTTCATGACGTCGAAGAATCAGACGTAGATATGACGCCAATGCTTGATATTGTATTTATCTTGCTTATTTTCTTCATTGTAACGACTTCATTCGTTAAAGAAGAAGGCTTAATGATCAGCAAGCCTGAAAAGAATAATCAACCTTCAAACCCAACACCAACTATTGTAGTTAAGATTTCAGATCAAGGTTTAATTAACTTTAATGGTAAAATGGTTGATATCGAGCGTTTACCAGCACGTATTGAAAACTTCTTAGCGAAGAATGAAACGAGCACTGCAGTTGTTATCCCTGGTGATAGCACACAGTACGAACATGTTGTAAAAGTAATTGACCAAATTAAAACATTTAGTCAGTTAACAATTGCGATCGGTAAGTAGTTACCGTATTAAAATTAGAAAAGCCCGGCTAAGTCGGGTTTTTTATGCCTACAGAATTCTCACATCACTTCAACATCCTATTAAGCTCTACAGGAGCATACAGAGAACTTACCTACGTTAGGTTGTTTATGGTAACGCCTACCCACTAACAATGAATACCGTTCTCCTAAGAACGCTCACGCTTATAGATATCGTCTTGCTAATATACTGTAAGGTAGTCTCTAAAACTAAATAAAAATCGCATGAGACACGCTATTCTTTAACGCACTGCATAGGTTGCAAACATTAAACGCGGATTGCGGCCTAACAGTCTGGGGCTGAGTCATACCGACGAAGGTCAGTATATCAACACATAACCGAATCAAAAGAGATTGCGGCCTGCGCCACAATGACTGGCAGAGACTGAGTCATATCGACGAAGGACTTTATCCTTTGGTCATACTGACGAAA